>NZ_QWEO01000050.1 GCF_009936035.1 Neglectibacter sp. X58 | reverse complement strand
CTGCACACTTCCTTTACTCCCTGGCGCACCTCAAGATATTTATGCTCCAGGTCAATGTCGCTATTGAGCAGGCCCAGCAGCTCCCCGGTACGCAGGCCGGTGTTCAGCATGAGGATGTAGGCCGCTGGCTGCTGGTATTTCGGCTTGCCGTTACTGAATTTACTGAACGCCTCAGCCTTGAATTTCTCTATTTCCTCTGGCGTGAACACTGTGACCGTTTCCTGTGTGGGCAGGTCTTCTTTGTTCTGCGCAGCCATGAAGTTTGACTTCTTTATCATGGGTACGCTGTTAATAGGGTTCTTTTGCAGGATTTCTTGCTGAGCCAGGTAGCGGAAATACTCGTTGAGGACGATGTACACTTTTTTGACTGTGGTGTAGGCGTAGCCCTGGTTCATCCAGTGATTCAGCACTTCCTTGAGGTCTGCGGCGGTTATGTCACCTACTACTTTCTCTCCTAGCAGAGGAAAAATCTGATGCGCTACGGTACATTCACAGCGGTCGTAGGTTGTGCGCTCCACCGAAGTAAACTTGAACACTTGGAGCCAGTGGGTCATGCTCTCTTTCAAAGTTTTTCGGGACTCATCTGACTCTTGCAAGGCATCGTTAAAGGCCGCAACGTAATCGGTCATTTTCTTGGTGACTTCTGCCTTGGTAGTACCGGAGAACGATTTGCGCTTGCGCTCCCCTTTCTCGTCCATATACCAAACTGTGCCGCCCCAGCGGTCGTCGGTTCTCTTAAAGGCTTTTCCATTCGTAAGCAGTTTCTTTTGTGCCATGCTTGTCGGCCTCCTTTCGTCAACAACACAACATACCACACCTTGCCGCGAAAGTCTACTAACATTTTTCTTACTTTTTCTGCCCTCCCGAAAAAGCTCTTTCTTTGTTTATGCGGCGCAAATTTTGAGCGCCGAGCAAAGCCATTCCAACTCCCCTTTAGGGGGCAGGGGGAGAGCCGGGAACTCCCGGCTCATGCGGACGGATGTATAGCCGGACGCTATGCTTGCCCTGCCCCATGGGCAGGTTATCTCGTGCATATTCTTGCCTAAAACTACCATTCATCCACCGACCCCTGATTTTCAGAAAGAAAAATCCCTCATTTTGCCCCGACGGTCGGCTCTGCCGTCCGATGTCTTCCGCGCGGTAGACCCCGCGCTTTAACCTGCTTGTCTTTTTGACGGCTTTCTGCACCCTTTGAGGCTGGATAATCTTTCATAGTCCTGCATACCTGCTCTTTATCTGGCCTGGCAACAGTTTACGGTAATTTGGTTATATTACGCTATTTTTATTTGGCTCAAAATAGCTTTTTGTGGTAAACTCATGCCTGCCAGCTAAAAGAATAACTGCCAGAATTCCCCACCGACCGTTGCTTTTATTCCCCTAAACGGTTATAATTTAAGTATACGCTTTCGCAGGATTACACACAGGCTGCGCTGGAGCTGGGAGGATACGCGCATGAAGAGAATTTTGATTATTGAGGACGACGAGGCGATTCGCGCTGGATTATGCCGGTCTTTGGCCTCTGATACGATGGAGGCGGTGGGCGCGGAGGACCTCGCCTCTGCCGCCCAGCGTATAAACGCTCAGCAGTTTGACCTGCTGCTCCTTGACTGCAACCTCCCCGATGGCAACGGCATCGACTTCTGCCGCGAACTCATGCGCAGAATGACAATCCCCGTGATTTTCCTCACCGTGCGGGATTCAGAGATCGACGAGGTAGCCGCCTTTCGTGCCGGAGCCTGCGACTATGTGAAAAAACCATTTTCTTTGATGGCACTTAGGGAACGCATTGCCGCTTTATTAGAGCGCACAGAAAAGCGAAGCGATTTGTATGCAGACCGACGGTACCGGTTCGATTTTGCGTCGTTGGATTTTTTTGTAGACGGCGAAAGAGTGTATCTCGGTTCCACGGAATATAAGCTGCTGGCGGTACTGGTGAAGAACGCGGGCAATGTGCTGTCTCGGGCGGCCCTGACCGACGCTCTCTGGGAGGGCGGCGAGGAACTGAACGAAAACGCCCTGTCCGTTACAGTCAGCCGCTTGCGGGGCCGGTTAGGTGAGAAAAGCATCAGTACCATTTACGGACTGGGCTATATGTGGGTAGGTGACAAAACATGACGTTGCTTTTCCTCGTTGTTTGGCTCATTCTGACAGTGGTGTTCTGCCTCGTGAACAGTCTTTATGTGGGCAGCATCTGGCCCACGGTTTGCTATGCGGCACTTTCCGGCCTTGTCACCGTGGGCTTTGCGATGTATGAGAAAACGCGGAGGCAAAGGCTGCTGGACGATGTACAGAAAGTACTGGATGGTAAAGATGATTTTGCCGTCCGGGAAAGCAGCCTTGCACCGCTTGCGCGGCAGCTCAGGCTGAAACGCGGCGAGGAGGAAACGCGGGACAGACGTGTTACGGAAAGCTACCGCAACCTGGCCGCGCTGGTCTCCGACATTGCACACCAGTGCAAAACGCCGTTGACGGCTACACGGATGTACGCCGAATTATTACCACCTTCCGCTGAATCGGCAGCAATCGCCCAGCAGGCCAGCAAGCTACAGTTTCTCCTGGACGCTTTAGTGAAACTCTCTCGTTGTGAGGGTGGGCTTATTGAAGAGAATGTGCATCCCACGAAAGAATCGGTGGAAACATTGGCAGCCCAGGCATTATCAGCCGTTGTGCCGGAAGCTGAGAGGAAAAGCATCGTCCTGTCCGTAGAAATTCCCGAAGGATTGACCGCTTTGCTTGATATGCGCTGGACGGCAGAGGCATTGGGGGCGCTCCTGGATAACAGTGTCAAATACGCGCCGGAAAACTCGAAAATTACCGTTGCGGCTCAACGGTATGAGACATACATCCGGCTAGATGTCCTCGACGAAGGCCCTGGCATCCCCGAGGAGGAACTGCCGGAAATCTGGAAGCGCTTCTATCGCGGCAAAACCAACCGGAACGCCTCTGGCGTGGGGATTGGCCTTACCCTGTGCCGGATGATCGTGCAGGCACAAGGGGGCCGCGTATTCTGTCAGAATTGCGAGGGAGTGGGGTGCCGGTTCAGCATTTTTCTGCCCACTGAATAGAGAATCTTTCAAAACTGAAAGATTTCGTTACCGTCTCGAAAGATTCGTTTGTTATAATAGGCAAAAATCAAACGAAAGGGTACAAATTATGCTGATACAAACGGATCGACTGACAAAGATTTATGGGAACGGCGACAACACCTTGCGGGCCCTGGACAGCGTGACCCTGTCCATAGAGCGGGGGGAATTTGTGGCTGTGGTGGGCTCCAGCGGCAGCGGCAAGAGCACGCTTTTGCACCTGCTGGGGGGCATTGACTGTCCCACAGCAGGCACAGTCACCATCGACGGCACGGACCTCTACTCCCTCAAGCCCGACGAGCTCACCGTGTTCCGGCGGCGCTACATCGGCTTCGTGTTCCAAAGCTACAACCTGATCCCCGGGCTGAATGTCTGGGAAAACATTGTCCTGCCCCTGGGGTTGGACAAGCTGAAAGCTGACCCGGAGGAAACCGAACAGCTTCTCTCCACCCTTGGCATTTACGAAAAAAGGTATGCCCTGCCCTCCCAGCTCTCCGGCGGGCAACAGCAACGAGTGGCCATCGCCCGAGCCCTTGCCACAAAGCCCCACATCGTCCTGGCCGACGAGCCCACAGGGAACCTTGACAGCAAGACCAGCCTTGAAGTCATGCTCCTTTTGGAAAAGCTCAACCGGGAGCTGTCCCAGACCATTGTCATGATAACCCACAGCGAGGAGCTGGCTCAGATGACCGCCCGACGCATACGCATCGAGGACGGGCGCATTATTTCCGATAGCGGGGAGGGCTCAAAATGATTTTCCGGCTTGCCCGCTTGCAGATACGCTCCCACCGGCTGCGCACCGGGTTTGTGGCAGTGGCGGTGGTGCTCACGGCGGTGCTGTACATGACGGTGATAAGCTTCGCCTACTGCGCTGTGGATTCTGTACAGCTCTCCAAAATGCTGGCGTTTACCTCCGATGTGCACGCGTTGATCGTTGATACCGGATATTCTATCTCCGGGGAAGCCTTGCGGGAGGAAATTCAGAGCGCCCCCGAGGTTTCGGAAACATTTCTTGCAGCGTATGCCCCTGTGCACTGGGAGGAGCCGGCAGAGGCGAACAGCATAAGGCAAGGGTTTGGGATGGCTTTTGTGGACAGGGAGGGCATCCTTCCCCACCACTTTATGACAATGACCGAGGGCCGGTTCCCCCAAAGGTTAGACGATATTATGCTCTGCCGGGAAGCGTTCCCCACGCTTTCCATTGGCGATCAGGTCCGTTTCTTTATTATAAGCGCGTATACCCCAGAGCCGATGGTGAGGGAGAGGACCTACACGGTTTCTGGTTTCTATCACAGCGACGCGGATTCCCCGCCCCCGGCGGTAGCGCTGTATGGAGAGAACGTGGCAGAGGAATTGGAACTGAGCGTCATGATGAACTTTCACAGCAGCTTCGGGATAGAGCAGCGGTTGGACGCGGTCTTGGAACGGCTGTCCCCATGGGAGCTCCCCGGGGAGGAGCCGCGCACACAAATCAACAACGCCTATGTGGGTGCGGATTTGGGCAACTTACTCCAGCCGGGCAACGTTCTGCTGATACTCTTGGTGATAGGAGTGCTGTTCTTCGCGGCGTTTTTGCTCATCTACAATGTCTATTCCATCGCCCTGACCCAGGACATGCGCGCCTTCGGACTCTTGAAGGTCATCGGAATGACCCATAGGCAGATGAAAAAGCTGACCCTTATGCAGACCGGGCTTATTGCCTGCGGGGCGCTGCCCGTGGGGCTTCTGCTGGGATATTTCATTGGGTTCCGGCTGCTCGCCCCTGTGTTTATGAGCATGAGCGGAGAGGTGCTGCCCTATCGGTTCAGCCCGATTATTGTCCTGCTCAGCGGGGGGCTTACGCTGTTTACGCTGTTCTTCTCGGCGCTCCGGCCCCTGGCGCGTATCAAGAAAATGACGCCCATACAGTCGGTTTCGGCTGAACTGGAAAGCAAAGCTCCCAAAAAGGAAAAGCGCAGGGAAGCCCCCGCCTCCCCCAGAAGCCTGGCTATGGCGGGGCTGCGTCGAAGCCGTGGCCGGATGCTGGTCACTTCCCTCTCGGCGGTGGTGTCCGTGCTGCTGTTTGTGATGGTGGGTGGGCTTACGGATATGATTGTGGACGTGGAAAGGGTCGGGATGTTCGACGTGGAGCTGGGGCTGGGGCTGGGGAACCGCAGTGGCCATATCCCTGATGCACTTACGCAAATCTCAAGCTTCATTGCGGTGGAGCCGGATATGATTGAGAAGTTTGCCGCGTCTGATACCGTGGAGGAAATGCAGTTTCTGCGCTTTGGGCAGGTAGAGGCAGATATTTCTCCCAGTCTGGAAGAGAGCCTTCGCTCGTTTCTGGCGCAAAAAACAGAATATGAGTGGGAGCGTGAGAAGTACCAGGATATTCTTGACAGCGGCAGGATAAAAACCGCCGTTCTCTCCATCCCCGACCAGCTCTGCCGGGATATTGTGGTGTACCGGGATGATAGAAGCAAGTCTTTTCACTATGACGGGGAGGAACTGTACGACGGCAAACATGTCCTGTGCGTTTTCACAAAAAACGAGCTGGAGATTCTCCCGGATATACAGTTTTCCCCTGGGGAGGCGCTTTCCTCAGACGGCTTAAAAAGAGAATATGAAGTCATCCCTGCGGAGCTGTCCTCTGGCCTCTGGACAGCTCTGGCGGAAATTTGCGGGGATCCCATGGCGAATCACTTCGGCGTGGAGGAAGTGTATTTCCTGCTGCCCGAGAGCGTCTTTGAGAGAGAGTTCCCGGACGCCCCTGTGTTCAAGGTGCTTGTGAACGCGAAAGAGGGCCGAGAGGACGCGCTTCTTAAAGAGGCGCAAGCCCTGACAGAGGGTCGTAGAGTCGGTTCCGGCGACACAAGTTTCAGCTATCTTTTGGGCGGAAAGCTCCTGGACCTAGAGAAATTGCAGGAACGGCTCGGGGCCATACAACTGACAGGGTACAGTCTTTGCGGGATAATCCTCCTTATCGGGCTGATGAACATGGTAAACAGCGCCCTCACATCTACCGTCCAGCGGCGGGAGTTCGCCATGCTGGAGACTGTAGGCATGACCCACGCACAACTTCGCCGGATGCTGCTGTATGAAAACAGCGCGGGCGGGTTGTTCGGCCTGGTGGCGTTTACAGTTGGGTCGGCTCTCTCTTATGCGCTGCTGGCGCAGATATTCGACGTGAAAGTTTCCGCGATATCCTTGCCCGCAGTGGGGATTCTGCTTTTGCTGTTCGTTGTCGGGTGGGTCACTGCAGAGCTCTCCTTCAAGGCAGCGACCAACGTTTCATTGACTGAGCGGGTGAAGTGGGAGGAATGATGGGGAAGGATCGTGCTTGAAGCTATCGGTTTTTATGCTATACTGAACTCACAAAGGGGGGGATTCTCCATGACGCGAAAGGTTTACACGATAAATGAAATCAAAGGTATCGTTGCGCCAATTGCAAAAAAGCATGGCGTAAAAAAGGTGTATCTATTTGGCTCTTATGCCCGGGGCGAAGCCACTCCCTCCAGTGATGTTGACCTCTGCGTGGACGCTCCTGCCCTGCGTGGGCTATTTGCCCTGGGCGCGCTATACGCCGACTTTGAAGAGGCCCTTGGGAAAGGACTAGACATGGTCACCGCCAATACTTTAGGCAAGGAAACGAATATTGTATTCACGGAAAATCTACGAAAGGATCAGGTGCTGATTTATGAGCTTGCCCAGTAAAGACCGGCAGATTTTGGAGCATATCTTGCAGTATTGCCACAAAATCGACCGTACTGTGGAGCGCTTTGGAGATTCATTTTAGTGGTTCGCGGATAATCCGGATTATGCGGATTCTGTCGGTATGAACCTACTGCAAATTGGCGAATTGACCGGCCGATTTTCAGAGGATTTTGTGGCACGGTCAAAGGAGTTGGGTATCAACTGGCGGGCAATCAAAAATATGCGGAATATGTTTGCCCATGATTACGGAGCTATGGATATGGAACGGGTCTGGGTGACTGTTATGGAGGATGTGCCAGAGTTGGAGGCCTTTTGTGAAGCGCAGTTGAAGGATGAACCTTTCTGAGTTTTCTTTGTTTAGCGGCACAAATTTTGAGCTGAGCGTCGATCTTTCGGGGTCGAGATTTTGGGGTATCATCAATAAATCATCAAAACTTATCGGGACGCGAGTTTTGGAAACACAAACGGCTCAACCGTGCGGAAATTTGGCTGGTATATGTCCGCTGATGCCTTTTCCACATCCACTCCAAAACCGCGTGCCGAGGGTTCAAGTCCTTCTGCCCCTGCCAAAGCGCCGTAGATTTTCGGGTCTACGGCGCTTGTTTTTTGGGTATATTCTGACAAATATTTGGGGAGAGGGTGGCTGTCTTGCTGCCCTCTCACCTGTCGTATCATCACCAGAGCATCGGCGGTTTCTCGTCTGGTGGCATCCGTTCGCAATAATTCCGTCTGGTACAGCATCAAAAACGCATCAAAACTCGAAACCATCTGTGATTCCCTGTAGGCGGGTGGTGTCTTTTTTGACGTAATACATCTCGGTGATTTGTGAGGTGCTGTGGCCCAGAAGGTCGGCTACTTGGCGGGGTGATAGGGCAAGAATCGTTCCATCGGGCTGTTTCACACCGTTTATAAGCTGGGTCGCGAAATGGTGCCTGAGACTGTGAAGGCCTTTCTTTTCTATCCCCGCTGCCTTCAAAATCCGGTAGTACCTCTTGCGGAAGTTTACTGGCCTGGTGTAGCCACCTTTCTCGTCGCTCACAAGGGGCGCCGCGGGGCCGAAGTCGCGTTCCAGGCGCAACTCCCTTACCGCCTCGAGTGCGACCCCGTTTAGGGGCACACGGCGCTTGCTGGTGGCTGTTTTCGTCTTGCCTACCTTTACCTCCCTGCCGGGAAGGTATTCCGTTCCCTCACGCCTGCACACTTCTTTGACGTTTTGACGTACTTCCAAGTATCTGCCCTCTAGATTGATGTCGCTGTTAAGCAGGCCCAACAGTTCCCCTGTCCGCAATCCTGTGTTCAGCATGAGGATGTATGCGGCGGGCTGTTGGTACTTGGGCTTGCCGTTACTGAATTTACTGAACGCCTCGACTTTGAATTTTTCTATTTCCTCTGGCGTAAACACGGTAACCGTTTCCTGCGTAGGCAGGTCTTCCTTGTTCTGAGCCGCCATAAAGTTTGACTTCTTTATCATGGGTACGCTATTCATGGGGTTCTTTGCCAGGATTTCCTGCTGGGTCAGGTAGCGGAAATACTCGTTGAGGACAATGTAAACTTTCTTCACTGTGGTATAAGCGTAGCCTTCACCCATCCAGTGATTCAGTATTTCTTTCAAATCAGCGGCAGTGATGTCACCCACCACCTTCTCTCCCAGCAGAGGAAAAATCTGGTGTTCTACTGTACATTCGCAGCGGTCGTAAGTGGTGCGCTCCACTGAGGGGAACTTGAACACCTGGAGCCAATGAGTCATGCTCTCCTTGAGTGTTTTGCGGGATTCGTCCGATTCTTGCAAGGCATCGCTGAAGGCCGCAACGTAGTCTGTCATCTTCTTGGTGACTTCTGCCTTGGTGGTGCCGGAGAATGATTTACGCTTACGTTCCCCTTTCTCGTCCATGTACCAGACTGTACCGCCCCAGCGGTTGTCTGTTCGCTTGAAGGCCTTGCCGTTTGTCAAAAGTTTTTTCTGTGCCATATGCGGACCTCCTTTCTGCAACCACACAGGATACCACAGAGTGTCCGCTTATGTCCACTGACATTTTTCTTACTTTTTTGGCTTTCTGGAAGTCCCTTTTCTTTGTTTAGCGGCGCAAATTTTGAGGTAGTACCTCGCTCTGAAAAACGGGTTCGGACTGCCGCTCAATTCACGTCTCTCCGAAACGGGAAGATTTCCGTAGGACGGCTGCGACTCCATACGCAACCCCTTCCAAAACCGCTCTACACAGCCATTTATCCGTTCTACGACCCCTTAGCTGACCCCACATCGCCATCCACGACCCCTAGGATTTTTGCACCCGCAAAATCCCGCAAGCCCTTAGTTTTACGTTGATAAGGAAGTATTTACAACAACTTATCATCAACGCAGACAAACAGGGTGCAAGCAAAAGCAGAGAACATATCACTTTCATTAGTGGTCGGTTCTCTGCTTTTCTGTTACGCAATAGAACACCGTTTTTGAGAGCAGACATATAAAACCCTTACCCCGCCATTTCAACGCCCGCAAAGCCGCATAAATCAAGAGAAAAATAACCTCTACTGCGTAACAAATCCCATAATAAGTTGAGGGCGAAAGCAGTTTACTGATTTCGTCCTCTTGACTGCCCATTAGCAAAGGCGGAAAAAGCTGTCAAGGGCGCGTAGCGCGAAGTTTACCCTTGACAGCTTTTCGGTGTTGTCCCCTTCGCTGTCCAGACAGTCCAGAACCGATACGAACCGGCAGCCGAGGGAGGGGAAAATGACATCGGTATAACGGCCTACCTCCACAAAGTCCCGCCCTAAACGGGAGAGGTCCTTAACCAGAATCAGGTTAATCAGGCCATGCCTTGCGTCCTCCAGCATCTCCAAAAATCCGGGCCGCTGAAAATTCCCTCCGCTGTACCCATCGTCCTGGTAGGTCTTAACCTCAATCCAGCCATTGAGCATGACAAACTTGGAGAGGATTTCGTACTGGTTCTCAATGCTCACCGATTCATCGCTGGGGATATAGCCTTTCGCTTTTGCGGAATTGGAGGCATCATCCACACTCAGGCGGCAGTAGATACCAACTTTATATTGCTTCGCCATAGTCCTGCCCCCTTTCCTGTGCCAGCGCCGCGTCCACATTCCCGACATAGCGGTAATATACCTTGACTTCACAAATACGCTGTCCGTTAATTATCTGGGTATCGCCAACCTCGATCCGGTCTACCAGTTCAAACAGGATGGTTTCGTCCAGCTCCGAGATTTCGGTGTAGCGCCGGATAATTTCCAGCCAGCGGTGCCTGTCCGATTGACGGACTATGTAGAAAAGGTGCGGAGCAGGGGGTGGCTTGTCGTTTCTATGCTCCCAGGCGGCGCACTTTTTGTATTTTTTGCCAGAATGTTCTTTCTTTTTGCCGAAAAAGTGCAGACAAAAACAGGGCGCAGATGATTGATGTATCATCTGCGCCCTGTTTGGGTGTGTTATACTGTTTTTCCAGCCTCTGCCCCATAAGGGCAGAGATCGATCAAAAGGGACGTTTACGCATATACGGCCTCCATAAAATTAACCGCTATGCGACAAAGAAGGTATGGGTCAGCCGGGATTGCGGCACCTAATTACCTCACAACGGTATTTGGTTGTGTAGTTTCGGGTAACTCCAAGGCTGACGCCGCTCCCTTCCTGCCTTTTTTGACCTTGTTTGGGTCAATAATACTAAATTACACATTTTGAAGATCGTCACATTTTTATACGTCATCAGGCAAGTTCAAAATCGAATTGATCTCATTTTCGCTTAATAAGTAGTCAATAGATAATATCAAAATGATGTGTTCACGCTTCGCAATTCCTTCTAAATAGCTCGCGTCACAGTTTGTTTGCGTTGGCGGAGGGCATATTTCGTGTTCAGGAATCCTTTCCACATCATTCACCGCATCTACAATCAAACCAAAAGAACGACCTTGAATGTCAACAATAACGATGCAGGTATGGTTGTTATAAGGCGTTTCCGTATTTCCAAGCCTTAGCCTCAAATCCATGACAGGAATCATGTTGTCCCGTAAAGAAATAATCCCTGTCATATATGGCGGAAAATCCGGTAGCGGAGTAATCTCAATCATTGAGATCACTTCTACAATCTTAGTTATTCTAATGCCAAGTAATTGTTTATCACACCAGAATGTCAGATATTGATTTAATAAATCTACCTGATGATTTTTTGCTTCTGTTAATTCTTGCAGATAAGTCCAAACCGATTCTATTTGATTATTTGACAGGTTTTCAATCTGTGAAATAATTGCATCTTTAACCTCTTGTAATTGCAAAACACAAAGCTCCTTTCTGTTCAAAGATTCAAAAAACATCATGCGCCCATCTCGTAAACCAAGTGTCAAAGTTTTTTAGTATTTACCCTCATCTATGCCACTAACAACAGTTTTTTTAGTACGAGTAGTGGGAGCTGCCGGATAAATATGGTCATCTGTACGGCGAAGCCTGAAACGTCCCACCAGATTCTTGATTGTAACGGCCTGACTTGCAAGTTCCTCACTGGCTGCCGCAGATTCTTCGCTTGTTGCAGAGTTTGTTTGAACCACTGAGGAAAGCTGGTCAATACTTTCGGTCACTTGTTTGATAGATACAGTTTGAACTTCAACACCATTAGTAACCACATCCACACGTTTCACAACTTCGTCAGTTAAGATCTTGCATTCAACTAAAGCTTGAGTGACGTGTTCGACGATATCACTTCCCTCCTGAACAGAGCTGATGGCACTGTCAATCAGTTCCTTAGTGGCTTTGGCAGATTCATCGGATTTAGCCGCCAAACTGCGCACCTCGTCCGCCACTACCGCAAACCCCTTTCCGGCAGTACCGGCGCGAGCAGCCTCAACCGCAGCGTTCAAAGCCAGGATATTCGTCTGGAACGCAATATCCTCAATCGTCTTGATAATCTTGCCCATTTCCTCAGACGAAAGCGCAATTTTATTCATCGCCTGATTCAAAACATTTACCTGTTGATTCATTTTTTCTACTTGCGTGCCTGCCGTTTGGACGCTGGCTTTCGCGTCTTTGGCAGCAAGGTCAGTCTGATTGGATGCCTCAGAAATATCCATAATGGTTGCTGTCAATTCCTGAAGTGTGCTGGCCTGTTCAGTCGCGCCCTGAGCCAAAGACTGAGCGCCGGTTGACACCTGATCCGCACCGGCGGAAACCTGGTCTGTCCCCTGGGCAATTTGCAGGAGCGCATCACTGAGTTGATGATTGATGCTCCGGATAGATTCAATAACGGTTTCCAGCGCACCGACATACATAGTGTCGTCTTTGCTATGTATATCAAAATTTCCGCCCGCCATCTCCTTGAGCAAGTATGCCTCGTCCTGAATGACACCGGAGAGGGTCGCTTGACTGCTGCGCAGGGCATCACACATCACACCCAACTCGCTCTTGCTCTGATAATCAACGGGAATGTCCAGATTGCCCTGCGAAAATCCGACCAGGGCGCTCTGAACTTGGGAAACAGGAATGGTGATGGTCTTAATAATTATGAGAGCCAGCGCAATGACCGCAATCGTGGCAATCACCGAAACCAAAGCAACGACAGCCGTGATGATATTGATTGTAATTCCAATGCGCTGGCGTTCGGCAGCCATGGCTTGAACCAAATAATTGTCCAAAGCTGTTGCGGCTACGGCCATCTTCTCCTGGTCAGGCGTGTCTACCTCATAGATAAAATCGATGCCCTTTTCAAGATACGATTCATTCCCGGTCCTGGCATATTGGCGATACCACTCAATCAGGTCCGGATTCGTATTAGCCCAGTTAGTAACGGTCGTAATATACTCGTCTAATGTACTGCGCTCCAGCTGAGACGGGAAATGTTCCTTCAACGATTCCATACTGGCAAACAGGTTGGCCTGCGCTTTTTCCGCCGTCTGGAGCAGCCCCTCGTTGGCCTCAGAACCGGGGACAAGATAGGAGTCGCGGATGTTCCGCCCTACCAGCAGCGCATTGACCCGGCAGTACAAAATATCCTGATTCGCTACGGCTTCTTTATCAAGCAGTACGTCGTATTTACCCTTGATATTGAGCATCATAAACAGACAGATCAGGATCAGAATTACGGAAATTCCAATCGTAATACCATAGCCAAGCGGCAAACTATTTCTTGTTTTCATATTTTTGAGCATAACTCATTCCTCCTAAAAAATTATTATAGCATCTATTTATTTACAATATTAAAAACGATTATTGCAATCGGCAAAGCTAAAGCAAGAAGAATTATGGTTATCCAGGCAACCATCTTAAATATCATCCATCCACTAAACCTTACCCTATATTTCTTCTTTTCCTTTTCTTGATAAGAATCCATGATATACTTAATTTCTCCTCTCATTCACAAAATAAATACCCCCATATGCAGATGATTCTTTTAATATAATGCGAAGCATCAGGAAGGGGAGTAACCATCCTATTTTTCACTGCCGCCTTCTTTCGATTCCGGTGGCGGCGTAATATGCCGCTTTGTCCTTATACATCAAATTTTCCGCCTCGGCCATTATACCGCTTATCCCTTCTGTACAGTCACTTTTCCAAGCAGCTCCAACGGCCAGTACAACGGCGTATTCATTCATGCTGCCTGTAAGCTGCTTTACGCTTTCATGTAGCTCTGCTTCGCTGATTCTGGTACACACCGCCAACAGCTCATCGCCGTCCAAGCGAAACAGCTCATAGCCATGTAACGCCTTTTTCATACATTCACAGGCGGAGAGGATCAACCGGTCACCAGCTTCATGGCCTTCGTTATCGTTTACCCGTTTTAAGCCTGTAATATCGCAGTAAATAATACCGATACTAATATCCTTGCTCTGTGTTTTGTCTATGTATTCCCAGAGTGCATGGCGATTCCCAATCTGAGTCAACTGGTCTAAGTAAGACATCCGCTTCAGGTTTCTTACAAGATCTCTTGTCCTAAGCAATGCTTCGATAAAATGTCCCATGACACGGAGCATAGTTGTGGTATGAGCTAACATTTCCGCAGGTGGGTCATCCACTCCATAAAATCCAACCACATTATCGCTATCACGTAATGGGACTACTGCGATGGATACTATACCCTGTTTTTTTAGATTTTCGTACTGAAGTGGGTCTGTTTGCTTCATTTCCACTATATTTTCAAACATTATATATTCATTTTCTGCAAACATTTTATACCAATGTTCACAGACCTCAGACGGGAGATTTTGCAGATTATCTTTTTCTGCCATAACTCCTTCTGCAACCCACTCATAGGTATTGTCATCACCCCCCAGTTTGTTTCTTTCAAATATATAGGACCGCTTTCCGCACAATAACCTGCCTAAATATTCCAATATGCACTCCAGGGATTTTTCTGGCTCGCCCGCTTTCAATGCAGTTCGCAGGGCTTTGTTAATGTGCTGCTCTATATCATTGGCATTTGTTAAATTCTGAACCATTTGGTTGATGTAGCTGCTAAGTTCTAAAAATTCCAGACTGCCCTGGACATTGACCCGCTCTTCCAGGTTGCCTTCCATGATCAATTTCAGCTTCTGTATCACATCCTGGATTTTTTTCACCACAAATCTATCCATATATCCTCTGATCAATATTGTCAGGATAAACGATATTATCATCAGGCCAGCCAAAATAAGCGGCATAAGATGAGGAATATCCTGGTATAGATAATTGATAGAAATTATCCGTCCGATATAACTGGAACCAATTTTTTTGAACACGCAGAACGAATTTTGTCCATTGATTTTGCTGTAAAATCCTTTTGGCTTATTTTTTATATCCTCAAACTGGAACCCCTCATCAGAACATTTGATTCCCACAGCCTGCAAACGGTTGGACCCTATAATTACCTCACTTTTCTCATCAATAGCATAATAGCTTACGTTTGGATTTACGCGGAACAAAGAAAAAATGTAAGAGATATCATTCTTCTGCGATGCCAGCATAAAGTAAACCGGACTTATTCCGACTTGTATAATAAACCTCCCACTGTCGTTCCAGACTGCTGAATATTGCATCGGATTCCCTTCTGCCATATTTTCTGTGACATCTTGGACCATTTGTAAGGATTTATCCGTAAGCATAGGTTTGAAAAAGTTCATTGATTCGATAGAATCCATCGTATAACCATAATATTGCGGCTCTGTGCCAGAAAATAATTCTCCTTTCTGGTCAAAAATATGAATTTCGTCTACCACCGTTTCTTCCGCAATCTGTTTGAGCCTGTCGATAGAATAAATCGCCTCTGGATTTTTGTCTAAAATGCGGGACACTTCCTCTGCTGCGTGGATGCAGTCCAGCTTGTATGCTTCCTCAATTTTGACAAGCTCTTCCTGATTTTCAGCTAATATCTGTTCCATTTGAAGAAAGGTGCGATTTGCATCCAGATAAGCCTTGTGACGCTCATGTGTCAACTGAAATGTCAACAAAACCATAAGTAGCAAAAGCGATAGAATCCATGTAATGCAACAAATCCGTTTACCAATAATCTTACTTAAAGACTGCATCTGCCCCTCCTATAAACCTTAACATTTGAATAGATCGTAAGACAGTATCACGCCTGCTATCGGTAGCGTAACAACCCGTTTTTGTTGCACCTGCATTTTCTTTGCTTTTCCTTACACAGATTGGCTATTTTATTTGTGAATTACCAAAAAGCATTTCTTCAAAAACAGATACTTCAACCGGCTTAGAGAATAAATACCCCTGGCCTTTGTCGCAGTGGCACTTTTGCAAAAAGGCAAGCTGTTCTACCGTTTCCACCCCCTCGCAGCAAACTGTAATTCCAAGGCGTCTTGCCATATGAATCAATTCCTCGATCACGATATGTCCTCTGTCACCTTCTGTGTGGGCAGTATTGAGAAACTCGCGATCCAGCTTCACAACGTCAATGTCCAAAGATTCCAGGTTGTTCAAAGAAGAATAGCCGCTTCCGAAATCGTCCAGAGAACAGGTATAACCGGCCAGATGGATTTGACAGACCGCCTCCGGGAGTGCCTTCGGGAACTCCTGCAACGCCGATTCCAGCAATTCAAATTCCAAAAGTTCCGGCGGAATGCGGTATTTTTCCTGCACTGCTATGAACGGCTTCAAAAAATCCTTGTTCGCCAAATGAACACGGGACAAATTGATAGAAATCTGAACCGGCTGCAATCCCTCGTCAAGCCACCGGCGCAGACAGGCACATACCTGCTCAAACATATAGAGGTCAAGCTTTCGGATAAAGCCGTTGCGTTCAAACAGGGGTATAAACTCGTCAGGCCGGACAAGTCCCATGTCCGGGTTCTGCCAGCGGACCAGTGCCTCGGCGGCAACAATTTTTCCGGTTGAAATGTCTACTTTCGGCTGTAAATACATTTTGAAATCATGATTTTCCAGCGCGTCATTCATCTTGTTTACCAGGATGTTCTCTTTTTGCAGCTGGGCGAGGTCCTCTTCCTCATAAAAGCCACAGGAATACAGAATATCTCCAACCGGTATCTTTGGCTTTTTTCGGGCAATGTTCGCCCGATCGCTCATATGAATAACGGACAGGCTGGTATCTGTAATCTGATACACTCCCACCCTGAACATAATCCATTCCTTTTTAGGAAGTTCCTTATTAAAGCGATTGACTTCATCCACCATAAGCTCCAGCTTCTGAATGATTACCTCATTGCTGTTGCGTGACGTGCGGATCAGCAGGTTGAAATCATCCGCGCCAGAGCGGACCAGTATCTCGCCATCCTCCATATATTTCTGAATCGCGGTGTGTACATACTTCAAGATGCGGTTGCTTTCATCAGAGCCGTAGGTATCGTTGAAATATTTGAAATGGACAATATTCATAACGATAAGTGTGTATTCGCCTGGGTTTGAATGACGCACCAAACGCTCCGCTTCCTGGGTAAAGCGGGATAGGCTGTAACCGCCGGTAACAGGATCGACCATGAGAATGTGTGTGTTCTTTCGGTAGAGAAAGAGCAGGATAGTAATTATCAAGCAAAAGCATACGACCCCTAAACCATTGATCCGAAATGCTATATGCAATATCTGGTCAATCCCTTCGCTCACGGCGTCGTCTGTATCAACCATCCAGACACACAAGCCGGTGTCGCTTATGGGGGAAAGCTGGCCGGTCTGCGTGGAAGAACTATTCGGAAGATGGAAACGTATCGTCGCATTCCGGCCCGAAACGGCGGCCTCCCTTAGATCATCTACGGAGGTATCGCTGATAATCTCCACATTCGCATCCAGCGTGTCAAATAAATTATGTTGTTTGTCAGAATTTTGCGGCTCATCAACCGGCAAAACGTGGGAGTGGGTTGTCATGAATATCTCGGTCCCATCCGGCTTGACGAGGTTAAAAAAGACATTTCCGCCGTAATAGGATTGTACCAAATAGAAATCCTCCTGTTCCGGCGAGACAGGGGCAGCGAAAATGCCGGTGATCTCTCCGGTTCCACCGTGGGAGCGGATTGGTATTGCAAAAAACGGCATATTCAAAATCTGCTCGTCTGTTTCTGTTTTCGATGACTCGACATCAATCACAGCCTGTCCTTCAAACGCTTTCATAATTCCAGCCTGTTGGGAAAACGTTCGTGAAACACCATCGGAACAGACAGCCGAACCATCTGGCGAAATAAACGCAAAATACTCGAATTGGAGCAAGTCAGCCCTCTCATGCAGACGTTCCAGCTCAGTGGATGATAATATACCATCTTGATCATAACTAAGCTCGACAGATTCAAGAATTCGAAGCGTTCTTTGAAACCTTTGCGCAAGGGAGTTGCTCACGCTTGCGGACAGTTCAGAGATGTGGCGGTCTGTCTTAGCGATTATGGTTTGATGCGTTTCATGCAGTAACACAAGGTTGATGCCAACTGTAAAGCCAGCCACAATAATTAGAACGAGGTAGGCTATCTCAACCAAAATCTTATGGTGCCGATAAGATATACGGTGTGCTGCGCCCTCTTCTCCAGTCATTATACGATCCTCCTGCGCTTTTCTAAAATTTTCTAAAAGAGTGAAGTGCATCCGATTACAACAGACTTTCACTTCTGTTGTAA
>NZ_QWEO01000049.1 GCF_009936035.1 Neglectibacter sp. X58 | reverse complement strand
TCGCCGCCGTTTTTTGCATATGGATTGAGCATTTCATAGATTTCCTTGCGCCGCAGAAGCAGCTTTCCAAACTCCAGAGTTTCCAAATCGGCCCGCACAAAGTTCTCGTCTATCTCGGCAAGTTCCGCCTGTAAACCCTCCAGGCTGCTGACATTGCACTCGATTTCCGCCCAGCCAAGCAGCTTTGCCGCTTCTAGCCGGTGCAGTCCGGCAATCAGGATATAGTCCCGGTCAACCGTGATGGGGTTTAACAGCCCTAGGGCAGATTGGATACGTCCCTTTTGCGCCGAGCTATACGGCGGGTGCGCCATGACGCTAAATGAGTTTGAAAAGTTCATTCTAAACCGCGGGTATCTGTACGACACCAAAGAGGAATTGAAAGCCGAATATGATCGGTCTTGGAAAGCCAGCCACGGAATCATGGTAACGGCGGAAGAGTTCGCGGCGGAGGTCAAAAGCCGCGTGAAGTGGGACAAGACGCTGGACACGTCGAAATTGTAGACCCGAAGCGGCACGCGTATCCGGAAGAGACCAGAGAACTGGCGATCAAAATGTACTACGGCGGGATCAGCGGCTGCGGCGTGGGAAAAATACTGGGAATGAACAAATCCGATGTGGCAAATTGGATAAAAAAGAGCGCGAAGAATGATGTGGAAAAGTGCAAAACTCTTTGCGCGCCTGAGACGTTAGAGCTGGATGAGCTGTACTGGTTCCTGGAACGCAAGCCCCGCACGGAAACGCGGGAAAACATCTATATCATGACGATGGTGTGCAGGGAGCCACGACAAATTGTAGGTCATGTGGTGAGTGTGGACAAGTCTTCCCGGACAATCCAGCAGATGGTGGATGCAGCCCCAGAGGCTCGGAAGTACTGCACGGATGGGTATAGCGGCTATCTGGACATGATCTTCCCTGGAAAGCACATCTTCAATGCCCATAACAAAAGTGATACCTTCACAGTGGAAGGCGTCAACGCTGACCTGCGGCATTATATCCCGACTTTGGCACGGCGCAGCAGGTGCTTTCCCAGAAAGCTGGAGAACCTTCAGTCCATTCTTACTGTTTTCGTTCGCGCTTATAACCGCTTTGGCGCACAGAAAAGCCGTTATCTCTCCCGCCATCCTGGGGCTGCCGTCCCTTTTTCGCTCTTTGACTTCCTTTAACTCCGCCTTTGGACACTCCCAGTGCCCCCTCTGCCTTGACAAATCCGGGCTGTTGGGATACAATAACAACCAACAAAAAGGAAAGAGGGGTCTGGTATGGGAACGTGTGCGGAAAACAGGAAAAGCGTGCCGGCGCTGTTTGGCAGCGCTGTGTTTAACGATGACGTAATGCAGGAACGGCTACCCCGGGATGTGTACAAATCCCTGCGCAAAACCATAGATGAGGGCAAGGATCTGGATCTCACCGTGGCAAACGCCGTGGCCTCTGCCATGAAGGACTGGGCGGTGGAGCAGGGGGCCACCCACTATACCCACTGGTTCCAGCCATTAAACGGCATTACCGCCGAAAAGCACGACAGCTTTATCTCCCCCACCAGCGACGGCCGGGTAATTATGCAGTTTTCCGGCAAGGAGCTGATAAAGGGGGAGCCGGATGCCTCTTCCTTCCCTTCGGGAGGCCTGCGGGCTACCTTTGAGGCCCGGGGCTACACGGCCTGGGATCCCACCTCCTATGCCTTTGTAAAGGGGGATTCCCTGTACATCCCCACAGCCTTCTGCTCCTACAGCGGGCAGGTGCTGGATAAAAAAACGCCCCTTTTACGCTCCATGGAGGACTTAAGCCGCCAGGCTGTGCGCATCCTGCGGCTGTTCGGAGATGACAAGACAAAGCAGGTGATCACTACTGTGGGGCCGGAGCAGGAATATTTCCTCATTGACCGGGCGCTTTACGAAAAACGGGCGGATCTGCGCTTCTGCGGGCGCACCCTTTTCGGCGCCCAGGCGCCCAAGGGGCAGGAACTGGAGGATCACTATTACGGTTCCATCAAGCCCCGGGTGCAGGCCTTTATGAAGGAACTGGACGAGGAACTGTGGAAGCTGGGCATTTTAGCCAAAACAAAGCATAACGAGGTGGCCCCGGCCCAGCATGAGCTGGCCCCCATTTTTACCACCACCAATATCGCCTGCGACCATAACCAGCTTACCATGGAAGTGATGAAAAATGTGGCTACCCGGCATGGGCTTACCTGCCTGCTGCACGAGAAGCCCTTTGCCGGGGTCAATGGCAGCGGCAAGCACAATAACTGGTCTATTTCCACAGACTCCGGGAAAAACCTGCTGGAGCCGGGGAAAAAGCCGGAAGAAAACCTTTTGTTTTTGCTGATTCTGGCGGCGGTTATCAAGGGCGTGGACGAATATCAGGATTTGCTGCGGATTTCCGTAGCTTCTGCCGGAAACGACCACCGGCTGGGGGCAAACGAGGCGCCTCCCGCCATTATTTCCATGTTCCTGGGAGACGAGCTGACCGCCATTCTGGCGTCCATTGAAGAGGGCAGGCCCTATGAGGGCGCTCCTTCTAAAAAGCTGGAAACCGGGGTGCATGTGCTGCCGGACTTAAACATGGACACCACTGACCGCAACCGCACCTCCCCCTTTGCCTTTACAGGCAACAAATTCGAGTTCCGCTCCTTAGGCTCTGCCATCTCCATCGCCTGCCCCAACATTATGCTCAACACCATTGTGGCGGAGGAGCTGCGGCAGTTTGCGGAATTCCTGGAAGGCCCCGGGGAGCTTGCCCCCCGGGTGACGGAACTGGTGCGCAAGGTGGTGACAGCCCACAAGCGCATTATCTTCAATGGCGACGGCTACTCCCCAGAGTGGGTGGAGGAGGCAAAGCGCCGGGGGCTTCTCAACCTGCCCACCACGGTGGACGCTTTGCCCCGGTATCTGGATCAGAAAAACATCGAGCTGTTCGCCCGACATAAAATCTATACCGAGGCGGAAATGGAGGCCCGGTATGAGACGATTATGGAGGAGTATGTAAAAACCCTGCACATCGAGGCCCTCACCATGATTGGCATGGTGCGCCAGGAGGTGCTGCCTGCTGTGAGCCGGTATGTGCAGGGCCTGGCGGAGGCGGTAAACGCCAAGCGGCAAGCCGTAAGCTCCCTGCCCTGCAGGGCGGAGGCTGCCCTGATTGAAAAGCTTTCCGGGCAGATGGACAAGGCCTTTGAGCTGGTGGAGTATCTGGACGAAAAGCTGGGGAACCCCCGTTCCCGCAGCGTGAACATACTCTCTGCCGCCACCTATTACCGGGACGTGCTGGTGCCTGCCATGGAGGATCTGCGGGGCGCGGTGGACGCTATGGAGATGCATGTGTCGGCAGAGTGCTGGCCCTATCCCACCTATGCGGACTTGATGTTCCGGGTGTAGCGGTTAAATGTACTCTCCCGCCCTACGGGCGGGGGAGTACACGGACGACACTGTTCCGGGTGCAGCGGTTAAATGTAAGGCTTATCACAACATAATGGGAAGCGGCCCGGGGCGCGTCCTCCGGGCCGCTTTGTGCGCGAAAGGGAGAGGAACATGGCAGACAGCAGGCTTTTTAAAATGCTATACTACCTTTTGGACAAGGGCCGCGCCACCGCTTCCGAGCTGGCGGAAAAATTTGAGGTTTCCCAGAGGACGGTTTACCGGGATGTGGAGGCTTTAAGCGGGGCGGGCATCCCGGTTTACGCCGAGCCGGGGCGGAAGGGCGGCATCTGCCTTTTGCGGGGATTCACCCTGGACAGGGCCGCCTTTTCCCGGGAAGAAAGGCAGGAGGTGCTGGCGGCAGTGCAGGGCATTGCTGCCACAGGGTATTCGGGAAAAGAAACTCTGGCAAAGCTGTCGGCGGTTTTTCAGGCTGATATGGAAAACTGGCTGGAGGTGGACTTTTCCCGCTGGGGAAACAGCGGCAGCGACAAGGAGAAGTTTGAAGGGCTGAAAACAGCCGTGATACAGCACAGGGAGACGGAGATTGTCTATGAGAGCAGCTATGGCCAAAGGAGCCGGCGCACCATCCAGCCCCTGAAGCTGTGCTATAAGGACGCGGCCTGGTATGTAAAGGCTTTCTGCCTGGAGCGGCAGGACTTCCGCGTTTTTAGGCTGAACCGCATCGTAAGCCAGAAAGTGACGGGAAGGGTTTTTGTGCCGCAGCCGTATCCGGAGCCGGACAGCGCTTCCCAGCCTGCATACCAGCGGATTTCCCTTTTGTTTGCCAAGGAGGCGGCATATCGGGTGTATGACGGGTTTGACGAGACGCAGATGGAGCGCCGGGAAAACGGGGATATCCTTGCCCGGGCGGAATTGCCTGTGGACGCCTGGTTGATTGGATACCTGCTGTCTTTCGGAACCCTGGTGGAGGTAGTGGAGCCGAAGTATCTCAAGAAAATCCTGGCCGGGGAGGCGAAAAAAATTTACGAAAAAAATAAACCATGACAGAGGGTGTCAGGGTATATATGGTATCCTATAGCCATAGCAGACAGCTAAAAAATCTTAGAACGGAGGAGAGAGACATGCAGGAAATGAACCCAAAATTCTGCCAGTGCTGCGGGATGCCTTTGGGAGAGGGAACGGACATGCAGGGCACAAACGCTGACGGCAGCAAAAACGGGGACTATTGCAAATACTGCCTGGACAAGGGAGCCTTTACCTTTAACGGCACCATGGAGGAGATGGCCGCCTTCTGCGCGCCCAAAATGGCTGCCGCCAATCCGGGCATGACAGAGGAACAGGCGGAAAAGGCTATGCTGGAGTGGTTCCCTACCTTGAAGCGCTGGAAAAAATGAACAGGCAGGAAAGAAGCAGGGCTTGGGTTTTCCAAAGCCCTGCTTTCTTCGTGCTGTTTAGAGCAGCCTCTAGGGCAGCCGGGGGGTGCGGGTGAAGATTTCCGGCTTGCCCACATATTCCATGCTGGGATAAATAATATCCAGGAACTCATCGGGAAAATAGTAATCAAAAAACTGCTGGATGCCTGTGGAGGCGGGGACGCCGTTTATCCGCTCCGACTGGCGGAACACAGCGCCGGCAGAGAGAAGAATGTCTATTGCCATAAAGATGGAAACGCCGATGGTTAAGGCGCGGCCCAGCTTTTTGGGAATGCGCTCAATGGCCCGGGAGAGAACCGGATACAGGTCTTTCAGCCAGATAAGCCCCAGCACGCCCCAGAAGAAGGAATACATCAGGTTGGTGCGGCCGCTGACATTTAAGACAGAATCGCTGTACTCCCAGGAGACTGTGCCAAAAAGGGACTGCTGCAAAAAGCTGCACAGGTATTCAAAGGCTCCGCCAATAAACATGCTGGCTATGAAAATCAGCACGTCCCGCTGGTTATACATCTTATAGAGGAACAGGGTGATGGCTACAGCCCCAAAGCCGTATACCAGGATGAAAGGCCCCAGCACCACGCTGACCCGGAGCTGGAACTGGTGGGGCGGCACCACCAGGGCATAAACTGTCTCCAGGCAGAAGCCAGCCACGTTCCCGATCATGAAAATCCAGAAAAGCTTCTGGAAGCAAAGCCCATAGGCAAAGGGGCGCTCTGCCCCCTGGGGCAGTTTTCCCTCGTATACTGCCACGGCGTTTTCGCTGCGGCGGCGGATAGCCTCAGAGGATTTGCGGCGGAACACGTTTACATTCTGCCGCAGGGCCTCCAGCTCCTCATTGTGGCGCAGGGAGTGGAGATCCGGGAAAGCCTTTAAGAGGCGCTTGTGCAGATAATTTGCCTGCAGGCCCTTTTCGTACTTTTCTTTCAGGCGGGCTGCTTCTTTCTGCCAGTCCTTCTCCAGATCCTGCACAGCGGCGGCCCCGGTGTACAGCCCCTGCCCCAGGCGGTCGGAGCCGGCCCGGAGCTTCATGGAAACGTATTCCAGGTTTTTCAGCTTCCGGTTCAGGCCCGCAATAGACACCACCGTAACCACGAAGTCGGCAAAGAGCAGGGAGAGCATAACCGTGAGCAGCACCCAGCCAATGGAGCGGGGGATCTTGTTTGCCAGCATCCCGGCAAAGGGCATAACAAACCGCACCACTGCCGCCCCTGCCAGACCCCAGACAATGGCAAAGCTTAAACACACATAGCCCCCGATGTTGTGGGGCTTATCGGAGTAATCCCACCATTTCTGGTGGAAAACCTTTTCCAGCAGAAAGCCTGCCAGCCACTCCAGCCCTGTGCCCAGAAACATGGAGCCTACAATGAGCACAGCCAGGTTGTCCCCAAAGGGCTTCATAAGGAAGTCAATAGTGAGAACTCCCAAGCCATATATGGGGCACAGGGGGCCATTGAGAAAGCCCCGGTTTACAAACCGTTTTTCTTCAACGGCGGCATAGACCACCTCGCTGCACCACCCTAAAAAGGCAAATGTAAAAAAACACCACAAATAGATATACATAGATTTTTCAGGCTCCCTTTTTATCATACAGCATATTGAATGGCAAAGGCGCTTGAAAATTGGCTTCTGTCAACTTTCAAGCAGGCGGCTTATTTTAAGGCAACACCGCACAATTCCTTGCTTCCGCCTTATGCGGTATTGTCTTAACTATAGCACAAAACAGGAGGGCTTTCCAGCAGAATTTTGCGCCTGTAAAAATGGCGGCTTTGTAATCTCTTTGTTGCTTGACAAAGGAAGATTCTGGCTATACAATAAGTAGTGTAAGGATGACCCCCTCTCAACAGATACAGGGGTTCCGCCTTACCCAACCCTCTAACTATATTTCCCAGGTCCGGCAATATCCCAGCCCGGGCACCTCCGGGGGCTTTACCACTCCCGGAGGCTTTCGGGCCGGGCGGAAAATGCAGGCGGCGCATGGCTTTCATGCGCCGCCTGCATTTTCCTTGTGATTATGTATCTATGGAGATGATTTCCGGGAAATCCTGGGTAAGCTCTACCAGCTTTTCCGCGTCAAAGTCCAGAGGGAAGAGCACATCCATTTTGGCCTCCACCGCTTTGTCTTTCCCCACGCTGAGATGGGTGGAGATGACCCGCACCTGCATTTCTGTGAGGGCGGCGGCAATCTGCTCTGGGGCCGCGCCCCCCTCCCTTACCCGCAAGTGCATCCGGCCCATCTTTTTTTCCTTCACCAGATGCATGGTGTGATGGAACACGTATTGCAGCACCAGCAGAATAATCGTGCTGCCTATCCCTAACACCCACATGCCTGCGCCGATGGTCATGCCAATGCCCAGGGTGGCCCAGACGCCTGCCGAGGTGGTGATGCCGGTGATGTTGGTTTTGCGGTTGAGGATAATGCCTGCGCCCAGAAATCCCACGCCGGTGACAACGCCTGCCGCCACCCGGGAGGCGTCCACCTGGACGCTGTCATAATGCACCACGTCAAAAAAGCCGTATTTGGACACGCACACCATCAGGGCCGCCGCCATGGAGACAATGGTGTGGGTGCGGATGCCTGCCTTTTTCAGCCGGGCCTCCCGCTCCGAGCCGATTGCCAGCCCGCACAGCGCCGCCACGATTACCCGCAGGAGATAATCGCCTTCTGTCAGAATAAAGCTGCCCCAATCCATGACCATTCCTCCTTAACCATAAACATACTTTATAGGAATCCATATTATACTTGCTTTCAGAAAAAATGTCAAGTTTTGCGAAAACATTCTGGCAAAACTCCACAGTTTTTTGTGATAAAGAAAGCAGCAGAGAGCCAAGCTGTGGCACCCTGCCGCTTTGAAGGGATGAAATTTCTGCGAATTTACTGTGCAGCCCTCCGGCATTTTTGTACGTCTGAAAATTTGGGAGAAGGCCAGCGCAAAGAACCGGGCCTGCTAAGCCGTGGGTTTCCGGCACCCCGGTGCGTCTTAAAAGTTTTTGGGGATCCATAAGGGGATTTTTACAAAAATCCCCTTATGTCCCGGAAGCCGCAGGACCTCACTCGGCAAGGTGCTCCTCTGTCCACTGGAAGGCAGCTTCGCACACAGCCTTTACGCAGCCTTCGTCCAGGGGGCTGCGCAGGCCTGTGGCGTGGGCCAGATCCACAAAAGTCTTGGTGCCGCCCAGGCGCACAAAGGACATATACTTCTCCCAGGCAGCCTTGGCATTTTCCAGGGACAGGGCAAAAACCTGTAGGGACATGACCTGAGCCATGCAGTAGTCAATATAGTAGAAGGGATAGAGGTAAATGTGGAGCTGCCGCTGCCAGCCCGCGCCCCGGCCATAGAAGGGAAGGCCGTCAAAGTCGATATAGGGCCGGTAGAGCTTCTCCAAGCGCAGCCAGGCTTCGTTGCGCTGCTGGGGGGTATACTCGGGGTGCAGGTACATCTCCTCCTGGAAATGATCCACCAGGCAGCCGTAGGGGATGAACAGCAAAGCGTCCTCCGCATGGGAAAGCTCGTATTTATCTGTCAGAGACCCAAAGAACAGGTGGTGCCAGGGGGCGGTTAAAAACTCCATGCTCATGGAATGGGTTTCCGCGCCCTCCATGGTGGGGCAGCGCAGGGCATGGATATCTACAGTTTGGCCCGCGATATAGTCGGCAAAGGCGTGGCCCGCCTCGTGGGTGAGCACGTCCACGTCCCCGGAGGTGCCGTTAAAGTTGGAGAAGATAAAGGGATAGCCGTAATCCTCTAAACCTGTGCAGTAGCCGCCAGGGGCCTTGCCCTCCTTTGCCAGCACGTCAAACAGATCGTTTTCAAACATCATGTCAATGAAAGAGGCCGTTTCCGGGGAAAGCTCCTGATACATTTTCTTTCCCGCCGCCATAATTTCCTCCGGCGTGCCCTGGGGGGTGGCAGAGCCATCCTTGAATTTCAGGGCGTTGTCGTGGAACTTGAAGTCGGAAATGCCCAGGCGCTTTGCCTGGCGCTCTTTCAGCTTCAGGGTCAGGGGCACTAAGTCCTGCACCACCTGCTGCCGGAAGGCCGCTGCTTGGGCCGGGGTGTAGCAGTTGCGCTGGCGGCGCAGGGCGCCTAATTCCACAAAAGTTTCAAAACCCAGGGCCTTGGCCTGCTGGGTGCGGTTTTGCACCAGCTTGTCGTATAGCTCATCGAACCGGGCGCGGTTTTCATCGAAGAAGCCGCCTTCCGCTTCCAGGGCGGCCCGGCGGGTGGCCCTGTCTGTGCTTTCCTTATAGGGGCCAAGCTGGGCAATGGTCATCTCCTTGCCCATAAAGGGCACCCGGGCGCTGGCATACAGCTTCTGGTATTCTGTGGTGAGCCTGTTCTCCTCTTGCATGAGGGGGATGATTTCCGGGGAAAAAGATTTCAGTTCCATCTCCAGGTTTAAAAACAGCAGGGAACCCAGCTCTTTTTCCAGTTCCGGGCGCAGGGGGGATTCCACCAGCGCCTTATGGAAGGCCTGAAGCTTTTCCTCCAGCAGAGGGGCCTGCTCGTCGTGGTAGGCCTGCTCTGCCTCATAGAAGGCGTCGCGGGTGTCCACTGTGTTGCGGATGGAGCAGATGGTGGCCTGTGTGCTTACATGGGACAGAAGCTGCTCCTGCTCCTTGTAGACTGCCACCTGCTCCGGGGCAGTCTGTGCGGCTTTCAGCCGGGCGGTGAGGGCTTCCAGATCCCGGTAAACCTGGGGATAGTCCGGCCGTTTGTAGGGCATATCGGGGAATTTCATAGCGCGCATCCTTTCTTTTCTGTTTGCTTTGAGTATACTGCCCTGAGGGGCGCAAAGTCAAGAAAACTTGCGGGAATTTTTGGTGAATCTTTGTGTTTACAAAATGTTTAGCAAATTGACATGCACTGTTCAGAGAAATGTCACATTTATGGGGTATCATAAGGTCGTGGTCAAAGGAAGCGCGGCACAAGCTTTACGCAAAGCCGTCTTAGGAAGCCACAAACTCTTTTTCATCATATCCTCATTTTAACTCCTTACTTCCTCTTAGAAGAAGCCGGCAGGACACCCACCTGTCGGCTTCTTTCCTTTGCACCCGGCGGCATTTGTTTAAACCTCGCAATTTTCAGTTGATTTGTATAGGAAAATAGTATATAATGTTAGAGTATGTTTGCACAAGGCAGCCGCACATGTCCTTAGAAGCTGTACCGATAGGATTGGTGCGAAGATTTTTGAGGAAATTTTGTGGGGTTCAAGGCGGAAACCGCAAGAAATACTTGCGTATTTCGAGGATTTCCAACACTGAAGCCCGCTAAATTTCCCGAAAAGGTTTGTGCAGGAGCCTATTGGTACAGCTTCTTAATTTAAGGGGCTGTATGGTTCCGCCGGTGCAAACACCCGTTGAAAATCGCGCCCTGGAAGGAAGGATACACGTTATGGATATAAACAAAAAAGAGCAAATCGCAGAGTTGAACCTGCCCCGCACCATCCATCTGGTGCCTTTAGACATCATAAACGGCTTTTCCGTGCGCCCCGGGTTTTACGAAATAAACGGGGCCACCGCCATTCCCGGCGGCGTGAACTTTACGGTGCATTCCTTCAGCGCCACGGGGATTGAGCTGGTGCTGTTCCACAGGGGGGAGAAAGAGCCTTACGCAGTGCTGCCCTTTCCCCAGCACTACCGTATCGGCAACGTGTATTCCATGATCGTGTTTAAGCTGAACATGGAGGAATTTGAATACGTCTACCGGGTGAGCGGGCCTTACGACCCGAAAAAGGGCCTTATCTTTGATTCTACCAAGGATCTGCTGGATCCATACGCCAAGGCTGTTTCCGGCCAGCGGGAGTGGGGCAAGGGAGATTTCTGGCAGGAGAACAGCTATCGCGCCCGGGTGGTGAAGGATGACTTTGACTGGGGCAACATGAAGTCCCCCCTGATTCCCATGGAAGACCTGATCATTTACGAGCTGCATGTCCGGGGCTTTACAAAAGACCTTTCCTCCGGCGTGTTGCACCCCGGCACCTTTGAAGGCCTGATGGAAAAGCTGCCCTATTTAAAGGAACTTGGGGTCAACGCTGTGGAGCTGATGCCCATTTTCGAGTTTGATGAAATGCAGGACTCCCGCATGGTAGACGGGCAGATGCTCTATAACTACTGGGGCTACAGCACCGTCAGCTTTTTTGCACCCAACACCAGCTATACTGCCAGCCAGGAGTATAACCGGGAAGGCAACGAACTGAAAAAGCTGATCCGGGAGTTTAACAAAGCAGGCATTGAGGTGTATCTGGACGTGGTGTTCAACCACACCGCGGAGGGCAACGAGCAGGGGCCTTTCTTCTCCTTCAAGGGCTTTGACAACAATATCTATTACCTGCTGACGCCGGACGGGCATTATTATAACTTCAGCGGCTGCGGCAACACCTTAAACTGCAACCATCCCATTGTCCACCAGATGATTATGAACTGCCTGCGCTACTGGGTCACCACCTACCGGGTAGATGGCTTCCGGTTCGATTTGGCCTCCATCCTGGGCCGCAACGAGGACGGCAGCCCCATGGATAAGCCTCCTCTTTTGCAGGCCATGGCTTTTGATCCCATTTTGGGGGATGTGAAGCTGATTGCCGAGGCCTGGGACGCAGACGGCCTGTACCAGGTGGGCACATTCCCTTCCTGGAACCGCTGGGCAGAATGGAACGGGCGGTACCGGGACGACATGCGCCGGTATATCAAGGGGGATCCTGGCTGCGCCCAGGCAGCAGCCCTGCGCATTGCCGGATCCCGCGACATTTATGCCGAGAATGTCCGGGAAAACGCTTCCGTAAACTTTTTCACCTGCCATGACGGCTTTACCCTTTATGATCTGTATGCCTATAACTATAAGCATAATGAGAAAAATGGCTGGAACAACACCGACGGCGCCAATGACAACAATAGTTGGAACTGCGGCGTGGAGGGGGAGACAGCAGACGGGGAAGTGAATGCCCTGCGCATGCGCATGATGCGCAACGCCTTTGCCCTCCTGATGTGCAGCCGGGGTATCCCCATGTTCCTTGCCGGCGACGAATTCTGCAACACCCAGTTTGGCAACAACAACGCCTACTGCCAGGACAACATCACCTCCTGGCTGGACTGGTCGCTGCTGGAAAAGCATCAGGACATGTTTGATTTCTTTAAATATATGATTGCTTTCCGCAAATCCCACCGCATCCTCCGGGCCAACATGAGCGGCGGGGCCTGCGGCTTCCCGGATGTGAGCTTCCATGGCATCAACCCCTGGCACAACGGGCCTTTCTCCAAGGACGATCACTATGTGGGGGTGGCTTTCGCCGGATGGGACAAGGAAGCTGGGCCTCAGCTTGTCTATGTGGCCTCTAACGCCTACTGGGAGGATCTCACCATTACCTTGCCTCCCCTGCCTGCCGGCCTTTGCTGGAATATGGAAGCAGATACCTGGGAAAGCGCCCAGTGCCCCCGCCCCTGCCCGGAAGGGCGGTTTACCATCCGCCGCCGCTCTGTAATGGTGTTTACCGCTTCGGCCTCCCATTAAAACGGCGGAAAAGCCCTTGCAGGCAAGAAAAAAACGGCACGGGATTTTTCCCCTGCCGTTTTCCCTTTTTCTGCCGGTCCGGTCATTGGATTGAGCAATCCAGATAGTGCTCCAACTCCTCGTCATCCCGCTTTCTGTCCAGATACAGCAGAAGCGCGGATAAAGAGGCTACAACGGCCGCTATCGCCGCCACAACTCCAATGAGAATAGCCAGCTTGCTCCCTTTTTTCATAAGACGGGCACCTCCAGAACTAGTATGCATATCCATACTATAATCATACTCACTTTTTGCCCAAAAGTCAACCGGAATATGCGGGAGAGGATGCCTGGGCGAAAAACCGCAGCTTTTCCAATGTCATCTTGGGCCTCAGCCAGGCCCGGGCCTGGCTGAAAACCGCATAGGGCGTGTACCACTGCCAGAAGATGTCAAAGCCCCCGCTCTCCATTTGGGACTTTGCCCCTTCATACAGACGGGGATTCCTCCCTCTAGGAGGAGTGCAGGCCAAAACGCATTTGCCTGTTTGAAACCAGCGACAAAACCGCCTGCTTGAAAATCGTACATACCGATTTTCAAGCGCGTTTACTATATTATCCAAAGGCTGCCTGGTTCTGCACAGGGCTTGCGCGCTTTTCCAGGTTGGGGAAGCGGCGCTCTATGGCCGCCAGGGAGATTTCAATGTCCTCCTCCGCTTCATTTGCGGAAAAGGCCCCCACTGTCACCATGTCCTTCTCCCGGATGGCGTTCCAGGAGAAGGTAAGCCCTACATAGGGGGAGCAGCGGCCCGCTGCCATGGACTTGATGGTCATCACAGGCTTTTTGGCGTTGTGGATAATGGAAGCCACTGTCTCAATCTCCACCTGCATTAAAAAGCCCATGCAGTTGAAAATCTGGATATATGTCTGGACATCGTAGCCGTTTTTGTCGGAATAGACCACCAGCTCCGGCATATGGGCGGAAAGCCCCGGCACCATGCCCGCGTCCCGCACCATCTTGGTGTAATCGTCCAGCCGGGGAATCTGCCCCAGGTTTTTGTTCACAAGCTGTTCCACGCAGGAGTGGTGCAGCAGGCACAGCTTTGCCCCCCGGCTGGCGGCAGCCTTTACCATGCGCTCCGCCTCCCGGCGTGCTTCAGGGGTGTCGTCCACATTCAGGGTGGGGGTGTCTATCATGACAATCTCCCGGCCCATATGCTGTTCCGTCTCCTTCACAGCCTTTGTCAGCTCTGGGGAAAGGCCGAAGGGGGCCATAATGCTGTCAACCCCGTGGCGGAGATAGGCCTCCAGCACAGGCCTGAATGCCTGGGCGCTGTCATACCGGGCTTTAATCATCTCGTCGGCAGAGACGCTGGTATGGCTCCAGCCTAAGAGCCAGTTTGTGCCGATGAGCATCCGGGAGAGGGATATCCCCTCCACCTGCGTGCGCGGAAACTGCTTTTCCATAACTTTTCTGCTCCTCTCGTCTTAATTGGCCTTTTGCGGAATTTTTTCAGCGCTAGAAGACCTTGGGACGCTGGTCTCGTCTACCGACTCGGTCAGCGTTGAACGGTCTCCACCGGAGACCAACGCCCCAAACCTTGCAAGGGGCCTGACGCCCCTTGACCGCACAATCTTTCCAGCGCCATTTGTTTCCCAAGAAGGCTATATATTTTGAAGTGTGCATTTCATAAATTGTATTTTTAAGTGCGGCAGTTATACGCCTCCCCCAGCAGCACCCCTGCCGCTTCATGGAGGGAGGAAATGGTGTAATCGGGTGGGCCTATAAAGGCGGGGATTTCCATAAACCGGTTCGCAGGCAGCCAGGCTGCCGCCATGCCGGCGCTGTGGGCGCACAGCACGTCAAAGGGATGATCCCCCACATAAACGCTTTCCCCAGGGGCTGTGCCCAGCTTTTCGCAGGCAAGCTGTAAAATTTGGGGGTCAGGCTTATAGAGGTTTACCTCTTCGGAAATTACCATGCAGCCAAAGAAGCCCTCCAGCCCCATGTCTGTTAAAACCTTCCGCACGCCGCTGTGGTTGTTGCTGACAATCCCCAGGGACAGGCCCTCTGCCTGCAGCCGCCCCAAAAGCTCCTTGGCGCCGGGCATAAGCTGGTATTCCTTTTTATAGTCTCTGCCGAAAAGCTCTGTAAGGCTTTGGCAGGCTTCCTCTCCCAGGCTCAGGGCGCGGCGGTAAATGCCTGTGACATTCTCCAGGTATTCCTCATCTGCCATGCGCACCCCTGTTTCGTTCTCCTTTTGGATCTGCTGCCCTTGCCACAATTCGCTTTCAGCGTAGGCCTTCTCCGCCTCATCCATTGTAAGGGACGGGTTCTCCCGCGCCGCCAGCTCATAAACTATTTCAGCAATGGTAGGTTTTTTTATAAGCAGGGTGTTGTCAATGTCGAAAAGCGCGCAACGGTACATATGCATCAGCTCCTTTTAAAATATGCCAAACAGGCGAATCCCTTGCAGCCATCACGAGAACACCTTTTCATCCTTGCAGGCAGGCAATCCCAGGGCCAGCAGCATCCCCAGGCCTGTGAGTACCGCCAGGCACAGGTACAGCACCTGGATGTTCCACTGGTCAGTGACAAAACCCCCGGCATTTTGCAGCAGGATAATGGACACGCTGTTTAAAGAGTTTATCACAGAAAGGCCTGTGGTGGTAAGGCTTCCGGGCAGGAGGTTCCGCACCATTTTCAGGGTGATCATCTGGAACAGGGTGGAAGCAATGGCCTTGATGGACACCATCACCGCCACCACCACCAGGGCGGAGCGGGAGAACCCGTAAAACAGGAACTGGACGGTGATAATGGCAAAGCTTGCAAGCATGAGGGCCTTGCCGGAAAACTTATCCATGTATTTGTGGGAAAACAGGATGAGGGGGATTTCAATCAGCGTGCTGAAAAACAGCACCGTGCCCACTGCCCCTGTGGACACCCCCAGGCTGGAAAGCAGCACAGGGGCAAGGTTCATGTTCACCCCGGAGCACCCGGCAAACAGGAAGGCCGCCAGTACATACAGCAGGAACTGCCTGTTCTGCACCAGGGAGGAAAGAGGGGGCTTCTCCCGTTTTTCCGCTTTTTCCGCCTTCTCCTCCCCCTTCTCCTCTGTGCCCGCAAACCCCAGGGCCGTCAGGCCGCAGGAAATGAAGAGGGCGGCAAACAGCACCATGGGCGGGTAAAGCTCTACCGCCACGCCGGCGCACTGTGCGCCCACAGCATACCCCAGGGTGCCCCACACCCGCAAAGCGCCGTAGCGGTATTTACTTTGCCCGGCCATGCGCTCCGTAATAGGCATGATGGAGTTGATAAAGGACATAATAAGCCCGTCCAGCAAAAACAGCGCCCAGGTGGCCCGGCACACGGCGAACACCAGCCCCAGCACCCCCACCCCCAGAAGCAGCAGGGTGCTGATAAGCCGGGGCCTGCGGGTTAAGTCGTTTAAGTATCCCACCGCCGGCACCATGGCAAAGGAGAAAAGCCCGGAGGCCGAGATGATAAAAGACATTTCCGACGCGGACTTCCCAATGCCCGTCAGGTAAACGGAAAGCACGGAGCTGAACAGGGCCATTGCCATGAAATAGAAAAAGAAGGTCAGCACATAACAGAAATAGCTGCCCTTATACCGGGAAAAAAACTTTTTCACATTACCTCTCCTCGCTGGGAGCAAGGCCCCAGGAACCCCCTGGCCCGCGCCCGATACTCTCCTCCTTATTACAGCCGAAACCGCAGGGAATGTCAAGCCCTTTTCCAAATTTCACAAAGTTTTTCCCTTTCCCCCGGCGAAGCGCCCATGCCATAAAAAACCGCAGGGGCAGGCCCTGTCCCAAAGGCCTTTTCCTCTTGGCAGATGGGAATTTTTATGCTATACTATGGGCTGTGAAGAAAGCCCCCTGGGGGAAGAATACAAAACAAAAGAAGGAGCAGACTATGGAAATTACAAAGGACATCCGGTATGTAGGCGTAAACGACCATCAGGTAGACCTGTTTGAGGGCCAGTATGTGGTGCCAAACGGCATGGCCTACAATTCTTATGTGGTGCTGGACGAGAAAACCGCTGTGTTCGACACAGTGGACGCCCGCTTCACCCATGAATGGCTGGACAACCTCCAGAACGTCCTGGGGGACAAAAGCCCGGATTACCTCATCATCCAGCACATGGAGCCTGACCACTCCGCCAGCATCCACAGCTTTATGCAGATGTATAAAAGCACCACCATTGTCTCCAGCGCAAAAGCCTTTTCCATGATGGAGCAGTTTTTCGGCACAGCCTTTGAGGACAGGCAGATAGTAGTGGCCGAGGGGGACACCCTTTCCACAGGCCGCCACGATTTTGCCTTTGTGGCGGCCCCCATGGTGCATTGGCCCGAGGTGCTGGTGACCTATGACAGCACAGACAAGGTGCTTTTCTCTGCCGACGGCTTTGGGAAGTTCGGCGCTTTAGACGCGGACGAGCCTTGGGACTGCGAGGCAAGGCGGTATTACATCGGCATTGTGGGCAAATACGGTGCCCAGGTGCAGGCCCTTCTGAAGAAGGCGGCGGGCCTTGACATCCAGGTTATCTGCCCCCTCCATGGCCCGGTCTTAAAGGAAAACCTGGGGCACTACCTGCATCTTTATGATTTGTGGTCCTCCTACACCCCGGAGAGCGAGGGCATTGTCATCGCCTATACCTCTGTGTATGGCAACACCCGCCGGGCTGTGGAGCAGTTTGCCGAAAAGCTCAGCCAGAAGGGCTGCCCCAAGGTGTCCCTGTTCGATCTGGCCCGCTGCGACATGGCAGAGGCTGTGGAGGACGCTTTCCGCTACAACAAGCTGGTGCTTGCCACCACCACCTACAACGCGGAAATCTTCCCCTTTATGCACACCTTTATCAACCACCTCACCGAGCGCAATTACCAGAACCGCACGGTGGGCTTCATTGAAAACGGCACCTGGGCGCCTATGGCGGCGAAGGTGATGAAGAACATGTTTGCAAAATGCAAGAAAATCACCATTGCCGAGCCTACCGTCACCATCCGCTCCGCCTTAAACGCGGAGAGCAGCGAAAAGCTGGAGGCCCTGGCCCAGGAGCTGTGCCAGGATTATATCGCCCAGCATAGCGAAACTGCCGACAAGCACGACATGACCGCCCTCTTTAACATCGGCTATGGCCTGTATGTGGTGACAAGCAACGACGGCAAAAAGGACAACGGCCTGATTGTGAACACCGTCACCCAGGTGACAAACACCCCCAACCGCATTGCCGTCACCATCAACAAGGAAAACTATTCCCACCACGTTATCAAGCAGACCGGCGTGATGAATATCAACTGCCTCTCCCAGGACGCGCCCTTCTCTGTGTTTGAGAATTTCGGCTTCCAAAGCGGTCGGACGGCGGACAAGTTTAAGGGGGAAGAGGTGCTGCGCTCTGACAACGGCCTGGTGTTCCTGTCCCGGTTTATCAACTCTTTCATGTCCCTGAAGGTGGAGCAGTATGTGGACTTAGACACCCATGGCATGTTCATCTGCAGCGTGACAGAGGCCCGTGTTATCAACAATGTGGAAACCATGACATACACCTACTACCAGAACTTTGTCAAGCCCAGGCCCCAGTTAGAGGGAAAGAAGGGCTTTGTATGCAAGGTGTGCGGCTATGTATACGAAGGGGACGAGCTGCCTGACGATTACGTGTGCCCGCTGTGCAAACACGGGGCGGCAGATTTCGAGCCTATCGGATAAAAGGGAGGCAGCGCAAGGCTAAAAGGCCCTGCCGGGGTTCTGG
>NZ_QWEO01000048.1 GCF_009936035.1 Neglectibacter sp. X58 | reverse complement strand
GCAGCGCCTGTTGGCCCTACCGGGCCTGTGGGGCCTGTGGCTCCATCTAAGCCTGTCGCTCCCGTAGGGCCGACTGGCCCGGTGGCACCCGCAGCGCCTGTTGGCCCTACCGGGCCTGTGGGGCCAGGGATTCCGTCTGAGCCTGTGGCTCCCGTAGGGCCGACTGGCCCGGTAACACCCGTTGCGCCGTCAGCCCCCGTACTGCCCCGAGGCCCGGTTGGCCCGGTAATCCCGTTTGCACCAGTAGGCCCCGTTGGCCCGGTGATGCCATTTGCCCCTGTAGGGCCTGTTGGCCCTCGCAGGCCAGTAGCTCCCGTAGGGCCTGTAGGCCCGGTGGGGCCAGTAGCACCTGTTGGGCCGGTGATGCCTGTGCCGCCAGTGGGACAAGGCGGCCACGGGGGCGGAGGACAACAGGGCGGCGGAGCAGGAGGGCAGCCATTCGGCGGACAACCGCCGCAGCCACAACGTCCATCCAGCCCGTCAGAGGCCTGGAAGCCTGAATACCGATTCATATTCACGCCTGAAAAAACCTCCTAAATTCAATGTGCCCCGAATTCCCGTCAGAAGTAGGGGCCACTTTCAGTATATGCCCTGAAACAGGAAAGGTGCCTGCAAAGGCACAGAGAAAAAAGCACCTGAGAAACCGGGGACTCCGATCTCTCAGGTGCTCTTTTCTTAGCAGTTTACCCGCCAAAGGCTCTGCGCTGTTTTTCCAGAATCCGCTGGCGGCGGCGCTGGGTTTCTTCCAGGTTCAGGGAAAGCTCCCCGTTATCGGTAATTTCCAGCACACAGCCAGGCTTTGCTCCTTCCGGCAGCTCGGAAAGCTCGATGGCAAAATATTTCTGCTCCCCATCTTCACAGATAGCATATTTTCCCTCATAGCGGTCGATGATAAGCTGTTTCATAAAAATCGTCCTGCGATACGAAGCCTATGCCCCGTATTCGTTCCTTTCTATACCATTTTTCTGTCTCTCAGGCATCTTTCCTGATGGAAATCCGCTCCCCGTTATAGGAAAAAAGTAAATTGCCATCCAGGTCTGTGCGCAGCACATAGGCCCCCGCCTTTTCCAAAGCGCTTAAAGGCTCCTGCCGTGGCAGGTTATTGTTATCCGCCCCTACAGACACCACTGCCAGCCTGGGGGAAACCGCCTGGGCAAAATCCTCTGTGGTGGAGGTGCGGCTGCCATGGTGGGCTACCTTCAGGAAGTCGGCGGAAATGTCTGCGCCAGAGGCAAGCAAGTCCTTTTCCGCCTTTTTCTCCATATCTCCGCAGAACAGGGCTGTGAAGTCAGAACAGGCAAGCTTCAGCACCAGGGAGTTGTTGTTCGAGTCTTTATAGTCTTCTAAAGGGCCAAGCACTGTAAGGCTGGCACAGCCCAGGGAAAAGCTTTCGCCCGGGGCCAGCAGCCGCTGCGGGACGCCTCTTTCTGCAAGAAGTTTTTGCAGATCTGTCGCCTCCTGGCCCGGTTCCTCCCAATACTCCCCCCGCAGGAAGCAGGCCGCAGGAATTTCCGCCAGCACCTGGGCCATGCCGCCTATATGGTCGCTGTCCGGGTGGGAGACGATGGCATAGTCCAGCTTTTCAATGCCTTGCCGGTGAAGATAATCTGCCACAGTTTCCCCGTCTTCGCTGGTGCCTGCGTCCAGCAGAGCCGCACAGCCCTGGCTTTCCAGAAGGACAGCGTCTGCCTTGCCCACATCCAGCACGTGGACGCGCAGAAAAGCAGCGTCAAGATTTTCCGCCTGGGCGTTGAAGCCGGAATCTGTTAAAAGGCGGCTGAAAAGCCCTGCGCCCAGGGGCGTGATGGAAAAGACAACCATCACGCCTAAAACCAGGCCCAGGCGGATGCACAAAAGCGCCCGGCCTTCCGGCTTATGCCCGCCCATCTGCCGCCGGAGGGGCTGGATCAGACCTTTGCATGTTTCGCTCCATCCACTGGGCATAAGTCATCAGCACCTGCCGCGGCTTGGATCCCTCATGAGGTCCTACAATGCCCAACTGCTCCATTTCATCAATAATACGCCCGGCCCGGGCATACCCCAGCCGCAGACGGCGCTGTAAAAGGGAGGTGGAAGCCTGTCCTGCCTCGACCACGCATTTGACTGCCTCCTCCAGCATGGGATCGTGCCCCTCTCCCCCGCCTTCCAGGCCATCATCATGGCCGCCTTCGCTGGCAGCGTTGCGCTCTATCTCCTCCAGCACGCTTTCGTCATACTCTATTTCCCTGGTCTTTTTCACAAATTCCACAATGGAGGATATCTCCTCGTCTGCCAGGAAACAGCCCTGCACGCGCACAGGCTTATTCACCCCTACAGGCGCAAAGAGCATATCCCCCCGGCCCAGCAGCTTTTCCGCGCCTACAGAGTCTAAAATGGTGCGGGAATCCACAGGGCTGGATACGGTGAGGGCAATGCGGCTGGGAATGTTGGCCTTGATAAGGCCTGTCACCACATCCACAGAGGGGCGCTGGGTTGCCACTACCAGATGCATGCCGGCGGCCCGGGCCAACTGGGCCAAACGGCAGATAGAATCCTCCACATCCTTGGGAGCAGCCATCATTAAATCCGCCAGCTCGTCAATGATAATTACAATTTGAGGCAGGGCGGGCATGGGCTGTCCGTTTTCATCCTGGAAGCCCTGGGATTCCGCCAGGGCGTTATAGCCGGAGAGGTTGCGCACCCCTGTCTCTGAAAACAGCTTATAGCGCTTCATCATCTCTGAAACGGCCCAGCCCAAAGCGCCGGCGGCCTTGTGGGCATCGGTCACCACAGGAACCAGCATGTGAGGCAGGCCATTATACTCGGTTAGCTCCACAGCCTTGGGATCTATCATCAGAAAGCGCACCTCGCTGGGGTTGGCTTTATAGAGGATGCTGATAATGATAGAATTGATGCACACAGACTTGCCGGAGCCTGTGGTGCCCGCAATGAGCAAGTGGGGCATTTTCGCCAAATCCGCAATGACGGGCTGCCCGGCAATATCCCGGCCCAAGGCCGCGCTCAGCTTGCCCTTAGAGGTCTGGAAGGCGTTGGACTGCACCAGATCCCGCATACACACAGTGTTCCGGGTTTTGTTGGGCACCTCTATGCCCACCGCCGCCTTGCCGGGAATGGGCGCTTCAATGCGCACGCCGGTGGCTGCCAGGTTCAGGGCCAAGTCATCAGCCAGATTGGTGATTTTGCTGATTTTCACCCCTGCTGCCGGCTGTATCTCATACCGGGTGACAGAAGGCCCCCGGCAGATGTCCAGAATTTTCACCTGCACCCCAAAGCTGCTGAGGGTGTCTACCAGAATGCTCCCGTTGGTCTGCAGCTCCTCGGTTTCCTTGCTGGGATCTACCTTGGGGCTTTCTTTCAGCATACTTACGGGAGGGAAGCAATAAGAAGCGGGATCCTGCATCTGCTCTGCTGCCTGATAGAGGGCAAGCTGCTCTGGCGTGGCCCCGGGGAATTCCTCCTGCTTGTCAGAAGGCTCCTCCTTTTCCGGCATTTCCATTTGCAGGCTGGAGGAAATATCCTCCATCTCTGCCAAAGGCACAGGCGGCTTTGGATCCGCAGGCACCGCGGCGGGCACAGGCAGGGGCATTTCCTGAATCTCCTTTAAAGCCTCGTCCAGCTCTCTGGTGCTCTCGGCAATGGCAGGGGTTTCCGGGGCCTCTGGCTGGGGTTCCGGTATTTGCACAGGCCCTTCAGCAGGCTTTTCTTCCTCAATCCCAAACACAGCCTGAAGCTTGTCCAGCTTTTCATTGCGCTGGGGCTTTTCCTTTTTGGGCTTCGCTTTGGGGAACAGGGCTGAAACATCCCCTGCCACCACAGCAGGAGAAACCTCCACCGGGTCTAAGGGCACGTCTATGGTGTGGCGATCCTGTTCCAGGATGAGCCTTTCCTCCTCCCGGCGCTGGCGGGCATTTTGCAGCCCTTCTGACATCACGTCCACCGGTTTTTTTATAGTGCGGAACAGCCCGATAAGAGTGGTGCCTGTAAGCACCATCAGGGCCACAAACAACAGGAGCAGCACGATGATCTTCGCGCCTGTGGAGCCGACCGCTCCCAAGAGCAACTGGCCCAGAAGCCCGCCGATAACGCCGCCGCCCACCCCGTCGTTACGGGTGTACAGGGCGCTTATGTACTCGCCAAAGTTTAAGCCTTCCGCCAGCTTTATCCCGCCGAAGATAAAGCCTGTCATGCAGAACAGCACGATAATCACCACTGTGAGCCACACCTTGCCTGTAATGGGGCCTCGGGGCTTTTCCAAGGTGGTGACAACGGCCATATAAATCATCAGCACAGGCCACAGCATGGCCCAACTGCCAAACAGGCCCAGAACCGCTGTATGCGCCCATTTCCACAGGTTATCCCCGGGAATCAGCACCAGGCACCCCAGGAAAATAGCGCAGGCGAACATCACCACTGCCCGCATTTGATTGCGCTGGCGGATGGCCTCCGCGTTCATCCGGGCCGGGGCTGCCTTGCCCCTTCCCCCTGCCGGCTTTTTTTTAGCAGGAGCCGCGCTCTTTTTCGCCGCCGGCCTTTTCCGCTGTGCCGGCTCCCCTTTCTTCTCTGCCAAAATGAATCCCCCTCCATTTCCTCACGGAACTATCCGGTTTCTCCCTACAGCGGCTTCCCGGTAAACAGGTTTTTCCCCATAATATGTTCAATAATGCCTAAAACCGTGACAATGCCCCCGGCAATCAGGGTATAGTAAGCGAAGATCTCCATTTTATTGGTGGTGACGATCCACTTCAGCAGTTTGATAGCCAGAAAGCCCACCACAGTGGAAACTGCCATGCCCACAATCAGCGGGGCTGCGCCAATGCTCTCCCCTGCTGATCCGATGTCCTTCAAGGATACCAAAGCCGCCGCTGCAATAGAGGGGATTCCCAGGACAAAGGAATAATCCAGGGCGGCCTGCTGGCTGACGCCCCGCAGCAGACCCACAGACAGGGTAGATCCGGAGCGGGACAATCCCGGAAACACCGCCGCCATGCACTGGGTGAAGCCGATTATCAGGGCATCTGCGGTGTGCAGCTTTTTTCTGCCTTTAGAGGGCACCATCTCCCCTTCCCGGTTTTTTACCATTTTCTGCCGGGTCTGCCTGTTTGCAAAGATACCCAAAAACAACAGGGCACTGGTGAGCAGCAGGGAAAGCCCTTCCATCAGGATGGAACTGTCGGAAGCCAGCATTTCGGAAAAGTCTTTCACTTTCATGCCTGTGCCGGGAATGGGCAAAAACAGCAAGAACAGGGGCAGCAGGCCAATGATGAGCATCATCAGGAGCCGCCTGTCCCGGTTCATTTCGCTCCACTTGAACTTCTGGTGTATCACATCATTGCACAAGGAACCAAATTCCTTTATCAGCCGCCACACAAGCTGGCGGTATACGAAAACCACTGCCAGAAGCGTTCCCAGGTGAAGCATAATGTCAAAAAGGATACCCGGCAATTCTATGCCGAACATGTGCTGGGAGATGGAAAGGTGCCCGCTGCTGGACACAGGCAAAAACTCTGTAGCCCCCTGGATAATGCCCTGCAGGGCAGCGTCAAAAATGGTCATGGCGGCCTCCTTTTTCTATGTTTATCAGGATTATGCTGGTATGTAACGGCGTAAACGCCGGGAGACGTTTACTTCTCCTTCTTTTTCGCCTGCGCCGTTTTATGCTTTTTCTTCTTTTCCCTGCCTATCATGGCAATAAGGCAGTCCATAGCGTCGGAAAGGGAACCCAGGGAATCTATCAGGCCCTCATCCACCGCGTCAGGGCCGTCCAGCACTGTGCCTACATCCATCACCAACTCCTGGGTGTTCATGGCAAGGGTGGTGAAGCGCTCCTTGCTGATATTGGAGTTCTGGGTGACGAAATTGGTGATGCGATCCTGCATCCGCTGGAAATATTCCAGGGTTTGGGGAATGCCCAGCACCAGACCGTTCATGCGCACAGGGTGGATGGTCATGGAAGCGGACTCTGCAATGAAGGACTGCTTTGCCGCCACAGCCAGGGGCACGCCGATAGAATGGCCGCCCCCCAGCACCAGGGAGACGGTAGGCTTTTTCATACCCGCCACCAGCTCCGCCAGGGCCAGGCCCGCCTCTACATCCCCGCCCACCGTATTGAGCAGCATTAAAAGGCCGTCTATCTCCGGATCCTCCTCCACAGCTACAATCTGAGGGATAACATGCTCGTACTTGGTGGTCTTGTTCTGGGAGGGCAGAATATAGTGCCCCTCTATCTGCCCGATGACAGTCAGGCAGTGGATGGTGTGGCCTTGGCAATGGGTTGTTACCGAACCGCTCTCGTTTATCTGCTTCTGCTGGGCAGAGACAGCTTCCGCTTCCTGTTCCTGCTGTTCTTCGTCCATATTCTTCATGGCTTTTGTGTGGCTTTTCTTGCCGGTTTCTTTTTTCATGCTGACAGGCACCTCCTTATGGAGATAGTCTGCCAGAAAAAAGGGCCAATCATACAGCCAAGAGAAAATCCTGGCGCAGTTTTTCTGGAAACAGGCTTTCTCATCCATAAAAGGGGCTGTGGGCGCATTTAAGTATACCATATCCTGCCAGATTCAGCAAGAATAAATTAGAGCCTCTCCCCTCTGTCAGGAAAATGTTTCCGCCAAAACCACCAAAACCCCCGGCAAACCGGGGGCAGGGCTGGCTTTATGAAAAGGCTTTTCCGGGGATTAGAAGAAGCCCATGGGATTTTGAAGCTCCCCGTTATAGATAATCTCAAAATGCAGGTGCGGCCCTGTGGAATTGCCTGTGCTGCCTGCATAGCCTACAACCTGGCTCTGCTCCAGCACTTCCCCTGTCTCCACTGCCAGTTCGCTCATATGGGCATAGCGGGTTTCATAGCCGTTGCCGTGGTCGATAAAGACGCAATTGCCATAGCTGTCATTCCAGCCGGCATACAGCACTGTGCCCCCGTCTGCCGCCACAACAGGCTTGCCATAAATATCGCCGCCGGCAATATCAATGCCGCGGTGGCCTCCGTCGCCAAAATTACAGGTGAGATAGGTATAGCCGGGCATGGGCCACACAAAGGTGCCTGTCCCTACAAAGTCTCCGGTAATCCGCCTGCCGTAAATCTCCACTTCCAACTGGGCAATGGCTTCTTCGTTTTCTTCCATCTGACCCTCCAGCATGGCGGCGATGGATTCCACGCCCCACTGCTGGTCTACCGCGTTTGCAGCCAGATCCTGGGCTTCCCGGTACAATTCCAGCAGCTCTGTGTTCTTTGCTTCCAGGGCCTTTTTCCGCTGGCCTAACAGCTCCTTGTCGCTATTGATTTTATCCAAGTCCCCTTCAATAGCGTTTATCTGCCCGTTGAGCCTTTCAATCAACTGCCTGTCCCGCTGGGTAACCGCCCGCAAAAGCTGGGTTTTTTGGGTGACCTCCACCAGGCTGCGGCTGTTCAGGACAACCTGCACAGCGGAAGGCTCCCCGGTAACATACAGGGCGCGGATGCGGGCTTTAAGCAGATCCATGCTCTTGTCTATCTGGGCCTGCTTCCCGGCAATCCGCTCCTCCAACTGCCCCAGCTCCCAATTTAACTCATTGATGCCTGTGCGCAGGCCGTCAATCTCCTTCTGCACAGATTCTATCCGCTGGTTCAGCTCGTCCCGGTAGATAGCCTTCTCCTCCGCTGTCTTTTCCAGCTCTTCCAGCCTTTGATCGTTTATCTCCTTCTGGACTTCCAGCCTCTCCTGCTTTTCCCGCAGCTCCTCCAGGGAATCGGCGGCAAGAGCCATAGGCCCGCCGCAGCACAGCAGCACAAGGCTTACAAACGCCGCTAAACATCTGCACAGCGACGAAGGGCCTCTATGCCCCAGGTTTTTCTTAAACAATGGCGTTTTCTCCTTCCTTTTTCAAGTATCTGCTGATGGATATCACGCCGCCCATCATACCAAACAGCATGCCCACCACAATATACGCAATATACAGCATCCACACATAGGGATGGATGTCCACAATGGAAAGGAACGTCACGATGCCATATACCACGCCTACTGCTTTATCATAGGCAAAATACAGCACTGTGGCGGAAATGGCCCCGGAAAACATGCCGATTACCATTCCTTCTATAATAAAGGGGATGCGCACAAAGCCGTTTGTGGCCCCCACAGATTTCATGATGTTTATCTCCATCCTGCGGGAAAACATGGTCACCTTTACTGTGTTGGAGATGATGAACAGGGACACCACCCCCAGCACAATGACAATGCCAATGCTGCAGTACCGCACCAGCCTGTCCAGGTTGCTCAGTTTGGTGGCCGTATCCCGGTAATCCGAGACGTGATCCACCCCTTCCACTGCCTGGACGGCGGCAATGGTGGCATCATACTGGCTTAAATCCGTCAGGGAGATGGTGTATGCGTCGGGCAGGGGGTTCTCCAGGCCCTGAAGCCCGTAAAACAGGGAATCGCTCTCCCCCTCCATGCCTGCCATAATATTGGCAAGGGCATCATCTTTGGGCACAAAGGTACATTCCCCGATATTGTCAAGCTGTTTAAGCTCCTCGCCGATTTTCACCGCTGTCAGGGAAGGCAGGCTTTGATCCAGGAACACAGTTATCACGTTGTTCCCCTCAATAGACTTCATGGTTACGGAGAGGTTCAGGGAAAGCAGGCCCGCAATGCCTGTCATTAAAAGGCAGGAAATCAGCACGCCGATAGAGGCGATGCTCATGGTCCTGTTCTTCCACAAGCTTTTAAGGCCTTCCGCAAGCAAATATCCAAGGCTGTGCATCAGAACTCCTCCTCGTCTTCATCGCCCTCTGGGCGGTAGTCCTCTGTGATGTCCTCGTAATCGTCATACACGTCATAGTCATCGTCCTCATAGGCTTCCGGCGTAACGGCAGCCAGGGCCTCCCCCACTGTGCGCTCCTCTGGCTCATAGCGGCCAGCGTAATCATGCTCCGCGTAGGGCTGGGGCATGTCCCCCAGGGCCTCGTTTACCGTCTGTTCCTCCGGCTCGTAAGGCTCGCTGTTGTCATATTCGGCGTATTCGTCATCCCCGGCGGTTTCCGGGGGCAGCTCCTGCCGGGGGGCCGGCGCCTGCATGGCGGCGGTGTCCGCCACAATTTCGCCGCTGTGGATCTGGATGATGCGCTTGTGGAAATGCTTCACCAGGGAGTGCTCATGGGTAACCATCAGCACAGTGGTGCCCCGGCGGTTTATCTCGCTTAACAGATCTACGATTTCAAAGGACAGGGCCGGGTCGATGTTACCGGTAGGCTCGTCCGCCACAATCATGGAGGGGTTGTTCACCAGCGCCCGGGCCAAGCCTACGCGCTGGCGCTCGCCGCCGGAAAGCTCTGTGGGATAGTGCTTTGCCTTGTGCTGCAGGCCCACCAGGCTGAGGATATAGGGTACGCGCTTGCGGATGGTGCGGGGAGACGCTCCCACCACCCGCATGGCAAAGGCTACGTTGTCATACACAGTCATATGGTCTATGAGCCGGAAATCCTGGAACACAATGCCCATTTTCCTGCGTATGTAGGGGATTTTCCGCTTGCGGATGCGGGACACGTCTGTGCCGTCCACGATAATCTGGCCGGAATTGGGCCGCTCCTCGCACATAATCAGCTTTAAGAAGGTGCTTTTGCCAGCGCCGGAGGATCCGACAATGAACACGAACTCCCCCTTTTCCACTTTCAGGTTGATATTATGCAGGGCCTCTGTGCCGTTGTTATACACTTTGGATACATTGCGAAATTCAATCATGCTGCAAGACCGTCCCTTTCCCCGTGGGTGCAGGCAGAGCCTGTACCGCGGCATACGCAACAGCACCCACCGGCATAGATGTATTATACCAATGGGCGCACGTTTTTTAATTCTTTATAAGAATAATTTGTAATAAGTTTGTAACATATATTACAAATAAATTACAATTTGCGGCAGTTTTACCACTTTTCTCAGAATTTTACCGGATTGTTCGACAGGTATTTTTTCACCATCAAAGCCACCTTGAACACGATGGCATCCTCAAATTCGCGCAAATCCAGCCCGGTGATCTTCTTGATCTTCTCCAAGCGATACACCAGAGTGTTCCGGTGTACAAACAGCTTCCGGGAGGTTTCGGACACGTTCAGGTTGTTTTCAAAGAAACGCTGGATGGTAAAAAGGGTTTCGTGATCCAGGGAGTCGATGGAGCCGCGCTTGAACACCTCTTTGAGGAACATGTCGCAGAGGGTGGTGGGAAGCTGATAGATAAGCCGGGCAATGCCCAGGTTATTATAGCTGACAATAGTGGTTTCTGTGTCAAACACCTTCCCCACCTCCAGGGCCACCTGGGCTTCCTTGAAGGAACGGGCCAGATCCTTGATGCTGTCCACCACTGTGCCGATGCCTACCATGCAATGGGTGTAGAACTCACTGGAAAGGGTATCTACAATAGATCCTGCCAGCTTGTCAATGTCGTGGGAGTCGATATTGGGCTTGATTTCCTTTACAAGGGCAATATCTGTTTCGTTGATATTGATAATAAAGTCTTTGTTCTTATCTGGGAACAGGTTTTGCAGCACCTCGTAAGCGGAAACATCGTTCTTATCGGTGATTTTGATAAGCATGCACACCCGGCTCACATCGGAGTCAAAGTGCAGCTCATGGCTTTTGAGGTAAATATCCCCGGGCAGGATGTTGTCCAGAATCACGTTCTTGATAAAGTTCCCCCGGTCATACTTCTCGTCATAATACTGCTTGATGCTGTTGAGGGACACTGCCAGCAGCTTCACATATTTCCTGGCCTCCGGATCAACCCCGTCCACAAAGACGGCATACTCCGGGTGGGGGCGGCTGCCAAAGGACTTGAAGGTGCTGTCGGCGGTCTGGAAAACATCGGAAGAGGTTAAAGCCTCCGTGGTGACCTCCTCATTTGCCTCGCCTATCCTTCCAAGGTCGCTGCACGCAATAATTACGGAAGCTTCATCAACTACGCCGATAGTGCGGTCGATGGTATCCCTCATCTGGTGGATAATTCCCTGAAACAATCTGTTAGACATGGCTCTTCCCCTTTCGCAAACGGCAGGTGCCTGCCCGCCATTTTTCCTTTTTGCAAGCATAAAAATTACCTAGTCTCATTTTACAGAATCTTTTGGGAAAATTCAACCTTTTTTTGAAAAAAACTTTGGCTATTTCCAATAAAGTTTATATATGCCGCTATTTTCCCTCTCCCAAAAAGGCCTGAAAGTTCTAAAGCTGGGACAAAATGGACTCATGACGCAAAAAACCGGGAAGAGCGGCAAGGCTCCCCCGGTTTACCCTCTGTATAATCTGTCAGTTTAAAACAGCGTTTTCCGTTTCTTTATTAAAGATATGTATTTTCTCCAGATCAAAGGCAACGGGGCGCTTGTCCCCCGGTTTTGCAGGGGTGTCGGAAGGCACACGGGCGGTCAGGCTGCCGCCTTCGCAGGTAAGATACAGGTAAGTTTCCGCACCCATCAGCTCCGCAACCTCTACTGTGCATTCCACATGGGCACCCCCTGCCTTTTGGAGAAAGCTTTCCTCATCATGCACGTCCTCAGGACGGATGCCCAGCACTACCGTTTGGCCCGCAAGGGCCTCCAACTCCGCCCCCTGCGCCTTATGCCCGGGTATTGGCATCACGCAGCCCCCAAAGGACAACGTGTACCCTTCCCCGGATTTTCCCAGCACCGCGTCTATAAAGTTCATCTGAGGAGAACCCATAAACCCGGCTACAAACTGGTTTACCGGCTTTTCATAGAGGTTTTTAGGAGTATCTACCTGCTGGATAAGGCTATCCTTCATTACCACAATACGATCGCCCATGGTCATGGCCTCAGTCTGGTCATGGGTGACATAGATAAAGGTGGTGCCCAGGGTTTTGTGCAGCTTGGCAATTTCTGTGCGCATCTGGGTGCGCAGCTTGGCGTCTAGGTTGGAGAGAGGCTCGTCCAGCAGGAACACCTGGGGATCCCGCACAATAGCCCGGCCCAGGGCCACACGCTGCTGCTGTCCGCCGGAAAGCTCCTTGGGCTTGCGATCCAGCAGGTAGAAAATATCCAGGCGCTTAGCAGCGGCTTCCACCCGCTTGCGGATTTCTTCCTTGGGAAGCTTGCGCAGCTTCAGGCCAAAGGCCATGTTTTCAAAGACGTTCATGTGGGGATACAGCGCGTACCGCTGGAACACCATGGCAATATCCCTGTCTTTGGGCGCTACGCCGTTTGCCAGAGTGTCCCCGATGTACAGTTCCCCGTCTGTTATTTCCTCCAGGCCGGCTATCATCCGCAGGGTAGTGGACTTGCCGCAGCCAGAAGGCCCTACCAGGATGATAAACTCCTTGTCCGCTATTTCCAGATTAAAGTCGGACACTGCCGTAACGCCGCCGGGGTATACCTTTTTGATATTTTTCAAGGTTACGCTTGCCATAAAAAACCGCCCCGCAGTACAAGCTCCGCACAGAAAAGGCTGTACCGCTCCTTTCCTAAATTTCATCGTTGGATTGCCTGATATAACCAGATGGAAGAAAATATATTATTTTTTTATATTCTCACACAACCCTTTGTATAAGTATAGCAAAAATCGTAAGAAGGGAATAGATTTGTTTTGCCCAAAGTTTTTTTCCGGTATTTAGACAATTCCGCTAAACATCTCCTGGAGAGGGGCTGTTCTCCGCCGAACCAGCCATGTCCCGCTGGAAGATGGCGGCTGTTTCGGCAGCTTCCAGCAGCTTGCACTGGCCAGGCTCCAGGGAAGGATCCAGGCGCAGCCTGCCGATTTTCAACCGCTTAAGTTCCAGCACCTGGTTTCCCACCGCCTGGAACATCCGCTTTACCTGGTGAAACTTCCCCTCCCGTATCTCCACATAGGCGGCATTTGCCTCCTCCCCCGGCAGGGTGTAGAGTTTTGCCGGGGCAAAAGCCGTCCCACCCTGGGAGATGCCGCCGGCAAAGGCATTGATGTCCTCCGGGGAGACGGGCCTTTCCAGCAGCGCCCGGTACAGCTTGTACACATGGCTTTTGGGAGACAGCATCCTGTGGGCAAAGTCTCCATCGTCAGTGATAATCAGCAGCCCGGTGGTGTCTTTGTCCAGCCGCCCCGCTGGGAACAGGCCCCGCCGGGAAAGGGCCGGGGGCAGGAGATCCAGCACTGTGGGGGCCTGCCTGTCCTCTGTGGCGGAAAGCACCCCGGCAGGCTTATGCATCATGATATATAAATACTGCCTGTATAAAATTTCCTGCCCCTCTGCCGTTACCCTGTCCCTGCCTGGTTCCAGCTTCTGGGCAGGGCTTTGGGCCTGCACCCCGTTAATCTGTACCAGCCCGGCCCGCACCAGCTTTCCGGCCTCCTTCCGGCTGCATACGTTCTGGGATGTGAGGAATTTATCAAGACGCTCCGGCATAGTGGTGCCTCCTTAAAAATTACATGCAGTTCTGCCCGGAAAACAGGCAAAGGCTGGGGCCGCTGCCCCAACCCTGCCCTTTGAATTTATGCGCACACTCCAGTTTTATGGATTATCGGTTCAGTCTGTGGGATAGGCCTCCTCCGGCAGAAGCTCTCCCCCGGTGGACTCTACCCCACTTTCCTGCACAGGCTCTACGGCAGAGGCGGCCCCCTGGTCTGCCGCAGGAGCGCTCTCTGCCGGAGCGCTTTCCACAGCCGGGGCGCTGCTTGCAGAAGCTTCATTCTGCCTGCTGCCAGTGTTGTTTACGGCAGTCTCTCCATAGCGGGCGCTGTCCGGTGCAAAGCCATGCATGAAGCCATCTACCTCTGCACAGGCTACGTCGCCGCCAATGACAATGCGGCCGTATACCAAGAGGGTGGCGAACACCTCGGTTTTTTCCGGGTAATTTGTAATCCGGTATTTATACTGTGTGCATACCTGCCCGGCATAGGGTAGCAAATCAAAGCCCTGGGCCTGCTGCATGGCATTGTATGCTGTGTACACATCGTTAAACTCGGCGGGGATCATGACCTCCCGGGTTTCCGCAGCCTGAGCCTCCACCTCCCAGCCAAAGGACTGGAGGAAGGCGACGCGCTCCTCGTTTGTCTCCCCCACGATTTCCTGGGGCTGCTGAGGCTCCTGCTCTTTCTCCATACGCAGGAATATACACGCCCCCACCACTACCGCAGCCAGCACCAGAAAGGCTATAACCCGCTTTTTGTTTGCTTTCAGGGATACCACCATTTTGCACCGTTCCTCTCTGTTTATAGTCGGGGAAACCGAATGGCTTCAGCTTCTCCGGGCAGGTATGTCACCCGGGCCAAGGCTCTTGCGGCCTTTTGGCCCGCTGACTGTAATCCTGTGACATTGATATGAGAGGACAACGGCTTCTATGCTATTCTCTTTACTGATTTTCTACTGTGGATCCTCTCTCAGGTTGAGGAGATGAAAATCTACCGGGCAGATCTCCATTGCAAAAGGCTGCTCCCCGCACTGGGAGATGGAATATCCCTCCCACACAGCCGTGTGGAAAAAGGCTTCGCTTCCCTCCAAAAAGGGCTGGCCTCTCTCCAAGCGGAAGCGGAGGGTTTCTGCCCCTTGGGCAAGGCCCAGGCCTGTAAGCTTCATATAGCTTTCCTTTAATGTCCACAAGGTAGTGAAAGCCCTGTCAGGGCTGGAGGAGGACAGGGCCGCCTCACGCTCCTCTGGGGTGAACACCCGCTCCCGCAGCCTGGGAGAAAAGCTGCGCAGGTATTCCCCGTCTGCGCCAGTGTTCCACTCCTCCACTGCGCACAGCACAAGGCCCTTTGTGTGGGAAAGGCTGAAATGGGGGCCGTTTTCCAAATAAGGCTTTCCATGAGGCCCAAAGCGCAGGGAATCTGCAAGCCGGGAGGCCTTCTTCCCCAGGGCTAGGCCCAGCAAAGCCCAGGCAGCCTTGTGCAGGAATGCTTTCTGCCCTGCCGGAACCTCCGGCACCCGGGCGAGATATATCATGGGGCGTCTCCCCCGGAAGCAGGCGCTTCAAACAGCCCTTCCCGGGTGATATTTTTCAGCCATTTGCCACTGCGGTAGTGCTTGATAACCCAAGGCCATTTAACAAATTCGTCTGTACACAAAAGGAAATAGACCCACACAACTGGCAGCTCCAGCACAAAGGCTGCCAGGAAACCTAACGGCACCGCATATACCCACATGTCCAGTATATCGCAGATGAGTCCAAAGCGGCTGTCTCCTCCGGCCCGGAACACCCCGGCAATAAGGGTGGTGTTGACCGCGCCGCCAATGATGTAATAGGAATTTATCAGCAGCATAACGCTTAAATATCCCATGGCTGTGGCGGAAAGGTCGGCATACTGCAGCACCAGAGGACGGATGCCCAGGATGACAAGCCCTCCCAGCACGCCGCCTATAATGGTGAGACCCAGCACCTTTTTCGCCCCCTTCTTTGCCTCCTCCAGCCTGTTTTCCCCTATCATTTGTCCTAAGAGGATGCCTCCGGCGTTGGCCTGCCCGAAACACAGCACAGAGCCGAAGTTGCGCACCACGTTGGCAAAAGAGTTTGCCGCCACAGCCTCGGCGCTGAGATGGCCCAGGATAACCGAATACATGGAAAAGCCCACGCCCCATACCACGTCATTTAATAGGGCAGGCAGGGAGAGCCGGACAAAATCCGCCATAAGCAATTTGTTACGCACAAAGAGGGTAGAAAATTTCAGCTTTATGTTCTGGCTGCGGCGGGACACCACAAAGCACAGCGCCAGCTCTACCACACGGGAAGCAGAGGTGGCAATGGCCACGCCGATAACTCCCAGCCGGGGCGCGCCAAAAAGCCCGAAAATGAACACAGCATTTAAAATCACATTAAGGCCTACTGCCACTGTGTTCAGTATTGTACCAATGGCCACCCGCCCCACGCTGCGCAGGACAGAAAGGTATACCTCGATGATGCCCCAGCACAGATAGCTGACGCTGAGGATGCGCAGGTAACCTGCGCCCAGGCGGATAAGCTCCGGGTCATTTGTGAAGATACCCATCATAAATTCCGGCACCGCCACTGCGACTAGGGCAAACAGAGCCGCAAAGCCCATGGAAAACCGCAGGGCAATGCCCTGCACTGTCTCCACAGCCCGTATGTCCCCTTTGCCGAAGTATTGGGCGCAGAGCATAGTGGCTCCAGTGCCCAGGCCATAAAACACCATGAACAGCACATTTGCATACTGGGACGCCAGCGATACTGCCGCAATGGCAGACTCCCCCACAAAGTTGAGCATTACCACGTCCACAGAGTTCACAGCGGCGTTTAAAAGATTTTGCAGCATGATGGGTATCATCAGCTTGCATATTTGTTTATAGAACGGATCGTTCCGCAATCTGGAAAGCACTCCCCCATCCCCTTTCGCTATAAAGCTTCCGGTTCAGTATAGCAGGCCCGCCCTGCTCTGTCAATCGTTCCGGCATTTTTCATTCAAAATGGTGGATTATCTCAAAAAAGCCTTGATTTACGGGCATACTCCCTTGTATTCTTCAAGGGCAGGTGTAAGTTTTTATGAAGAGTGAGAAATCCAGGACGGCCCTACTTTTCAACATGAAAAAATGTGGAAAACTCCGGGAAACGGCTTAAATACTAGGTTTTTTCGCGGGAAACTGCTTGAATGGAAGCTAAAATTTTACAATCTCGCAAAATGGGATTGCAAAATTTTTTTGCCCGTTTTCGGCCCAAAAACGGCCTGCACGGCACAAACCTGCCAATCGCTCAAATTTACCTTTTAGGCGCATTTAAGGACACACAAGAAACCTTTTAAGGAACCGCACAAACCCAGCATTGGAGCGGTTTAAGCGGCTTTTTAAGCGGCTTTTAAGAAAATAACAACAGCCCTTTAAGCGAACGCATACAAACGCCGCTTAAAGGGCTTATTTTTTGTTTTTAAGCGAAAACAGCCCCGACAAAATCTGTCGGGGCTAAGAAACCGTGTCGGCGCTTAGAAAACACTAGGTTTTCAGGGCGTTTTGTCCGGGTGAGAGTTTTTCAAAATGTCGGCGCTTATTTTTATTATCACTCAAAAAAATCAGGACACTTAAACGGTTTCTAAAAGCCCGGAGGTACTCCCTATTTTGTAGAGTACCTAACCTCCAATACCGGCTAGGGTGTCCACAAAGTGGACACCCTACTAAGAGATCATAAAGGGTGTAGTTCAGACCGACATCCTTTTACAAGGGCTCCCTGCATTAGGGATCCCCTGTGATTTGCGCCCACCATGGTGCTATATCCTCACCCAAAGTTAGGGCTATTTTTAGTAAGGTACTCGACATTTTATAGACCATCTAGCGGTGTGGATTGCACCACCCACATCCAAAAGGGTGGTACACAAATTGCACCCCCTGCATTATAAAGGGGTGGTAAAACACCCCCCATTTATAATACAGGAGGTGTACGCTACAATCACAGGGCGTCCATGAAAATGGATGCCCTGTGTATGACCTAACAAGCCGTTAGATCGCTTAATCATAGTAAATGCCCGAGACCCCGTCATGTTTCGTGACCTCGTCTCCATTTTTTGTTCTCAGCAGGCATAAGATTGCGTTTTATTAGGAAAACACACTGTCAAAAGGATTTTATGCTTTGGCGGGTATCAGCCCGCCTCGGCGGTGTCAGTGGTGTTGATTTCAATATACTCGGCAATCCGGCGGAACTCGTCCGCAAACTTAAAGTGAACGCTGATATTGCCGTTTTCGTAAACCTTGATATGGTCTACCAGCTCAATCAGAATTTCGCGGGTCAGCTTTTCGATGTTCTGATATTTTGCAAAAGCTACCAGCGCGGGATGCTGCTGGTCAACGCCGTTTGAGAGCTCTTTCCGTTCAGCCGTCAGCCGGGCCAGCAAATCCGAGAGCCCAGCGGCCTGCCGTTCATAATCGGCTTTCATTTCCCGGTATTCCTGCTGGGTGATTTCCCCGTCTTTCCAGTCTTGATACAGAAGCGGGTGACGGACGCTTACTATTCCCGCAGTCAGCGGGGCTTCAAGACGGGCGGGAAAGCCCCCTACGGCTTCCATACGGAGCCAATCAAGATGGACGGTATCAACACAAAGCGGCTGGTGGTAAACCCGGAGGAAGCGGCCAATGTGCGACTGATGTTTGAGATGTACGCCGAGCCGACAACCTCCTATGGGGACATTACCCGGTACTTTGCGGAACAGGGCATTTTATTTAATGGCCGGGAACTGATACGCCCCACGCTGGCGCAGATGTTACGCAACCCTGTCTATGTGCAGGCGGACTTGGATGTGTACGAGTTTTTCAAGAGCCAGGGGACGGTGCTTGTCAATGACGCCGCCGACTTTACGGGTATGAACGGGTGCTATCTCTATCAAGGCCGGGATGTGAAGCCGGACAAGGCCCAAAGCCTGAAAGACCAAATGCTGGTGCTTGCGCCCCATGAGGGGATTGTCCCCTCGGATATATGGCTGACCTGCCGCAAGAAGCTGATGAACAACATGAAAATCCAGTCCGCCCGGAAAGCCACCCATACATGGCTGGCGGGGAAAATCAAGTGCGGG
>NZ_QWEO01000047.1 GCF_009936035.1 Neglectibacter sp. X58 | reverse complement strand
GCACAGCTATAATAAAAAGTACCCCTCCGAAAGAGGGGCAGGCGCACATTTGCGCCGGAGGACGCTGTATACATAAAGACGGGCTTTGCGCTCTGCCCTTCGACCATTATCGCCTGGAGGAACTGCGCTGCCCCGGCAACGAGGGGTACGAGCTGGTGACGGTCCCCGACATTTCCATCACCCGCGACAGCACGGTGATCGAGTTGGGTACGATTGATGATAAGTTTGAGGGCAAGCCCGAGATTGGCACCACCGCTACAGTCGGCGGCGAGAAAGTGGCTGACCCGCTGGGCGAGGTTACGCTGGTGGATACGGTTGCTTATTCTGGTTTGACCGTCGGCAAAACCTATAAAATTTCCGGTATTCTTATGGACAAATCTACAGGGGAACCGCTGGAAATTGACGGGCAGCAGGTGACGGCAGAGAAGGATTTCACGCCGAAATCTGAATCGGGTACGGTTGATTTGGAATACACCTTCAACGCCAGCGCCCTGGCAGGCAAGGCCGTGGTGGTGTTCGAGACGCTCTATCAGGACGGCGTGGAAATCGCTTCCCATGCCGATATCGAGGACGAGGGCCAGACCGTCATCTTCCGCAGCCCGAAAATCGGCACCACCGCCACCGTGGACGGGGAGAAAACCGCAGACCCCTTGGGCAAAGTCACCATCATCGACAAGGTAACATACATTGGCTTGACCCCCGGCAAAGAGTACAATATCAAGGGCGTTTTGATGGATAAATCCACCAACGAAAAGCTGCTGGTGGATGGGAAGGAAGTCACCGCCGAGGCCACCTTTACCGCTCCTAAGTCGGAAGGCTCCATCGACATCCCCTTCACCTTCGACGCTTCCGGGCTGGCCGGGAAATCTGTGGTAGTGTTTGAATCGCTCTACCATGAAAGACGCTATCGCCACCGCACAGACCTCCCACGACGGCAGCTTCATCTTTGCTAACATGCCTTACGGGAAGTACCTGCTGGTGGAGCTGGAGTCCCTGCCCGGTTATGTGCTGCTGAAGGATGCCATCCCTGTAGAGATGGATGCGGATGAGGTGCGGCTCAGCGACATTATAAATGAAAAAGGCAAGATCAGCATCACCAAGGTGGACGCGGATACGGGCAAGCCGCTGGCCGGGGCCAAGCTGCAAATCCTCGATAAGGACGGCAAAGTGGTCGAGGAATGGGCATCTGACGAAAAAGCCCATGTGATTGCCCTGCTGCCCGTAGGGGATTATGTTCTCCATGAAGAAGCCGCTCCCCAGGGCTACGCCAAGGCTGAGGACATCAGGTTCACGGTCAAGGAGGACACCACTACGCTGGAGCTGGTCATGAAGGACAAGCCCACCGGAACCACCACGACTACCACGGTGCCTAATACAGGTGATTTCGGCTGGATTGCCGTGCTGGCCGCTCTGGGCCTGAGCCTGCTGGGCGCTGGGCTGGCTGTGTTTTTTGGCCGCAAAAAGTGAGTTTAAGCTGAGAAAAAAGAAGAAAAGTTGAGTTTTGAGGGAAAGCGTCTTGGTAAAAAGCCAGGGCGCTTTTCTTACATTTATGGAGGAATCAAGATGAAGGTAAAAAGATTATTGTGCCTGCTGTGCGTGTTCGTGGTTTTCTGTTCCTTGTTCGCCCTCCCTGCGGCTGCTACCGGCGATGTGGCCGGGGCCGTGCAGTCCACCTGGACGACCGCCAGGGGGCAGATCAAGACGGTGGTGAACAATGTGGTGTTCCCCGTTATCGACATGATTTTGGCTATTTTGTTTTTCGTCAAAGTGGGGACAAGCTATTTTGAGTACAGAAAACATGGACAATTTGAGTTTGCCGGGCCTGCCATCCTGTTCGCCTGCCTTGTCTTTACCCTGACCGCCCCCCTCTACATTTGGGGCGTGGTGGGGATTTAGCGGAGGTGCCTATGAATTTATATGAGCAGGAATTCCGCAAGATTTTTGAAAACTGCCAGGACCTCTATGACCGGAAATACACCGGCAGGACCATGCTCGCCAAAATCGACCAGAACCTGCGTGTCAAGGCCAGCTTTGTTACCACCGGGGTTTCCGGGAACTATGACGCTGTCCGCCTGCGGATCATTAACCACACAGAGGGCGAGGTTGACGTTCAGACATTCCGTTTTCGTGAGATTTTCAACAATGCGCCTTCCGCAGTGACGGCGTATATTCGTGACGATTATGGCCCGCCCAGGTGGTACAACTACAGTCCGGGGCCGTATGAGTATAAGCAGCTTGCGGAAGCGCTGGGCGGCTACATTTCCATGTATCAGGATGAAACCTTGGAAATGTCTGGCCAGGCAATGTAAGGGGGGCGGCGTATGTTTGACTGGTTAGGCGGGCTGGTGGGCGGCCTGGGCAGCGCCATGGGGGGCCTGTTTGAGAACCTGGGGGCGGAAGTGGTCAACGCCATTTGGGATGGCCTGGTGACCTGGCTCCTCCAAAGCTTTTACGACACGCTGGCCGATGTGTTCACCCAGATCGGGGCCATGGGCGCGGAGATTTTTGACCTTACCTGGATCACCTCGTCGGTGCGGCTGTTCATGCTGCTGGGCTGGACGCTCTTCGGCGTGGCATGATTGTGGCGGCGTTCGACCTGGCGCTGGAGTACCAGACCGGGCGGGCCAATGTCAAGTCCACCGCCATCAACGTGCTGAAGGGATTTTTCGCCGCGAACCTCGTGACCGTGGTGCCGGTGGAGCTGTATAAATTCTGCATAAGCCTACAGAATGTTTTCCTCAAGGACATCGCCGCCAGCTTCGTGGGTACAACGGATTTCAACCTGGGGGATGTGGCGCTGAAGGTGCTGGTGCAGGTTTTTGGCGGGCCGGGCGGCATTATCGCGGAGGGGATTTTCCCTCTTTGTATGTTAATAGGATTATCATACAGTGTGCTAAAAGTTTTCTTTGCCAACATAAAACGGGGCGGCATCCTCCTTATCCAGATGGCCGTGGGGAGCCTTTACCTGTTCTCCGTGCCGCGTGGCTATACCGACGGCTTCAACCAATGGTGCAAGCAAATCATTGCCTTGTGCCTGACAGCTTTCTTGCAGACAACCCTGCTGTTCCTGGGCCTGCTGACGTTCAACAGCAATATGCTTCTGGGTCTGGGGGTTATGCTGGCGGCGGGCGAGGTGCCAAGGATCGCCCAGCAGTTCGGGCTGGATTCCAGCGTAAAGGTAAACATGATGAGCGTTGTCCATGCCACATCGACCGCTGTGAATATGACCCGCAGCATTGCACGGGCGTTGTAGAAGCCAGGAAAGATTTTCAATCCACTATCAAAAAAGAAAGAGTGGATTTTTTGTGGAAGTTCCGGTATAATGAATGTGGAAAGAGGTGAGCGCCATGACAGAGGAAAACCGGCAGGAATTGGGTAAGCTGTGTGATGTGATCCGTCAGACTGTGCCTGCACGGGAAATCTATCTGTTTGGATCGTATGCTTATGGCATTCCCCATAAGGACAGCGACTATGATCTCTATGTGGTGATTCCGGATGACGGCCCCAGGCCCCTTGCTGCCATGCAGGATCTGCATGTTGCCCTGCATAAGCATTGCCATAAGCCCCTGGATATTCTGGTGGCCAGGGAAAGCCGGTTCTCCGGCAGGATGGACGCTCCGACCTTAGAACGGACAGTGAAAGAGAAGGGGGTGCTTCTGTATGGCGGGCCAGCCAGTCTGCAGCCGGTCATGGCTTGAAAAAGCCCATCTGGATCTCTATTCAGCGGAATGCCTGATGGAGCACCACCCAGCCCCATATGAAATAATTTGTTTCCACTGCCAACAGGCGGTGGAGAAATCGCTGAAATGCATCCTGTCCCTTTATAGGGAGGAAATACCCAAGACCCATGATTGCGGCCTGTTGTGTCAGATGTGCGGAGAAATTCATTCCGGGTTTGAAGTATGGGAAGATATATGCCCCCGGTTTGCCCCATTCAGCGTGGTGGTGCGATATCCAAATGAATTGGATGTGGAAAAATCCGATGCGGAATGGGCTCTGGAAACAAGCCGCAAAATCTATGAATTCACTGCCATGAAACTGGAACTATTACAAAAGGAACCGTTAGAACAGAACGGCGGCATGGAACAAACCATGTCCTGACAAATATGGTTAAAAAGCGCTGGAAACAGCGCTTTTTTCTTTTGAAGAAGGGAGGGCCATGGATCTAAACGAATACCCCGAAACCGGCCTGCCCGGTTATTTGCAGCATGACCTGGATGCCTACAGGGAGGGCCTGGAAAACGGCTCCTCCCTGCTGGACTGCCTGTGGTGTGAGCTTTATTCCAGCATCAACGCGGCCCAGATCGACGACGGGGCCATCACCCCGGAGCACGCCAATTATCTGCGCAGGAAGTTCCTGCGTTTGGATGTGAAAGAAACAGAAGAAAACAAATTTGAAATGGGAGGCCAAACATGACTGTGTATATTTATCCGCAAAATTTGAAAGCAACGGCGAACCTCTGGTTCTGGTGCCTGCGGGATTTCGCCATCCTCTGCGTGGGGCTGCTGGTGTCCGTGCTGGCCCTGACTCAGCTTGGGCTGGTGCTGCCTTTGGCGCTGACGGCGGCGTTCGCGTTCCTGTCCATCCGCATGGAGGAAACCACCGTGCTGGACTACCTGCGCTACGCGGGACGGTTTTTGCTGTTCAGCCAGCAGGAGTATGGCTGGGAGATTGGAGGAAATGTATGAATGCATTACAGGTTTTCAGCAATAACGAATTCGGCCAGATCCGTACTGTTTTTATGGACGGCGAACCCTGGATGGTAGGTAAAGATGTGGCCCGCGCTTTGGGATATAAAGAACCAACAAAAGCCGCCAGGGAAAAGGTGGATGCGGCAGACAGGGGGGTGTCCAAAATAGACACCCCCTCCGGCATCCAGGAAATGACCATCATAAATGAAAGCGGGCTATACTCTCTGGTGCTGTCCAGCAAACTGCCGGGAGCCAGGAAGTTCCGCCGCTGGGTGACTTCGGAAGTGCTGCCCTCCATCCGCAAAACGGGCGGCTATAACCTCCCGAAAGACTTCCCCTCTGCCCTGCGCGCCCTGGCCGACACAGAAGAACAGCGGCTGGCCCTTTTGGCAGAAAACGAAAGGCAGCGCCAGGCTATCGCGGACTTCGAACCTATCCGCAACTATGTGGACACCATCCTCTCCTATGAGGGGGCTATGGCTGTGTCGCAGATTGCGGCAGACTATCATATTTCCGCTATTAAGCTGAATCGGATCCTGCATGAAGCCGGGCTTCAGTACCGGGTCAACGGGCAGTGGATTCTCTACCAGCAGCACGCCGGGAAGGGGTACACGGAGTCGGAAACCATCACCATCAACCACCGGGACGGCAGCGTAACAACCCGTCTGTTCACCCGCTGGACGCAAAAAGGGCGGCTGCTCATCCATGATATTTGGGCCCGACAGGGCATCCAGGCCGCTATGGACAAGGAGGACGAAAAGCATGGCCATGAAGCGTAAAGGAAAAAACTCCACCCGGAGCCTTTTGGGGCTGCAGGCGTTCACAAATTACGGCATCAAGACCACCGGCGGGGAGCTGGTGGTCTTTCTCGTGCAGCCCACCAACATTTCCGTCCTTTCCCACGCCAATGTGGAGGTGAAAATCCGGCATCTGCTGACTGTCCTCTCCACCCACCCCGGCTTGGAGATTTCCTGCCTGGACTCCTGCGAACGCTTTGACGATAACAAGCGGTTCATCCAGCGGCGGATGCAGGAGGAAGAAAACGAAGCCGTCCGCCAGGCGCTCCAGCAGGACATGGCTTACCTGGACGGCATCCAATTGGAGATGTCTACGGCCCGGCAGTTCCTGTTTGTGGTGCGGTTCTCCAAAAACGAAAAGCCGGAACTGGTGTTCCACGACATCAACACCATCGAGAAGAATATCACCGACCGGGGCTTCGAGGTGCGGCGCATGGGCAAGGAGGACATCAAGCGGGTGCTGGGCATTTACTTCGAGTCCTCTACAGCCGGGGAACTGGTAGAAGATGTGGACGGCATAAAAAACTTTGACCTGGAAAGGGCGGTGCGGGCATGAGGAAAACCATCTGTACCCTGCTGGCCTTTGTGTTCCTGATTGCGGCTATGGGGGCCGGGTTCTGGTTCACCCGGCAGTTTATTGAATCCAAGGAGAAACAGGACAGCTTTCCTTTAGTATGTTTCAGCTTTCTGGCCAGCATGACCAAGGACGCATTTAAGTTGGTGCCGCCATATTGTCCTGCTCGAATTTGCCCCACAAGTTCCTCCACTTTCTCCCGGCTGACCTGCCGCAGCTCGTCCCGATAGGCGGTCTGCTGGTCATAGACACAGAGTAAATCCTGCGCAAAAATATCACGGGCAAAGGCGGAGCGCAGCTTCACCATGCCCTGCCTGGAGAGGTAGCCCTCGTTCTCTGTGGAGGAGTAGGCGATAAGATGGGTATGGGGATGATGGCTTTCGTTGTGAAAAGCTGCAAACCACTTCAAATGCTCCATGGGAATCTTGAGATTTTCCGAGAGCGCCTGGGTCTGTGTCCGCAGCATATCCCGCCAGCGGGAACCGCTATCAAACCCCAGCCGCTGTGCATCTTCCCGGCGCAGGGAGATGATCGCCGTGTAAACATTGCCCTTGTACTGATTCAAGTCATCGGACACCTTCTGCAAGTCCACCTGCACACCATCGTCCGTAAACAAGCCGTGGCTGCCGAAGCGTTCGGCACGGGGGCGGGTGGCTATGTAGTCCGCATAGGTTTTGGAGTCCAGGATTTTCTGGGCGTTATCCTCCACCGCGCGGCTGATGAAATCCGAAGCTGTACCTATGGTCTGCTTGGCGGCATAGTCCTCGTATTCCAGCATTTCCTTGCAGTCAGGAAAATCCTGCAGCAGTTTTCAATAAACTGCATTTGCTTCACGGTGGCAGGGGCCAAGCGCTGGGTGTCGTCCAGCTTCTCCACGCCGTCGCGGGTGGCGATGTATTTGACGTAGCCACCACGAGATTGGCGAGCACCGGGCTTCAAGTAGCTGAATTTTGTCACTAGGTTTGCCATAAGCCACACCTCACATGGTCAGCACAGGGCCGCCCTCATCCTGCTCAAAACTTTCCTCATCTGTTTGCTGCACGGATAAGCCCGGTTCCGCGTATCTTTCTTTCAGATGCAAGGTAACATTAGAGTAATCATACCCTGCCGCATCCAGAAGCCGGACCAGCCGCGCCATTGTTACATCCCGAGACCCGGCAAATTCCAGGTACAGGTTTTCTCCTATTTGAACGGGGTGCTGCATTTGGTTTGGGCTGGCACTTAACTGATTGAGACCACCAGGAGAGCAGGAATGGTCTGCTAGAGTTTCCAGTTTCTCAAGACATCCAGCGTCTTGACAACAGTCCGCAAAAAGCATCCTGGCAAGAAGGTTTATGGATATCTGCCACCTGCCACTAAGAAACTGGTGGATGCTATTGTGGATGACTTGGCTACAGACAGCCGCATTGCGGAACTGTACGATATGTGGTATGAACAGCGGGAGCGCATCATCCAGACCTACTCCAGCCACCTGCCGGAGCGTGTGCCCCTCTCCCAGAACGAGGATTTCAAGGCTGTGCGCAACGCGGTGGTCAAGGCGGCGGTGGAGGTGATGAACATAGAGCAGTTGCCACAAGAGGAATTGGCAATGCAAAACGAATTTGCTTCGCCTATTTTGAATCAAAGCCTTGCCCTCTTACGCCAGACCGCCCGCATTTTTGAAGATAAGCTGCAAGAATACTACGCCCCGCAGATGGGTCAGACTGACCGCAAGCTGCTAAGTAAAATTGCCGAGAAGAAGCTGGCCCAGGGGCAGAAGTTGGGAGGATAAACATGACCGCTAAAGACCGTTACCAGGCGGGCCGCACCGACCTGGTGTACTGGCTGCGCTCCCATGGCGAGACGCTGAAGAAGTCAGGCAGCGAGTGGGAGTGGAAATACCATGACGAGCGCGTCACCATCCGGGGGCATCTTTGGTTCAATCAGTACACCCAGGAGGGCGGCGATGCCGTGAAGTTCCTGCAATATTTTTATGGGTACTCGGAAGAAGATGCCGTGGCCCATCATCTGGGAGAAAAGTATGCAAGCCAGCCACGCGCGCAGAAAGCCAACCATTTTCGCAAGGAAGTGAGCGCAGCGAATGGCTCCGTATCAAAGATGCAACGCTTGCTCTGCCCCGCCGCAAACAGGGATATGCGGCGGGTTTTTGCATACCTGTGCCAGACTAGGGGAATCGACCCAAAGGTGGTGTCAGCCTTTGCCCATGCACGATTGTTATATGAAAGTGCCGACAAGCACAACGCTGTGTTCGTGGGCCGGGACAGCCAGGGCAAGCCCCGGCACGTCCATATGCGGGGGACGCTGACAGGTTCCGGCTTCCGGCAGACACTGGCTGGAAGCAATAAATCCTACAGCTTCCATCACACAGGCATTGGCAAGCGCCTGCTGGTTTTCGAGGCTCCCATCGATCTGCTCTCCTACATTTCTTTGCACCCGGAGGGCTGGCAGGAGAATTCCTACGTGGCGCTGTGCGGCGTAGGGATTTCCCCCATCGAACGGTTTCTGGATGAGATGCCGCAGTTGGAGGAAGTCACCCTGTGCCTGGATAATGACAAAGCCGGGCATGATGCGGCCCGGCGAATCGCAAAACAATTATTGGATGAATGGGAGGTGAAGGTCAGCGCGCACTTTCCTGACTACAAGGATTGGAACGAGGATTTGCAGGCTGGCAAAGGGTTAGTGCAGGAAGATGAAATGGCAGATGATATACAAATGGGCGGGCTGGCTATGTGACACCTCAATGCCCGGAGGGCTTGCGGTCCAGGGCTTCATGCTCGGAGCCTAAATCGGCGCGGATGAGCTTAATAAGTACGATGCCCATGGGGACCAGGGTAAGCCAGATGGCTTTTTCCGCCATGGCTTTGCAAAGAGGTGTCAGCAAGGCCGCGCCCACAAAGAAGCAGGCCACCATCCCCAGATGGATAAATCCCCGGCGAAGGGCTGTGCCGTCCCTTTTCCGGACGGCCCTGGCAAAGCCCACTCCTACCTGCCGGATGTGGTTGGTGCAGAAGGTGGTCGCCATGGGGATGCCCTCGGCCTGCCGGAAGGTGTTATACTGCATAGAAGCTAAAAAGTTGACCGCCACTTGGACGATTTGATGGGGCATGGTCAGCGGGACGAAGCCCAGCAGGAACAGCGCCGCCGTTTCGAAAAGGACAAGGTATGTATCCCAGCGCAGGAAGCCCAGCCGTTTGACAGGAGATGGCAGTATTTCCGACACAAACGCTCCCAGCAGATAGGCCGCAAAAGGGATCAAATAATATAGTCCGCCTGCCCAATCGCCTTTGCCGAAGGACATCGCCATCACCAGGACATTGGCGGTCTGGGCGTTGCAGAACACACCGCCTCGCAAGAGGTAGGTATAAGCCCCCATCATCCCGGCGCTGGCCATCAGCAGGGCATAGACCATCTTCTGTTCGCAGACAAGATAACCGTCTGGTTTCATTTTTTTGTCCACACGGAACACTCCCCGCTCTTTAATCTTCTTTTTTCTATTATATAAGGTTTTGAAAAGAAAGACAAGTCAAGAGAAAGGTTGTGAAAGAAATGCCGCAAAATATAGGCACGTTAATTTTAGCCGCTGGGCTCATGTTTGGGGTCCTGGGCGTTATCGCCGTACTGTCAAATTTTTACACCTTGAACATCAAGGATAAGACCGTGGGAAATGGCCAGCATGGCACAGCCCGATGGGCCACGCAAAAAGAAATAGCCCGCACCTATGTGCGGGCGGATTTTACGCCGCAGCTCTGGCGGCAGGGAAAGAACTTGCCCAAAGAGCAAGGCATCGTGGTGGGGTGCAAATCAAGCAAGGCCGGCATGGCTGCACTGGTGGACACGGGCGACGTCCACGCCATGATGATTGGTGCGGCGGGTATGGGCAAGACTGCCTACTGGCTCTACCCGTGCATCGAATACGCGCTGGCATCTGGAATGTCATTCGTCTCGACGGACACAAAGGGCGATATTTTTCGTAACTATTCCAGTATTGCAAGGGACAGCTACGGTTACAAGATTTCCATCATTGACCTGCGCAACCCTAGCAGGAGCGATGGGTTCAACCTCCTGCATCTTGTAAATAAATACACTGATTTGTATAAAACGACAAATTCACTTACCTGCAAAGCCAAGGCTGAAAAGTATGCCAAGATCATCGCCAAAACCATCGTCATGGCTGGGGAGGATACGGCAAACTTCGGGCAAAACCAGTTTTTCTACGATGCGGCAGAGGGCCTTCTTACCTCGGTCATTCTATTGTCCGCCGAGTTTTGCCGGCCCGAGGAACGCCACATCGTGTCTATTTTCAAGCTGATCCAGGAGTTGCTGGCCCCCAGCAAGGTCAAAGGGAAAACGCTTTTCCACATCCTTATGGACACGCTGCCGCCAGAACATAAAGCAAGATGGTTTGCCGGGGCCGCGCTGTCCTCCAGCGAGCAGGCCATGGCTAGTATTATGTCAACAGCACTTGCCCGACTAAACGCATTCCTGGATTCGGAATTGGAGCAGCTCCTGTGTTTTGGTACGGCGGTGGATGCGGAAACCTTTTGTAAAGAGAAGTCCGCCATCTTCCTGGTAATGCCCGAGGAAGATCCCGGAAAATTCTTCATGGTGTCGCTGGTGATTCAGCAGCTCTACCGGGAGATATTGGCTGTGGCAGATGAAAATGGCGGCAAATTAGATAATAAAGTAGTATTTTTGCCGATGAATTTGGCACTTTGCCCAAAATCGACTCGGCAGAAATGATGTTTTCGGCCTCCCGCTCACGTCGGTTAAGTATCGTCCCCATCATCCAGTCTTTGGCCCAGCTTGAAAAAAATTACGGAAAAGAGGGCGCAGAGATTATCGTGGACAATGTCCAGCTCACTGTTTTTGGCGGATTTGCCCCTAACAGCGAGACGGCGGGTGTCATGAGCAAATCCTTGGGGAGCCGGACTGTGTTGTCAGGTTCTGTAAACCGGGGCAAGAATGATCCCAGCCAATCCTTGCAGATGATGGAGCGGCCTTTGATGACTCCTGACGAGCTGAAGTCCATGCCAAAAGGGCAGTTTATTGTCATGAAAACCGGGGCCTATCCTATGAAGGTCAAACTGAAATTGTTCTTCAAATGGGGCATCACGTTCGGCGAACCCTACCAAGTGCCAGAGCGTGGGGGCCGCCCTGTTCATTACGCTAGCCGGGAGGATCTGATGCGGGCTATCCGCACAAAATTCCCGCCGCCAAAGCGGGAAACTAAAAGGGAGGAAGCTGTACCCGGGGAGAAGGTTAAAATAAACCGTGAGGAAAGGAGCCGTGAATACGATGGGGAAACTTGAATGTTTATACAGGAGCGGCCTGCCCAGCCGGGCCATCGTGGTATATCTGTACCTGGCGGATCGGGCCGGGCAGAAGGGGAATTGCTTCCCCTCCGTGCCGAGAATCGCCCGTGATACCGGCCTTTCGGAACGGACGGTGCAGCGGGCTGTGCTGGACTTGAAAAAAGCGGGGTTCGTCCACGTGGATGGGCGCCTGCGGAAGAATGGCGCGGATTCTTCCAACCTCTATACGCTGGCGGAAACAGGCCCCTCCTGGTGATTTTTAGAAAACCACTCACAAGGGGCCTCCCTCGCTATGGGCTGTCACCGGGAGGGTGCCATGGTGACGGGGGGGAGTTAACCTCCCAGGTGAATAGAAGCAGAAAGAAAAAGTCTTAAGTGCTGGTGGGATTTTCAACATGGATTGGCGGGCGCGGCTTTTTCTTTTCTGCTTAATGCTGTGGCCATTACTCCTCAGCTTGGCCGCCTACCGTGAAGGAAACCTCAATCTGCCCTTGGGTGTTTCCGTCAAAGACGCGGCTTAATTCTGCCGCAATTGTGTCAACATCAATTTTGCCTGCAAAGCGGAGGGTCGCCGAACAAATCTGCATGGCAGGAGCTGTGCCAGCCGCAGGCTCCTGGCTCCCTTCCTCATCCGCGATGCCTAAAAACTCGTTCCACCGCACCTTGTCAACACGGCTGCCGCGGCTTAAGGTTATGCCCAGATCGGCTTCTGCAATATGCTTGCGGACAGTCTGAGCGCCAACATGAAACATTTTGCCAAAGGATACAGCGTTCGCGCCATAAGTGTCAATGAGGTGCTGCAGATATTCGCGCTGCTCCTCTTTCTCAAGTTTTTTGAATTCATGCCAAGTCATGGGCGCGTCTAGATTTATAGCCATGTAATTTTTCCTTTCTCATGGTGATGTTTTTTCTCAATTCTATCACAAAAACTGGAAAATGCAAGAGAAACATTTCCTTTTTTCAATCCTCCCACTTTGGCGGACAGAATAAAGAGGATGGTCGGGGAAAATGCCCGGCCATCCTCAAGTTGATTTAAAAAGCAAAATACTTCACTCCTGCACTGCCTGTATCATAGATTCTAATAGGTTCAGCACAAGCCGCTGCTTTTCAGGCGGCAGGGCCGCAATCTGGCACTGGAGCATACTGGCCTTTTTCGGTGCGGCAGCGTCCAAATTATCCATAAAAGCTACATCAGCAGACATCCCAAGCGCATTTAGTATTTTTAGGCACGTCTCCAACTTTGGTATTTTCCCGCCGTTCTCTATCAGACCCAAATAGGCGGAGGTCACGCCCACACGTTTAGCGAGCGCCGCGCGTTCCATCCCCTTCTCCTCCCGGAACTTCCTGACCCGCTCACCAAACTTGGACAATTGCAAGGCACTTTTCGGAGAAGTGGCTGCTTCAGAGGCACGGCCTACGAGGAAGTCAATCGTTACCCCGAAGAAATCCGCGAGCAAGACAAGGGTTTCTATGTCTGGTTCAGTTGTTTCCTGTTCATAAGAAAAGACCCGCCGCGCAGTTAAACCGGTCAGGGCGGCAAGTTTTTCCTGAGATAACTTCCTGCTTTCCCGGAGCATCCGCAAATTTTTCACCATAATTCATCCGCCATCCTGTTCTGCTCATCTTACCTTTTCAGTATAGCAGGTAGAGATATAACAAGAAAGGACAAAATTTGTATTAAAAACACTCTTGACACAACGAGTTTTGTAGTTTATTATTATAGTTGAAAGCGACTATTTGTCCTCCTGCCTGATTTCTCTGAGCAAGGCCAGAATGGCTTCCTTTGCTCTGGGGTTTCGCAAGCTGGACAGCTCAGCTATCACCCTGTCCCCTGCTTTATCCCACGGTTCTCTGACATTAGTACGGCCAATAAGATAGTCAATGGAAACGTCAAAATAATCCGCTATCTGTATCAACGTAGAGAATTTTGGCTCATTGATGCCTGCCTCGTATTGCTGGTATGTGGATTGTGGAATGCCCAATTCACCTGCCATTTCAAGCTGGCTGTAACCTTTTTCCTGCCTAAGAGACTTGAGGTTCTGCACGCTTATCCCTCCTGTACGATGCTATCTATATGATATGTATTGTACAGATATTTTAAGCTTCTTTCAAACTTAAATACAGGATATAACTTGAATCAAGGCTTATGGAAAAAATAAAGAGCCGGAAGGGATGGGTAGGCGTGACCACAGAAGAGATTAGTTGTTATGAATTAGCCTATCAGATTCGGCGGTACATGGATATATGCCATATAGACGAATCCCAGTTTGCAGAAACCATTTCCATACCATGTGAAGAACTCACACACTTTTTAGCGTACCACAAGTCGAGTTTTTCTATAAGCCAGATTTCTAAAATCTGCGACACATTGTACATCTCTATGGACTCCCTCGTTAGAGGGCCAGTGGAAGAAGAAAATTTTGCGGTTCTCTTAAAGAGATGTGCATTTGTAGGGAAGCTGAAAGGCACAGCCCTTTATAATGTCTGCATGTTCTTTCTGAAAAGGTGGAGGGAACGACGAATTTCGGATTCCTGTTTAGAGCGTTATATAAAGTGGTTCACCTATTTTTGTTCAAAGCAAGAGGCCCCGGCACGGAGTACGGGGAATAATTTCCGCCCTATTTCTTCTGCCATCTGTTTCACCAGAAAGATTTCGGCAAAGAAGGCGGAAAAGTTAAAACAGTTGATCGAGGATTCCAAGAAAAAATGACCGTCACAATCCATTCCATCCTCAACAGCGTACTGTGGGGCCTGCTGCTTTCCATAGCCCTGTCGCTGTTGAGCCGAAGCAAATGTTCCCTGTGCCATATGGGGACTGCGCCCCTTATCTTCCTCGCGGGAGCCTGCCTGGTGCGCTGCTGCTCCCCTGTGGAATTTGCAGCCACGCAGGAAGTGGGGACTGCCACACTCAACCACCTGCACCGGTTCATCGGTGAGACGGCAGGCACACCCCTCACAGAACCATGGATTTATAAGATTTGGGCCGTCGGTGCTGCTGTATGGTTTGTTCTATGGGTGCCTGGTTATGCGTATCGGTTCCTGTCAGTCCAGAATCTTCCCATTTCCCAAGATGAACGCATAGAGGCGTTCTGCCGCCAGCATCATACCCTAAACCTGCGTGTTGCTGTTACGTCCAGAGTAGACACCCCATGTGTTATGGGGTTTTGGCAGGAAATCATCCTGTTACCGGATACAGCTTACACCTCAAAACAGTTGGAGCTGATTCTGCAGCACGAATCCTCCCACATCAAGCACCACGACGGTCTACTGGATTTCCTGCTCCGCGTCCTATGCACCATGTTCTGGTGGAACCCGGGCATCCACATCTGCCGGGCAGTCATCACACGGCTCTGCGACCACCGCTGTGACATGGAGGTCCTACACGCAGCCCGCCCCAGTGCTAGGCGGTATTACTGCAAGACACTTCTAGCGTTTGCCAGCAACCACCCCGGTTCCTCCGGGCAGCTTGCCGCATCCTCCCTCAAAAGTAGGTTCTATCTGATCCTTTACAAAGAAAGCAAAGGCAAACGGGCGTGGGCAGGTTTAGTTATTCTAATAGCTGCTATACTGTGGCTGTTCAGCTATCTGGTGATTTTCCAACCCGCCTATCAGCCCAACAGTCAAGATTACACAGACTATGCCCTTTCCAATGGCACCATCACCTACTGTAACGATGGGAGCTACATCCTCAAAACGGAACAGGGGGAGGTACACCTAACCACCGAAGCTGCACAAGTCATGATTGCGGACGGGTTCCGCATGGAAAATAATTACATTATGGAGGTGCCATACCCATGAGAACTTTAAGAAAAGTCATTGCCGGTACTTGTGCCAGCCTCTTGATGGCTGCCACTCTATGCACGGCAGCACAAGCCGCTGAGATATCTCCGCAGCCTGAAGAAACCTTCCAGGCCGTGAACAGCGGCATCCAGCCTTACGCCGATGTGATTGTAAACAAATACCGGATGTACAACGGAAAACTGCAAAAGCGCCGCTGGAATGAAACAAGGGGCTATTGGGTAGACCCGTACTGGATTACCATAGGGACAGTTTCATAACCGTAATCGCCCAAAAAAAGAGGCGGCTATGTATGGGGAAAGGCCCCCGGAACAAGCTGCCTCCTTTTTATAGGATGAGATGTGAATAAATTTGACCATATACTGACTGCTGAAGATAATGAGAGGTGAAAAATGGAGAACCAGTATAAGAGGGATTTCAAACCCAGCCTGCAAAAATTACTCCGCAATATATGCCTGGCCTGCGGCCTTAGCCAGCGTGAGGTTGCCGAAGCACTGATGGTAAACCGCTCGACTTATTCGTACTACGAGAGCGGCAAGACCAGTCCGGATGTGCAGACCCTCCGCATATTAGCGAAACTTTACGGCGTCCCCGCCACTGTTTTCATGTTCCCGGAAAGGTTTGCCAACATGGACGCGAATTGCCTTAAAAGAGGAAAGCGGAGCAGGAAGCCCTTGCCGAACCCGCAGTGGTTTGGGGAGTTGACCGAGGATGAAAAGAGTGTTATAAAAGAGCTCCGATTACAAAAGGATGGTGAAACACATGGGTGAAACATATTTAGAAAAAATGGATATCAAGGTTATGAAAAAGACGGCAGATAATTTAAGAAAGGTTGCAGGTGAATTAGAGCTTTCCGTTGGGGAGGTGGTAGACCGGTTCACAGAGAAGATGGCCCCTGATGATCCCCAGACAGCTGTCTGGCTTATTGCGGAAAACGTGATTTCCACAACTGCCATGCTGAGTGAAGAAGACCATGCCGAAGTTGTGAAAGAAACCATCAGAAATCTTTTATTGCTGTTCCCATCGGAAACAATGGATAAACTGGTTGCGGAGGCAAAGGAGAATCAAAAGGACGCCATTTCAAAACTTCTATCTATGCCAGAGGACCAGCGGGCAGAGTTAGCAGAGACAATTAAAGAATTAGAGCGGTTTGCAGACTCTAACCAGTGATAGGGGGAAATTATATGCTGCAATTTGCAGGCGGCCGGTTTTCAGCCCACGGTGTTTCCTTTACCATGCCGGATGGGTTTTACCTTCACGACGAGATGTTCCACCCATTCGCCTTGTGCTGCCTTTCCCCCAACCAGAGGGTATACATTACGGTAGAGATCGCCCCAGACGGCAGGGAGGTTTTGTCGGGCCTGCAAGCTCTTTTTGAAGAGAACCCCAGCCTGCATCCCGCTTCCGTTGTACGGCCGATCACAGTAAATGCGACGAGGGGATATGATGTCCTCTACGATTGCAACAATATCAGCTACTATCAGGCCCGGCTTCGGTTCGCCGGGGGACAGATCGTTACCTGCATCGCCCAATGCGAGCAGCAGTCAGGCATGGATCTCAGGGAAAACACCGCCGTGCAGGCCCTGCTGCATACGATCCGCGCGGAATAGAAAAGAGCTCCACAGGGGGCGCTTACAAACAGTTTTAGTTATTACCTTGTGCGGATGCAGTATCAATATTGGCCAAGGCACAATCTATCATTTGATTTATCAACTCATTCCTACTGATACCAAACGCGGCCGCTTTTTGGTCAACTTCCAGTAAGGTATCAACCGATATGCGCATAGAGATAACTTCCTTTTCCGGCTTCTTCGGAACAAATTTCGGCATGATACCCACTCCTCCCTTGACAAAATTATATCCTATTTGCTATAGTATGGATATATTCTAAAATAGATATGTAAAACAGAATACGCATCGAGTGAGGGAGAAAAATGCGGGAAAAGACCTGCTGCTTCACCGGCCACCGCAACATACCGCCAGAAGAACTAGAGGGCATCCGGCAAAAGCTGGAAACGACCATCCTAGAGCTTTACAGCCAGGGCGTCATTTATTACGGCGCCGGGGGCGCTTAGGGCTTCGACACACTTGCAGCCGAAACGGTCTTACGCTTACGGGATAACGGCTGCCCCAACCTGCGGTTGATTTTAGTGCTGCCTTGCCCGGATCAGACCAGGGGCTGGAAAGCAGAGAACATAGCGCGGTATGAGGAAATTAAGGGAAGGGCAGACAAAATCGTGTAAAGAAGATTCTAAAATACTATTGGGAAAAACAAGATATTTTTACTCTGGATGACTTGCTGGCAGAAAGAATCATCCGCTATCCTGCACTTGGCAGGCTCACATTGCTGTGGATGGAGTCGGGGTGGCAGTTATTAGCCCGACACTCAAAATCCGGGGAAATTGTGTATATCGGGACAACGGACTCGATAAGAGAATGGAACAGTGCACACGCACACGGCAGGCTGTGCATGTATGAACGCATGTATTATACGGGCATACTGAATGTATGGCTGGAAGAGCACCAGAATAAATTTTGGACAATTTAGGCAGATAATCTTAATATCCTGTTTTATGGATAACAGACGGACGAAACCCCCGGCTGGCTGCGAGGGTTCCAATCAAACTTATTGTAATAGAAAAGGGGAGGTGTAGAATTATCTGCATCTCCCCTTCTCTATGTGTTCAGCTTTTCATCAGCACAAACCATCGCCCGTCATCCTCAAACAAGCTGGTCTGTTTGCTGCGGATGATAACCGTATACTCCCGGGCAATTTCCTTTGTCGTGTACAGCTTTGTAAGTTTTACCCCTTTTACCTCTTCAATGTCATACCGCGGCCCCGCCGCAAAGGTGATGGCCTGGGGCCTTACCGAGCCGTCAATGCGGTGGGTGGCCAGTACCTCCACATACTGCTTACGCCTGCTCTGCGTCTGTATGGCCCAACACCTCACTCTGCAAATCGAATATATCCGCAAACGGCACACAGCATTGCGGCAGTACCAGCGTGCGGCCCCATTCGTCAATTTCCTCTGCCGCGCCCCTCTCCGTGATATACTGCCCCACTTCATAGCCGCCTATCCGTTTCTGCAGGCTGAAATAGGTGACGGCCACGGTATCCCCCACGCTTATCTGCCGCAGCTTGCGCTCCAAAACCTCCTGCATATCGTCTGACAGCAGCGCCCTCGGAACAAGGGCGTTTTCTTTTTCCTTGGTCAGCACCGCCATATCAAAACCTCGCAAGGCCGAAAAGGGCATGAACAATTTAGCCCGGTTGCCCAAATCCATCTTCGGGCGTTTAGAGGCGGGCCGCTCCATGTGTATCATATCTTCAAACCGGTTCACGCACGATGAAATCCCCCTCAAAGTGAAATCCAAACCTCCGGCACATCAATGAAGAATATATTAAGAAAATATGGTCAGAA
>NZ_QWEO01000046.1 GCF_009936035.1 Neglectibacter sp. X58 | reverse complement strand
GAGAGGCTGTGGTATAATGTCTTTGCTTCCCTTCGCCTTCCGGCTCGCGGGACAGCTTTGATATAATAACACCTATTGCCAGGAAAGTCAACCCCTTTTTTTTAAAAATTTCAAATTTCTAAAGGATGTGACAAAATGCCTATCCGAATCCAGATGGATCTGCCTGCCATTGAGGTGCTGGAGTCTGAAAACATCTTTGTGATGAGCCACGAGCGTGCGCAGAACCAGGACATCCGCCCTCTGAAGATTGCCATACTTAATTTAATGCCCACCAAGATTGAAACTGAAACCCAGCTTCTGCGGCTTTTGGGCAACTCCCCCTTGCAGGTAGATGTGGAACTGCTGCACCCTGCCACCCATATCAGCAAGAACACCAGCGCCGGGCACCTGAACGCTTTCTATAAGACGTTCCCGGATGTGCGGGGGGAGAAATATGACGGGATGATTATTACAGGCGCGCCTGTGGAAAAGCTACCCTTTGAGGAAGTGGACTATTGGCGGGAAATGTGCGATATAATGGAGTGGTCTAAGGAGAACGTGTATTCTGTGCTGCACATCTGCTGGGGCGCCCAGGCCGGGCTGTACTATCATTACGGGGTGCCCAAGTATCCCCTGCCGGAAAAGCTCAGCGGCATTTATAATCATACTGTGTTAAATCCATACCACCCCCTGATGCGGGGCTTTGACGACAATTACTTTGCCCCCCACTCCCGCCATACCGAGGTGCGCCTGGAGGATATCCGGCAGTGCCCGGGCTTAATCCCCCTGGCTGTGTCAGATTTGGCAGGGCTGCACATTGTCGCCGACAAGGAGGGCAGGCAGATTTTTGTTACGGGCCACGCGGAATATGACCGGGACACCCTGGCAAAGGAATATTTCCGTGACATGAACAAGGGGCTGAACCCCAAAGTGCCTTACCACTACTTCCCGGAGGACGATCATTCCCGCACGCCGCCCTTCACCTGGCGGAGCAACGCCCATTTATTAGTATCCAACTGGCTGAACTACTATGTATACCAGCAGACCCCCTACGATTTCCTCCAGGGCAGCCTGCCTATGTAAGCGGGCGCTGCCTCCCCTCCTGCCAGGAACAAGGAGGGCCGGGCGCGCCTGCCCGCTTACTGCTGGATGCTCAGCTCGTTTATCATGGCTTCCAACTGCTGGGAAGAGCGGATTATCCCTTCCCGGCTTTCCAGCTTGTTCCGGACTTCTTCAGGCAAATCCCGCAGGCCCAGATCGTCCCGCAGCAGGGAACTGAAGGTCACCCCGGACACGCCCCCGCTTACCAGGCTTCTGGCTGGCACATCCCCCCAAAAATATGGGATCATAAAAACCGCCACGCGGTACAGGATTCGCACAGGAAGGCGATGAAACAACCACCTTTTGTGCCCGGTACCGTTCCTTTCTCTAGATTTTTCACATCAATCACCCCCGAAAGCTATTGTCCGCTTTCAGGGGTGTTCCATACATGGGGATTTTTTGAAAATTACCATGGAGGTTATACTTCTAAGTATGTATAGTAATGCCAGGATCCATCTTATTCCCGCCGCTTTCCCCAGCGCATATTTTTCCCCTTCCCGCGAAAAATATAGAACGGAAGCCGCAAAAGGGAAAGGAGCATCTCTGTGAAAAACAAAAACAGCGGAAAGAAGCCCATGCAGTATCACGAGCACGATCCCCTGCCGGAGGGAAAATTCCCCAGCACGTCAAACGTCTGCTCCGCCACTGAATGTACAGGCCTAATGTATGCCGCGCCTGCCAACCGGGCGGAGCTGGAGTCTTACCGGGAGCTTTCCAGCATGGAGATCCCCCGGGAGGCTGCCGGCGAAAGCCCGGAGAAGCCCGTCTCTCCCCGGGGGCGGTAGCCCTGTGCCCCTTCCCGGCGGGCAGGGGCATACATAAAGAAAAAGCGCCGCGCCCAATGTTTACAGTGTGTTCAACAACTTTTGGAGGGAATGGGGTACAATAGGAAGCCAGAGGGGGTATTGTTTTTGTTTGGATATGTGCGCCCCAACAAATCGGAGCTGCTGGTGCGGGAGTACGAGCAGTATAAGGCGGTGTACTGCCAGCTTTGCAAGGTGCTGGGCCAGGAATACGGCCCGGCTTCCCGGTTCCTGCTCAGCTATGACTGCACCTTTTATGCCCTGCTGGCCCTTGCCGTATCCGGCGCGAAGCTTACCGAGCATAAAAAAACCTGCGCCATGAACCCTTTAAAGCACTGCCGCTATCTTGCGGGGGAAGGGGAAGCCTATCAGAAAGCCGCCGCCCTGACGGTGCTGCTGGCATACCACAAGCTGCAGGATGACATTGCGGACGAAGGCTTCCTGAAATCCCTGGGGAAGCGCCTGCTGCGGCCCTTCTTCCGCCGGAAGGCACGCAAAGCCGGGCTGCGGTATCCTTTTCTGGCTGAATCGGCGGAAAAGGCCATGGCTGCCCAGGCGGAAGCGGAAAGCGCCCAGGCCGGGCTGGACGCCTGCGCCGAGCCTACCGCCCGGCTGCTGTCCCAGGTGTTCGGGGAGCTTGCGGGGGGGGACGCGCGGCAGGAAATGCCCCTCTCCCAATTTGGGTATTTCCTGGGCAGGTGGGTTTACCTCATGGACGCCGCAGACGATTTGCCGGAGGACCTCCGCACCGGGGCCTTTAACCCCTTTATTGCAAAGCTGGGATTTTGGGGCAAGACAGCGCTGACAGAGGAGGAACGCCGCCAGGCAGACAATTTCTGCAACGCGGCTTTAAACCGCACAGCCGCCCAGATGGCGCTGCCCTTAAACCTTATAGACCTGATGAATTTTGAGCCAATCATCGAAAACGTGGTGCAGAAAGGCCTGCCGGAGCTGCAAAGGGAAATCCTCTTTCTGCACATTAAGGAAAAGCCCCGGCGGGAGTTATAGTAAACACACTTGAAAATCGGTATAACCTGATTTTCAAGCTGGGCGGCTGCGCCGCCCGGTTCAAAGGAGGCCCGCTGCCTCTTTTGAACTGTGTTAACTACAAAACCTGTAAAGGCTTCCATGCTATAGTGGATATACTGGAACGCAAAGGAAGAATAAGGGAATCAATTTTGGAACCTGGAAAAGGAGCAGTACATGAGCGATCCGTACAAAGCCCTGGGCGTTTCGCCCTCGGCAACCGATGAGGAAGTGAAGGAGGCTTACCGCAGCCTTGCCAAAAAGTACCACCCGGATCAGTATGCCGACAGCCCCTTAAAAGAGCTGGCGGACGAGAAGATGAAGGAAATCAACGAAGCCTACGACGCCATCACCGCCCAGCGCAAGGCAGGCAGCGGGCAGGGGCGTGCCGGGGGATATAGCTACAACAATGTGGGCGGCAGCCGCGGCTCTGCTTTCAGCGATGTGCGCAGCCTGATTATGGCGGGACGCATTGCGGACGCTGAGCAGCTTTTAAACGGCGTGCCCGCCGAGCGCCGCAATGCCGAATGGTATTTCCTGAAAGGCTCTGTGCTGTACCGCCGGGGCTGGCTGGAGGAGGCAAAGGATCACTTCTCCCGGGCCTGCCAGATGGAGCCGGGCAACGGCGAATACAGCGCCGCTTTAAACCAGGCCATGAACCAAGGCACTGGCATGTATGGCGGCTATAACCCCAACATGGCCGCGGGAGGCTGCAACACCTGCGATCTGTGCCAAGGCCTTATCTGCGCCGACTGCTGCTGCGAATGCATGGGCGGGGATTTAATCTCCTGCTGCTGACAGAAAGGGGCGCTTTGCTGTGAAGCAATCAGTAAAAATAGCGTTAAGCGGCGTTATGGCAGCGCTGGGCACCGTTTTGATGCTTTTTCAGGGCCTGGCGCCCATGGCCAGCATTGCTGCTCCAGCTATGGCGGGGTGCCTGCTGATCCCCGTGGTGGCAGAGGCCGGGGTGCCCTGGGGCTTTGGATGCTATGGGGCCACGGCGGTTTTCGTCATGCTTTTGGCCCCGGACAGGGAGGCCGCCCTGATTTACCTGCTGTTTTTCGGCTATTATCCCGCCCTGTTCGGCCTGCTGGCCCGCATCCGGAAAAGGCCTGTGCGGGTTCTCTCCAAGCTGCTGGTTTTTAACGCGGCCTGCATTGCGGAAGCCCTGCTGGCCCTGTATATGCTGGGGGTTCCCTTAGAAAGCATTTCCTTTTTAGGGCCTTTCACGCCCCTCCTCCTGCTGGTTCTGGCAAACCTGGTGTTCCTGGTGTATGACTTTGCCCTGGCAGGGCTTATCTCTGCCTATTTCCAGCGGCTCCATCCCCGTTTGGGAAAAATCCTCCGGGGCGGCAGATAGGGCGGATTCCATATAGAGCATAAAAACACAGGCGTGTTTTACGCCTGTGTTTTTCAAATTATACAGCTATTCTGTTTCCTGGGGCCTGCATTCCATCAGCCAGCAGTCCCGCATACCGCCCTCGTGCAGCTCGTGCTTTGGCAGCAGCTTCACCAGCCGGAAACCGCAGGCCTCGTAGCAGCGGATGGCCCTCTTATTATCCGTATGGGGATCCACATAGACAGCCTGGGCATTTTCGGCAACGGCAAGATGTTTGAGAAGCAGGGAAATGAAAGCCCTGCCAATGCGTTTCCCCCAGCAGGCTGTTTCGCCCAGGAACTGATCCATGGCAAAGGCCGGAGAGGGGGCCTCCGGGCAGCCATACGCCTGCTTTTCCCCCTCGTCCAGCGGATAAACCTGCACATACCCCGCCGGGCTTCCCTCATAGAGGATGATGCAGCGGGAAAGGCCGTCCTCCTTGTAAAAATGCTCCTGCACCATCTGGGGCGTGAAGGGCCTGTCCCGCCCCTCGTACCATTCCAGAACAGCGGGATCTGTCAGCCACCGCAGCAGCAGGGAAGCGTCCTCCGCCTTCAGCGGCCGCAGGGCCACCGGGCCTTCCCGCAGGGCAATTTCAAGCTGCATAAAAACCTCCCCGTATCGTTCCTTATCTTTACCAGGGCGTGTTCACACCTCTGTAAATTCCATAATGAACCCATGGGGCAGAAGCTTTGCCGCCAGCCTGTACAGCTTATACCAGATACCCTTGGTGTACACAAGTTTGCCCCGCTTGGCGGCCCGCAGGGAGCCTGCCGCCACGTCCTTCGGGGAAACCCGGGGCAGCTTGTCAATAAGCCGCGACTTGCCCTCCGGCACATTTGCCACATGCCAGAAGTCTGTATCCATAGGGCCGGGGCAAACGGCTGTAACCTTGATGCCCCTGGGCCGCAGCTCGTCGTGAAGGGCCTTGGAAAGGGCCAGCACATAGGCCTTCGTGGCGCTGTAAACGGACATGCGGGGGGTGGGGGCAAAGGCGGCGATGGAAGCCACGTTGAGGACAAGGCTGTCGTCCAGCATATAGGGCAGGCACAGGCGGGTGAGGCCTGTGAGGGCCTTGCAGTTTAAATCCACCATGCCGGTCTGCTCCCCCCGGACAGAGGCAAAAAAGTCGCTGCATTTGCCAAAGCCCGCGTTATTTACCAGCACCTTGATTTCCGGGTTGTTTTCCTTTAAAAGCTGCTCCATAACCTCCAGGCTCTCGTCCTTTGCGAGATCCAGGGAAATGGTGGCAATGGTTTTGTCGGTGTGCTCCTCGGCAACCTTGAAAAGGGCTTCCTTGTTGCGGGCGATAATCCAGAAGGAATCCACGCTGGGATACTGCTCCATAATAGCGTTGATATATTCCTTCCCCAGCCCGGAGGACGCCCCTGTGATAAGTGCCGTAACCATAAAAAATCACCATGCGATACGGAAATACGCACAAAAAGGCCAGGCATATCCGCCTTTTGTGCCCGGTACCATTCCTTTCTCCCAAATTTTTTGCCGTATCAGGCTTGTCCCCCTGACACATTCCTTTGGAAAGACCTGTATATTCTAAATTTTACCCCTTTCCGTCCCCGCTGTCAATTCCTTTTATATGAAAGCGGCAGGGGTTTTGGCAAAACTTCAGAAGGGCAGGGGGCGGAACATGCCGGAATTTGGCGAAAAATGCCGGCGCCGGGAAAAAGCAGGCTTCCCCTGGTTTTTTCCTTTTGCCGGGTGTACAAAGGGCTGTTCCAGGTGGTATACTGAGAGGCGGGAATATTGCGAAAGGAAAGGAATGCCATGCTGTGCAAAGTGTTAGCCAAGGAAGAAACGGGAAGCTGCAAATTCGTGGTGGTGTTTTCCCGGTATCAGGGGAAGCTGCTTTTAAGCCGCCACCAAGCGCGGGACACCTGGGAAACCCAGGGCGGCCACATTGAGCCGGGGGAATCCCCGGAGGAGGCGGCCCGGCGGGAGCTTTGGGAGGAATCGGGGGCGGAAAGCTTCACGCTGCAGCCTGTGTGCGGGTATCGGGCCGCGGACGACGAATGGGACAAGGGGGCGGTGGGCATGGTTTTTCTGGCGGAGATCCGCGGCCTTGGCCCCCTGCCGGAAAAGGAGATGGCGGAAACCCGGCTTTTTGACGCTTTGCCGGAAAACCTCACCTACCCGGACATCACCCCCCTGCTGTGGGAGCGGCTGGCGGGGTCAGGGCTTTGGAGCCATTGTGAATAGAGTGTAAAGCCTTCTTTAACTTTTCCCCTGCCGCCTTGACGCTGGGGGCAGGGGCGTGCTATAGTCAAGGGAGGCCCTGCCCCGGGCGGCGGGGGACGGATTATTTTTTACTGTTTTTGGAGAAAGGGGGCGGCAGCCTGTGAAGCTGACCGCGCGATATCTGAAGCCCTTTTGGGCGCTGGTGCTTATCTGCATTTTCCTTTTATTCGGCCAGGCTGTAAGCGAGCTGGCCCTGCCCAACCTGATGAGCAGCCTTGTAAACGTGGGCATCCAGCAGGGGGGCCTGGAGGCAGGCGCGCCTGAGGCCATGAGCCAGAAGGCCCATGCGCTTCTGCTTTATTTTGCCGGGGAGGAGGAAAAGGCCCTGCTGGAGGAAGGCTACTATACCATAGAGCCGGAAAGCAGCGAGGCCCAGCGCATTTCCGGGGACTATCCCCTGGCCCGGCGGGAGGCTGTGTGCCTGCTGCGGGAGGGGCTGGAGCCGGAAGCCCGGAAGGCCCTGGACGGAGCCTTCGGGCAGGCCTCCTATGGCTTCCTGCTGTATATGCAGGAGGCTTCTGCTTCTGGGGAGCTGGAAGAGCTTGCCTTAAAGGCCGGACAAACCCAGAACGCGGCCCGCCCTGTTTTGCCGGACAAAACGGAAAAGCCGGCGGACCTGGAAAACGGGGACACGGAGCCTTCCCTGCCTGACGGGGAGGCATCCTCTGTGCCGGAGGGCAGCAGCGCAGCGCCTGACGAAGAGCCTGATAGGTTTTCCACTGTGGGCACGGATCCCAACCTGGAAATTCCGGACGACGGCTACCGGGTGGACGCAACGGATCCCAACCTGCGAATCCCTGACGAGGATTATACCGTTCCCGCCAGCGGCATGAACCTGACCCTCCTGCCCCGGGCGGAAAGCCCCAGGCAGGAGGCCGCCGGGGAGCCTGCGGTTATGCCCATGGGGGATTTCGCCGGGGTGGAGCCTGAAGGAGGGCTGGAGGCCCCCCTTCCCGGCGCAGGCGAAAGCTTTGTAAGCCCCGCCCCCGGCACAGAGGGCGGCGAAGGGCATGAGGGCAGCGCGGACTCCCCCGCGGAGTGGGACAGCCCTGAGGACACTGTGAGCAAGCCGGAGTTTAACGGCAGCAGCGCGCCCCAGCCGGAGAACCCGCCCCAGCCGGGAGAGCCTGGCGGGGGAAGCGCGGGGAAAGGCGGCTTTTCCCTGTCAGAAAACGGCATCCGGGGCATGAGCGCCCAGCAGCTTTACCAGCTTCTCCCCCTCCTGGAGCTTGCCCCCCGGGAAAGCCTTTCCAAGGCCGCTTCCCTGGCGGCGGAAGCCCCCGGGGCCATGGGGGAACAGGTGGGCGTAAACCTGAAAAAGCTTTTCTATGAGGAGCTGGGGCTGGACACCGCCCCCGCCCAGTCTGCCTATATCTGGGGCAAGGGTTTGGTAATGCTGGGGGTTTCCCTGCTGGGCGCTTTGGCGGCTGTGCTGGTGGGGCTTTTCTCCTCCCGCATTGCGGCGGCTGTGGGCAAGCGCCTGCGCCACGACCTGTTCTCCAAGGTAATGGGCCTGGGCGGGCCGGAGTTTGACAAATTCTCCACTGCCTCCCTTATCACCCGCACCACAAACGATGTGCAGCAGGTGCAGATGCTGATTACCATGGGGCTGCGGCTGGTGTGCTATGCCCCCATTATGGGCATAGGGGGCGTCCTCTTTGCCGTGGAGAAAAGCGTTTCCATGAGCTGGATTGTGGCGGCTGCCGTTGTGGTGATGCTGGGGCTGGCGATGACGGCCATGGCCCTGGCCCTGCCGAAATTTAAGGCGCTGCAGGGGATGATGGACGCCCTGAACCGTATCAGCCGGGAGCACCTTTCCGGCATGATGGTGGTGCGGGCCTTTGGGAACCAGGATTTTGAAGAGGATCGCTTTAAAGGCGCAAACCAGGAATTTTCCCATACAAGCCGCTTTGTCCAGCGGGTGATGGCAGGCATGATGCCCATGATGATGCTGGTGATGAACCTGAGCACCCTGGTTATCCTGTGGGTGGGAGGCCATGCCATTGCGGAGTCTGCCCTGCAGATTGGGGACATGATGGCTTTCATCCAGTATGCCATGCAGATTATCGCCTCCTTCTTAATGATTGCCATGATGTTTATTATGCTGCCCCGGGCCAGCGTTTCCGCGGAGCGCATCCGGGAGGTGCTGGATATGCCCCTGGCGGTGCAGGATCCGGAAAGCCCGGAAAAGCCCGGGGAGATACAGGGCGTTATCGAGTTTAAGGACGTGAGCTTCCGCTATGGGGATGCGGAAAGCAACGTGCTGGAGCATATCAGCTTTACGGCCCGGCCCGGGGAGACCACTGCCATTATCGGCGCAACAGGAGCGGGGAAGTCTACCCTTATAAACCTTATCCCCCGGTTTTATGACGCGACAGAAGGGGAAATCACCCTGGACGGGGTGGACATCCGGAAGTACCGCCAGGAGGATTTGCGGAACAGCATTGGCTTTGTGCCCCAGAAAGCCCTGCTGTTTACAGGCTCTGTGAAGGAAAACCTGCTGTATGGCAAGGAGAGCGCCGGCGATGAGGAAGTGCTGCAGGCCCTGGAAGTTGCCCAGGCGGCAGGCTTTGTGGGGGACATGGAAAAGGGCCTGGACGCTTTCATTGCCCAGGGCGGCGGGAACGTTTCCGGCGGCCAGCGGCAGCGGCTTTCCATGGCCCGGGCCTTGGTGCGCAAGGCCCCTGTGTATATTTTTGACGACAGCTTTTCCGCCCTGGACTTTAAAACAGAGGCCGCCCTGCGGGCTGCCTTGGGGCCGTATACGGAAAAGGCGGCTGTGCTCATTGTGGCCCAGCGGGTGAGCACCATTATGCAGGCAGAGCAGATCCTGGTGCTGGATGACGGCAGGCTTGCGGGCAAGGGCACCCACAAGGAGCTTCTGGAAAGCTGCCCTGTCTACCGGGAGATTGCGGAAAGCCAGCTTCGGAAGGAGGAATTGGTGTGAGCGAGAAGGAGAAAAACAGGCCCGCCCCCATGGGGCCACGCGGGCCTCATGGCCATGGCCCTATGGCCGCCGGAGGCCAGAAGGCTAAAAACTTCGGGCGCAGCGGCAGGGAGCTTTTACGGTATCTGAAGCCTTTCCGGGGGCTGCTGGTGCTGGTGATGCTTTTCGCGGCGGCCTCCACTGTGTTCACCATTGCGGGGCCGAAGGTGCTGGCCCTTGCCACAGACGAGCTGGCGGCAGGGCTGATGCGTACCATCACAGGCGCTGGGGAGGGCATTGACTTTATCTATATCGGCAGGGTGCTGCTGGTTCTGGGAGGGCTGTACCTGGCGGGCGCTGGGTTTTCCTACCTGCAGGGGCACATTATGGCCGGGGTTTCCACCCAGGTACACTTTGACCTGCGAAACGCCATCACCCATAAAATCAACTGCCTCCCCCTTTCCTACTTCCACAAGACCACCCAGGGGGACGTGCTCTCCCGCATGACAAACGATGTGGACGCGCTGTCAACCTCCCTTTCCCAGAGCGTTACCCAGCTTATCACCTCTGCCTGCACCATGATTGGCGTGGTGGTGCTGATGCTTACCATAAGCTGGCAGCTTACCCTGGTGGTTTTGTGCATCCTTCCGGTATCTTTCGGCCTGGTGCTGGGCATTGTAAAAGTATCCCAGCGGCACTTCCAGGGCCAGCAGGAGTATCTGGGAAGCGTCAACGGGCAGGTGGAGGAAATGTATGGCGGGCACCTGGTGGTGAAAGCCTTTGGCAGGGAGGAGCAGGCTGCCGCAGCCTTTGACGCGGAAAACGAAAAGCTTTATAACGCCGGGTGGAAGGCAAACTTCCTGTCCGGGCTGATGCACCCTGTGATGAGCTTTGTGGGGAACCTGGGCTATGTGGCGGTGTGCGTGGCAGGGGCCGCCATGGCGGCGGGGGGCGCTATGACCATTGGCGGCATACAGGCCTTTATCCAGTATGTGCGCAGCTTCACCCAGCCGGTGATGCAGCTTGCCAGCATCGGCAGCCAACTGCAGATGACGGTGGCGGCGGCGGAGCGGATTTTCGAGTTTTTAGGAGAGGAAGAGGAAGCCGAGCCGGAGCCTCTGGCCCGCATGGCAGATCTGAACCCCAAGGGGGACATCACCTTCTCCCACGTGCGCTTTGGCTATAACGGGCCGGAGGAGCCTGTTATCAAGGATTTCTCCGCAGAGGTGAAGGCCGGGCAGAAGGTGGCTATCGTCGGCCCCACCGGGGCGGGCAAAACCACCATGGTAAAGCTTCTCATGCGCTTTCACGACATAGACGGCGGGGAAATCACCTTTGACGGCCACCCGGTGACAGATTTCACCCGGGAGGATCTGCGCACGGAATTCGGCATGGTGCTTCAGGACGCCTGGCTGTATAACGCCACCATTATGGAGAACATCCGCTACGGGCGGCTGGGCGCTACAGACGAAGAGGTGGTGCAGGCGGCAAAGGCCGCCCAGGCCGACCACTTTATCCGCACCCTGCCCGGGGGCTACCAGATGGTGCTCAGCGAGGACGGGGAGGGCGTTTCCCAGGGCCAGCGCCAGCTTCTCACCATTGCCCGGGCCATTCTGGCGGATCCCCGGGTGATGATTTTAGACGAGGCCACCAGCTCTGTGGACACCCGCACCGAGGTGCTTTTGCAGCGGGCCATGGATAACCTGATGCAGGGCCGCACCAGCTTTATCATCGCCCACCGGCTTTCCACCATCCAGGGCGCCGACCTGATTTTGTGCATGAAGGACGGGGACATTGTGGAGCAGGGCACCCACGATTCCCTGATAGCAAAAAACGGCTTCTACGCAGAGCTTTACAGAAGCCAGTTCCAGCGCCCTGCCGGGGCGCGTTCCTAAGGAGGGCAGCCCATGAAAACCATATTGCTGGTAAACGCCAACGCGGGCAGGCAGGGCATCCTGCAAAAGCTTCCCCAGGTTGAGGAAGTGTTTGCCGCCGGGGGCGGGGACGTGGAGGTTATCAAAACAGAATCCAAGGAGCAGGGGGAAAAGGCCCTGCTCCTTGCAGCAGGGAAAAACCCCGGGAGGCTGGTGGTGTGCGGGGGCGACGGCACCCTGAGCGACACAGTAAACCTGCTGCTGCGGGAAAAAGCCCTGGGGCCTTTGGGATATATCCCGGCGGGAACCACCAACGATTTCGCAAGCTTTCTGGGGATTCCCAAAGATCCAGTGAAGGCCGCGTCCTTCATCGCCATGGGAAAGCCCCGGCCCCTTGACCTGGGGCGCATGGGCAGGCGCAGCTTCCTGTATGTGGCCTCTTTCGGGGCCTTCACACAGTCCTCCTACAACACCACCCAAAGCCTGAAAAACTCTTTGGGGCACCTTGCCTACGTGATTGAGGGCATTAAAGAGCTGCCCGCCCTGCAGTCTTATGAAGCCCGGGTGGAAACGGCGGAGGGCGGGGTATACGAGGGGAAATACCTCTATGGGGGCCTGAGCAGCTCCACCTCCCTGGGAGGCGTTATCAAGCTGGACGAATCCAAGGTTGACCCCTGCGACGGCCTGTTCGAGCTGTGCCTGGTGAAGCAGCCCCAAAGCCTTCATGAGTTGAACCGCATCCTCCTGGCCCTGATGAGCGGCAAGGCGGAGGAGGATCTTATCACCTTCACCCATACAAAGGGCGCTGTTTTCACCTGCAAGGAGCCTATGCCCTGGTCTTTGGACGGGGAATACTGCGCGGGGGGAGAGCGCATGGAGACAGAGGTGCTTCCCGGCGCTTTGAAGCTTTACTGGTGAGGCGCCCCGCTTCCTCCCGGGAAAAAGCCGCCCGGCTTTTGGCCCTCATCCCCCTGTGCCCTTCCTGGGGCGGCAGGAGGTTATGCAGGCGGTGGGGATAAGGGCGGGCACGGCCGACAGACAAAGTTCAAAGCCACTGGAGTCTGTTTTAAGACCAGAGAAATGCCCGCATTTTTGTTCAGGGCGGGCGGTTTCAAGACGAAAACCGAAAGACAAGCTATCGCCTGTGGAGGATTTTTGACGCGGAAGATGGCCGCTTATGGGCAAAAAGATAAACGTTTCCGATTTTTCAAACAAGCCCTGCCCATATACTGGAATATCGTTATGTTTACTATGGCCTTCTCAAAAGGAGCCTGCGAGATGAGGGGGCGGGGAAGGAAAAATTTTTCTAGCCAACAGGCCTGCAACTGCTGTGTTACAGGCCTGTTGGCTAGAAAAGCATACTGACAGATGCTCATTTGGGGCATGCAGCTACTCCTGCAGGCAGCACACAGCCGATGCCGCCATGCCTTCCCCAGAGCCTGTAAAGCCCAGGCCCTCCTCGGTGGTTGCTTTCACGCTCACCTGCTGCAGGGTCAGGGAGCAGGCTGCCGCCAGCTTCTCCCGCATTTCCGGCACGTAGGGGGCCACTTTCGGCTGCTGGGCGATGAGGGTGGCGTCAATATTGGAAATGGAAAAGCCCTGGGAGGCAAGCAGGGCACAGACCTCCTCCAGCAAGCCCAGGCTGTCCGCCCCGCTGTACTGGGGATCCGTATCCGGAAAGAGCCTGCCAATATCCCCCAAGGCGGCGGCGCCTAAAAGGGCGTCACAGACAGCGTGGGTGAGCACGTCTGCGTCCGAGTGGCCCAAAAGCCCCATTTCAAAGGGGACCTCCACCCCGCCCAGCACCAGCCGCCGTCCAGAAACCAGCCGGTGTACGTCATAGCCATATCCCACGCGCATTTTTTGTTCCTCCTTTTGCCCCAGCCCCAAAAAGGCCCGAGCCGCTTCCATGTCTTCCGGGGTGGTCAGCTTCAAGTTACGGTAACTGCCCGGGGAAAGCTTCACTTGCCCTCCCGCCCATTCCACAAGCTGGCAGTCGTCGGTGCAGGACAGGTTCTCGCCCTGGGCTTTCCGGGCCGCGTATTCATACATGCCCCGCTCAAAGGCCTGGGGCGTCTGCACAGCCCAAAGCCTTTCCCGGGGCGGGGTGGATTCCACAAAGCCCAGGCCGTTTTCCAGCTTGCAGGTATCCTTAGAGGGCACTGCCGCTGTAGCCGCTCCATACTCCAGGGCGTCCCGGCACACTGCCTCCACCATTTCCGGGGTGACAAAGGGCCGCGCCCCGTCGTGGATGAGCACATATCCCCACTGGGGATCCAAGGCCAGCACGCCGTTTAATACGGATTCCTGCCGGGAAGCGCCCCCCGGCACCACCTGTACCGGCTTAGCAAGTCCCTGGGCTGCCCGGCGGGCTTCCTCCATGTCCTCCTCCCGGCACACCAGGCAGATCTCCCCCACCAAGGGGCAGGCATCCAGCACTTCCAGAGAATATTCCAAAACCCGCCTGCCGGCTAACCTGCTAAAGACCTTGCTTTTCTGCCCGCCCATCCGGGAGGAGCTTCCTGCCGCCGCAACCACTGCCCCAAACTTTTCTTCCATCTCCCGCCGCTCCTTTCCTCCAGCTCCTGCCGGCAAGGGGATATCTTGCAAATTGTATCGCGCAGGCAGTATCTCCACCCTTGGAACACATCCCGCTGCCAAAAAAGCACTTGCCAAAACCCAAAGTTTATGCTAAAATAATACCGCTGTGCAATACAAGGACCATTAGCGCAGTTGGTTAGAGCAACCGGCTCATAACCGGTCGGTCCGGGGTTCGAGTCCCTGATGGTCCACCACACCTGCGGTGCGCAAGTCGCGAACCGCAGGTTTTTCTATGCTTGCGCTTTCCAGCCCGCGCTGGAAAGTTTTTTATATCTGATTCACAGAGCAATTACGACAAAACCATACCGTTGTACCTATCCGCGCACTTACATTTTGTAGCTGCGCGGACTTTTTTTGCCCACGATAAAGAAACATCTTTCCTATTATAGTAAAGAAACACTGCAGTGCGCACGTCGCGAGCCGCAGGTTTTTCTATGCTTTCACTGCCCAGCCCGCGCTGGAAAGCTTTTTTATTTGCTTCACAAAGCAATTATGGCAAAACCATGCCGTTGTACCTAATCCGCGCGCCCGGGGCGCACGGGTTTTCTTTCCTTGCTTTTATCCCACCACGTGCCAGTACAGCATGGTCATCAGGGGAATGGTGGCAAGGCATAGTATGGTGGAGACGATATTGATGGCGCTGGAATACCCCGCGTCCTCATGGTAGAGCACCGCAAGCTGGGTGGTAGTCACCGAAGGCGGCGTGGTGCAGGCCAGGAAGGAGATGTACAGCACTGTGGCGGCATCTGGCAGCAGCTTATAGGCCTCCGTAAGCCTGATAAGCCCCAGCATCAGCAGGGGGCACAGGCACAGCCGCAAAAGGGCTATCTTATAGATTTGCGGGTTGGAAAAGCTCTTCTTCAGGCTGTTCCCTGCCATGAGCATTCCCATGACGAACATCCCCAGAGGGGCCATCAGGCCGCCCACTGTTTTCAATGTATCCGTCATGACGGCCGGCAGCCGCACTCCCAGCAAAAACAGCGCCAGCCCCACCAGGATGCTGATAATGTTCACATTGGTAAACAGCTTTTTCAGATCCACGCCCTTTTCATGGCTGATCATGCCCCGGGCATGGGTCCATTGCAGGGTGATCTGCACAGAGATAAAGGCGCTGGAATACAGCACCCATTCCGGGCCTAACACAGACAGCACCACAGGGATAATCATATTCCCGGCGTTTGAATACATCACAGAGGCCCTCTCTATGGCGCTGAACTTCCACAGCCGTCCCAGAAGCCCTATCAGCCCCAGGTATACCACATGAATGGCAATGGCGGCGGCAAAGGCCAGCAGCAGGCCCTGTATCGTCTCCCGGGTATACGCAATCTGGAAAGCGTTGATAATGGCGCAGGGGGACACCAGGTATACCGACACCATGGTTAACACCCGGCTTTCCTCTCCCCGCACCCGCTTTGTACGCACCAGCATATAGCCCATAACCAGCATAAAGAAATATTTCAGCATCTGCTGAAATATTAACAGGGCAATTTCCATGTCCCGCACTCCCGTCCTCTTTTTCTGTTTCAAAGTATAGCATAGCCCTATGCCTTTTGCAAGGACGCCCTTCCCGGCGGGAGTGTCCAGACAGTGCGTTTTATATCTACAGCGCAAAATCGCGGGACTCCTCTCGCCTGCCGGGTTCGGGTAACTACCGCCCATTTGCCGCTTTTTCTATTGCCCCGGAAAGCCACAGCAAATCCTTTGCGGTAATTTCCCCGTCCCTGTCCCGGTCTGCTGCCAGAAAGGCTGGCTTTACCATGTCATCCTCTCTATGAAGCAGCATCCGCTGGGCCTCTTCCATGTCTGACGGGCCTGTTCTGCCGTTGCCGCTGCAATCTCCCCAGACGATAACGACTGTCTCATTTTCATAGGTGTCTGTCTTCCCCTGAAAGGCCGACATCCCTGTGCCCAACAGGCCGTTCGTCACCGTTTCCCCTTCCGGGGTTTTGATAAGGGCCTCCTGGGGCTTTAATTCCTCCAGCAGCCATTCCACAGGCACTTCCCCGGTTATGTAGAAATAGCCGTCTCCTAACTCCAACCAGGAAGGTTTTTCAGAAGGGCCGGGGCTGGGAGAGACACTGGGGCTTGGCGCGGGGGAAAGGCTGGGCTGTTCCTGGGTGAAGGCATAGGGAGCATAATATAGCATCTTCTCCCGGCTCATCAGCACACCCTTTTCCGTCAGGGCCAGGGGCTTTCCATCCGGGGTGCAGGTTCCGGCTTCTTCGCCGTCCCACAAAACCCGGTGGATACGCCCTGTGCTGTCTGCGTAGGTAATGCCGGCCCTGTCTGCCCGGCAGAGGGACTGGGGTGGGATGCCCTCCAGCACAGGCTCCGCCTTTTCCCCCTCCACCTGCCAGACATTGCCGCCGCTGTCCAGGAAAGCGTTTTCCCCAATAACCCGCTGGGGCCTTCCTCCTGTAATGGCTTTCAGGTTTTCCAAAGAACCGCCCATAAAAAAACTGTCCTCTGTACACACCCATAGCTGCCCGCTCTCTGTCACCTGCAAAAGGGAGATGTTTTTGTCAAAGCTGTGTTCCTGGAAATCCCCGTCCAGGGAAAAGAGCTGAAGGGTTTGGGGGCTGTCCTTTGCCACGGCGTATACTTCCCCCTGGGCTGTGCAGTCGAAAAGGGCGACATCATCGGCTGTCAGGGAGGTGACGCAGGTTTCCCCCTGCTCCAGGCTGCCAGTGTAGGCGTCTGCGCAGAAAAAGACTTCCCACTCCCGGAAAACAAAGAGCCTGCCGCCCCGGTATGCGGCCCCCAGCAGGGGATAGCCCAAATCTACCCGGGCAAAGCCCTCGTCCCCGCCGGCAAGGAGGAAGCTTCCTGTCCCCTGGATACAGGCAAGGTATGGCCCTGTCTGTCCGTGGGCGCAGAGCAGAAGCTTATCCCCCTCCTTACACAAAGGCTCCCCGGCAAGGGGCTGGCCCGCCCCTGCCATCCCGCCGGGAAGCAGTCCCCAAAACGCCGCCAGCAGCAGCCAAACTCCCAACAGCCGTTTTCCTCCCTTTCGCCTTTTCAAAACTTCCGCCTCCGTTCCCCAGGGCTGTTATGCCGCCTAGTGCCGTACTACCTGTCAATAAGAATTTTGGGGGCCAATCAAGGAAAATGTTTCGCGAACGCATCTATGCGATTGCGCCTCTGCAAGAAAATTCAAGGCAATGCCGCTTAATTTTAAGCAGCATATCGCGGCAGAAATTTCTTCGTAAGAGTACAGGAAAGACGCGCAGGCAAACTGGCGTTTGTCAAGCAGCCTTTGTGTGCTATGACGGGAAAACAGCCCGCGAGATGCCGCTTAAGGTGTCAACTGTAAATTGCGCGGTGTTGCCTTAACATAGAGTGGCTCCCAAAAAACGCTTAGACGGTGATTACTGGTTGTGAATACAGGTTCTTACATTTATTATAACATATTCAAGGCTCTTTTTCACCATCTTTTTCGATAAATTGCGTCCAGTGTGTCAAGCCGCTGACTTTCAATCCCGTATGTTCCAACACATAATCCTTAATTTCCTCATAGGCGGCCTTGCTCTCTGCAGCCGTCAAATCAAACTTGCCCATCTGAAGCTCTGCTTCGATATGTTGGTCTGAATGAAGTTTGGACAATAAACATACCGTCTCAACGGTATTACCCCTTTCCCACAAAACTTTCCTTACTTCCTTGCCGTCAATATAAATCGGGAAATTAAATTCTATCGACTTTAACGGCATTTCTGACTCACCATTCGGATATATCTGAATTTCTTTAATGAGGTAAGTGATAAGGCTTTTCTTTTCCTCGTCACTCATTATAGCATAAATTCCAGACTTACGCAAGGTAAAGAAAAGCAGTATTTTCAAGGGGTCGCTGAATTATCTGCTTCACTCAAATGGGGCTTAATTCACCCGACTAGTAACAATCTAGTATCACGCTTTCCGGGTGCCCTGGTTGTAAAGCACCTGGGCCAGTTCCTGCCGGGTCACGGGGCTTTGGGGCCGGAACTTACCGTTCCCATCCCCTACCATAGCGCCGGTTTCCTTGACGTGTTCCACAGCCTTTTCGGCCCATCCGCTTACCGGCTTTTCGCCCTGCTCCTTCTGATACCGGGTCATGTACTCTTTCCACTGTTCATAGGTCACTTTGGCTTCCTCCTTTTCTTTTTTCGGGCCGGTCAGGGCGGGGTAGTCCTTATAGGCAATATTGCCATCGAAGGCTTTGCCGCCAATGGTCAAGCGGTCTGTATTCTGCCAAATGCCGTAAGGCTTGGTATACTCACACACGCTGTTCCACTGGGCAACCCATTTATCCCACTTATCCAGCCGGAAGTTATTCAGGCGGCTATTCCACCACGACAGGGAAGAATACACCCCCACATATAACCCGGCCTTTTCAATGGCCGTGCAGAAGGTTTCACAGAGGGAAACAAGGTCGGCTCCGATCTGCTGGGCATCCTCCACATCATACCACACGCCATAGGCGGGCTTTTTGCCGCCCAGAAGCCTTAGAACGTGCTGGGCCTCACTCTTTGCCATATCCCGATCAAGGGCATAGGAATAGAGGTAGGTGCCCCACGGCATCCCGGCGGCTTCAGCCTTGCGGACGTTTTCGGCAAACCGTTCATCATCCTGGTATGTGAAATCACTCCCATACCCACAGCGAATAATTACAAACTGAATCCCCGCCGCCTTCAAGGCGTTAAAATCCACATTGCCATTGTGAACGGAAATATCAACACCCTTTTTCATTTTTCATCACCGCTTTCCGCTTTATTTTTCAGTACTTCAATGGCCCTGGTAATCACCGCCGGAATGGGAACACCCATAAGGCCCGCATTTTCCACAATAGAGATCGTTTCATTGGCGATAAAGCCAATAACAACCGCATCCCGGATAAAGTTAGCCCCGGTCACCAAATCCAGGCGGCAAGCCACAAGCACCACTAACAGTGTTACCCCCTTGCGGCAAAGGCCCTTCCATCCGGCGCGGCTTTCCAATGTGCCGTTAGGCGTTTTCTCTGAGTTGTGGAACACTCCGGCCACGATCAGGCCGGTCAGGTAGTCAATACCCATGAAAATCAG
>NZ_QWEO01000045.1 GCF_009936035.1 Neglectibacter sp. X58 | reverse complement strand
ATCTCGCCGCAAACCCGCATGAATACTGGATTTTTGCCTGTTTGCTTTCCCTTTCCCCAATAACCTGTGTTCAATGAATTTTACGCCCGCGATACGTCCAAGAAAATCCGGGCGGTGAAGCAGGCCAAGGCCCAGCGGGGCGAACGTGTCAACGGAGAAGTCCCCTATGGGTATATCGCAGACCCGAACGACCGCAATCATCTCATTCCTGACCCGGAAACGGCCCATGTTGTCAAGCAGATTTTCGCCATGTATGTGCGGGGCGACCGTATCTGTGAAATTCAAAACTGGCTGCGGGACAACGAGATTTTGACTGTTGGAGAACTCCGCTACCGCCGAACAGGAAGAACCCAGCATCCCCGCCCCCAACTGAACGCCTGGTACAACTGGCCTGAAAAGACGCTGTATGACATTCTCGCCCGGCAGGAATATTTGGGCCATACCATCACGGCGAAAACCTACAAGGTGTCCTATAAGTCCAAAAAGACACGGAAAAATGCGGAGGACAAGCGGTATTTCTTCCCCAACACGCATGAACCGCTGATTGACGAGGAAACCTTTGCCCTTGCCCAAAAGCGCATCGCTACCCGCCACCGCCCTACCAAGTCTGATGAAATCGACCTGTTTTCCGGGTTGCTATTCTGCGGAGATTGCGGCTACAAAATGTATCTCCAAAAAGGAGCCGGAACGCCGGAGCGGAAACACGCTTACACCTGCGGCAACTACCGCAACCGGGCCAGAAATGATTTTCTTTGCACGACACATTACATCCGCAAAAGTGTCTTGAAAGAACTTGTTTTGGCTGACTTGCAGCGTATTATGTCCTATGTGAAAGGACATGAGCAGGAGTTTATTCAGACCGCTACCGAGTGCAGTGAACAGGCCATGAAAAAGGCGCTGGGCCACCAGCGCAAGGAACTTGACAAGGCGGAGGCCCGGCTGGGCGAGATCAACCTTTTATTCCGCAAACTGTACGAGGACAACGCATTGGGCCGGTTATCGAATGAACAGTTTGTGTTTCTGACCTCCGGCTATGAGGACGAGAAAGCGGCGTTGACGAAACGGGTGGCGGAACTGCGGAAAGAGCTTGACACCGCCGCTGAGCGTAGTGCTGATGTGAAGCGGTTTGTCGCCCTGGTACGCCGGTACACGGAGATCAGCGAATTGACCTATGAAAATGTCCATGAGTTTATCGACCGCATTTTGGTCTACGAATTGGACAAGAACACCAACACCCGCAAAATCGAAATCTTTTACAGCTTCGTGGGCAAGGTAGACACCGGCGACCAGCCCACCGAAAGCGTTTCTTATTTCAGGCAGATCGGCGCTGATGTCAAAAGCGTTGTCGTTTAGGGCTGAAAGCAAAATGCTGGGGCAAGATAGCGTACCATTCAAAAACGGTTACGTTATCTCACCCCAGCAAAAAGCCGTGCCCATGCAGGCACGGCTTTTTTGCGTGGTTTCAGCGAATAAAGCAGAGGCGGGAGGAAATGGGGGACACAATGGCGCTGACCAAAGGGGATGAGGCGGTATCATCCCGCAAAAGCGCCAGGTTCGCGGAGGAGCAGATCCCCTTGCGGCAGTCGGGGCAAACGTCGTTTACCTCAGGCAGTTCCTCTATGACGTTGCCACTCCTGTCTATCACAGCGGCCCCCAAAACGCCTTCTGCCTGGACATACCAGCCATTGCTATGATCGCCTTTTTGGTGGTGGGTTTTGCCTGTGGGCACATAGGAAGGATCCTGTACAGGGAGGCATTCCACGGCCCAGTCCGGCAGGGAATAATCGGCGGCATCAGGGTTTCCGGCCCATACCCTGTGGGCAATTACGCCATCCCCTGTTTCCGAGGCATAGGCCGGGGCCGCTATGGAAAACAGGAGCAGGGCGGACAGAACGAGCGCGAACATTTTTTTCATAGGCGCTGCCTCCTTTTCTTATAAAACTAAAAACAAAAAAGCCGCTAGGCGGCGGAAAAAATGCAAAAAAAGGCTTGACAAGTCCCTCTGTATGATATACACTTAGATAATGTATCAATATCAATAAGAGCGCCTTGTCCTATGGCACAATGCCAGTATAGCACATCATGCAAAAATAATCAAGTGTTTTGAGAAAACTTGCAAACTGTGCCGGGTGCTTCCAGACTAAATGCGGTATACGGGCCGGATTTTCCCCACAAAGTCCGGTGTAAAGGCTTTCAGAATATGTAAAGAATGGAGAGTGGCTGCGCCAATGGTGAATGTGAAACCGGTACAATTGGGCAAGAACACCCGCATGAGCTTTTCCAAAATCGAAGAGGTTCTCAAAATGCCGAACCTCATTGAGATTCAGAAAAACTCTTACGAGTGGTTTTTGAAGCAGGGCCTCAAGGAGGTTTTCGACGATGTTTCCGGCATAACGGATTTCAACAACAATCTGGTGCTGGACTTTGTGGACTACAAGCTGGATGACAAGCCCAACTACAGCGTCACGGAATGCAAGGAGCGGGATGCCACCTATGCGGCGGCCCTGCGGGTGACGGCGCGGCTCCTCAACAAGGAAACCGGGGAAATCAAAGAGTCTGAGGTGTTCATGGGAGACTTCCCCCTGATGACCCAGAGCGGCACCTTTGTGATAAACGGCGCGGAGCGGGTTATCGTCTCCCAGCTTGTGCGCTCCCCCGGCGTGTATTTCAAGATGGACTACGACCGCTCCGGCAAGGAGCTGTTCTCCTCCACCATTATCCCGAACCGGGGCGCGTGGCTGGAGTATGAAAACGACGTAAACGATGTGTTCTATGTGCGCATTGACAAGAACCGGAAAATCCCCATCACTGTGTTCATCCGCTGCTTAGGGCTGGGCACTGACCAGGAGATTTACAATGTGTTCGGGGATGACGACCGTATCCGGGCCACCATGGAGAAGGACACCTGCAAGACCATGGAGGAGGCCCTGTTTGAGATCTACCGGAAGCTGCGCCCCAGCGAACCGCCCACCATTGAAAGCGCCCAGGCCCACATCAACGGCCTGTTCTTTGACCCCCGGCGGTATGACCTCAGCCGGGTGGGCCGCTATAAATATAATAAGAAGCTGCGCCTGGAGGGCCGCCTGACCGGGCAGACCCTTTCCCAGCCCATTGCCGATCCCTCTACCGGGGAGCTGCTGGCAGAGGCCGGGGAAACCGTCAGCCGGGAGCTAGCGGAGAAGCTGGACGATGCCGGCGTTATGGAGGCTGTGGTGCTGCTGGAGGGCAAGGAGGTTAAAATCCTCTCCAACGGCATGGTGGACATCCAGAAGTATGTGGATTTTGACGCCAAAGAAGCCTGCGGCATTAACGAGCGCGTATGCTTTAAGGTGCTTGCGGAAATCCTGGACAGCGCCGGGGAGGACGAGAGGGCTTTGAAAGCTGCCCTGCGCGCCCGGCACAGCGAGCTTATCCCCAACTTCATCACCATTGACGATATTTTTGCTTCCATTAACTATATGAACTGCCTGGCTGTGGGCCTGGGCGTTACCGATGACATCGACCATCTGGGCAACCGGCGGATCCGCTCTGTGGGCGAGCTTCTGCAGAACCAGTTCCGCATTGGCTTCTCCCGCTTGGAGCGGGTTATCCGGGAGCGCATGACTTTGCAGGCCCAGGATTTGGAAACCCTTACCCCCCACTCCCTGATTAACATCCGGCCTGTGGTGGCGGCTATCAAGGAGTTTTTCGGTTCCTCCCCCCTCTCCCAGTTCATGGATCAGACAAACCCCCTTTCTGAGCTGACCCATAAGCGCCGCCTGTCTGCCCTTGGCCCCGGCGGCCTCTCCCGTGACCGCGCCAGTTTTGAGGTGCGGGACGTACACTACACCCACTATGGCCGCATGTGCCCCATTGAAACCCCCGAAGGCCCCAACATCGGCCTTATCTCTTATCTTGCCACCTTTGCCCGCATTAACGAATACGGGTTTATTGAGGCGCCTTTCCGCCGGGTGGACAAGGAAACAGGGCGGGTCACAGAGGACGTGGACTATATGACCGCCGACGTGGAGGACGATTTCATTGTGGCTCAGGCCAACGAGCCTTTAGACAGTGAGGGCCATTTTATCAACAGCAAGGTGGTGGGCCGCCACCGCAGCGAGTTCGTGGAGGTGGACGCCCGGCAGGCCGACTATATGGACATCTCCCCCCGGATGGTGGTTTCTGTGGCCACAGCCATGATCCCCTTCCTGGAAAACGATGACGCAAACCGCGCCCTGATGGGTTCCAACATGCAGAAGCAGGCTGTGCCCCTGATTAAGACAGAAAGCCCCATTGTAGGCACAGGCATGGAATATAAGGCCGGGGTGGACTCCGGCGTGTGCGTGCTGGCAAGACGGGGCGGCGTGGTGAAGTCTGTCAGCGCCAGCCTGGTGCGGGTGACGGCAGACAACGGCGACACCGATGACTACGAGATCATCAAGTTCATGCGCTCCAACCAGAGCACCTGCATTAACCAGGTGCCTGTGGTGTCTGTAGGCGACCGGGTGGAGAAGGATGACGTGATTGCCGACGGCCCCGCCATTAAGAACGGGGAAATCGCCCTGGGCAAAAACGCCCTCATCGGCTTTATGACCTGGGAAGGCTACAACTACGAGGACGCTGTCCTCTTAAATGAAAAGATTGTGCGCAATGACGTATACACCTCCATCCACATTGAGGAATATGAGATGGAGGCCCGGGACACAAAGCTTGGCCCGGAGGAAATCACCCGGGACATCCCCAACGTCAACGAAGAGCTGTTGCGGGATTTGGACGACCGGGGCATTATCCGGGTGGGCGCGGACGTGCGGGCCGGGGACATCCTGGTGGGCAAGGTCACGCCTAAGGGCGAGACAGAGCTTACCGCTGAGGAGCGCCTGCTGCGGGCCATTTTTGGCGAAAAAGCCCGGGAAGTGCGGGACACCTCTTTGCGTGTGCCTCATGGCGAATATGGCGTGGTGGTGGACGTGAAAGTGTTCACCCGGGAGAACAGCCACGACGAGCTGTCCCCTGGCGTAAACAAAGTGGTGCGCTGCTACATTGCCCAGAAGCGGAAAATTTCCGTGGGCGACAAGATGGCAGGCCGCCACGGCAACAAGGGCGTTGTGTCCCGTATCCTGCCGGAGGAGGAAATGCCCTTCCTGCCTGACGGCACTCCCCTGGACATTGTGCTGAACCCCCTGGGCGTGCCCAGCCGCATGAACATCGGCCAGGTGCTGGAGGTCCATCTGGGCATGGCAGCCAAAACCCTGGGCTGGAAGATTATGACCCCTGTGTTCGACGGCGCCCACGAGGCCGACATCCGGGAAGCCTTCCGCATGGGCGGCCTGCAGGAGAACGGCAAGTTCCTGCTGCGGGACGGGCGCACCGGCGAATATTTCGACAACCCTGTTACAGTGGGATATATGTATTACCTGAAGCTCCACCACCTGGTAGACGATAAGATTCATGCCCGCTCTACCGGGCCTTACTCCCTGGTTACCCAGCAGCCCCTGGGCGGCAAGGCCCAGTTTGGCGGCCAGCGCTTCGGCGAGATGGAAGTGTGGGCCTTGGAGGCCTATGGCGCGGCATACACCCTGCAGGAAATCCTAACGGTGAAGTCTGACGACACGGTGGGCCGCGTGAAAACCTACGAGGCCATTGTGAAGGGCCAGAACATCCCCACCCCGGGCATCCCGGAATCTTTCAAGGTGCTGATTAAGGAGCTGCAGTCTTTGGGCCTTGACATCAAGGTGCTGGATAAGGACAACGAGGAAATCGACCTGAAGCAGAACTTCGACGAGGACGATGATATGGGCCTGAACCGGGGCGATCCCATGTTCGACGAGGAGAATGTGGCAGATGACCTGGACGGGTATTCCATGGAGGACGAGAATGGAGAGCCTTTGTTTGACGAGGAAGAGGAAGAAGAGGACATGGGCTTTACGGAGGACGATTTTAATCTGGACGACGATTTATTGTAGTCAGCAAGCAGAAAGGATGAGGGCATAAGCTATGGAGTATAATACTTTTGAGTCTATTAAAATCGGCCTTGCTTCTCCAGATCAGATACGGGAATGGTCCCACGGCGAGGTGAAAAAGCCGGAAACCATTAACTACCGCACCTTAAAGCCCGAGCGGGACGGCCTGTTCTGCGAGCGCATTTTCGGGCCTACCAAGGACTGGGAGTGCCACTGCGGCAAGTATAAGCGCATCCGCTACAAGGGGAAGATCTGCGACCGCTGCGGCGTGGAAGTCACCCGGGCCAAGGTGAGAAGGGAGCGCATGGGCCACATTGAGCTGGCGGCTCCTGTGTCCCACATCTGGTATTTTAAGGGCATCCCCTCCCGCATGGGGCTGATTCTGGACATCTCCCCCCGGGTGCTGGAGAAGGTGCTGTACTTTGCCATGTATATTGTAACCGATCCGGGAAGCGTGCGGGAGCTTTCTAAAAACCAGACCCTGACTGAAAAAGAATACCGGGATCTGCGGGAGAAATATGAGGACGATTTTGAGGCGTCCATGGGTGCGGAGGCAGTACAGCGGCTGCTTTCCGAGATAGACGTGGAGCAGGTTGCCAAGGATCTCAAGGAAGAGCTGGAAACAGCCAACGGCCAGAAGCGGGTACGGCTTTTAAAGCGGCTGGAGGTGGTGGAATCCTTCCGGCTTTCCGGCAACAAGCCCGAGTGGATGATTTTAAACGCTGTGCCGGTAATCCCGCCGGATATCCGGCCCATGGTGCAGTTAGATGGCGGGCGCTTTGCCACCAGCGACTTAAATGATTTGTACCGCCGGGTGATAAACCGCAACAACCGCCTGAAAAGGCTTCTGGAGCTGGGCGCGCCTGACATTATCGTGCGCAACGAGAAGCGGATGCTCCAGGAGGCTGTGGACGCGCTTATCGACAACGGCAGGCGGGGCAGGCCTGTTACAGGCCCCAACAACCGCCCCTTAAAGTCCCTGTCCGACATGCTTAAGGGCAAGCAGGGGCGCTTCCGCCAGAACCTTCTGGGCAAGCGCGTGGACTATTCCGGCCGTTCTGTTATCGTGGTAGGCCCGGAGCTGAAAATGTATCAGTGCGGCCTGCCCAAGGAAATGGCCCTGGAGCTTTTCAAACCCTTTGTCATGAAGCGGCTGGTGGAAACCGGGGCTGTGGGCAACATCAAGGCAGCAAGGAAGTCTGTGGAGCGCGCCCGTTCCGAGGTGTGGGACGCACTGGAAGTGGTGATTAAGAACCACCCTGTGCTGCTAAACCGCGCCCCCACCCTGCACAGGCTGGGTATCCAGGCCTTTGAGCCTGTGCTGGTGGAAGGCCGCGCTTTAAAGCTTCACCCCCTGGTATGTACCGCCTATAACGCCGACTTTGACGGCGACCAGATGGCTGTGCATGTGCCCCTCTCCGCTGAGGCCCAGGCAGAAGCCCGTTTCCTGATGCTGGCGGCAAACAACCTCTTGAAGCCCTCTGACGGGCGGCCTGTGGCTGTGCCTTCTCAGGACATGGTGCTGGGTTCCTATTACCTGACCCTGGACAAGGACGGGGAGCCGGGCGAGGGCAAGCTGTTCCGCAATATGGACGAGGCCATGATGGCCTATGATGCCAAGGCTATCAGCCTTCACGCCAAAATCCAGGTGCGCCGCACCGTAGAATATAACGGCGAAGCTGTTACCGGCATGGTGGAAACCACCATGGGCCGCATGATCTTCAACCAGTCCATCCCCCAGGACCTGGGCTATGTAGACCGCAGCCTGCCGGAAAACGCCTTGAAGTTTGAGGTAGATTTCCTGGTGGGCAAGAAGCAGCTTGGGCAGATTATCGACCGGTGCATCCGGGTGCATGGCACAGAGCGCACTGCCGAGGTGCTGGACGAGATGAAGGCCCAGGGCTATAAATATTCCACCATCAGCGGCATTACTGTGGCGGTAAACGACGCCACCATCCCGGCAGACAAGAAGCGCCTGCTGGCTGAGGCCGAGGCTGAGGTGGACGAAATCCGCGATGAATACAACGAGGGCCTGCTCTCTGAAAACGAGCGCTATCAGAGCGTGCTGAAGGTGTGGGATAAGTGTACCCGGGACGTGGCCACTGCCCTGCAGAAGGGCCTTGACCCCTATAACCCCATCTTCATGATGGCGGACTCCGGCGCCCGCGGCAGCATCTCGAACCTGAACCAGCTTGCGGGCATGCGGGGCAACATCTCCAACACCTCCGGCAAAACCATTGAAATTCCCATTAAGGCCAACTACCGCGAAGGCCTGACCATTTTAGAATACTTCATTTCCTCCCGCGGCGCCCGGAAGGGCCTGGCAGACACTGCCCTGCGCACCGCCGACTCTGGATACCTGACCCGCCGCCTGGTGGACGTTTCCCAGGAGGTTATCATCCGGGAGGATGACTGCGGCACCCATGACGGCATTGAGGTCTTTGAAATCACCGCAGGCCCTGAGTCTATCGAGCCGCTGCACGAGCGCCTTATCGGCCGCTATCTGGTGGAGGACTTCTGCGACGGGGAAGGGAACGTGCTGGTTTCCAAAGATAAGCTTATGGACGATAACGACGCAGATATTATCACCGGCCACGGGGTAGAGCGTATTAAAATCCGCTCGGTGTTAAACTGCCGGGCCAGAAACGGCGTGTGCAAGAAGTGCTATGGCGCGTCTTTGGCAAACGGCAAGCCTGTGCAGGTGGGAGAGGCTGTGGGCATTATCGCGGCCCAGTCCATTGGCGAGCCGGGCACCCAGCTTACCATGCGCACCTTCCACACCGGCGGCGTGGCCAGCGCCGAGGACATCACCCAGGGCCTTCCCCGTATCGACGAATTGTTTGAGGGCCGCAAGCCCAAGCACGTGGCCATTATCAACGAGATTGACGGCAAGGTAACCTTTGAAGAGATTAAGAAGAACCGCCATGTGGTGGTGACGGACGATGAAACCGGGGACAGCCGCTCCTACCTCATTCCCTTCGGCAGCCGCCTGACGGTCAAGGAAGGGGAATATATCAAGCGGGGCAGGCGCATCACCGAAGGCTCTGTAAACCCCCACGACGTGCTGGCTATCAGCGGCACCCAGGAGGTGCAGGACTACCTTATCCAGGAAGTGCAGCGGGTATACCGGATGCAGGGCGTGGACATCAACGATAAGCACATTGAAATTATTGTGCGGCAGATGCTGCGCAAGGTGCGGGTGGACGACGCGGGAGACACAGGCCTGCTGGTAAGCAATCTGGCGGACAAGAACGAAGTGCTCCTTGCTAACGAGGAAATACGCCGCCGCATTGAAAACGGCGAGACAGGCCTGCGGGAAGCTATATACACCCCCCTGCTGCTGGGCATTACCAAGGCCTCCCTGGCTACGGACTCTTTCCTCTCCGCCGCCTCTTTCCAGGAGACCACAAGAGTGCTCACCGACGCTGCTATCAAGGGCAAGGTGGACAGCCTCATTGGCCTGAAGGAAAACGTGATTATCGGCAAGCTGGTGCCTGCGGGCACAGGCATGAAGTGCTATAGCGAAGTGGAAATCCAGCCTGACTTCATCCCCGAGCCGGAGCCGGAACCCCAGGAGCTTCCCGTCCCGGAGGCAGATCTTTCCATGGAGGATGAGGATGACGATTTTGACATGGATTTGGAACTGGAGGGCGAAGAGGGGGATCTGGAGGAGGATGAAGCCCTTTCCAGCCTGCCCCAGGAGGATCCGGCCCCGAGCGTCAGCGGTTTGCTGTAAAAAAACCGGGAAAAAGCTTGACACAGGCAAGACGGTGATGTTATAATGCAAAGCTGAGGGCCTTTTGGGAGTGCATGCCCCAAACGGCCCTTTGCCTCCGGCTTAAGAACCTTTTTTGAAAAAAAGGTTCTTAAGAATCTCGAAAAAACCAATTGCCGGGTGGTATTCCCTGTTATTCCTTTGCTTGCCCAGCGGGGGCTCACGCCTCCGCCTGCGCATAGATTAAATTTTTTCTCAAGGAGGTGCAAATATGCCAACCTTTAACCAGCTTATCCACAACGGCCGTTCCATTGCGGAAAAGAAGAGCAAGGCCCCTGCCCTGCTGAAAGGGTGGAACTCCAAGAAGCGCAGCGCTATCGATCAGGATTCCCCCCAGAAGCGCGGTGTGTGTACCACGGTGAAAACCCAGACCCCGAAGAAGCCCAACTCTGCCCTGCGGAAGATTGCCCGTGTGCGTCTTTCCAACGGCATTGAAGTGACCGCTTATATTCCCGGTGTGGGCCACAACCTGCAGGAGCACAGCGTGGTGATGATCCGCGGCGGCCGCGTGCGCGACCTGCCTGGCGTGCGTTACCACATTATCCGCGGCACCTTGGATGCCCAGGGCGTGGCAAAGCGTATGCAGGCCCGCTCCAAGTATGGCGCCAAGCGGCCCAAGGCCGGTGCGAAGAAGTAAGCTTCCCCTTACTGATTTGCCCATTTTTTCGTAAGACAAAGAATACCTAACGGCTGCCGCGTGCAAACTAACACGCGGAATGGCATTTATGATATATATGCCTCATGGCCGAACGGGAGTATTTGCTTTCGAGTACCGATGAATTCATTTTATGAAGGAGGGAAGATCATGCCAAGAAGAGGCAATGTGGCAAAGCGCGATGTTTTGCCCGATCCTATGTATAATTCCAAGCTCGTAACCCGCCTTATCAACAGCGTGATGCTGGACGGCAAGAAGGGCGTTGCCCAGAAGATCGTGTACGGCGCGTTTGAAATCGTGCAGGAAAAGACCGGCAAGGAGCCTTTGGAGGTTTTCGAGCAGGCGATGGAAAACGTAATGCCCAGCCTGGAGTGTAAGTCCCGCCGCGTAGGCGGCTCTACCTACCAGGTGCCCATGGAGGTGCGGCCTGAGCGCCGCCAGACCCTGGGGCTTCGGTGGCTCACCACCTATTCCCGCACCCGCAGCGAGCGCACGATGCGGGAGCGGCTGGCTGGAGAAATCCTCGACGCGTTGAACGGTGCCGGCGGCGCCGCCAAGAAGCGTGACGATACCCACAGGATGGCAGAGGCCAACCGCGCCTTCGCCCATTACAGATGGTAACGAGAAGGAGGAAATTATGGCCAGACAGGTACCACTTGAATTGACCAGAAATATCGGCATCATGGCCCACATTGATGCCGGTAAAACCACTACTACAGAACGCATCCTGTTTTACACAGGCGTCAACTACAAGATAGGCGAAACCCATGAAGGCGCCGCCACCATGGACTGGATGGCCCAGGAACAGGAGCGCGGCATTACCATCACTTCCGCCGCCACCACCTGCTTCTGGCCGGACCGCAACGGCAAGCAGAACCGCATCAACATCATTGACACCCCCGGCCACGTGGACTTTACTGTGGAGGTGCAGCGCTCCCTGCGCGTGCTGGACGGCTCTGTTACCGTATTCTGCGCCAAGGGCGGTGTGGAGCCTCAGTCTGAAACCGTTTGGCGGCAGGCTGACGAATACCAGGTGCCCCGCATGGCCTATGTCAACAAGATGGATATTATGGGCGCGGACTTCTACCGGGTTGTGCAGATGATGAAGGATCGCTTAAAGTGCAACGCGGTGCCTATCCAGCTTCCCATTGGGGCTGAGGAAACCTTCAAGGGCATCATTGACCTGGTGGAAATGAAGGCCTATGTCTATTATGACGATTTGGGCAAGGACATCCGCTGCGAGGACATCCCTGCGGATATGCTGGAGAAAGCCCAGCAGTACCGGGCCGAAATGGTGGAGCATGTGGCGGAACTTGACGACACCCTGATGGAAAAGTATTTGGCGGAAGAGGAGATCACCATTGAGGAGATCAAGACCTGTATCCGCAATTCTACCATTGCCAACCACATGGTGCCCGTTGTCTGCGGCACTTCCTATAAGAATAAGGGCGTGCAGAAGCTTCTGGACGCTATTGTGGATTATATGCCCGCCCCCACAGACGTGCCCGCTATTAAGGGCGTGAATCCGGACACAGAAGAAGAAGTGGTGCGCAATTCTTCTGACGAAGAGCCTTTCTCCGCTCTGGCTTTCAAGATTGCCTCAGACCCCTATGTGGGCAAGCTGTGCTTCTTTAGGGTGTATTCCGGTTCTATTGAAGCAGGCTCTACAGTGTATAACTCTGTGAAGGATAACAACGAACGCATGGGCCGCATTGTGCAGATGCACGCCAATGACCGCAAGGACATTGATCGTGTGTACGCAGGCGATATTGCCGCCGCTGTGGGTTTGAAGAACACCACCACCGGCGACACCCTGTGCGACGAAAAGCACCCGGTTATTCTGGAATCCATGGAGTTCCCGGATCCCGTTATCCGCGTGGCTATTGAGCCGAAAACCAAGGCTGGCCAGGAAAAGATGGGCATTGCCTTAGCAAAGCTTGCTGAGGAAGACCCCACCTTCAAGGCCTACACCGATGAGGAAACCGGGCAGACCATTATCGCCGGCATGGGCGAGCTGCACCTGGAAATCATCGTAGACCGCCTTCTGCGCGAGTTCAAGGTGGAGGCAAACGTGGGCAAGCCCCAGGTCGCTTACAAGGAAACCATCCGCAAGGAAGCTTCGGCAGACACCAAGTATGCCCGGCAGTCCGGCGGTAAGGGCCAGTATGGCCACGTTAAGATCCGCATTGAGCCGAACCCCGGCGAAGGCTATGTGTTCAGCAATGACATTGTGGGCGGCTCGATCCCGAAGGAGTATATCCCCGCTGTTGACCAGGGCATCCAGGGCGCTATGCTGGCTGGTGTGCTGGCTGGCTACAACGTAGTGGATGTAAAGGTAAGCCTGTATGACGGTTCCTACCATGAAGTGGACTCCTCTGAAATGGCCTTTAAGATTGCCGGTTCCATGGCTTTCAAAGAGGCTATGCGCAAGGCTGACCCTGTGCTGATGGAGCCTATTATGAAGGTAACTGTTATCACTCCTGAGGAGTATATGGGCGACGTTATCGGCGACCTGAACTCCCGCCGCGGCATGATTCTGGGCATGGACGCCCTGCCCGGCGCACAGCAGGTGAACAGTGAAGTGCCCCTTTCTGAAATGTTCGGTTATGCCACAGACATGCGGTCCAAGACCCAGGGCCGCGGCCAGTATACCATGGAGCCTGCCCACTATGCGGAGGTGCCCAAGAACATTTCTGAGAAGATTATGACGGAGCGGGGCAAAAAGTCTGAATAAAGGAAAATATCTCTTGATTTTTCCGTTCATTGTTGGTACAATGAACCATAAGAGCAAGAAAAGCATTTTGTTTCAATAAAAGGAGGCAAATCCCAATGGCAAAGGCAAAATTTGAAAGAAATAAACCCCATGTCAACATTGGCACCATCGGCCACGTTGACCACGGCAAGACCACTTTGACCGCTGCTATCACCAAGGTGCTGGCTATGAAGGGCGACGCTGACTTCATGGATTACGCCAATATCGACAAGGCCCCCGAAGAGCGGGAGCGTGGCATCACCATCAATACCGCCCACGTGGAGTATCAGACTGACGCACGTCACTATGCCCATGTGGACTGCCCCGGCCACGCCGACTATGTGAAGAACATGATCACTGGCGCTGCCCAGATGGACGGCGGCATCCTGGTGGTTTCCGCTGCTGACGGCCCCATGCCCCAGACCCGTGAGCACATTCTGCTGGCCCGTCAGGTGGGCGTACCCAGCATTGTTGTGTTCATGAACAAGTGCGATCAGGTAGACGACGAGGAGTTGCTGGAGCTGGTTGAGATGGAAATCCGCGACCTGCTCAGCGAGTACGAGTTCCCTGGCGACGACACCCCCATCATCAAGGGTTCTGCCCTGAAAGCTCTGGAGTGCGACAGCAAGGATCCCTCTGACGAGACCTATGCTCCCATCCTGGAACTGATGAAGGCTGTTGACAGCTATATCCCCACTCCCGAGCGCAAGGCTGACCTGCCTTTCCTGATGCCTGTTGAGGACGTGTTCACCATCACCGGCCGCGGCACTGTGGCTACTGGCCGTGTGGAGCGTGGCCAGCTCAAGATGTCTGAGGAAGTTGAGATCGTTGGCCTCAACGATGAAACCCGCAAGTCCGTTGTTACCGGCATTGAAATGTTCCGCAAGCTGCTGGATTACGCTGAGGCTGGCGACAACATTGGTGTCCTGCTGCGCGGCATTCAGCGCACTGACATCGAGCGCGGCCAGGTTCTGGCCAAGCCCGGCTCTATCAACCCCCACACCAAGTTCAAGGGCCAGGTGTACGTGCTGACCAAGGATGAAGGTGGCCGTCATACCCCCTTCTTCAACAACTATCGTCCTCAGTTCTATTTCCGTACCACTGACGTTACCGGCGTTATCTCCCTGCCCGAAGGCACCGAGATGTGCATGCCCGGCGACAACGTTGTGATGGACGTGGAACTGATTACCCCCATCGCCATCGAAGAGGGCCTGCGTTTCGCTATCCGTGAGGGTGGACGCACCGTTGGCTCCGGCGTTGTTACCGCTATCAATTCCTAATTAGGGGTTCAAATCTTTCTAAAGCAAAACGAGCGCGGCCTCCAAGGGGCCGCGCTTTTTTGTTTTAGACTGTTTTTAAGTGAAGCTCCCGGCAGATGAGGGTGTTATAATAAGACCAACACAGGAAAACCCTATCTCTAGGGATGAGTACGGTTTGGTCTTACTACATCTGTGAAGGAGGTGTTTGGAGACATAACCAGTCTTTCAGAAAAAGTCATGAGAAAACTCGGGTAGACGTAGCCTTATCCGAGTTTTCTATATCTAGATGGTTAAAGCATAAGAAATGCAAATTTATAAACTGCCTGCACACCTTATTATATAATAAATAATGTTATGAAAAAAGAAGGAACTACTATTTATAATAGAGAATCGGCATAGAAGGGTACTAGATACCAACCAAGATTTGTTGTTTGCCTCACTCTGCGTCTATCCGGGCTTGTGACCGTTGCCCCAAAGGGCAGCCGCATTAAGGCGGGGCCGTGGCCCCTATAGCTTCAAAACCGGCATGATAACTTTATCGGACAGCTCCCCCAGGGTGTAGGTGTCCCGGCCCTCTGCCTTGAGCTGCTGGGAAAACTTGTCCATTTCCACCGCTAACTTGAGCAGCTTAAGCACCCCCACCTCCTCCGGGGTGACCTCCCGCATATCCGGCCCCACCATGCAGCCGATGGCCTCAAGGAGGAAAACCTCCCGCCGGATGGGCTCCATGGCCTCATACTCTGCCCATACCTCTTTCGCTCTTTAAGATAACGGCAACAATACCTAACCTTTCTGGTAGGAGGATACATTTCCTTAATGATTAAGGCCCACATGGAGGTGAGATGGCCTTTGTATAAGGGGTGCAGTATTTCACACTTAACACCCTCCAGCTCCAGCTTGCGAAACACCTTGCGCACATGGTACACGGTTTCCGGAGCGTCAGCCGTAGTATGATTATGAATAACCTCAAATGGCACCCCGGCCCGCCTGCAAAGCTCAAGGCACACCTCGCTGTCTTTACCGCCAGAGTAGGTCAGCAGCAGGGGCTTTTGGTAATAGAACTCGCTGAGCTTTGCCGCCTCCTGCAGGCGCATGATGGCTGTATGTTCCAGATCCATTCCCACGCCCCTTTCCGTTTCCTCGCTCTGCATTTACACGGGCTTGCGACCGTTGCCTCAACAGGCAGCTGCATTAAGGCGGGGCTTACAGCCCCTTGATTATTCATTGGAGGCCCTGGCAGGTTCTGCAGGGCCTGCCTCAACCTTGCGGCTGCCCACGCATCCCTGCTGGTAGCCGTCCCGGTATCCGGCCTTATAGGCGGCGTCTGCGGCCCGCTGGGTGGCCGCCGCCCTGCCTATGCTGTACCCCAGGTAAATCAGTAGCGCCACCAGGGGGAGGAACAACACCTCGCCGCCTGGGGAAAATGGTCGGCCCTTTATAATCTCAAAGCCCAGCCGGATATACATACCGCCCAAAAGCCCTGCAAGCGCCGCCAAAACCAGCGGTAAAACCTTCTTAAAAATCATAAACCCCTCCTTATACCACGCCTATGCCCATGTTGCGGGCCATGTTATAAAGCCCCGTATAGGAAATGTCCTCGTTGTTTACAGCATTGTTATAGACGTTCACCGCCCCCCGGACGCCCCACTTGCTTTGACAGATACCATGCAGGAAGCTGGCCTCCTTTTTCTGGCCAGCCTCGGACAGTTTTGGGAAAAGGGCTTTTACGTCCTCGGCTGTGACCTTATGGGTGCTGTAAAAGCGGTTCATGCGTATCCGGGAGAATAGCTGGGCAAACCGGGCCTCCTGCTTGCCCACCATGCGGGTATAGGTCTCGGTGTTGCCGATCAGCGCGATGCCCACGCCCTGCTGCCCGGTGATGGGGTTGGGGTCTGTCCATGTACGTATCTCCTCCAGCGCCCGCAGCTGCAGGTGCTGGGCCTCGTCAATAATGATCACCCGGTTTGTGCCCTCCAACTTCTCCCGGATGGAAAGGGCCAGCTCCAGCTTGCTGCGGCTTTCCGGCACCCGCAAGGCCCGCGCCAGCATCTTCAAAAGGTTGCCCAGGGTGCCGATGCTGGGGGTGGCCTGTATGTACACGCTGCTGGTGGGGTTGTCCCTTACGAACTTTTCCGCGCCCTTGGTCTTGCCGATGCCTGCGTCCCCGTGGATAATGACCATGCCCTTTTCCAGCTGGCAGTAACGGATCAGCTTGTACACGTCCTCGGAAATGGAGGTGGGGATATAGTCCTGGATGGGCTTATAGGGCAGGGCCTTTTCGGTGCTGGCGGCCTGTTCATCCTGGGCCTTGAAGAATTCCTCCAGCTTGCTTTCCAGGGCTGAAATATCGCCGTTGTCGTACATACTGCGGCGGTACTGGGAAAGGGCCGTCTGGCTGATACCCATAAGGGGCGCGGCCTTGGCCTGGCTGATCTGCCTGTCCTGCAAAAACTGCTCCACCCTTGCCTGCAATGCGCTGTTGTAAACCTTACTCATCGCTGATTCCTCCATTTCGTTTCATGGCGTTTCTATTCATAACATCCAGGTCAGGCCCGCCCACCGCCTTAAGCAGCGGCTCCTCCTGGGGCCTCTGCAGCTCCAGCACCTTGGGCTGGGGTTCCGGGATGATCCGGGCCATTTTGTTCTCGTGGGCCTGCTCCAGCACCAGCTCCAGGGCCGTGCGCTTGCCAAAAGCCTGCACCGTGCTGGCCTCCAGCGCCTCCTTGGTAATGCGCTCCAGCCGCCGTACCTTGCCCATGGCGGCCTTAACATCCTCCTTGCTGGCCCCGTAGGTGAGCACCGCTGTGTTATCCACCGGCACCGTCATAATAAAGCGGTCTTCCAGGTCATACACCCGCACGGCGCTTAAATCGTCCGGGTCATAGCGGAAGTACACCTTTTTGCCCATGTAGTTAAAGATAAAATCATCATTCCAGTAGTCCAGCCGCTGGCCCGCGATGTCCAGATGCACCCCGCGCTGGGTGACCTTCTGCACCCTGACGCTGCGCATGAGCATGAGGTTTAAGTCCTCGGCCCCGGCCACCCGCTTGGTGTGCAGGTTCTCATTGTAGACCTGTTGGCGGGGCTTGCCGTGGTCTGCGGCCACCTCGCCGCCATAGGGCTGCTGGTTGAAGTACCAGTCCAGCAGGGTTTCCACCGTGTCAATGAAAGTGGCGTCCAGGGGTATCTCCCCGTTTTTCAGCACACCCTTGAGCTTTTCTGGCTTCTCCACCACATTGCCGCCCGTGTAGGTTTCAAACAGGCGGGAAAGATGATCTTTTATGTCCCTAAAGCGCCGCTCTATGATTTTCGCCTTGGCGTTCCTGACTATGGCGTTAGTCATGTTGATGCCCAGCCGCTCGAACACTGGGGGCACTTCAAAGCGCTCCTCACCGTTTTTGGGCTTCTTCTTTCGGTGGCCCAGGCCGCCGATGTCATGGGTCAGGAACTCGCGGCCATTGTCAACGTAAATATTCTCCGGGATGCCGTATTTCAAGATGCCCTTGCGCAGCGCGATGAGCGTTGACTGGCTGCTGGGGGCCGTGGTGACGTGGCACCCGGTATATATCCCGCTCCTGGCGTCAAAGAAGGCCGTAAGGTACAGACGATGGAGCTGGCCGTTCTCGCCCTGGGTGATAACGTCAAAGGTGTGGTTATCGGCCACCCACCACTCGTTGCTGGCCATTTCCTCATATATGCGATGTATGTAGGGGGCGCAGCGGTCGCGGAAAGCCTTTTGACCTTGCCGCCCCAACACTTCCATGGGTTCGGGTATATCGTTCTGCACCCTGCGCCAGAATGTGGAATAGGTGGGGATATCCGCTACCAGCTCCGGGGCCGTTTCCTGGAAGTATAGCCGGGTATATTCATAGCACTTTTGGATGGGGTGCTGGGCTTCGTCCAGGTAGTAGCTTAGAAAGGTCTGCCACATTTCCTCGGTGATCTTGCTTTTACCCTTGCGGCCCTTGCCACGCTTGTCAATGAGTCCATCCAGGTTGTTGTCCTTTAGAAACTTCCACTTGCGGTAAAGCGTTTTCGCTGATATACTGATATCGGGGTGCTGTACCTTGCAATACTCCACAAAGCGGTCATCCAGGGTTTCTAAGTCCGCACCGGGTCTGCTGCGAAAATATTGCCACTCCTCCAGGATCTGCTGCCAGAAAATGATTTCCCGGCGTTCGTCCTCGCTGTAATGGTCAAAGGGCTTGCCTTGCTTTTGCAGGGCCTCGGTAAACTCAGCCAGCCCCGGCATTTCTGCGGCTTTATTCTTGTAGTATCTAAGCTGCAGGTGGGGTTCCAGGCTTTTGAGGGGGAACACCCACTCCGGGGAGCCATCGGCGTTTAGGCGCTTCTGGCCCTGTAGCTTTTGCTCTCCAGCCAGCTTGCGTATCCATTGCGGACTGCACCCCTTAAGGTCAGCCAGCTCTTTAACACTTAACACAGGATTCACTATTTCACCGTCTTTCGTGACCTGCCATCGTCAGCGCAGGGCGGTCATCCCCTGCGGACTGCCCTTATGGGGCAGTTTCGGCTTATGCTCCTTTTGCATCTGTAAAAATTTCCTCCACCCTACAATCCAAGGCTCTGGCAATCTCCCTAGCCCGCAGGTGGCTGATCCGCTTTGTTTCTCCCCGTTCGATTCTGAGGACTGCATTACCAGGCAGCCCAGCATTTTTTGACAGGGCTTTCATACTAAGGCCAGCAGCTTCTCGCCGCCGCTTCAACTCCTGCACGTTGGTAACAAGAAACATATACGCCTCTCCTTTCGTGTACTACTGTACGCATATGATTATACCATGTACGCAAGTACAAGTCAAGGGGCTTTTAAAATTTCTCTGTACATCTGTACTAGTTTTCTGATATAATCAATAGAAAAAAGAAAAGGTGGGTTTCTCTATGGCCTTTGCGGAAAGATTGAAAACTCTGCGTGAATCGCAACAACTTAGCAGGCAGGCACTTGCGGATGCAACTGGCCTATCTGTTCATAGCATCTCTAGTTATGAAAACGGTCGGCGAGAGCCAAACTCAAAGGCCCTTACTATGCTTGAAAACTATTTCCAGGTTAGTGGGGCATACCTGCGCGGCGAAAGCGCGGATCGCGCTCGGCCTGCCGCATGGGAGGACGCTGAAATTATGGAAGCTGTGCGGGAAAGCTTGCCCCAGCAGCTTGCTGGGCTAAATGAACTGTTAAAAAAGCGCACCGCCCAGGAGCAGAAAGAAACTTTTGATATATTGGTGGAGTTGGGCCATATTCTAAACATAAAAGACACCAGCCAGCGGGCTGTCGCTATGGAACTGATCCAGGCCGTCTTTGCGGCCACCACTCGCTGTATAGACGTCTGCTTTGATGCTGAGGGGGATATTGATCCGTCTACACGGCCCCAGCAGGCGAGGGACGCTGCTATGGAAAGCTATGCTGGAGCGCTTCAAAAGGCTTTTTTATCCCCGAATAACTACATTTGTACCAAGTAAATAAAAGATATCACAAACTTTTTGGCTTGTGAGCGTTTTGGGACAGAATCCCACTTTTCGGGAATTTTAACCGCTTTTTGGTGTACCTTTTTGGCCCTCTCCAGAACCGTTTAAGGAACCTAACTTTTCTTTCAAAAAGAAGGGAGGGGGTGCAAGTAGCCCGGAAGTATACCCTCGCTTTCGGAAAAACACAAATAGCCGCAATCCCTTGATTTTATTGGGCTTTTCGGCAGTTGCGCCCCCCTGGCGGCTACTTGCGGGGGGTGTTGCGGGGGACAGGCCCTTAAAAGCAAAAAAACAAGCCCTTTAAGCGGCGTTTGTATGCGTTCGCTTAAAGGGCTGCTGTTATTTTCTTAAAAGCCGCTTAAACCGCGCCAATGCTGGGTTTGTGCGGTTTCTTAAAAGATTTCTTGTGCGTCCTTAAACGCTCCTAAAGGGCAAATTTGAACGGTTGGCAGCTTTACGCCGCACAGGCCACTTTGGGGCCGCAAACGGGCAAAAAAATTTTGCAATCCCATTTTGCGAGATTGCAAAATTTTCACTTCCATTCAAGCAGTTTTACGCGAAAAAACCTAGTATTTAAGCCGTTTCCCGGAGTTTTCCATATTTTTTCATGTTGAAAAGTAGGCCCGTCCTGGGTTTCTCACTCTTCATGAAAACTTACAGAGACTCCCACAAAAACGTATAGATGTGACTTTACACGACTCGGATTTTATGTGCTATAAAATGTTTTACGGAAATGTTAACTTATTATGGGAAAAATATAGTGGCGGTTATAAGCTGGTTCTTAGAAGTATGTCATCACATTCCTTTATTTGCCGGATTTATATAACTAATATAGTTTATTCATATATTGATGGAAAACTGAAAGATTCCAATTCCTATGGTGGGAGAATAGTTTTCTTCGCCAAATTGGGTAAAGATAAATGTGGTTATAATATGACCCGATTAGAGAGTAGTGAATTTTTATATATTGAGCCGCTATAAGTTGTTAGAACACTTTATAGCTACTATTTTTTTCACAACTTTAAAACAGGGTTTACTACTTCCTCCGCAAACTCCCCCAGGGTATACTGCTCCCGGCCTTCCGCTCTGAGCCTGTCGGAAAACTTTTTCCACTCCACTGCCAGCTTCATCAGTTTCAGCACGCCCACTTCCTCTGGCGTAACCTCCAGCATCTCCGGCCCCACCATGCAGCCCAGGGCGCGCCGGAGATAGCAGTCCGCTGTGTACATGTCCAACGCTTCAAATTCCTCCCACACCTCTTTGGCAAACTTCTTCCGGTTCAGCCGGGGCTTGTCAGGCGGGATAAGGCCCTGTGCCTGTAAATCCTTTTTCACCTGCGCCCGCATGGCCCTTTCCTTTTGGGACATGGGCTTTTTCTTTTTGGCTGGCATTCCAATCACATCCATACTGATAGAATAAGTCTATATGCGCTTTGCCCTTTCGGGCTGGAAGCAGGCTTTCAGGAAAAACCTGCCGGAAACCGTATGAAATTCACTGAGCCTTGCCGCCTCCCGCAAGGGTAATATGGCTTTGTGTTCTAAATCCATGCCATCCCCTGCCGGAGTTTCCCGCACTTGTGGGAACCCCTCAAAGCTTACCTGAACCATGCTTTTCCTCCAGCCCCAGCAGGGCGATTTCCTGAAATTGTCCTCCCGCTGGCTCCGCAGAGGGGCCGAATAAATCGTCGAATCCTGTCATCTGGATTTTCGCCGCGCTGTTCCTCATGCCGACACCTCGCGGGTCAGGGCAATATAAGCCTCCGACACTCTGCCGTTAGGATCATGAAGATAAATGCTCCTGCCCTCGGCGCTGGTTTCCGCCGCCCGGATGGACAGGGGGATGATGGTATCAAAAATCCGCAGCTTGTCCCCGTAAGCCTGCCGCAGCATCTGCACGATGTCTCGGGAATAGGCCGTGCGCATGTCCGCCATGGTGATGAGGATGCCGGAAATTTCCAGGCGGGGGTTAATCTGCCGTTTCACCTTGCC
>NZ_QWEO01000044.1 GCF_009936035.1 Neglectibacter sp. X58 | reverse complement strand
CGGAAAATCCAACGCAAATAAATATAGAGAAATTAAATACCCAAAAATCAATTACTGACGGATCAATTACCGATTCCATTCCCTTCCGGGGAACGGCGGCAAAGCCACCGGAACCGAAACGAAGGGAAACGATGTCGCTCATCTGTTCTTTCACTGTGACCATCCACTTCTGCCAATATCACATAATAATCTGCCAAATGTTTTAAAATTGGTTCATAGCAAAGCATTGCTGTGGAAGCCATTCCATGTATAAATAGTATTGACCTATTATTTTTATCGCCAAAACATAAAAAATTCATAACACTATCCTCCATCAATTCCGATTTTGTACCTTTAACAGAATACCACAATCAAACCCATATTTCTATTGAATTTCCATTAAATTTCTTCCTCCCTCCGCTTAGTCTTGTTTTGTTGTCTGCTATGCTGTCGGCTCTCGTTCTGAAGCTCCCTTTCAAGGTTCTTTCTGTTGTAGCTGATTACTTCCGCATAAGCTAATTCTGTGGCGGTTTTGGTCTGCTCCTTGCCGATACTGTCATATTCCGATTGCAAAGACTGTATCTCTGCTTTCCACTGTTTGCTTGTCAACTTTCTGCTGACCTGTCTTTTTATCAATCACTGGTATCTTTTCGCCGTTTTCGTCAAGGTCATAGATTTTCTTCTGTTTCGCTCCCCATTCCCCGTTTTCAGTGAGAGGGCGCATTGTGAGTAAAACATGGATATGGAGATTGCGCTGTCCTTTATCATTCTCGCTGTCATGTATCGCCCAGTCAGCGCACATTCCTTTATCAACAAAATTCCTCTGCACATAATCCCTCACGACTTCCTCCGCAAGTTCATAACTCCATTCGTTGGGAAGTGACGCTTTCAGCATTCTTGCAAGCTGTGATTTCTGCCCTTTCTCTGACAGTTCAACAGCGTTCCATAAGGTGGCTCTGTCTGCATACTCTTTAGGTGCGTTGGGTGGGAGAGAGATTTCACTGTGGACTAAATCTTCATGGTATTTAGGGCGGTAGGTCTGCCCGTCATACTCACTCACAAGAATACTCCTGCTGATGTATGATGCTTTCTATCACACCTGCTCCATAAATTAGCAATCTCATATAATCATTCCTCGCACTCATATATTTGTTGATTTGCTCAACAATGCTATTTTACCACAAACACAAATACAATTCCATTGAGTTTGATTAACCCTATACCTTATTCCGTTTAATCATCATCTGCCTTGCCCGTTCCCTCTGCTCGGTACTGATTGCCCTCGGCTTACGGTAGCTGACAAAAGACTTTGGAAAGGAATAGGTCTTAGATACTTCGTCCTGCCCTGTCAGCTTGTATATGTCGGAAAAATCGGCAACAAGCGTTATTGCTTGTCGTGCGAAAGATATCCATGAAACATCATAATATTCAATAGGTAAGCTTGATGATTTTTTAATGCTATGAGTTTAGCATGTTTATCATTATATTTATCGTTATAAAAAATTCTAAATTGAAGTCCTTCAACTTTATTTAACCGCTCAGTATTATTGTTTCCTTCAAACTCTGGACATAATGACCCCTCAAAAAATATTTCAATTAGGATTTCTGGTGGAGATAATGGGGTTCCTCTATTCACTGATTCTATATATTCTGCAATCACTTCCCTATTAAAAAGGTATTATGACAATTCATTGCGAATATTACGACCACCATACATACCTGTTAATGCCAAATGTATGGCTTCTAAAATAGTTGATTTTCCAGTTTCATTATTTCCAACTAAAATATTTAAACCTTTATTAAGTTTTAATTCAAATATTCCTTTGTAGCTCTTAAAATTACAAATTTTTATTCTGTCGATTGCCATATTTCACAACTCCTTATATTGTCTATTTGTTTGTTTAGAAGCTATATATTGAGATTATATCATATGGAAACCTTAATTTTCCACCATAGATTGAAAAGGATAGCGGTATCAGCTTTTGCCAATACCGCTCCTCAAACTAGTTATAAGTCACTTCATTTAAAACAATTTATTCTACTTGTTGTCTAATGCAATTCATCTTTCTTGTCCACTCAATGGGATTATCTTCTTTTAATTGTTCGGTGATTTCTTGCTCTTGTTTCATTTGTTCCATAATCTGAGAAAATCTTTCGCAGGCTTGATTATCAATCTCAGACAGATATTCATTGAGAACGCTGTTTGTAAGCAAATTAATATAAGTCAGTTTGAGGTACTCTTGTAAGTATCTCAAATGCTGTTGTCCATAAATACCAATATCGTTTTCTTCGCTCTTAGGAAGTGTAGGATTTGGAATTAAATAATCACTTTCATTATGGTATGTACCGCCGAATTGTTCGAACAATGATTTCATTGTAGTTATCCTTCATTAATATATTTATTTTCCTACAAATTCATCATATCCAACCGTCATTGCAAATACTTATGAACACCGCAAGGGACACTTCCTTATGTGAAGTGTCCCTTTTGAAGCCTCCTTCTTTCCCTTCCCGTTTACCGCACGAAATTTGTCCGCTCAAAGGGCTCCCGCTCCGGCAGGCCAAACTGCTCCTTTGCCAAAGCAACGCCCCGCATGAGGAACACCATGTTCCGGGCCAGGGTACGCATACCCTGCAGGCCTTCCTTGTCCTGCTCGGCCTCTCCGGGGGTCTGCCCGTGGATGCTGTTCCAATACTGGCCGGAAGCCACAGGCATCCCGGAAATGGTAAAGAACTTGTTCAGTTCGTCAAAGGCGGCGGAAAGGCCGCCTCTGCGGGCCGCAACCACGCTTGCCCCCACCTTCATTGTTTTGTCAAACCGGGTGCTGTAAAACAGCCGTGTGAGGAAAGCCACCAGCGTGGCGTTGGCGGAGGCGTAATACACAGGGCTACCCACCACCAGGCCGTCGCAGACTTCAAACTTCTGGGCTGTCTCGTTCACCAGATCGCTGAACACGCATTTTCCCAGTTCCCCGCATTTCCGGCAGCCAATGCACCCCCGGATATCCTTGCTGCCCACCTGGAGGATTTCCGTCTCCACACCCTCCTGCTGGAAAATTTTCTCCATCTCGTGCAGGGCGATATAGGTGTTGCCCTGCAAATGGGGGCTGCCGTTAAGCATCAAAACCTTCATACAGTCCACGTTCCTTTCCGTTTTTATGATATCTATAAGTATATCAGCCTGAAAGCCTTTTGAGAAGCCCCTGCGCTATATTTTACAAATACGCCTCTTGACAGGCCTGGCTTCATATGATATTTGTTGCATTGCAAAACAATTGGCAAAAGGAAAACCAGGCTGTGGGCAATATAAAAACCGTCGGCGCAATTAGTTGAAACAGCGATGCCCAGCGCATTGAGCAGATGGTGTGGATATTGTTTCTGAAGGTCTATGATGCCAAAGAGGAAGTCTGGGAATTTTACGATGAAAAATACACATCTATTATTCCGGAGGAACTGCGTTGGCGTAATTGGGCGGTCGATCATAAAGACGGCAAAGCCCTTACCGGCGATGCGTTGCTCAATTTTGTAAAAGCAGCAGCTTGAAAGCAATATTTTCAAACCAAGCGACTATGCTATGGGAAGTAAGAGCGTGTGTTTTCAAGTTTAAACCCTATATTAAAATATTCACAAAATAAGTTGACAATATTGTAAAAATACTGTATAGTAAATTTTGAAAGATACGCATCTTCGTTTTTCAAATTATGAAAGGAGAGAGTTGCATGAAAATCTTTAAGTATGGAAAAATGATCTTAGCAGGACTCTTGGTGCTTTGCCTTTGTATCCCCGCTGTAGCTGCCGAAGTTCCAAGCGAAGAAACAGCGGTAGATGCTTATGAAATGTTTGATGAGGTATCAGAAGGGATTGATACTATCCGAGAAATTCATTTCAATGTAACATATGTGGAGGATCCAGATGTTGTTGCATACATTGAACGAATGAAGAAAAATTCTAAAGTTCAGCAGACAGTACAAGAAGATGCACCTGATCCAGAAAGCTGGTGGAAATGGTTTGACACTCTGCCTATAGATCACAGTATGTATGTAAGCCAAAGATACGTCATGGAATGGTTGGAAACAAAATATATGACTATCCCGAAAGAAGATCGTAGCTTTTTGGCTTACAATCTTCTACGTGTTGATTCACCGGGAACAAATTTGACATCTTAATAATGCGCCGGAAGGCAATCAAGGAATAAAGCCTTTTGCGGAAGAAATTGATCCGGGTACAGGCTTCTTGCCTGTTGGTGGGTGGGAACATAAATATGATCCCGTTCTTTGGAATAAAAGCACCGTCAAGCCATATGCAAATTGCTACTTATATTATGTGAACACTGCCCTTTCACAAAGGGAGCAGCGCTTTCCAAGCTTCCGGCAGCATGTCCGGCAGATCGGTAGGCAGCATGGCCCGGGGGGTGAAGCGCTCTGCGCAGAGATCCCCGGCAAGGCCATGAAGATAAACTCCCAGCACAGCGCTTTGGAAGGGCAAAATGCCCTGGGCCAGGAAAGCGCCGATACTCCCTGCCAGCACATCACCAGAGCCGCCCTTTGCCATGCCCCAATTGCCTGTGGGGTTTATGGCGGCCTGGCCGCTCTTTTCAGCCGTCACTGTAGCCGCTCCCTTCAGTACAGTCACTGCCCCGGTTTCCTGGGCAAAGCCCAGGGCGGCGGTAAGGCGATCCGCCTGCACCTGGGGGATGCTTGTCCCCAGCAAACGGGCCATTTCTCCCGGATGAGGGGTTACGACCAGCGGCGCTGCGATTTTCTTCAGGGCGCCCGGGTGCCGGGCACAGAAATTCAGGGCGTCCGCGTCCAGCAGCAGGGGCTTGCCCCCCTGGGCAAAATGGGAAAAAACCGGAGGGCACAGCAGGCCGGCGCTTTCTCCCAGCCCGCTGCCAATTACGCAGGCAGAGCAGCTTTCCAGAGCAGCCTCCAGCTTTCCCTCCCAGCCGGGGACGGAGAAGTCCAGAACCGTAAACACAGCCTCTGGCACAGCCTGAGCCAGAATGGGATAGGCCCGGGCGTCTATGGCAATGTGCAGCAATCCCACCCCGCAGCGCAAAGCCCCCCGGGCTGCCATGATGCAGGCCCCTGTCATGCCATAGCTTCCGCACACCAGAAGGAGCCTGCCCAAATCCCCTTTGTTGGCCTGGGCAGAGACAGGAGGCAGCGCTTCCTGGAAAAAACCGCTGTCCGGCTGGAAAAAAGCCGTTTCCGCCCTATCCGTCAAAGCAGGGGGGATGCCCACAGAAGCCGTCATTGTTTCCCCGCAGAAAGCTTTGCCAGGGTAGGAGCAGTGGGCAGGCTTTTTCCCGGTGAAGGCCACTGTCACATGTGCCTGAAAGGTATTCCGGCTGGCCCGGCCTGTGTCGCACTCCACGCCGCTGGGCAGGTCGGCGGCAAGGCGCAGGCAGTCGTGGGTGTTGGCAAGGGCCAGGAAGCGGGCGGCGTCTCCCTCCAGATCCCCCCGGAAGCCAAAGCCGAACACGCAGTCTATAACGCAGCAGGCAGTTGCCAGAGCCAGCTCCGATTCCCTGGGTTGGTGTTCCGCACACAGGCAGGAAACCGCCTCCGGCATTTCCAGGAAGGCGCTCCGGGACAAAGGGGCTTTTGGCTCCCCCTGCACCAGCAGCACCGTGCAAACCGCCCCCTTTTCCGTCAGCGCCCGGGCGCATACAAAGCCATCGCCGCCGTTGTTCCCTGCGCCGCACAGCAGGGCAATGGGCCTGCCCTGTAAGTTTCCCAGGCGCTTCTCCGCTTCCCAGGCCAGAGCCTGCCCTGCCTGCTCCATCATGGCGGAAAGGGAAATTCCGGCTTTCTCCCCGGCCTGCTCCAGGGCCTGTATTTCCTGTCTCTGAAAAATTTGCATCTCTTATCATCCCCTTGGGGTACTTTTAACAATCCCTTGCAAAGGCAAGAAGAAACAAGTATACTATAAAATATTGAGAAAGGTGGTTTTGCAAAATGGAAAAGCTGGGCCGGGAAACAGAAAGCATTATGGCAGAGCGCTTTAGCAAGGATACCGTCATTGCCCTTGCCACAGAAAGGCAGGGCAGGCCTTATGTGCGGTATGTCAACGCCTATTACGAAAACAGATCCTTTTATGTGATAACCTATGGGCTTTCCGCTAAAATGCGGCAGATAAAGGAAAACCCTGCTGTGTCCATTGCGGGGGACTGGTTCACCGCCCAGGGAAAAGGGGAAAACCTGGGATATTTCCACAAAGAGGAAAACCGGGAAATAGCCGGGAAGCTGGAAAAAGCCTTCTCGTCCTGGATCCACAACGGGCACAATGATTTTTCCGATGAAAATACCTGCATCCTCCGCCTGCGGCTGGAAGAAGGGGTGCTATTTTCCCAGGGTACCCGGTACGACATTGACTTTACAGAATAGCGTGGGCAGAGCCGCTTGACAAAGCCTGTGCGCCATACTATAATAATACCAGCAAATGATCTTCGGGGCAAGGTGAAATTCCTGACCGGCAGTGAAAAGGGCAATCCTTACAGTCTGCGAACGGGAGGCAATCGCTCCCGCCGAACCGGTGCAATTCCGGTACCGACGGTACAGTCCGGATGAAAGAAGATACAAGAGGGTATAGAATCCCTGCCGCCTGCGGGCGGCTTTTCCCCGAACCGCTTTTTTTGCGCGTTGGGGCTTTTTTTATGCCTTCCCTGCCTTCGGTCTTTTGCAAAAATCTTGAAAGGACTGATCGGAACGATGGAAACCACAAGAAAAATCGACGTGCGCAAGCTGGCGGTCACCGCCGTAATGGGGGCTGTGGCGGCAGTGCTGATGTTCATAAGCTTCAGCGTGCCTCTGATGCCCAGCTTTATCAAGCTGGACTTGTCCGAGCTTCCGGCGCTAATCGCCTCTTTCGCCTTAGGCCCGGTAAGCGGCGTGGCAGTGTGCTTCATCAAAAACCTGGTGAATCTGCCGTTTACCACCACCTCCTGCGTGGGGGAGCTGTGCAATTTCCTGCTGGGTGCCGCCTTTGTCCTGCCTGCCGGCCTGCTGTATAAAAAGTTGAACGGGCGCAAAGGGGCGCTGATAGGCTCCCTTGTAGGAGCGGCGGCAATGGCGGTTCTAAGCCTGCCTATCAACTATTTCATCACCTACCCCTTCTATGCTGTGTTCATGCCCATGGAGGCCATCCTCAACCTGTACCAGCTTATAAACCCGGCAGTGGAAAACCTGTTCCAGGCGCTGTTGTGGTTTAACGTCCCCTTCACCTTTATAAAAGGCCTTTTAAGCGTGGCCATCACCTTCCTCATTTACAAGAAAATTTCCCCCATCCTGAAGGGAAACAAATAAAGAATATATGCGAAAGCGGCCTGGAGGCTTCCTCCGGGCCGCTTTTAGCGTTAGTCTTTTTCTGCCCGCAGCCTGTCCCGCTTTTCCAACTTGGCAAAAAGCCGGACCAGCACCACAATGGCAGCAATGGAAAGGATAAATTCCGCTGCGGCCTGCGCCCAGGCAAGGCCATAGAGGGGGAAAAGCCAATCCAGAATAAACAGGGCCGGAATTTCCAGCACGATTTTCCGCAGGATGGCAAAGAGCAGGGATTTTGACCCCATGCCGCAGGCCTGGAACACTCCCACTGCCAGGAAGTCCATGCTGAGGAAAGGCAGGGAAAGGGACATGGCCCGCAAAAACTCCCTGCCATAGTCGATGATGGACTGCTGCTGCATAAACAGGGAGGTGATTTCCCCCGACCACAGGCAGAAGCCCGCTGTAGCCAGAACCAGGAAGGAAAGGGAAACTCTGGCGGTAAATAAGAAGGTTTTTTTCATGCGGGGCGTGTTGCCGCTGGCAAAATTATAGCTGATAAGGGGCATAATGCCTTGGGAAACCCCCATGGCTATCTGCATGGGAATCATCTGCACCTTGTGGGAAATGCCCATGGCCGCTACCGCGTCAGAGCCATAAACAGAGGCAAAGTTGTTTAAAATCGTCATGCCTGTCACGTTCAGAAGGTTCTGGATAGAGGCGGGCACCCCTACCCCGCACACCCCCAGCACCAGGGAGCGGCGGAAGCACAGCATTTTGGGGTTGACGCACACATAGGTTTTGCCCCGTTTGTAAAACAGCAGCACAAAGAAATAGAGGCAGGCCGCGCAGTTGGAAAGGAAGGTGGCAAGGCCAGCCCCAGCCGCCCCCATATTAAAGCCCCAGGGCAGGATGAAAACGGGATCCAGCAGGATGTTGAGGATGCAGCCGCTCATGGTGCCGATGCTGGCGTGAAGGGACTCCCCCTCTGCCCGCACCAGGTAGGCCATCACCACGTTTAAAATGGCAGGGGCCGCGCCGCAGATAACCGTCCACAGCATGTACTCCTGGGTGGCGTTATAAGTCTCACCGTTGGTGCCCAGCAGCCCTAAAAGGGGGTGCTGGAACACTCCCACCAGCAGGGAAAAGAGGATGCCGGAAAACAGAGCCAGATAAAACCCAAAGGCAGAGCTTCGCCGTACTGTGTCGAAGTCCTTGGCCCCCAGGGCGCGGCTCATCATGCTGGAGGAGCCAACGCCGAAAAGGTTATTCACCGCGTTAAAGGCCAGCAGCACAGGCCCTGCCAGTGTTACAGCCGCGTTTTGAATGGGATCGTTTAAAATGCCTACAAAGTATGTATCCGCCAGGTTGTACAGCACCATAACCAGGGAACTGAGCACCGTAGGGATTGCCAGGGTTATCACAGCCCTGGGCACCGGCGTGCTTTCAAATAGTTGGGTCTTTTGCTTGTCCTCCACCGGGGTTCCTCCTTTTTAGAGCATCTTCAGCTTGTGCAAATACGCTCCGGATAGCCGCCATATGAAACGGCTGCATATAATATTATAACATGTCCCCTGGCCTTTCTCAACCTTCCGTACCCCGCTCCCTGTGAATTTTTTCCAGCTAAGCCTCCTGCTCCTCCTTCCAAAGGGTGCCCAGAATATCCTTGAGAACCAGGAATGCGTCCAAATTGCTGTAGCCGTATTTTTCCCGAAGATCTGCCAGCAGCCGCTGCAGCCCGTCAGCATAGAACCCCGTATCCACCTTTTCCTGATACTGCGCCAGTACAGGGTATTTCCGGCTCCAGGCCTTTGTCCAGTCCACCCTTTCTGCGGCTTTGCTGTCTGCCCTGTCAATGGCGTCCTGGATTTCCTGCATGTCCACATCGAACTCAATCAGCTCGTCCAAAGACTTGCCGTACAAAACCGCTAGCCGCTTAGACTGCCGGATGTCCGGCAGCGTCTCATCTGTTTCCCACTTGGAGATGGTCTGCCGGCTTACACCCAGCTTTTCCGCCACTGCCTCCTGGGACAGCCCCCTGCTTTTCCTAGCGCTGTATAAGCTTGTTCCTAAACCCATGTTTTTTCCTCCTTGCCGCTTTTTCAAATTGCTTTTCTTACCTGACAAACCATATTATAGTGAACACAGTTCAAAAGAGGTAGTATGCTTCTTTTGAACCAAGCGGCGCAGCCGCCCAGCTTGAAAATCGGAATATACCGGTTTTCAAGTGTGTTTACTATTATACCCCTGCTGCCACCGAAGCGCTACCAACAGAACCAGCCAGTTTCGCCCAGATTCCTTACAGAACAGCAGCGATATTTCATTCGCAACTTTTTTGCTTTCAGATATTGCCTTTTTCCAGAAGCTGTGGTAAGCTGAAAAAGAGAATACGCCCAACAGGCCCAAAAAGCCTGAGGCAGGGGGAAGCACATGGAAGCCAGCATCTGCAACATACAAAAGTTCAGCCTGCACGATGGCCCGGGCATCCGCACCGTAGTCTTTTTTAAGGGATGCCCTTTGCGCTGCCGCTGGTGCGCCAATCCTGAAAGCCAGGAGCGGGCGCTGGGGACAGGCCAGGATCTGGGCGGGCGGCGCGCCTGCCTGGAGGAGGTGCTGGAAGCCTGCCTGCAGGACAAGCCCTTCTATGAGGAAAGCAGCGGGGGCGTCACCCTGTCCGGCGGGGAAGCTTTATTGTGGCCTGATTTCACCCTGGCCCTGCTGCAGACCCTCCGCCAGAAGGGCGTCCATACGGCCCTGGAAACCACCGGCTTTGCAGATCCCGGGGTGTTCCAGTCCGTAGCAGGAGAGACAGACTATTTCCTTTATGACATGAAGCATTGGGACAGCGCCCGGCACAGGGAGGGCACAGGGGCGGACAACCGCCTGATTCTGGAAAACCTCCGATGGGCCATTGCCGCCGGGAAAGAGGTGCTGCCCCGCATCCCCGTTATCCCTGGCTATAATGACAGCCTTTCCGATGCGGCTGGCTTCTGCCGCCGTCTGTTGGAAGCGGGGGCCAAAAGGGTACAGCTTCTGCCTTTCCATCAGTTGGGGGAGCAGAAATATGTCCTTCTGGGCCGGGACTATGCCTATAAGGACGTGCCTGCCCTGCACCCGGAGGAATTGAAAACATACCGGCAGGCTTTCCAGCAGCAGGGCATAGACGCATTTTTTTGAAAACCGCCCCAAACTTCTGCCCAAAAAGAAAAATATTTCAAAATCTTCCCAATTTATACTGGCAATTTCAGCGATTGTTTGGTATAATTCTGATAGCAGCCCGTAAGGACAGGCTTTGTTGTCCTGCCCAAACGGTTAGCATTGCTGTCACCCGGAGGTTTACGTCCGGTTGAACATTATTATGGAGGTTGATACCAATGAGCCACAAGTATGTGTATCTGTTCAGCGAAGGCGACGGCTCCATGAGGGAGCTCCTTGGCGGCAAGGGCGCAAACCTGGCGGAAATGACCAAGCTGGGCCTGCCTGTGCCCCAGGGCTTCACCATCAGCACCGAAGCCTGCACCCAGTATTACGAGGACGGCAGGAAGATTAATGACGATATCCAGGCCGAAATCATGGAGTATGTGGGCAAGATGGAGGAAATCACCGGCAAGAAGTTCGGTGATAAGGAGAACCCCCTGCTGGTTTCCGTCCGTTCCGGCGCCCGCGCGTCCATGCCCGGCATGATGGACACCATTTTGAACCTGGGCCTTAACGAGGAAGTTGTAGAGTATATGGCCAAGGCTTCCGGCAATCCCCGGTGGGCCTATGACTGCTACCGCCGCTTTATCCAGATGTATTCCGACGTGGTTATGGAAGTGGGCAAGAAGTACTTCGAGGAACTCATCGACGAGATGAAGGAAAAGAAGGGCGTCACCCAGGATACCGAGCTGACCGCTGAGGATCTGAAGGAGCTGGCAAACCAGTTTAAGGCTGAGTATAAGGCGAAGATTGGCGCCGACTTCCCCGCCGACCCCAAAGAGCAGCTTATGGGCGCTGTGAAGGCTGTGTTCCGTTCCTGGGACAACCCCCGCGCCAACTACTACCGTATGCAGAACGAAATCCCCTATTCCTGGGGCACTGCCGTTAACGTCCAGATGATGGCCTTTGGCAACATGGGCGACGACTGCGGCACAGGCGTGGCCTTTACCCGCGACCCCGCCACCGGCGAGAAGAAGCTCATGGGCGAGTTCCTCACCAATGCCCAGGGCGAAGACGTGGTGGCTGGCGTGCGTACCCCCATGCCCATTGCCCAGATGGAAGAGAAGTTCCCCGCTGCCTTCAAGCAGTTCCAGGAGGTTTGCAAGACCCTGGAGAACCACTACCATGACATGCAGGACATGGAGTTCACCGTAGAGCACGAAAAGCTCTTTATGCTCCAGACCCGTAACGGCAAGCGCACCGCAGCCGCCGCTATCAAGATTGCCTGCGACCTCATTGACGAAGGCATGAAGACAGAGGAAGAGGCCCTGCTGATGCTGGAAGCCAAGGCGCTGGACGCTTTGCTCCATCCCCAGTTTGACCCCAAGGCCCTGAAGGCCGCCACGCCTGTAGCCACCGCTCTGGCTGCCTCACCCGGCGCTGCCTGCGGCAAGATCGTCTTTACCGCTGAGGACGCTGTGGAGCAGGGCAAAGCCGGCGAGAAGGTTGTGCTGGTGCGCCTGGAGACTTCCCCCGAGGACATTGAGGGCATGCATTACTCCCAGGGCATCCTCACTGTGCGCGGCGGCATGACCAGCCACGCTGCTGTTGTGGCCCGCGGCATGGGCACCTGCTGCGTATCCGGCTGCGGCGCTATCAAGATGGATGAAGCCAATAAGAAGTTCGAGCTGAATGGCCGCACCTATGTAGAGGGCGACTATATCTCCTTGGACGGCACCACCGGCAACATCTATGGCGAAGCCATTCCCACTGTGCCCGCCTCCACTGAGGGCGGCTACTTTGGCCGTATCATGGAGCTGTCCGACAAGTACCGCACCCTCCAGGTGCGCACCAATGCGGACACCCCCACCGATGCCAAGCAGGCTGTGGCATTTGGCGCTGAGGGCATCGGCCTGTGCCGTACCGAGCACATGTTCTTCGAGCCTGACCGCATCGCTGCCATCCGCGAGATGATCTGCTCTGACACTGTAGAGCAGCGCAAGGCCGCTCTGGCTAAGCTGGAGCCTATGCAGCAGGGCGACTTCGAGAAGCTGTATGAGGCTCTCGAGGGCAAGCACGTGAACATCCGCTTCCTGGATCCCCCTCTGCACGAGTTCGTTCCCACTGAGGAGAAGGACATCGAGCTGCTGGCCCAGACCCAGGGCAAGAGCGTTGAGGATATTAAAGCCATTATCTCCGGCCTCCACGAGTTCAACCCCATGATGGGCCATCGTGGCTGCCGTCTGGCTGTCACCTATCCTGAAATCGCTGAAATGCAGACCGAAGCCGTTATCAAGGCTGCCATCAACGTGAACAAGGCCCATCCCGACTGGAACGTGGTGCCTGAAATCATGATCCCGCTGGTAGGCGAAGTGAAGGAGCTTAAGTTTGTTAAAAAGACTGTGGTGGAGACTGCGGACAAGATCATTGCTGAGGCTGGCGTTGACATGAAGTACAAGGTTGGCACCATGATCGAGATCCCCCGCGCGGCCCTCACGGCCGATAAGATCGCAGAGGAAGCCGAGTTCTTCAGCTTTGGCACCAATGACCTGACCCAGATGACTTTCGGCTTCAGCCGTGACGACGCTGGCAAGTTCCTGACCTCTTACTATGAGAATAAGATCTATGAGAACGATCCCTTTGCCCGCCTCGACCAGGAGGGTGTGGGGCAGTTGGTGAAGCTGGCTGCTGAAAAGGGCAAGGCTGTGCGCAAGGATATCATCCTGGGCATCTGCGGCGAGCATGGCGGCGATCCCACCACTATTGAGTTCTGCCACAACGTAGGCCTTACCTATGTTTCCTGCTCTCCCTACCGTGTGCCCATTGCCCGTCTGGCAGCAGCACAGGCGGCTATCAAAAGTAGGTAGGAGTTCTCTTTCTTTTGTCGTAGGGCAATGTGATTTAGCCCGTGTAGGGCACTAACACTTAGCCTACGCCATAGAAAAAAGTGACCTGCCATCCTTCGGATGGGGGTCACTTTTTTGTCCTTCGGACTATCCTTTCCCTGTTTAACACAAGGATTTTAGGAACGTTCTGTACTATATCACCATGGAGTAGGGGTGTCCGGCCCAAGGGCCGGGAGAATAAATTACTTTGCCCCAAACAGGATAAATCACATTGCCCTACGACATGGTGATATTCCCAAATCGTGTTTTTGGGTAAATGGCAACAGGCTTGAAAGCCTTGCAAACAGGGGCTTTGAGCAAGTCAGCTATCCCAAAAGCACAGGCCCCAATTCCTCCAAATTGAGTTGACTTCATTTTTGGGGACTGCTTTTGGGGAACTGGGGCAGAGTGTTCCCACAGGGGAGGATTACCAACATGAGGAAGAAGAACTTCAAGGGTCGATGTGAGAAGCGGGTGTTGGGTAAGTGTGCTGAAGTGTGTAGGACATATGATGCTATCCAGTATGCCTATGCTGACCTGCTGCAAGCCAGTGATGAGGTTGTTGAGATCAGGTGTAATGTCCTGCTGGATGGATTGGAGGTTGGGGAATATACCTCTGACTTTGTATGCACCAAGGCAGACGGTGATCTGATGGTCAGGGAGTGTGTCTATCGGAAGTTCCTGATGAAGCCGCTGACGGTGAAGCTGCTGGATGCTTCGAGGGACTACTGGCTACGGCATGGGGTCACGGATTGGGGGGTGGTCATTGATGAAGAAGTATGACCTGCTCCGGTCTGGTAACAGTATCATCCGGGTACTGGAAGTACAGGGTGACAGGGTTCTTGTCATTGACTGCATCAAGAGGACGATGCCTGTGTGGGTAGATGCTACGGAATTGGAATCCTGCTCCAAGTGTACCAGTGTTGAACTGTTCGAGGTTACGGGTGTTACTCCTTCTGATGTTGATGCTCTGGATGCAGACCAGAGGAAGGTCATGTACGAGAGGTACACAATGATTGCTCCTATCCTGTCCTTTGTAGCTGATGATCGGATGCGCTCCCGGCTGATCTGCTCTGCGGCTGAGGAACATGAGGTGTCGAAGCAGACCATCAGAAGCTATCTCTGTCTGTATCTGGCCTACATGGATGTGACTGCTCTTGCTCCCAGGCGTAGGGAGGATGACCGATCGTTGACCCAAGACGAGAAGAATATGCGATGGGCGTTGAATAAGTTCTTCTACACCACCAAGAAGCAATCCTTGATGACGGCCTACACAATGATGCTCAAGGAGAAGTATTGTAATGCTCTGGGGGTGCTGGCAGAGGAATACCCGTCCTACTACCAGTTCCGGTACTTCTATCGCAAGACCAAGAATATGCAGAATTTCTATATCTCCCGGGATGGCTTAAAGAACTACCAGAGGAACAATCGTCCCTTGACTGGTGAAGGGGTACAGGAGTTTGCACCTGCTGTTGGTACGGGGATGCTGGATGCTACTGTCTGCGATATTTACCTTGTCAATGATACTGGAAGTCTGGTAGGTAGACCGATTCTGACGGCCTGTGTCGATGCCTACAGTGGCCTATGTTGTGGATACTCTCTCTCGTGGGAAGGTGGTGTCTACAGTCTCCGAGGACTAATGCTGAACATCATTGCTGATAAGGTTGGCTGGTGTGAAAAGTTCGGTATCTCCATCCAGAAAGAGGACTGGGACTGTGATATGCTCCCAGCTATGTTCGTCACCGATATGGGAAGTGAGTATACATCAGGGAACTTTGAGCAGATTGCAGAGCTGGGTGTTAAGGTTGTCAATCTTCCATCCTATAGACCTGAGTTGAAAGGTCTGGTGGAGAAGTTCTTTGATCTGATACAGGACAGTTACAAGAAGTACTTGAAGGGCAAGGGTGTGATCGAGCCTGACTATCAGGAGCGTGGTGCTCATGACTACCGGAAAGATGCCTGTCTGACCATGGCCGATTTTGAGAAGATCGTGCTGCACTGTATCATCTACTATAATTCTCAGCGAATTGTTGAGAGTTTCCCCTATACTGAGAACATGATAGCAGCCCAAGTGAAGCCCTATGCTTCCCAAATCTGGAATTGGGGAAAATCCCAAATTGGGGCCAATCTCATTGGAATTGGGAAAATAGAGTTGATGCTGACATTGCTACCGAGGACTATGGGTAAGTTCAGCAGGTCAGGATTGAAGGTAAACAAGCTGCGGTATCACTGTGAGGGGTATACGGAACAATATCTATCTGGCGGTAATGTAACCGTGGCCTACAATCCAGAAAATGTGACCTCCGTATGGGTGTTGGAGGATGGTACATACACCGAGTTTTCCATCATCGAATCCAGATTTGAGGGTAAGGATTTGACAGCAGTACAGGAGCTACAGACCAGCCAGAGGGACATTGCCAAAGGTGCAGCCAGAGACAATCTACAGGCTCAGATCAACCTTGCCCAGCATATAGAAGCCATTGTGGGTAGTGGTACTGGTCGTGGTGATGTTCACATGAAGAATATCCGTAGTACCAGGAGACGAGAGCAGACCAAGAACCACCGGGACTACATGAAGGAGGGGATGAGCCATGAGTAATCTGTCTGATGTTATCCGTATTCTACCACCGATGAAGTCTGGGAGTGAGTTGCTGTCTGCCCTGGAAGTGTTGCCAGAGTATGATTCTGCTATCTGTGATGCTGATGCTCCGGTGCGGCTCATGGCACTCTCTGACCTCTACCGGGTGTATGTTCCCAATCAGATGTCCTTGGAAATCTATAGCAAGCTCTATCTTGCTTTGATGCGGTCACTCCAGAAGAAGGGTACGAAGTTGGCAGTCCAGCAGAAGAATCAGAACTTCAAGGCCATCATGCAGCAAGAGTACAGCGGTATCATGGGTGGCTCCGACAGCTTTACGATCATAGGGGCCTCTGGCATCGGTAAGAGTAGTGCTATCAGTCGGGCAATCACGTTGATTACAGAAAATCGAATTATTGAGGTGGAGAATCCTCACACCAAGATTATCCCTTGTATCTGCGTCCAGTGTCCCTTTGATTCCTCGGTAAAGGGGTTGCTGTTAGAGATACTTCGGAAGGTCGATGAAGTAATCGGCGGTAACTATTATCCCAATGCGCTACGGGCCAGGACAACCACAGATATGTTGATTGGCAGCGTCAGTCAGGTGGCGTTGAACCACATAGGGCTGCTGGTGGTGGATGAGATTCAGAATGTCTGCAACAGCAAGAATGGCAAGAGTCTCGTGGGGATGCTCACTCAGCTTATCAACAACAGCGGTATTTCAATCTGTATGGTAGGTACTCCTGAAAGTGCTGTGTTCTTTGAACAGGCTATGCAGCTTGCCCGGAGATCGTTGGGCCTGCGGTATGATGTGATGGAGTATGGAGAAGACTTCAAGATGTTCTGCGAAGTCTTGTATTCCTACCAGTATGTGAAGCAGAGGACGGAGATCACCGATGCCGTGATGACGTGGCTCTATGAACATACTTCCGGGAACATATCGGTGGTGGTGTCCCTGATCCACGATGCACAGGAGATTGCCATTCTCAATGGTAGAGAGGTTCTAAACCTGGAATCGTTGAACGAAGCCTATCAGCAAAGGCTATCTTTGCTACATGGGTTCATCCAGCCCCGGCAGAAGAAGCAGACTTCCAAAACCAAGCGGAAGGTGTCTACTGTGGGTATGAGCCTTCCTGATGGTGAAGATCATGGAGAGTTTACGATTGCAGGTTTGGTATCTCAGGCCAAATCCGAGGGCGTTGACATCGTGGAGCTGTTGAAGAATCATTTGCCAGTGGTGGAGGTGGCGGTATGATCTCCTACTTTCCCGCCATCTATCCTGATGAACTGGTGTATAGCTGGTTCTGTCGGTGTTACGTTCATTCTGGTTTCTTTTCGAGTAAATCAGCCATGCAGGAGTTGTATTGCAAGCGGTCAGACAATCCAAGCAAGGAGTTTATCGGGAATCTCAATCCTGGGGCCATAGAGCAGATTGCAAAGATGTACCCCTTAGACAAGCTGGTGCTGGAACATACAATGTACCCCCAGTATGCCCGCTTCATCCCGTTGGAACAAAAGAAGACTGCCCTGTATCGGTTGGGGCATGACAACTGCGATGCACACCACCTGTTCTGTGTTCTCCCTCGGTCTGAGGGGGAACACTACTTGCGGTTCTGCCCGCTATGTGTAAATGAGGACAGGGAGACATACGGTGAAACCTACTGGCATCGGAAGCATCAAATCCGAAACATGGGCATCTGTACGAAGCACAGGTGTAGGCTTGTGGAATCCAGTGTTCCGGCTAAGAGTGAACAGTGCTTCACGTTCTGTCCCGCCGAACATTGCATAGGCTGCGATAAGGTTGTCTTTGAGGAAGATCCTCGGATGATCCGGTTTGCAAGCTACTTGGAATCCATATTTGATGCACCGATGGACTTTGAGAATGATACTCCTATCAGCTCCGTTCTGTATCATGGAATGTGCCAGACAAAGTATTTGAAACCATCAGGCAGGAGCAGATACACGAAGCAACTTGCCGATGATCTGAATGTGTTCTACAGAGAGATGGAGCTATATAACATAGCGAGTATGTACCAGATTCAGAAGGTGTTGCTGGGGAGCAGGTCTGATTTTTCAGTAGTATGTCAGATTGCCTTTTTCCTCGGCATGGAGCCAGAGAAATTAACGTCCCCTGCCCTGACGCCGGAGCAGGTTCAGCAGGAACAGGACAGCCACTACATGAAGGATGCCGCCCCGGTAGACTGGGTTCAGTTGGATACAGACATGGCGCCCATATTAGAGAAGGTTGTCCAAGGCGTATATGATGGCACAGCTAATGAGAACGGTAGGCCCGAACGAGTATCAGAACGGCTCGTATACCGGGAGATGAATCTTCTGGGCCATCAGTTAGAGAATATGCCGAGGTGCAAAGCTATCTTCGAGAGGTATACAGAACCATATCCTGAGAGCTGGGCCAGGAAGATCATTTGGGCATATCAGAGATTAAAAGGGCAAGGCAAACCTTTCTATTGGTCAGACATTAGAACCATCTCAGGGGTAAAAAAGAAGAATTTCCCATTGACTATCCCTTATCTGGTGAAGTACACAGACGCTGATACGGCCAATCAGATTATTGCCATAGTTACAGCGAACACCTAAAGGATTCCTGCACTCATGTATTTCCATCTTCGCTGAGAATGAACAGATAGTGCAAATTAAATTGTATTTGATAGAGAAACCAAGAGTGATTTGCTCATGTCGATTCTCTTTTTTCAATGGCCGCCCTAATCTCATCATCGGTAATACCTTGACGAGATAAAAAATCTTTCAATTCATCCGGTATCGCGCCAATTGACTTGAGGGTAACTTTGTGGCGGCCCTTTTCAGCGATGTCACCGATTATTCCAATGGATTGTAGCTTATTAAAGAACTCCTGTGCATAGCTATTTGCAATGTGGCATTCTTTCTGAATGCGGTTAATGGATACATTTGTTTGTGACAGCACCCAAAGGACAACTTTGACGAATTTCAAATCTTTATCATCATCTTTATTGCTGTCATCCATTTCTGTTGAAAAATTTGAGATATACTCAACAATCTCTGCTCTTTTTGCTTCTATATCTTTATCAGAGATAGAAAATCCATATATACCTCTCGGAAATTGACTATCATATTCACTCTGCTCAATAATAAATTGAACTAGCCCATCAATTTCCTCATCCGTTATATAAACACCCTGGAGGTGATGCGTTTCCCCGTTACGACGAAAATTCATGTCACCCTTGCCTTTTAATTTTTCTGCACCAGCACCATCCAAAACATTCATGGACTTTCTGACATTTGCAGTCTGGAATACCAAACTGACGGAAATATCGCTTTTTTCGATGATTGCAATATCGTCCTTTGGATCGTGAATTGACAAAACTACATGAATCTTTGTGTTTCTTCCAAAACGCAAAATATCATTGGTTACTTTTACAACTTTTTCAGTCTGTTTGTTGCCCTTTATAGCATCAATAAACCACGGAAATTCATCGACTATGCATACAATATATGGGAGGACAGACAAATTCCTTTGATCCTCTTGTATTAACTTGTTGCGTCGCTCCATTTCATCATGTAAAAGCAAAAGTGCATACGCCAATTCTTCAGGCGTGTGTATAATTGTAGCCGAGAGATGTGGTAAGCCACGAAATCTATTTAATTCCACACCTCTATCAGCTATTAAAAAGTTCATTTTATCAGGGGGATATTTTAGTAAACTTGCAAGCAGACATTTTAATGCGGTCGATTTGCCAGATTTCGTTGTCCCGCTTACCATTGCATGAGGATAATCTTCCAGATCGCAAATCATTACCTCTCCATTTTCACTAATACCAACTGGGTGCACAATTTTCATTTTTTCAAAAGCTGATCTGTATTTTTCGCTATTCACAATCTGCAATAGATTATTATTTTTCAAGGTTACATCGTTGCCAGATGTAACAAGATAAAGAACACCATTTTCTCTAATCGCTTTAAGTGCAGGGAGGTGCAATGTAAATTGAACATCGGCAACTAGCCGCTCAATTTTTCCTACGGTTGCTTCGCTCTGTTCCAAATTAACTGCAAATTTATATCCGTTCCCATAAAAAGGGATAGGACCGCTTTTATGAATTTTAACAGGAGCATTATGTCTTTTATAACAATCTTCAATTTTGTGAGCCAACTCATAAGCATCATATTCTGCAAATCCCGGTATGCCGTTTTTCCATTTTGCCATAATTGCGCCCATCCTTTCTTGTAGGGGGCTTCTTCTTCCTCTTCTCCTATCTCCCATTGCGCTTTCAAATGGAACTTTTAGACTACCTCAAAAATTATTTTAAAAAGCACCCCAAAAAGGAGGGGTAACACAAGAGAAGAAGAACTTGATTTTTGGATTGTAATACTATTCCTTATAGATTAAAATTTGAATGGAGAAAATAATTGTGAGAATAGCGTGGGGCGACGATGCCCCACGCTATTACTCCTTGTTTTAGACCTCTAATCCCAACTTCTCTGCAATCTCTTCCGGTGTAAGCCCAGCTTCCTTCGCCGCTGCCATTACCGTTTTCATGTTGACGGGATGCAGAAGCTTTTGTTTCTGAGCCTCCAGAGCTTCAATCTCTGCTTGCTTCTTAGCAATCTTCTCGTCAATCACCGCGATACGTTCCTCTGCTGTCTTTCCGGCCATGTTTATGCCCTCCGTTTGTAAAAGATGGGTCTACTTTACACCAAAAAGATAGGCTTGTCAACAGCATTTGAACCTCACGGCAATGATTATTTTAAGAAATAGGAATAGATGTTTTCCAGGTGCTTTACATCGTGCCGCTTACTAATAGTCACAGGAGATAAATTGATCTTTATAAAGGCCATCATGACCTTCTCCACATCCCGGCAATTTAGTGCTTTCTGAGCCAGGTGCAGAGATTTCTTGTCGGGGATCAGGGCCAAGAGCCCCAACATCCTTCTCCGCATGATGCTGTCCTTGACTTCGTTGCGGACGATCTCGACAGCGGCATCCATCTTGTAGAAATCCCCAAAAGGAACCACCCGTGCGAACGTATCCATGAAAGCATCGGTGCTGTTTTTCATCATCTCCACAATCTGGCTGGATGTATCGGTTGTATCTGCGTATTTCCGGATGGCCTTTGGCTTTGTCAGGCGTACCTCGGCCCGCAGGATACCCTTGATCCGTTCACTCATTGATTGTAGCTGCTTCCGTCCTGCATCTGCATTCCGTAGTTGATCTATGGTGGCTTTCTCCAAATCATACAAAAGAAAATCCGTGTCGTTGCTGTTACCGCTCAGACAGAAGCTGACCTTCTCATCAAAACAATCATAGCTGACGGAGGAAAAGCCTTTAACCTTGCCAACCCTCTTTATGACTTTCAGGTAGTCTGATACCTTTTCATGACTGCCGACATTGATGTCCACAGCAAGGGTTACGCCAGACAGGGTGAAGTCATCCATCGTATATTTGTGGTCGAAGTATTCAGAGATACGTTTGTCCAGCTTGCGAAGCATCTTGTCCGTGTCGGACGAGGCATCCGTAACTAACGATGAATTGACGAGCAGTCGCACCCTCTTTTTGTATCTGCTGTCCCGATAGATCACGGTGATGCTCTTTGCGGTCAGGGATGTGTCAAGGTATTCATCATCAAGCTCCTTCAAACAACTGCGCTTGCGGGCAATGAGTTTTTGAAAGTGATCTGCATCAAGCAGCATTGACAGCTCAAATACTTGATTTATGTTCATTATAATTTGCCTCCTCTGTAAATATTTCTTACAGAACAGTTGCGGGCGATTACTATTTCTATACGGTACAAACGGTGGTATGTGGTGGTATACCGCTGCCACTGTTTTCCAGTGATGTATTATAGCTTAACCATATCTAACATGACGTGATTTATAGAGGGAGGTAGGAGCTAAGTTGATTCTGAGTCTTCATCGTTTTCATCGGTATCGTACTTGGATTCCTTTAGCTCAGCCTGTTTTAGAGGAAAGTCAGAGAACAGATTGACAGTACAATCACAGCGTAACAATCTAGCCCTACCTACAGCTTGCTCCAGCTCGGATTCAATCATATAGAACTGGATTGCTCTCAGTGTTTCATCAGCGTATGTCATGAATCGGAACCGGAACCCGTTATGGACAACGACAGTGCCAGGCTTCAAATCATCATCGACATCATATCCCAGCGAGTAGGCAAACAGCTTATATATCCACTCTGGCTGATGCGGCGTTCCTATAACATCAATGTTTTGACCCTTTAGCATATCACATCCCGCGCAGTTGCCGAAATGCAGATCACCCTCATAGTGCTTATGGAACTCCTTGAAAGAAATCGTGTAATCGAACTTTGTCCACCGCTTGATACGCTTGATGATGGATGGATCTTTGCGAATCGAGCTGCGGCCCATAGACTTGTCCCCGCATTGATTGAGATTCCCTGTGTTTGCGGCCTCTTTGCAGTTATAGAACCGTACATTCTCTTCATTGAAATAGAGATTACAAATGGTTTCATCTGCTGTGGCTGAGAGCATAATATACTTATTAGCATAAAACTTAACAGGTTTGATAAAGGTGATGCTATCCTCTGTCAAGTCGTTCTCCTGCTTTGAAGCGGCACGGTAACAGAAGTATGCAGCAGAGCATAGTGCCGGTATATTGACGGCCATCTTTATATCGGCATATTCTCTGCGCCAGTCAATTTCATCTAAAGTAAAGAACTCTGAATCTTTGACCTTCTTTAGAATTCTCCTGATCTTAGCTGCCAGCGGGTCGCTGGCGGCTAACTTCTTTCGCACTTTCTTCAGCATTAACAGAGAGACTGTCTCTCTGCTAGGAATGACGGTGCTGTAGATAATATCTTCATCCACTATGACGAGATCGTACTTACTTACATCCATATTGGTCAGGCGGCGATGCGTAGTGATAGCGTGACTCTCGGAGTTAATGAATTCTGAAAGCTCACGTTTGTATCTCTTGAATACCTTTGCACACTCCACATCATCCTCAGCAATCGCCTTCTCTATCCGAGGCATCGGCGACTTGCCTACATCGTATAGAGCCTGTATTTCATCCCAGACAACATCAGGAATGTTGTCCTTTATTTCATGCAATGAAGGTGATGTGACTACCTCTATCTCCATCTTCTTAGCTCGCTCGCAGACCTCACGTTTCAGATTGTTAGTTGGAACAGCAATCAATACTCTGAGCGGGGTATCCCTGAGAAATTCCAGCAATGCTTGGGTCTTGCCGAGGGCGGTTTGACTTTTAATGACATGCCAGCCTGGTTCATCAGATGCTACCGCTTCCCGGAACTTCTCACTGAAATCTTCCCACGCTTCATCTACATCAACTAAGGGAACACCCCAGTTATCAATTCTTTCAATTTGATGATACTTGGGATTTACAGTTGACAAGATGTTTGTCCCGTGTTGACAGGTATTACGGTATGGACAGAAGCAGGTACATGGTCTGGAACCTTTCCCTTTGATGTAGTAAAAGTAGTAATCCCAGTTGTCAATCTGCTTTTCCCATTCAAAATATGTATTTGAGCCAAGAACTTCCTTGAAAACCTTTTGCCCAGATCTGACCTGAGACAGATTTGAAGCCAGTCCAAGAAGTTCTTGCTGAGTCAACCATAGATTCCATTTCTGCCTCGATTAGCTTGTCTTTGAAAGCCTTTAAAATGCTGATTTTGAATTTACTCATGACTTCAACTCCTTTAAGGTTTTGATTTACATCCCTGTAGGAGTTGATTGCAAAAAATAAATGTGAAGGACAAAGGATGGGTATGCCCCCATCCCTTGTCCCTCACGTTCATCTACGGCTTAACCTGATTTCCCAGTGCAAAGCTATTGGCAGTTTGCTGCACTCTCCGATAGAAGGTAGTCTTGCTCATTTTCAGTGTACGCATGGCCTCAACCGCTGTGATCTCTCCACTACGCCATTGTGCAACCACACGATCAAAGTCCGGTGCTGGCGTGGGCTTTCTCCCCATGTATCGGCCCTGTTCCTTGGCAATGGCAATACCCTCTCGCTGACGTTGCAGGATGTACTCCCGTTCCAGCTCTGCCACGGCTCCGAAGATGGTCAGCATGAACTTTCCAGTGGGAGTAGTGGTGTCAATAGCCTCTTTCTTGCTGACAAACTCAACGCCTTTGGCAGTCAACCGCTCTACCAGCTCCAACAGGTCACGGGTGTTCCTGGCGAAGCGGCTGATACTCTCCACGATCACGGTATCCCCACGGCGAACGTACTCCATCATCCGTTGCAGCTCTGGACGGTTGGTGTTCTTGCCACTCATATGGTCGATGTAGACCTCATCCACATCCAAGGATTCCATCAAGACTTCCTGCCGGATGGTGTTCTGTTCCTGTGTGCTGACCCTGATATAGCCGATCTTCATGTTCAACCCCCTCATAGAAAAGTGAGAGTCCCATTAGGGTCGGCTTCCAGTCTGGGACGTACCAGAACCCGAAAACCAACTCTAATGGAACTCTTTTTCATAGTTCCATTAGGGTTTACCCTAACGGGACACCTATAGAAAATCTGATATACTCATTCCAGGTGCATCCCAAGGATTGGAAGGGCTATAATCGCCGTCTGTGCTGGATGGAGCCATGTGGTCATCGGTATCTTCATCTGTGGCAGCTTTGTACTGCTCCATATCCAGTCCAAAGTATTCAGCCTCGGCGTCCGACAGTTCAGCAAGGTTTACTGCGCTGATACGGCGGAGCGCTGGTATCAGGCGCATTTGGCGGTACGCGGCATAGATGTGTTTTTAGCGGTATCTACAGTCCAGATAGACGCCTGGGTAAAGTTAAAGATGAGAAAACTGGCGAAAATCTC
>NZ_QWEO01000003.1 GCF_009936035.1 Neglectibacter sp. X58 | reverse complement strand
AGTTTTGACAGATAATCGGGCATTTTCCCTGTTTTTCTCGGCGTTTTCCTCTACGTCTATTCGTCTGGTCGTCAGATAAAGAAATCCTCGCATACAAGGCTCTTGTCCAGCACCAGCCTGGCAGCGCCCGTCTCGTATTTAACCGTCATGGCCAAATCCAGGGCGGACTGCGCGTCTGTAATCACCGGGACATCGCTGGAAATAACCGCTATATCTTTCCCGTTTTCCTTTATATATGTAATATCCAAGAATCATTCATTTCCTTTTGCCACCCCTGGGGAACAGGCTCTGGCAGGAAAGGAAGTATGCCATATAAAAGGGAAACTGTCAAACCAGCCCCTGGAAAGCGCGGAACAAAAGCTGCTGGCTGCCAGGGACTGGTTTTCAGGGGTGATTTAGTTCCTACGCAGAATGATGAACAAACTGTGAATTAGAGGGAAAATGGAAGGTTTCTTGCAAAAAAGCCAGGATTTGCAAACAATTTGTAACCTTTGTGATTTTTACGAAACCATGGAAATCCTGGCCAGCCCTTACAGGAACAGCGCTCCTACATGGTACACCACAAAGGTGACAGCCCAGGCTACGGCAATCTGGAAAGCGGCGGTGAGTCCTGTCCAGGCCCAGCTTTCCGATTCCTTTTTAATGGTGGCCAAAGTGGCGGCACAGGGCACATACAGCAGGGAGAAGGTCATGAGGGCATAAGCATTTAAGGGGCCGAAGCCGATGGCGCTGAGGGCCTGGGTAAGCTCTGCCATGCCTGCGGCAGTGGTGGCGTTTCCCACGCTGAACAGCACCGCGCAGGAGGATACCACCACTTCTTTTGCAGAGATGCCCGCAATGAGCGCCACCACAATCTGCCAGAACCCTAAGCCAATGGGGGCGAAGAAGGGCACAATCCACTGGCCTATCTGGGAGCCAAAGGTTTGGGACATGTCCAGAGAATAGCCCTGGGGGCCGAAATTCAAGAGAAACCACATGAGGATGGAGGCGATGAAAATGGTGGTGCCCGCCTTGGTGAGATAGTCCTTTACCTTTTCCCACACATAGATGAAGATGGTGTGGGCGCTGGGGGCCTTATACTCCGGCAGCTCTATGAGCAGACTGCTGCCCCCGGTAAGGCGGGTGTCGTCCTTTGCCTTGCGGTCGAACAGGTGGATGATAAGGGCGCACAGCACAGCCACCAGAAGCCCCAGCACATACATGGAGTAGGCTGCCAGCATGGCAAATTTCCCGAAAAACAACTGGGAGAACAGCACGTAAATGGGCAGGCGGGCGCTGCAGGACATAAAAGGCGTGATGAGCATGGTTTTAAAGCGGTCACGCCGGTTTTCCAAGGCCCGGGAGGCCATGATGGCAGGCACTGTGCAGCCAAAGCCCAGAATCATGGGGATAAAGGACCGACCGGAAAGCCCCAGCCTCCCCATAATGCCGTCCATCACATAGGCCACCCTTGCCATATAGCCGCTGTCCTCCAAAAAGGCCAGGGCCAAAAACAGGATGACAATGTTTGGCAGGAAGGTTAAAATGCCTCCCACCCCGGCGATGATGCCGTCTACCAAGAGGGAAATAAGGGGCGGGGTTACCTGGAGATAGGTAAGCAAAGAGGCGGCCCCGCCGGAGAAGGCCTCCAGGCCCATCTCAAAATAGCCTTTCAGCCAGTCGCCCACCGTGAAGGTGAAGAAGAACACCAGGGCCATAATCAGCAGGAAAATGGGCAGGCCCCATACCGGGTGGGTCATAAGGGAATCGGCCTTGTCGGTGACAGCGGCTTTTTTGTCCTTATTCACCAGCACTTCGTCGATAACCTCTTTGATAAAGGCATATTTCTCGTTGATAATGTCCTGCTCATAGCTGCGGCTGATAAGGGCCGGATCGGAGAGGGGAAAGGCCTTTGTGATTTCCGGATCCTTTTCCAGCAGCTTGATGGCGTGCCAGCGCAGGTTCTGCAGGGAGGGATACTGCTTCAGAAGCTGCTCCATCACCTGGTCGATTTTATCCTCTATCTCGTCGCTGTACACCATGGCGAATTCCTTATGGTGCTGGTGGGGGTGACGGGTGGCGCTGGTGCTTGAGGGCTGGCTGCCATGGTGGTGGATGAGGGGCATGGATTCTTCCGCATCCTTGTGGTGGGCGGCGGCGTGCATGAGGATGTCCAGGCCCGTTTTCCGCCGGGCAGACACAGGGATGACCGGGATGCCCAGCATTTCCGGCAGCCGGTGGGTGTCAATCTCCATGCCACGCTTCTCCACAATGTCCATCATGTTCAGGGCCAGGATAACGGGCTTGCCCAGCTCGATAAGCTGCAAGGTGAGATAGAGGTTGCGCTCCAGGGCAGAGGCGTCTGCCACGTCGATGAGCACGTCTACCTCGTCGCTTAAAATATACTGGCGGGTAACCTGCTCTTCCATGGTGTAAGAGGTGAGGCTGTAGGCCCCGGGCAGATCCACCAGACGGTATTCGTGATCGTGAAGCCGGAAGCGCCCCTCTTTTTTCTCCACAGTCACCCCGGGCCAGTTGGCAACCTTCAGGTTGGCCCCGGTGTAGGCATTGAAAAGGGTGGTTTTGCCGCAGTTGGGGTTGCCCACAAAGCCGATGGAAACAGAGGGCTTTCCCTCCTCCAGCGTATGCGTTTTATGTTCCATGCTCATCCCTCCTCCACCAGAATGCGGGTGGAAACAGCCCTGCCCAAGGCAAAGCGGCTGCCCCGTATTTTGATAATCATGGCTCCCCGCCGCTTTTTCCGCAGCACCTGCACCGGGCAGCCCCGGGTCATGCCCAAAGCCTGCAAACGCCGGGTAAGCTCCAGGGGAAGCGCGGTGCCCTCCACCCTGTAAAAGGCCCCCGGCCTTCCTTCCTCTAATGTCATGCTCTATATACCCCCTTGCATTTATTATTATCCGTTTAATAAGTTAGCACCATCTAACGCATTTGTCAATGTTTTTCGGGAATTTCCAGGCATTTCTCTTTTTTTCTAAAAATTCCCGGCGGGTTTTGACTTTTTCCTTCCTTTATGCTAAAATATACAATACGAAATTTACAGGAGGGATGGGCTGTGATTGATCTGCACCTGCATCTGGACGGCTCTCTGCCGGCGGCCTTCATAGGGGAACTTGCCGGGAACCAGGGCGTGGCTTTGCCGGAAAACCTGGAAAAGGCCCTGAAGGCCCCGGAAAACTGCCAGAGCCTTGACGAGTATCTCCAGTGCTTTGACCTGCCCCTGTCCCTGCTGCAAAACGCGGAAGCCCTGGAGCAGGCTGCTTTTACCCTGTGCAGCCTGCTTTACAGCCAGGGCCTGCTGTATGGAGAAATCCGCTTTGCCCCCCAGCTTCACACCCGGAAGGGGCTTACCCAGCGGCAGGCGGCAGAGGCTGTATGCCGGGGCGCGGCCCAGGCGGCGCTGCCTGTACAGGTTATTTTATGCTGTATGCGGGGCGGCCCATACCCTGTAAACCGGGAAACCCTGGATACGGCGGCCGCCCTTCTGGGCAAGGGCGTTTGCGCCTGCGATCTGGCTGGGGCAGAGGGGCTGTATCCCACAGAAGAATACCGGGAGCTTTTCGCCTGTGCCCGTTCTTTAGGGCTTCCCTTTACCATCCACGCCGGGGAGGCCGCAGGCCCCCAGAGCATCCGGGCGGCGCTGGAAATGGGGGCCGCCCGCATCGGCCATGGCGTGCGGGCAGGGGAGGACAGTGCCCTTTTACAGGAGCTTGCCGCCCGGCAGGTTCCCCTGGAGCTGTGCCTGACCAGCAACGTGCAGACAAAAGCTGTAAAATCCCCGGAAAGCTTCCCCTTGCGGGAATATCTCCAAAAGGGCCTGTGCTGTACGGTGAACACAGACAACATGACAGTTTCCGGGGTGAACCTCCGGGAGGAATATAAAAAGCTTGCCGCTTTGGGGCTTACAGGGGAGGAAAAGGAAGCCCTGCTCATAAACGCGGCCAGGGCCGCTTTCCTGCCAGAGGAAAAGCGGCTGGCATTGGAAAAAGAGGCGCGGGCAAAAGGGGACAACTGGCCTGCCTGAGAAAACGAAAAGGGAGGGACTGATACATAATGAAAATGAGAAAAATTTCCCGGGGCGCAAGGGCGCTGGCTTTTATGCTGGCCCTGCTGGCAGCAATCCCCTTTGGGGCCGCCGCCAAGACCATTGAGGAGGTGCAGGCCGAGCAGGAAAGGCTTGCCGCCGAGCACGAACAACTGGAGCAGCAGTTGGAATCCCTGCGGGCCGACGAGGAAAAGGCTTTGGAGTACCAGCAGGCTTTGGAGGAGAAAATTGGGCTGACGGAAAAGAAAATCGACGTGTCCAGAGAGTCCATTCAGGTGATGGACAGGGAAATTACGGGCATGGAGAAAAAGCTGGAGCTTTCCCGGCAGGAATATGAAGAAACCCTTACCACCTTCTCCCAGCGGGTGCGGGCGCTGTACATGTCCGGCTCTGTGGGCACTTTGGAAATCCTGTTAAGCTCTGACAGCTTTTCTGATTTTTCCATGAAGTCGGAAATGCTTTCCGCTGTGACAAAGCATGACCAGCAGCTAGTGGAAAAAATTGAGGAGTACCTCCAAAAGACCCAGCAGGACAGGGAAGCCCTGCAGGACATGCGGGAGGAAGAAGCCCGGGTGAAGCGGGAGCTGGAGGCGGCCCAGGAGGAGCTGGAGGGCCTTTATGAAGAGAACAACACCCTGATTGCCGACCTGGAGGAGCGCCAGGTGATGACCCAGGACGTTATCGCCCAGAACGAGGAAGAGGACGCGGCCCTGGAGGCAGAGCTGCAGCGGCTGATTGAGGAGCGCAACGAGGAAGAGCGCCGCCGGAAGGAAGCCGAGGCATTGGCGGCTGCCCAGGGGGGCAGCGTGTCCCCGAACCCTGGCGGCAGCACCGTAAACCTGCGGGGGGACTTTGCCCCCATGTGGCCCCTGCCGGGGGTGGGCTATGGCAGCATCACCGGAAACTATGGGGACATGTATTTTAACGGGCCGCATAACGGCATGGATATCGGCGCGGGATACGGCACCCCTATTGTGGCGGCCCAGTCCGGGCAGGTGCTTTCTGCGGAGTACCATTGGTCCTGGGGCAACAATGTGCTTATCTGGCATAATTCCAGCTTTTCCACCCGGTATGCCCACTGCAGTTCCTTGGCAGTGTACCCGGGGCAGTATGTGGAGGCGGGACAGACCATTGGCTATGTGGGCAGCACAGGGCAGTCCTTTGGCAACCACCTGCATTTTGAGGTGTATGCAAACGGCGTGCGCACAGATCCCCGGTATTATCTGGCGGGTTTTTAAAAAGCGTTTGAGGCTTCCTTTTGGAGGCCTCTTTTTTTGACAGGATCCGCTTTTTCTCCCAGGATGGCTTTGTTCTGAAACGGGAAAAATCTGCGGCGCGCGTTGACTTCACAGGCGGAATGGGGTATACTCTATTTGTATATATAAAGGCAGCACCGCACAATCCCCTGCTTCCGTCTTAAGCGGTATTGCCTAAAGCAAAGCGGTTCAAAAGAGGCGGAAACCGGGCTTTACCGGTTTTCAGGTGCGCTTGCCATAAAACCTCTCTGCAAATTCGCCGTTTCAGTACGGCTGGAAAGGAACGCGAAATATGAAATTGCTGATTATCGGCGGGGTTGCCGCCGGGACAAAAACCGCCGCCAAGTTTAAGCGGGAAAACCGGGAGGCAGAGGTTACCCTTCTGTCTAAAAGCGGGGACATCTCCTATGCCGGGTGCGGCCTGCCTTATTATGTGGGCGGGGCTATCCAGGACAAGGGGGAGCTGATTGTCAACACCCCCCAGCGCTTCTCCGCCCTCACCGGGGTGGAGGTGAAAACCCTGCGGGAGGCTGTGAAAATCCTGCCGGAGGAAAAGCGGGTGGAGGCCAAAAACCTTGCCACAGGGGAGACGGAAACCTATGGGTATGACGCTTTGGTAATTGCGGTGGGCGCGTCCCCGGTAAGGCTCCCTGTGGAGGGCGCGGAGCTGCCCGGGGTGTTCCAGGTGCGCACGCCTGGGGACGCGGTGGCCATCCGGGAATACCTGGAGGAAAACAATGTGAAGAAAGCCGTGGTGGCAGGCGGCGGGTTTATCGGCCTGGAAATGGCGGAAAACCTGCTGCAAAAGGGCGTGGCCCCCACAGTGGTGGAGGCGGCGTCCCAGATCCTGCCCGGGGTGCTGGATCCGGAAATGGCAGGGTATGTGAAGCGCCATTTGCAGCAAAACGGCGTGCGGGTGCTCACCGGGACAAAGGCCCAGGGGATTTCCGGGCAGGAGCGGGCAGAGGCTGTGCAGACCTCCGGCGGCAGCCTGCCCTGCGGCGCGGTGGTTTTCTCTGTGGGCGTGCGGCCCAACACAGCCTTTTTAGAGGGCACAGGCATTGAGATGCAGAAGGGCGCTGTGGTGGTGGACGAAAAGCTGCGCACCAGCCTGCCGGACATCTATGCCGCTGGGGACTGCGCCCTGGTGAAAAACCGGCTGACCGGCAGGACCCAGTGGTCGCCCATGGGCTCCTCCGCCAACCTGGAGGGCCGCACCCTGGCCCAGGCCCTGGCCGGGGAGGAAAAGTCCTTTGCCGGGGTGCTGGGCACTGCCGTGTGCAGGCTGCCCGGGCTGAACCTTGCGAAAACCGGGCTTACGGAGCAGGCCGCTAAAGACGCGGGCTACAAAGTGGAGACAGCCCTCATTGTCACAGATGACAAGGCCCATTATTACCCCGACTCCTCCTTCTTTGCCATCAAGCTGCTGGCAGACCGGGATACCCGCGCCCTTTTGGGCCTGCAGGTGCTGGGGCCTGGGGCAGTGGACAAAATCTGCGATTTGGGGGTGCTGGCCATCTCCATGGGGGCAAAGCTTTCCGATTTGGAAAACCTGGATTTAGCTTACGCGCCCCCCTTCTCCACAGCCATCCATCCCTTTGTCCAGGCAGTATACGTGCTGGAAAACAAGCTGGACGGGGTGCTCCAGAGCATGACCCCGGCAGAGTATGCCGCAGGGGCAGCCGAAGGGTATACCATTATCGACACCAACCAGCAGCCTGTTATCCGGGGGGCAAAATATGTGGATCTGCCCACTGTCACCGGGCCAATCCCGGGCATTGATAAGGATGAAAAGCTTCTTCTGGTGTGCGCCAAGGGCCGCCGGGCCTATTTCCTCCAGAACCGCCTGAAGGCGCTGGGATATGAGAACACCCTGGTGCTGGAGGGTGCCACCTCCTTTAACAAGGTGAGAGTGAAAGCGGCTGGGGCCGCTGTGCCCCCGGAGGAGGTCACCCGGGTAAAGGCCTTGGGCTTCCTGTGGGACAAAAACACCCCCGACTGCTTTAACGGCCGGGTTATCACCCGCAATGGCAAGATTACGGCGGAGGAGATGCGGGCCATCACCGAGGCCGCCGAGAAATACGGCAGCGGGGAAATCGCCATGACCTCCCGGCTGACCATTGAAATCCAGCATGTGCCCTTTGACAACATTGAGCCTCTGCGGGAGGAGCTGATGGCGGCGGGCCTGGAAACCGGCGGCACCGGCAGCAAGGTGCGGCCTGTGGTTTCCTGCAAGGGCACCACCTGCCAGTATGGACTCATTGACACCTTTGCCCTGTCAGAGGAGATCCACGAGCGGTTCTTCCACGGGTATGCAGGGGTGAAGCTGCCCCACAAGTTTAAAATTGCTGTGGGAGGTTGCCCCAACAACTGCGTGAAGCCTGACCTTAACGACCTGGGGGTTATTGGCCAGAAGGTGCCGGAAATTGACCTCAGCAAGTGCCGGGGCTGCAAGGTCTGCCAGGTTGAGCGTGCCTGCCCTATCCATGTGCCTGTGGTTGCGGACGGCAAGGTGGTTATTGGCGACGCCTGCAACCATTGCGGCCGCTGTGTGGGCAAGTGCCCCTTCAAGGCGGCGGAAAGCTTTGTGCCAGGCTACCGGGTGTATATCGGCGGGCGCTGGGGCAAGAAGTTTGCCCACGGGCGGTATCTGGACAAGGTGTTTACCGACAGGGAAGAGGTTCTGGACGTGATTGAAAAGGCCATCCTGCTCTTCCGGGAGCAGGGCATTACTGGGGAGCGCTTTGCGGACACCATTGCCCGCCTGGGCTTTGAGAACGTCCAGGAGCAGCTTCTCTCTGACGAACTTCTCTCCCGCAAGGAGGAAAACCTTTCCGCCCAGAAGCATTTGAAGGGCGGCGCAACCTGCTGAGTTTCCATATTGGCAGACGAAAGGGTTTCTAAAAAATAGAAAAAGCAGCAAAAAGCGCCCGCCTTAGGCAGGCGCTTTTGTTTTTGCACCAAAACCAGGGGCATGTCATAGTATGGGAGTGCCCGGCCTGTTTGTATATGGGCGGGATTCAGGTGTGAAGGGTATGAGCCTTAATGAGCAGACAAAAGAAAAATTTTCACCATACCTTTGGGGTGCTGGGCGGCGACATGCGCCAGGTATATCTGGCACAATCCATTGCGGCCGACGGGTTCCCTGTGCTAACAAGCGGCTTGGAAAAGGCCCAGGGGGAGAAGCCGCCGGAGCCGGTAGATTCTGAGCAATTATGCAGGCGGGCGGACGTCATTCTGCTGCCCTTGCCTGCCACCCGGGAAGGGGAGACGCTGAACATGCCCCTATCGACCGAGGGCATAACACTGGACGAGGAATTTGCCGCCAGGTTTTGCGGCAAGCAGGTGCTGGGAGGCATGACAGGGAAGCTGGCTGCCAGCGCGGAGGGCTGGAGCCGCGTATCTTTGCGGGACTATTACCAGCGGGAAGAACTTTTGATAGGCAACGCGGTGCTTACCGCCGAGGGCGCTATTGGGGCGGCTATAGCAGGCCACCCAGGCTCTATCAATGGGGCGCGGTGCCTTGTCACAGGCTTTGGGCGTATTGGCAAGGCCCTGTGCCTTGCTTTAAGGGGACTGGGCGCCCAGGTGGACTGCGCCGCCAGGAAGGCCTGGGATTTTACCTCCATACAGGCGCTGGGATGCAGCCCGGTACAGTATGGGGAAATTGGCGGGGGGTATGACCTTATCTTCAACACCGTCCCCCGTGTAGTGCTGGGGGCAGCGGCGCTTTCCAGACAGTCTCCGGACTGCCTGCTGCTGGAGCTTGCCTCTCTGCCCGGAGGCATTGACCTGGAAGCCGCCGGGCGGCTGGGCCTGCGGGTGCAGCAGGAACCGTCCCTGCCTGGGCGCATGTCGCCTAAAAGCGCTGGAGAGCTGATTAAAGAGACGGTTTACAATATGCTGGAGGAGACAGAGAATTAGGAGAAAGGATGCTGGTTTTACAAGATGAAAACCGTAGGGTTTGCCATGTGCGGTTCCTTTTGCACATTATCAAAGGCTGTTGAGCAAATGGAGGGCCTGCGGGAGCAGTATAACCTGCTGCCCATAATGAGCCGGAATACCTATGAGACAGACACCCGTTTCGGCAAGGCCCAGGATTTTATAGACAAAGCGGAAAGCATATGCGGCAGAAAGGTTCTGCATACCATACCGGAGGCCGAGCCTATCGGCCCGAAAGGGCTGGTGGACGTGATGGCAGTGTGCCCCTGCACAGGGAACACCTTGTCAAAGCTGGCCTTGGGCATTACGGATACCCCGGTGACTATGGCGGTGAAGTCTGCTTTGCGCATTGGCCTGCCGGTGGTGCTGTGCCTTGCCAGCAACGACGCCCTGGGGGCTTCCGGGCAGAATGCGGCCCGGCTGCTGAACACAAAAAATATCTATTTCGTGCCTATGAAGCAGGATGATCCGGAGAAAAAACCTTTTTCCCTGGTGGCGGATTTTTCCCTGCTGAAGGAAACAATCCACGCCGCCCTGGAGGGCAGGCAGCTTCAGCCCGTGTTTCGCTGACAAACAAGCCCTATAGTAAACGAACTTGAAAATCGGTATATACGATTTTCAAGCCGGGTGGCTGCGCCACCTGGTTCAAAAGAGATATTCTGCTTCTTTTGAACTGCGTTAACTATAACCAGCCCGGCAAGGTGAAAACAGACTTTCCGCCTTGCCGGGCTGGTTTCTATGCCGAGCACAGACAGTAATAAAAGCCCCTGCCCAAAAGGACAGGGGCCGGAGCTGACAGAAGGGGGGAGTCAGCCCCGCTTCTTGCTGGCAAAAAAGGATTGCAGGAGGGACTGGGGACGCTCTAAAACAGCCACATCCTCCTGAAGGAAAGCCACTGGCTGAAGTCCGGCCTGTACAACCAAACGGCCCGGATGCCGGTGGAGCATGGGAAATTCGCTTTTGGGGATGCAAACAGATTGTTCTACAAAGTTATACATAACCAAACCTCCCTTTCTCTATCGCTGCGCCTCCTGTTTTTTAGGGGCGCTTTTCTGGTTTTTACTATTTTGCGGGGAATAAATTCCCTGCTTCATTGAACACATTATAGCATATACCTGCAAGATTTTCAACATCTTTGTGCGAATTTCATAAAATAATTTTTTCCACATCCCAAAATTCATTTTTTTGACATGCAGAAAGCTCTTCTTCGTAAAAAGAGCAGATTGGTGCAAAAGTGTATTTTGAAAGTTGCAGATACTCTGCTGCTTTAGCAGCGTAGCGGGGGAAAACTTTGCCGCGCAGATAAAAAAGAGCCGCCCGCTTTCTGAGCAGGAGGCTCTGTTTTGGGGCAGATTTAAATCCTGGGTCAGGTGGGCTTCCGCTCCCGGAGGATGGCGTCCAGCACCCGGTGGGCCGCCTCCTCCTTGCTCATAAGGGGCAGGGTTTCCTCCCCGGAAAGGGTGATAAGGGTGAGCACGTTTGTCTCCCCGCCAAAGCCAGCCCCTTCCTGGCGCAGGCTGTTAGCGCAGATCATCTGAAGGCCTTTTTTGGAAAGCTTTTGACGGCTGTTTTCCACCAGGTTTTCCGTCTCCATGCTGAACCCGCACAAAAATTGTCTTGGCTTCCGGTGCTGGCCCAGCCAGCCCAGGATGTCGTCCGTGCGCTCTAAAGGCAGGCTTAAATCGCCCTCCTTCTTTTTGATCTTCTCTCCGCTTACCTGCGCAGGCCGGTAATCCGCCACAGCCGCTGTCTTGATGATAATATCATGCTCTTCCGCCTGGCTCTGCACAGCCTGGAACATATCCAGGGCGCTTTCCACGTCAACCGTTTCCACATAGGCGGGCTTTTTCAGGCTGACAGGCCCGGAAATTAGCGTGACCTGCGCTCCCCTGTGGGCGGCGGCCCGGGCTACGGCATAGCCCATTTTTCCGGTGGAATGGTTTGAAATGAACCGCACCGGGTCAAGCCGTTCCCGGGTAGGGCCGGCTGTCACCAGAATCCGCAGCCCTGTTAAATCTTTTTCATACCGCACCGCGTGATCCACCGCCTCCAGCAGATCCTCCGGCTCGGGCATTTTCCCTTTGCCTGTGGCGCCGCAGGCCAGGTGCCCTGTGGCAGGCTCTATTACCTCCCAGCCATAGCGGCGCAGGGCGCTGAGATTATCCTGGGTCACAGGATTTTCGTACATGCGGGTGTTCATGGCTGGGGCCATAAGCTTGGGGCAGTCGCAGGCCAGAATGGTGGTGGAGAGCATATCGTCCGCAATGCCATGGGCCGCCTTGGCGATGATGTTTGCGGTGGCGGGAGCCACAAGCAGCAGGTCTGCCTTGTCTGCCAGAGCCACATGCTCCACATGGCTTTGGAAATTCCGGTCAAAGGTATCCACCATGGCCCGGTTGTGGGTCAGGGATTCAAAGGTGTGGGGGCCGATAAATTCTGTGGCGTTCTTGGTGAGCACCACCTCCACATTATATCCCCGCTGGGTAAGCTTGGAGCACAGCGCCGCCGCCTTATAGCAGGCAATGCCGCCTGTCACCCCCACTACGATTGTTTTTTTCTCCATAAAAAAGTCTCCCTCTTTTTACTCTAACAGGAACATCTCTGCCCTGTCCTGTATTTTTTTAGCACATTCTTCGGCGGAGGTCAAGTCATTTTGGAAATACTCGTTGAAAATTTTATTGATATCCTGCAAAAGTACTTCGTTGTTTGTCAGCAGGCTGATGGCATTTACCCGGCTGGCCCAGGCATCGGCTGCTTCCACAGCCTTTTCATCGTCCGGGAACATGCCCTTGGCCAGCTCCAGGGCATTGCGGCGGTTCAGCGGGGTGGGGCCGAAATAATCCCCTTCATAGGGCTTTTGCCCCTCCAGTTCCATTTCGCTTAGGAAGAACCGGATAAACCGCCAGGCAAGTTCCTTGTTTTCGCTTGCCACAGGGATGCCTACTGGCCCCACCACTGCCCCGAAGGGGATTGTGCCGTCTGAGGCGGCCAATTGAATGGCAGGGGTAGCGGTATCCGTGCCCTCATACAGCGGGCGCTGGTCTGCCCCTAGTATTTCCGCGACCTGGTCGTTCATAAACAGCCTGCTTGATAACTCCAAGTTGGAAAAGCCCGCATATTCCGTGTCAAAATCCAGCAGATTGTTCCAGCTTACAGTTTTCATAGTGCGAAGCAGTTCTGTAAAGGCAGGATCGTCAAAGCTGGCAGTTTCCTCTTTTTCCTTCAAATAGCGCTGAAGCTCTGTGTGGAAGCAGGTATAGGGATTATAGGTGGCTCCTACAAAATAGCTGTCTTTTGCTGCGGCTCCAGCGTCCTTGGCCCTGTTATACCACTCTATCATTTCCGGGAAGCTGGCGGTTCCGGGAGCCTCCTCCAGGCTTGCGGCTGCGAGCATAGCCTTGTTCAGCCGCATCCCGTTTACAAGAAAAGCCAAGGGCAGGCCAGCGGCGCTGTCCTTATACGTCACTGCGTCCAGCACATTGGTGTACAGTTCATCCTTTTTTACAGCGGGGTCGTTATCTATCCAGGCCAGCAGGTTTTCAAATACACCCGCCTCCACGCAGTTAAAATAGGGCAGATAGTTCATGTCCACCAGGTCTGCTGGGGCCTCGCCACCCATCAACTCTACGATGGTCTGCTGGGCATAAGTTCCCCTGTCTGTGCCTGTGCCTACAAGTTCTACGGTCACATTGGGATACTTTTTGTTGAAGTGCTTCACCCACCTGCTCCAGTAAAATTCATCCGGAGTTTTCAGAGTCAGGGTGCCGCTGATATCTGTATCCTCTGGCACAGGTTCGGAAGCGCTGCTCTCCATCTGGGAACCCGGGGCGGCGCTGCTTTTTGTCAGCTCGTCAAACTTTTTGTCCTGCTCCGATTTCTGGTTGCAGGACGTGAGGGACAGGATAAGGCACAGGGCTAACAGAATGGCTAAAAGTTTTTTGCATTTCATAGCGAAATCTCCTTTCAGGTTCTGAAATCATTACTCATGCAGCCAGATGTCCACCCGGCTCTGTATTTTCTCTGCGCACTGTTCGGCGGTGGTGAGGCCGCTGTTATAAAACTCATCCAGATATTCCTGCACGTCCGGGGAATACAGCTTCCGGTTTACAAGCCCCATGGAAAGGTATTCATCCATCTTCTGGGCCAGCGCCTCTCCGTCAATCTCCTTGCCGGTTTTACCCACCAACTGCTCATATCCGATTGTGCCGGGCACAGTGGAAAATTCCTCTGCCAGCAGGGCAAAGTTCTTTTTGTTCAGCGGGGCATTCTGGGAATAGAGCAGGCTGCCAAAGGATTGCTCGCTGGTAAGGATGGTTGATTCCCGTTCCCCCAGGCAATAGGAGATAAAGGCCCAGGCCAAGTCCGGGTTTTTCATGCTGGAGGGTACGGCAAAATCGTCAATGGAACTGACTGCCAGCCGCCCCTGGGTATCTGTTACAGGATAAGGCCCTGCCAGGTGTTCCATATCAAAGCCGATATCTGTCAAGGCAAATATATTCATGTTGGTGACGCAGGCTAAGGCAGCGCGCCCGCCTGTAACAAATTGATAGGCATATGGATCCTGGCTTTCATCCAGGCTGGGTTCTTCCCCGGAAGCCTGGCAGCGCAGCAGTTCATAGGCTAAATAGGCGTTTTGGGCATATCTGTTTGCCATCTTGTCCAAGTTAGGCTCCGCGTCGTCCAGGGCGTTGGTGCGCTCCAGGAAGGAGATAAATTCCGGGGACTGGAAGCTGGCAGTGCGGCCGTCCACGTCGATATAGGCAAACTTCTCATCGTCAAAGAGGAAATCCTTGCCCTGCTCTCCGAAAAGCAGCTTGATTTCCGGGTTTGCGGCCCTGGCCTGCTCGTACCAGTCCAGGAGCATGTCGCTGTTCAGCGTGGTGATGCCTGACGTGTCCACGTTTATGCTTTCCATGGCTTTCCGGTTCAGGTACATGCCGTCAAAGTAGAAGGAGAAAGGCATGGAGGTAAGCTTTCCGTCTACAGAAACAGCGTCCAGCACCTGGGTGAAGTATTCGTCGGGGTTGATGGTAGGATCGCTGTCAAAATAGGGCCGCAGATCCAGAAGCACCCCGCTTTTGGAGATGTCATACAGGTTCAGCTTGCCGGGAGGGGAGTAGAGGATATAGTCCGCCTCGCCGCTGACCAGCTCTGCCCGCACCTGGGCGCAGTAGCTGTCCCGGCTCTGGTTCACATCCGGGATAGCGCTGATATTGGTTTCCGCATAGTCAACTGTAATGGTGACGTCTGGGTTTAAATCCATAAATTCTTCCGCCATAATCTCCAACTGGGAAGGGCTTTCGATACGCGCCCAGGAGGAGACGGTAAGCTCTCCGCTTAGGGACCCTGCCGGGGCGGATTCCGGTTTGCTTGCAGGCTCACTTGTTTCGCTGCTTTCGGGCTGGGACTCCGGGGCGGCGCTGCTTTTTGTCAGCTCGTCAAACTTTTTGTCCTGCTCCGATTTCCGTCCGCAGGACGTGAGGGACAGGATAAGGCACAGGGCTAACAGAATGGCTAACAGTTTTTTGCATTTCATAGCGAAGTCTCCTTTCAGGTTCTGAAATCATTACTCATGCAGCCAGATGTCCATCCGCCCTTGGATTTTTTCGGCGCACTGCTCAGGAGTAGTCAGCTTGCTGTCGTAAAATTCGGTGAGGTATTCGCTCATGTCGATCACATGGGTTTTGCCATTCACCAGGGGCATGGAAAGAAATTCATCCAGCTTTTTGACGGCAAGATCCGCGTCCAGATTTTTTTGGTGGAAATCCTCTAAATAGTAAGATGCGGTTTGGTACATCATGCTGCTGGTGCGGCAGAATTCCATCTGTTTGGCAAAATTTTTCTTGTTGATGGGAAGCCGTGCCGTGTAGTAAGCCCGGCCCGCCTTCAACTGCATGTCCTCCCGTTCGCTGATGCAGTAGGAGATAAATTTCCAGGCCAAGTCCGGGTTTTTCATGGTTGCGGGAATGGCAAAATCCTCCGTAGTATATACGCCAAGCTGGCCCTTGGTGCTTACGGCAGGATATGGCCCCGCCAGGTTTTTCATCAGCCCGCTGACCAGCCCCAGCTCTTGGGCCGCAATGCCGGTAGGGGCTGCCACAGCCTGATGGGCGTTGTCATAGAACTGCTGCCAATACTCGTTTATAAACTCCCGGTCTAATTCCTCGCCGCTGAATTTCTTCTCCATAAACCACTCCACCGTAAGAATATCCTCGCCGAGGAACTGGTAGTGGCCCAGGGCCTCCTTGTCCGGCTCTTCCAAGGCCCCGGTACGGGTTAAAAATTCAATAAATTTCGGGGAATTGAAAGACGTGGCCTTGTTCTCCAGATCCACATAGGCCGGGGCCTCATAGGTAAACAGGTACTCCTGGGTCAAAGCGCCAAAGGTTGCCTGGGCCTCCGGGTCAATGGCCTTGGCCTGCTCATACCAGTCCAAAAGCATCTTATAGTCGATGGCCTGGATACTGTCCAAGTCCACCTTCATTTCCTCCATCAGGGGGCGGTTGAGCATCATCCCCTCAAAGCCGAAGCTGAAGGGCATAACCGTATACTTGCCGTCCACAGACATGGCGTCCAGCACTTGGGTGTAGTAGTCGTCAGGGTTGATGCTGGGATCATTTTCAAAGTAGGGCCGTAAGTCCAGAAGCATCCCGCTTTGGGAAAGGCCGTAAATGTTCAGCTCCTCAATGGGGGAATACAGAAGGTAATCCGCCTCACCGCTGCCCAGTTCCGCCAAAATGCGGCTTCGGGCCTGTTCCCGACGCTGGGCGCGGGGCATGTCATCAAATATGCTGGAGATAAATTCCACGTTGATTTTCACGCCTGGGTGCAGCTTCATAAATTCCTCTGCCAGATACTCTACAGCGGTTTTCGCAATTCCGTCTGACGTGTCGGCAGGCCCCAGCACCGTCAGTTCCCCCGTAAGCCCTTCCGGGTCTACATAAGGCGTAGGCTCCGGGGTGGGGGCGGCATCGCTGCTTTCTCCAGGAGCACTGGAAGCCTCGCTCTCCAGGGCGCTTTCAGGGAAAATGTCAGCAGCGGAGCTGTCCTTCCGGGTCAGCTCGTCGAACTTTTTGTCCTGCTCCGATTTCTGATTGCAGGCGCCAAGGGATACAACCAGGCACAGGGCCAGCAGCAGGGAAAAAATTTTTGACCTTTCATAGGATAACCTCCTTTATGGTAGAACGTATTTGAACATTATTGAAAAATTATGTATATATAGTATAGCTTTCTTTTCGGAAAAAAGCAAGGAAACAGCGTGAATGAACAGGGGTTCTGTTCCCGATATTTCTCCCAGATGGGGCCATTGTGAAAAATTTGCACATACATTCCAGCGGCCTGTGGGGAAAAAGCAAAAAAACCACGGTAAACCGTGGCTTTTCTGCTTTTGATGAGGATGTATTGTTGAAATTACTTGTACTCAAATTTAGCGGCAGACGGGAGCGCTGATGCCATTTACGCTTACGTAGAACACATCTGCGTTGGCAGCGGCAACGGCGTAATTCTGCAGGGCACGGGCCTGACGCCGGGCCATACGAGCGGCCTTGCGGGCCTGATGGGCATTCTGGTTGATAATGCGGGAAGTATATACAGATTCTGCCTTCTTATTCATTGTAAACTCTCCTTTAAAGTAGATTGTAATCTTGTAAGCTAAAAGTAGTTTAGGCTGTCTGGAGGGGAAGGATAAAGCCGTTGATGTTCTGGTAGGAGACATGGGTGTCGGCAAACTCCCCGGCAAAGCGCTCGAAAGCACTGGCCCGGCGGCTCAGCTTCTGCTGGGCGCGCTCTTCCTTGTAAACCTGGCTGTTGGATACATTCTTGGAGTTAAAAAGCTTATTCATAGTATATTTCTCCTTTACTGTGCAAAGTTGTTTGTTGTGTTTGGGTTTTCAGGCGGTGAGCAGGGGAAGGATGAAGCCGTTGATGTTCTGGTAAGAAACATGGGTGTCGGCAAACTCCCCGGCGAAGCGTTCAAAAGCGCTGGCCCGGCGGCTTAACAGCCGCAGCTCTCTCTTTTCCTTCTGGGTCTTTACAAAGTTCTGCAATTTCTTTTCGCTATAGTTATTCATAAAACATTACCTCTCTTCTCAAATCAAGCCCGTCTCTTTTTCCTGCCGGATTTTACAGCCGGCATACGGGAGCAGCGATACCATACACATTCACATAACAGACATCACGGTTGGCCATAGCCCTTGCAGCACGATCGAAATCTGCCGCCATCTGGGATGCTTTGCGGGCAGCTTTTCTCTTGTCATGCGCCGCTTTGTTCATCATCTTGGAAGTGTAACCAGTTTCTACTTTCTTGCTCATGAGTACTACCCCTTTCTTAATTGTCTTTCTTCAACTCGTCTGTGTTCTCTTTAGCTTACGTGCTTATTATAAACCAGATTTATAAAGATGTCAAGGGTTTTTATAAAGAATTTTTGAAAAAATTTAGAAAAGTTTATAAACCCAAAAATTTCACTTTACACCAGCAGTTTTCAGCAATTTAGCACAGTGCATTTATGAAATGGCATTGGGATACCGGGGAATCCCAGGATAGGGAGGGGTTATCCAGGCGGCAAACCCGCTGGGAATCTGCCGGGCAATAAAAAACCCCCCTGCCTATGCAGGGGAGCGGCTATCTCTCTATATAATAGTATACCAGATAGAGCGCAAAAGAATTTATAAACTCTTTAGGGGCTTTATTTCTTGGTCAGATCCCGCACGCTGTCCCGTTCCACCAGCTCTGTGGGAAGTTCCAGCTTCAGGCAGGGATTCTTAAAACCTTGCTTTTTCAGGCGGTGCAGGTTTTGCAGCATCAGTACGCACTCCCGCCCCATCAGGTGGCGGTAATTCTTAATGCTGGTGATATTGGGTTCAACCATGGTGCAGATGGAGCGGTTGTCAAAGCCAATAACAGAGATGTCTTGCGGCACCCGGTAACCGCAGCGCTCCAGGGCCTTAATAGTGCGCCAGGCTTGGCGGTCATTTTCCGCCAGAAAGGCAGTGGGCAGCTTGGGCGCAGATTTCAGCAGGTTTTCCAGCCTGTCGGGATCGTAAATGTCCTCGCTGGCGCCAGCCTGGAAATAGTAGCTCCTGTTGTCCGGCAGGCCATATTCCAAAAGAGCCTGATGGAAACACCGGCGGCGCTCCCGCTGGCTGTCATGATCCCAGCCGCTGTATACATAGCCAATTTCCTGGTGCCCTTTTTCCTTTAAATATCGCACCGCGCTGAAAACACCCTGCTCGTTGTTGATGGAAACGCTGCTCACCCGCACATCCGGCCTGTAAGAATCCACCAGGACGCAGGGAATGTCCAGGCTTCTGATATCATTCAGCGCGTGTTCGTCCACGTTGCTTATCTGCACAATGGCCCCCATGGCCTCTCCGCCGTTTTGCAGCAGGCGGCGCAGGTTGGCGTTTCCCTGGCAGCTCATGTGCAGCACCATCAGGTTATACCCGTTCTCCCGGGCTTCCATCTCCGCGCCTTCCAGCACTGCCGGATAAAAGGCGAAGCGGTCGTCGGCCTCATCGCTGCTGGTGTAAATTAAGTAGGCTATCACCTGCCGGGAATGGTTTGCTGGCTGGGCAGGCTCATCCTGCCGGCCGGAGGAGGGCAGGCACCCTTCACAGCACATGCTTTCGCAACCCAGCTCCTGGATTTTTTCCAGCAGGGAGTGGCGCAGGGAATCGCTGATGCCCGGCTTGTTATTGAGCACAAGAGAGATGGTAGCAGGGGAAACCCCCAGCTTTTTCGCTAGTTCCTTTGCTTTCATTGGCCTGCACACCCCAGCACGTTTTTATAAACTTTATAAAGTATACTGCGTTTTCTTTGAAATTGCAAGTCCATGAGGACAATATTTCAGAAAAATTTATGCGGCTCCCAGAAAAATGTGTGGATAGTCACGTAAATCAGCCCCTTTTTGCAGGCAGATTTACTAAAACGTAGCCTGGGGAAAATCCCTAAGCAGGGCGGCACCGCAAAAAAGCCCGCCCTTTCCCATACGCAGCGGGAAAAGACGGGCTTTTCTGTAAACCGGTTTATTCCACTTCAAACAGCGCTTCTGTCTCCACAGGCATGTTGCCGGGCAGCACGCTCACGCCGATGGCGGAACGGCTGGGCGCGCCGGCTTCCTGCCCGAAGAGATCCACCAGAAGCTGGGTGCCGCCGTTTGCCACCTGGGGCTGCTCGTAAAAATCCGGGGCAGAGGCTACAAAGCAGGTAACCTTCACCGCGCTTTTCACCTTGTCCAGGTCGCCAATCTCCCGCTTCAGCACAGCCAGCACGTTGAGCATACAGCCCCGGGCGTAGGCATAGCCCTGCTCTGTGGTTACATCTTCTCCCAGCTTTCCCGTGATGGCGCTGCCATCTGTGGAAGGCCCGCAGCCGGAAATATATACCAGGCTGCCCCCAAAGCGCTTTGCTGGAGCGTACATGCCGCCCTTTGCGGGAGGCTCGGGCAGGGTAAGGCCCATTTCCCGTAATTTTTCTTCAATCCTGCTCATTGTCAATCTTCCTTTCTGTTTGTCAGTTTTCCCGCCGCAGCACCTTTCCAGCGCCAGAAGCGGGTTCGCAGCCGTTTACCAGTATTTTTGTCAAGCCAGAGGCCAGTTGTTTGGGGTTCTCCCAGGTGGCCCGGTCTGTAAACCTTGCCGGGTCAAACTGCAGGATGTCCGCCGCCATGCCGGGGGCCAGCAGGCCCCTGTCCCGAAGCCCCAGCCGCCTGGCGGGGAGGGAGGTCATTTTCCGGATGGCTTCCCCTGTGGAGAGCAGCTTTTTCTCCTGGACGTATTCCCGCAGGAACTTGGGGAAGGAGCCGTACAGCCGGGGATGTGGCATGCCGCCCCCGCCGTAGAGGGAGTCGGAAATCAGGGAAACATACGGCAGGCAGAGCACCCTGTCCACGTCTGCCTGGGCCATGCTCATAACAATAATTCCTGCCTTGCCCTGGTTTTCGCTGCACAGGTGGCAGAAAAGCCCGCTTTCTGAAAGTCCTGTTTCCCGGGCGGCTTCCGTAAAGCTTTTTCCCGCAAGGCTTTGCCATGCCGGGTTTGCCGCAGAGCTTATGATAATGCGCTCCCAGCCGATGGAGGAAACCATATTGTCCCAGCCGGGAAACTCCTTCTGAATTTCGCCGGCCAAAAGCGCTTCCCCTTCCCGGGCGCCTAAAAAGCCGCATACATCCGGGCCAGCCGCTGCAAGCACAGTGGGAGGGAGGAGGGAGAGGATGGTGGTGGAGCCGCCTGTATAGGGGTAGCAGTCGGCGGTGGCGTCCTGCCCGGCAGAGCGTGCCTTTTCCAGGGCGGAAATGGCACGCTCAATGCCAGCGCCATGGTTTTTCAGGCCCGTCACCTTAAAGTGGCTGATGTTCACTCCTGTCCCGGCTTGCCTGCCGATTTCCAGCACTTCCTCCACCGATTCCGTCAAGGTGTTGCCCTCTCCCCGGATGTGGGCGGTGAGATACCCGCCATATTCTCCAGCAATGCGGGCCATGAAAGCGAAATCTTCGCAGGTGCTGTAGCACTCCGGCGTGTACATAATGCCGCAGGAAAGCCCGAAAGCGCCGGCTTCCATGGCGTCCCGGATATAGCCTTCCGCCTTTTTTTGAGATTCCCCGTCAAAGGGCACGTTCCCAAAACCCTTTGCCGCTGTGGTGACCGCCCCGGTGGCTGCCAACACTCCCAGGTTCAGGGAATGCTTTTTGGCGGCAAGGGCTTCCATAAAGTCAGACACAAGGGGGAAAAAGCTTTCTCTTGGGGCCTTGCCCAGGCATGGCTCCAGGAAATCGTATAAATCCTCCCGGTATCGCGGGGCGCAGGGGGCAGGGGCCAGGCCGCAGTTGCCCATAACGGCGGTGGTAATGCCCTGGGCCAGTTCAATTTCGCCAAAATCTGAGTCGTACAGGGCGGCCAGGTCGCAGTGGCGGTGGGCGTCTATAAAGCCGGGGGTGATAAGTTCCCCCTGGGCATCCCAGATTTCCGCGTCCAGCTCCCCGAAAGAGGCGGGGCCAACAGCGGCAATTTTGTTCCCGTCTACCAGCACTTCTCCCGGATAAGGCTCTTTGCCTGTGCCGTCGCAAATCAGCGCGTTTTTAATATGCAGCATACCGTTACACCAACATGCCCCGGGCCGCCACAGGCAGGCTGGTAAGCTGGCCCCGCTCGTACAGGAACAGCTTGTTTTGCAGGTTCACAGCCGGGCACACATGGACGGGGATAAGCTCCAGAAGCTGCCCCACCCGCAGGCCGGTTTCCCCGTCTGCCGCAGTGACAATGCCGTGCTCCTCGCTCATGCGGCGCAGGGTAAGGTTTTCCTGGGGCTTGCCCTCCTTGTTTAAAATTACGGCATAGCCGGGATAATAGTAAGGCGGCACGCCTACAGGCGCGTCCATGGGAAAGGTTTTTACCCCGCCGTCAATTACGGCTAAATCCGGACGGGGCGTGCTTACCACTGTGCAGTATAGGCGCACTGCAATTTGGGAGAACTGGGCGCAGCCCTCCTTCATCACCATCCAGTCGTTGAAAATATAGGTGCCGGGACGCACCTCTGTGGCAAGGCCTGTCCGGGCAGCCAGCAAGCCTGTGGGCGTGGAGCCGATGCTGACATCCTGGATGTCCACCCCGGCGGCCCGCAGGGCTTTGGCGGTTTCGTCCATCAGCCGGGCCTCCTCCAGGGCAGCAGCCTGGGCGTCCTCTGTGGGGGCGCCTTCCAATATTAGGCTTTTGAAAGTGTAAATGCCTGTCAGACGCAGATTCCCCAGCTTGTTGATTTCCGTTCCCAGTTCCACGCACTTTTCCCGCAAAGCGCCTGTGCGGGCCGCTCCTGTGTCCACCTCCAGGCGCACTTCGCAGGAAACCCCTGCGGCTTTGGCAGCGTCATCTAAAGCCCTGGCCCCTTCCAGGCTGTCCACTGCCAGAATCAGCCGGCGCATACGCTTTTGCAGCGCCAAAGCCCGCTTCACCCGGAAATCCCCCACCATGGGGTAAGCAATAAAGATGTCCTGGGCGCCGCCGTCCACCATCACTTCGGCTTCGCTGACCTTGGCGCAGGTAATGCCCTTAGCCCCGGCCTGTAGCTGTAAATTTGTGAAATAAGGGATTTTGTGGGTTTTGATGTGGGGGCGCAGGGCGCACCCGCAGGCGGAAACGCCCTCCTGCATCCGGGCAATATTATCCCGCATAATCCCGCCGTCCACCACCAGAGAGGGCGTTTCGGGCAGCTCCATCTTTCCTGCGCGGATTAAATCAAATATGGTTTCCATTGCAGACATCTCCTTAAAAAGCAAATTTAGGGCTTGTTTGAAAAATCGCAAACGCCGTCCTTTTGTCCAAAACATGCGGCTTCCGCCTTGAAACCGCTATGTTCTGTCTCAAAAATTCAGCCCTTTTTCTTGTTTTCAAACAATCCCCGGGCTGTAAAGGCGTTTTTTGTTTTTATAATACTATCACAGAAAAAGAGCGGAAGATATCGAAATATCCTTTAATACTATCACAATCATGCATAAAGCAACCCTGGAGTTCCCGCCGCTCGGCAGATGAGGCTAAGAAGTGAATCCCGGTTCCCAGCGGCTTTTCTGTCCTTTCTTCTCTGGGGACATTATATCATAAGCGCGAAGCGCGTTGATATATGCCCATCGCCCGTCTGACCAAAGGGAAGAACCGGGCGGGGCAATTTTAATCAAATATAATAACCGCTTTGCGGTTATTATATCATAGAATATTCGGATGTACAAGCGGCAAGGCTTGCAATTCCCCTAAAACTGTTGTATAATTTAACTGAAAAATTTTTGCCGCAAAAGAAGGGGGTTCGGTATGATGACAGGTATATGGCTTGGGATAACCATCGTGGCGGCAGTGGTGGAGGCTGCTGTGCCGGCGCTGGTATCCATTTGGTTCGTGCCCGGGGGCCTGGCTGCCCTTATCTGCGCGTTGGCAGGAGGGGCTGTGTGGCTGCAAATAGCGCTGTTTTTGGCACTGTCCTGCCTGGCGCTGGTTTTCACCCGGCCTTTGGCAAAGCGCCTGCAAAAGCCGGAGCCTGTGGGCACCAATGCCGACCGGGTGCTGGGCGCCCAGGGGGTTGTCACCGAAGACATTGACAACCTGCTTGCCCAAGGGCGCGTGTCTGTGCTGGGCAATAGCTGGGCTGCCCGCAGCGCGCGGCCGCAGGAAAAAATCCCTGCTGGGGAGCAGGTGACGGTGGAGCGCATTGAGGGCGTGAAGCTTATCGTTGCCCCCAAGGAATAAACACGATTTGGAGAGGAGCATTTTTATGGAAGGTTTGATTTATCTGGAACAGCTCGCTGGTTCTTTAGGCTGGATTGTGCTGGCTGTTTTCGTGCTGGCTGTCATTATTTCCAACATCAAAGTTGTGCCCCAGGCCCACGCCTATGTAGTGGAGCGGCTGGGCGCGTTTCACGCTTCCTGGGGGACGGGCCTGCACTTTAAAATCCCCTTTTTAGACCGCGTTGCCAAAAAGGTGAGCCTGAAGGAGCAGGTTATCGACTTCCCGCCCCAGCCGGTTATCACCAAAGACAATGTCACCATGCAGATTGACACGGTGGTGTATTTCCAGATTACCGATCCCAAGCTGTATGCCTATGGCGTGGAAAGCCCCCTGTCCGCCATTGAGAATCTGAGCGCTACCACCCTGCGCAACATTATCGGCGACATGGAGCTGGATCACACCCTTACCTCCCGGGATGTGATAAACTCGAAAATCCGGGTAATTCTGGACGAGGCCACTGACGCCTGGGGCATTAAGGTCAACCGGGTGGAGCTGAAAAACATCATCCCGCCTGCGGAAATCCAGGATTCCATGGAGAAGCAGATGAAAGCAGAGCGGGAGCGCCGGGCGAAGATTCTGGACGCGGAGGGCGAGAAGCGCAGCGCCATCCTCATTGCGGAGGGACAGAAGGAGTCTGCCGTGCTGCGGGCCGAAGCTGTGAAGGAGACAAAAATCCGGGAGGCCCAAGGCGAGGCCGAGGCCATTCTTTCCGTGCAGCGCGCTTTGGCAGACGCCATCAAGCTGATGAATGAAGCCGCCCCCAGCGAGCAGGTGATTGCCCTCAAGAGCCTGGAAGCTTTCGGCAAGGCGGCGGACGGCAAAGCAACCAAAATCATCATCCCCTCCAATGTCCAGGGGCTGGCTGGCCTTGCCACCACCCTAAAGGAATTGGTGGAGAAATAAGGCTGGGGAAACGGAAAGCCAAAGCTTAATTTATCCGGAAGCAGGAGTGGAGAATTGTGGAAGAGAAGCAGGACTTTTTATCGAAAATGAGCCAAAAGGCCCAAGAGGCTATGGGCAGCGAGACAGCCCAGAAGGCGAAAGAAAAGGCAAGGGAGATGGCGGAAAGCGCTGCCCAGAAAGCCCAGGAGGCCTGGAGCAGCGAAGCGGCCCAGAAAGCTAAGGAAAAGGCCAGGGAGGTGGCGGGAGCCGCTGCCCAGAAAGCCCAGGAGGCCTTGAACAGTGAAACCGCCCAAAAGGCTAAAGCTGCCGCCGGAGCCGCTGTGCAGGAGGCCCAGCAGGCCGTCAGCGAGGCAGTGGCGGAAACGGCAGAGCAGGCCCAGCGGGTGTATGCCGCCGCCCAGGCAGGGGAAGGCGCCGCTGCTATAAAAAAGGCAAAATTCAGTAAAAAGACACTGGTTGCTTTTGGCGTTGTGGCGGTTCTTATCATTGTGCTGCTGGGCATTGCCGGGATAACCTCCGGGGGCGGCAATACTGAAGCAAAGTTTATTGGCAAGGCGCAAAAGCTGCTGGAAACGGATTTTGAAATTGTGACGGACAAGGAAATGGGGATGAAAACCCAGGACGGATCCACACAATATTATATTATCCATAAACCATCTTTTGATAAAGAGGATCCCTGGGGCTGTATAGTGAATCTGAATGCGGAAAAAGGGAAGGTTGTGGAGGCTTCTATCATAGTCGGGCACAATAACCCCACTGGGGCAGCCGGGATCGTTGCAGGGTCTATTGCTTTTATCCGGACGCTTGATCCATCCCTTTCAGAGGATGAAGCCAGAACCATGGCGGCGCAGGGAATCTCTGGCGGCGGGTTTAACAAGACTGTTAATGGCATAACGTATTTGATAGGCGATGGCGGCAACGGTTATATTTTTTCCGCTGTTGTCCAAAAGTAAATAAACGAAGAAACTTTAGGACGGGCGTACCCTGGAAGGGCTGGCAGAGAAATAAGAACGGAAAAGGGGCCTGGCGGACAACCAGGCCTTTTCTGCGGCAGGGGACGGACAGGGAATGGAGAAAGCAGGTGATCCCTATGCGCGTAATCATTTCCCCCGCAAAGAAGATGAACATGGACACAGACAGCTTCCCTGTGTCGGGCCTGCCCCGGTTCCTGCCCCAGGCCGGGCAGATTTTAAAGGCGATGCGGGCTATGCCTCCCGGGGAACTGCAAAAGCTTTGGAAGTGCAATGATGCCATTGCCAAATTAAATGTGGGGCGCCTGCGCCATATGGATTTGCGGCAGGGGCTTACCCCTGCGGTTTTGTCTTATGAAGGCATCCAGTACCAATATATGGCCCCTGGCGTGATGGAAGCAGAACAACTGGCATATTTGCAGGAGCATGTGCGGATTTTATCCGGATTTTACGGCGTTCTGCGCCCTTTTGACGGTGTAACGCCGTATCGGCTGGAAATGCAGGCCAGGCTGCCGTTGGAGGGGTTCAGGAACCTCTATGCCTTTTGGGGCGGCAGGCTGGCGGAAGCGCTGGCGGCGGAGACGGATTTTATAGTGAACCTGGCTTCAAAGGAGTACAGCCGGGCTGTGCTGCCCCATCTGCCTTCCGCGGTGGATGTGCTCACCTGTGTGTTCGGCCAGCGGAAGGATGGAAAAGTTTTGGAAAAGGGCACCAGATGTAAAATGGCCCGGGGGCAGATGGTGCGGTGGCTGGCAGAAAACCGCATAGAAAAGCGGGAACAACTTCAGGCCTTTTCCGACTTGGGATATCGCTTTGAGGCAGGATTATCAACAGAAAATCAATTTGTGTTTATTGAAGGAGGACGCTGAAATGCTGGAAACTGGAATGAAAGCCCCGGAATTTACGCTGCCCGATAAGGACGGCAATATGGTTTCCCTGTCCGGTTTTGCGGGCCAAAAGGTAGTGCTGTATTTTTATCCCCGGGACAACACTCCCGGCTGCACCCGTCAGGCCTGTGCCTTTGGGGCGGCTTATGAGGACTTTCAAAAAATGAACGCTGTGGTCATTGGCATCAGCAAGGACTCTGTGGCATCCCACCAGAAGTTTGCCGCGAAAAATGACTTGCCCTTTATCCTGCTCTCTGACCCGGAGCTTGCCGCCATCCAGGCCTATGGCGTGTGGCAGGAGAAGAAAAACTATGGCAAGGTGAGCATGGGCGTGGTGCGCTCCACCTTTGTCATTGACGAAAATGGCAACATTGAAAAAGTGATGCCCAAGGTGAAGCCGGACACCAACGCGGCGGAGATTCTGGAGTATCTCAGGCAGGCGGAGTAATTCCCATAACCTTGCGTTTTAGACATAGAAAGAAGGCCCCATGCTTTTACGGGGCCTTCTTTCTGCCTCCCAGCGCGCGCTTTGTGCGCCTTTGCGCCCAGCACCATTTCCACAGGAACACCACTGCGGCGCAGGAAGCAAACAATACCAGTTCCCAGAGGAATACGGCGGGCAGGGGGTGCAAGTATTTTTTGAGAAAGGTAAAAAGGGGCTTTGTCAGGTTTATAGCGGCGTCTCCCAGCAGATAGCAGCCGAAGGTGAGCCTGCCAAGGCCCCAAACGCTTTTTTGTACTTTTTCCGGCAGGGGAAACTGGGTGTATGCGTATTTTATGATGATATACAGGCAAGCTGCCGAGGCGGAAATGGGCAGGTAGGTTGCGTTGTCCAAAACCAGATAGTTTTGGGGGTTTTGTTGAAAGAGCTTATAGGTGGCAATTGTTTGCAGGGCAGTGAGCAGCAAAAACAAGGCTCCGGCAATGCCTGCCCTGGCCTTTGTAACAGGCATATACCGCTCTATGGCATAGCCCCACAGCACCATGCCCAAAAACGGGCTGAACAGCCCTTGAGAGAAGCGGGGAGAGAGATAAAACTCCGGAAGGAAGATCTGTGCTACAGGCACAGCACCCAACACCCCTACAGACAAAACCAGGATCCATTGCAGGACGCGCCTGTCCAGTGCTTTTGCCATACACTGCAAAGCCGGCAGTGTGCAAAGAATGGCAAGGTAAAGATACAGATACCAAAAGGCGTTGGTGATATTGCCATGCAGCAGTTTTCCCAGAAAGTCCCGCAGGCCCAGGGGAGTGCCCTTGCGCCAGGCATAAAAGAAATAGTATCCTGTGGAGAAAACAAAAAGCACCAGCCCTGTGCGCAGAAGCCTTTGCGCGGATTTTTCCGGAGTGTCGCTTTTTTCCAGCAGCAAAGCGCCGGAAACCAGCAGGAACAGGGGAACTGCCGTCTTGCTGGCAAAGAAATACGCTACGGAAAGGAACCAGGTGGGGGAAGGGGAGGTGTCCAGGAAAATGGAACTGTTGGTGTGGTTGACAAACACCAGGAAGCAGGCAAGTATCCGCATACATTCAAGATAGGCCTTTTTTTCCTGCATAGCTCTCTCACCTCGAAAAAATTTTTTAGTGGGATATCCCACTAAATGAGGAAAGAGCCCTTTCCTCATTATGATATACTTGTTTTATCAATAAAAACGATAACATGCCTGCCATTTTTTGTCAAGCCTTTTGCGTTTAGAGAGGAAAATATGCGATAAAGGGAATGCCTAAATTCTTTGGAACAGGCATTCCCTGTGATTCTCCCCTTGCGGCTTTTTCAAAACCGTATTATAATAGAGGGGCAGGAAAATCCTGCAAAGAGAAAAAGGAGAACTGCAGAATGCTGATAAATGTGATACAAAGCCTTTCCGACGGCCGGGGCGTGGACTGGGGGCAGGCTCTGGCCCAGGTGCTTTCCGTAGGGTTTGTGGTGCTGTGCGTGCTGCCCCTGCACGAGTTCGCCCATGGCTGGGTGGCTTGCAAGCTGGGGGATCCCACAGCGAAAAACGCGGGGCGGCTTACCCTGAACCCTTTTAAAAGCCTGGATCCTTTAGGGGCCTTGGCCATCCTGCTGGTAGGCTTTGGCTGGGCCAAGCCCGTTCCCGTAAACCCCCGGTATTTCAAAACCCCCAAAAGAGGCATGGCCCTTACAGCCCTGGCAGGCCCTCTTTCCAACCTGCTGGCAGCGCTTTTAGGGGCTTTCCTTGCCACAGGCATGGCGGCGGGGTCTGCCCGCCATGGGTTTAACGCCGCCACGTATTTTATTTTCCAAGTCCTCTATTACTACGTGGTGGTAAATATCTCCCTGGCGGTCTTTAACCTGGTGCCTGTCCCGCCTTTAGACGGCTCCCGCATTGTGGGCATGTTTTTAAGCGATCGCGCCCTTGCCGCTTTTTATAAGAACCAGCAGGCCCTTTCTTTCATCCTTATGATCCTGCTGGTATCCGGCAAGCTTTCCGGGCCTTTTTCCATGGCCCAGCAGGCGGTAGCCAATGTGATATTCCGCGTTGCGGGGCTGCCCTTTGGGCTTTTTGGCCTGTAACGTGAAAAATTAAGGAAAAAAGGAACGGTGCCGGGTACGAAAAGCAGGTATTTCACTCTTTTTCGCGCGTATCCTGTACCCTGGATGGCAAGTAAAATGGACAAGCTGCAATATAAGCTGGAGGTGTTTGAAGGCCCCCTGGATTTGCTCCTGGCCCTTATCTCCAAAAACAAAATAGATATTTACGATATCCCCATCGCCGAGCTTCTGGAGCAGTATATGGAGCAGATTGAGCTGATGCGGGAGGAAAACCTGGATATTGCCAGCGAGTTTTTAGAGATGGCGGCAAGGCTGGTGCATATCAAAACCGTCTCCCTGCTGCCCAAGCGGGAAGAAGAGGAGGATCCCCGCCTGGAACTTACGGGACAGTTGCTGGAATACCAGCAGTGCAAGGCTGCGGCCCAGCGGCTGGGGGAACAGGCCAGCTTTGACAGCCTGGTGCGCGCCCCCATGCCCCTTCCGGCAGACAACCTTTATAAACGAATCCACCAGCCCCGGGAACTGCTGCAGGCTTTGCAGGCGGCCTGGGGCAAAGGCAGGAGCCTGCTGCCCCCTAAGCCTGAAAGCTTTTCGGCGCTGGTTTCCCGGAAGATTGTGTCAGTGGCAAGCCAGGCTGTGTTCATCCTGCGTCGCCTGTGGAAGGGGCAGCACGTTACCTTCCAGGGGCTTTTTGCCGGGAAGAGGGACAGAAGCGAGCGGGTGGCCCTGTTTTTGGCGGTGCTGGAGCTGGTGAAAAGCCGGCGCATCCGCATTGAAGGGGACAGGGAGGACAGCCCCGTACGGCTTTTGCGGGAGAAAAGGCAGGGAGGGGAAGAAAGCTGAAGGAAACGGAATTATTTGGAAAAATTGAGGCCATCCTCTTTGCGGGGGGCGAAGCTGTGGCCCTGGAGCGCATTGCCCAGGTGCTAGGGGTGCGCACCTATGTAGTGGAAGAGGCTGTGCAGCAGATGCAGAAAAAATATAATACCCCGGAAAGCGGCATACACCTGCTGTTTTTAGGGGACAGCGCCCAGTTTACCACCAACCCGGCTTTTATCGAGCCGGTGCGGGGGGTGCTGGACTTAAAGCGGAACACGCCCCTTTCCCAGGCCGCCCTGGAGGTGCTGGCAGTGGTGGCCTACAACCAGCCTGTGACGAAAGCCTTTGTGGAGCAGGTGCGGGGGGTGGACTGCTCCGGTGTGCTGGGAAGTCTGGTGCAAAAAGGGCTTTTGGAGGAGCGGGGAAGGCTGGAGCTTCCCGGCAGGCCCCTGCTGTACGGCACCACGGAAAATTTTTTGCGGTGCTTCCAGCTTTCCTCCATAGACGAGCTGCCCCCGCCCGGCAGCGGGGAGGAACAGGAGGAAGCTGAGGAGGAGCCTGATCCGGTGCAGCTATCGCTGTAAGATCTGAATGGGAAGGGGGGAGTCACTTGCTGGCGCTTTATATCCTAGGGAGTATCCTGCTGGTGCTGCTTTTGCTGCTGCTTATCCCGGTGCGGGTGGAGCTGGCCTTCCGGGAAGCCTTCCTGCTGGTGATAGGGTATGGGCCGCTGCGTATCCCCATCCCCCTGGAGGGGGAGGAGGAAACGGAAAAGCCGCAGGAGGAAGAAAAAACGCCCCCTGCAAAAAAGGAAGGCCCGGGCAGGCTGAAGCAGGCCCTGAAGCGGGAGGGCTTCTGGGGGTTTTTGCAGGCCCTGGCAGATTTCATCGGGGCGGCGTCCCGGGCCACAGGCAGGCTTCTTTCCCATCTGAAGCTCAGGCAGTTTGATTTGTACCTGTGCCTTGCCGGGTCTTATGACGCGGCAGACGCCGCTGTGCGCTACGGGCAGCTAAGCGCCGGGGTTTACGGGGCCTGCGGCCTGCTGTTTTCCCTGATGCCCTGCAAAAAGAAAGGCGTTACAGTGGATCTGGATTACAGCGCCGCTGAAAACCGGGTGGACTTTTCCGCCTGCCTTTCCCTGCGGCCCATCTTTGCCCTGCATATGGCTCTGAAGGTTTTGTGGAGCGCCATTCCCCTGCTGCGCAAGCTGCGGGCAGGGCCTAAATCCAAAAGCAAACCCCGCAGTGTAAAAGCTGATAAGAAAACCACTTGAAAGGAATGTATGCATATGAGTGACAACCAGGTAAACCGGCTGATGGGCGTAACCATGGACAAAATCAAGGAAATGGTGGACGCGGACACGGTGATTGGCAAGCCCGTCACCACCCCGGACGGCACAGTGATTATCCCTATCTCCCGCATTAGCTACGGCTTCGCTTCCGGCGGCTCCGATCTGCCCTCCAAGGCCCAGCCCGGCGCAGGGCTTTTTGCCGGGGGCGGCGGCGCGGGGATAACCGTAAGCCCGGTGGCTTTTTTGTCCATCTCCAACGGGAATGTGCGGGTGCTGCAAATCGAACCTTATTTCAGCCCTGTGGACAGGGCGCTGGAAAAGGTGCCCCAGGTGATCGACCAGCTTACCTCCCTGTTCAAAAAGAAAGAGGAAGAAGCTGCAAGCGCGGAGGAAACCCCTGCCCCGGCAGGGAAAGCTTCCGGAGAGCCGGAGGAGCAGGCTTGACTGCATAGAACAAGGCCCGTCTGCATAGGCTGTATGGAAAAAGCAGACGGGGTGATGTGATGTGAACAGTTTTACCAAACGGGGCAGGCAGTGCTTTGCAGCCCTGCTGGCAGCAGGGCTTCTGTGGGCGTTTCCAAGCCTTGCCCAGGGGGCGGAGCCAGGGGTTTCCGCGGAATGCGCGGTGCTGATTTCCGGGGAAACGGGAACGGTGCTCTATGAAAAAAACGCCTATGAGCGCCATGCCATGGCCAGCACCACAAAGATTATGACGGCGCTGCTGGCTTTAGAGGAGTCGGCCCGGGCGGGGGATCCGGTGGTGGATATTACCGAGGAAATGGTGGCAGTGGAAGGCTCCTCCATGGGCCTGCAGGCGGGGAACCGCCTGCGTCTTTCCGAGCTTACGGCGGGGATGATGCTGGCCTCCGGCAATGACGCAGCCAATGCCTGCGCCCTGTTCCTTTCAGGCTCCCAGGAGGGCTTCGGGGCGCTTATGAATGAGCGGGCCGTGGAAATCGGCATGAAGGATACCCATTTTGTTACCCCTTCGGGGCTGGACGACGAGGCCCATTTTTCCACAGCCTACGACATGGCCCTGCTTACAAAGACTGCCCTGGAAAACCAGGATTTTGAGGATATCGTCAAGTGCTTTACCCGGCAGGTGGAGTTTTTAGATCCGGCGGGGACGGTTTCCTACACCAACCACAATAAGCTTTTGCAGCTTTATGAGGGCTGCATTGGCGTGAAAACCGGCTTTACCAAAAAGGCGGGCCGGTGCCTTGTGTCCGCTGCCCGGCGGGAGGGCGCCACCTTAATTGCCGTTACCCTGAACGCTCCGGATGACTGGGATGACCATACAGCCCTTTTGGACTATGGCTTTTCCATGATGCAAAGCGTAGCCTTTGACGGCGCCCAGGTGACGGCCCAGGTGCCTTTGGCAGGGGGAAGCCTTGACAGCGTCCAGGTGCAGGGCGCTGCCGGGGAAATACGCTCCCTGCCGGCTGTGGACGCGGAACGGATTGAGCGCCGGGTGCTGTTGCCGAAATTCCTCTATGCCCCGGTGCGCGCTGGGGACAAGGTGGGGCAGGTGCAGTATTTTGTAGGTGGAAAGGAAATTTACAGCCTGCCTGTTGTGGCGGCGGAAAGCGTCCCGGCAGCGGAAAAGAAAGAACCCGGCTTCTGGCAGCGGCTTTTCCACTGGGAATGGGCATAAGGCACTGTAAAAAATAAAGGAAAGGGCGGCATGGGAGCGGAGAGAGGCTCTGGCTGCGGATATGGAAAATGGCGGAAAAAATAAGGGTGCAGAAGCTTTTGGCCCAGCGGGGCGTGTGTTCCAGGCGGAAAGCAGAGGAAATGATACAGGCAGGCCGGGTACAGGTAAACGGCAGGCCTGTAAAGCTGGGGGACGGGGCCGTTCCGGGGAAAGACATCATCGCAGTGGATGGCCAGCGGCTTCCCCGGGAAGGGGAAGGCCGCGTGTATCTGGCGCTGCACAAACCCCGGGGCTTTGTCACCACCATGGCGGACGAACGGGGGCGCAGGTGCGTGGCACAGCTTGTGGCGGACGCAGGCTGCCGGGTGTACCCGGTGGGCAGGCTGGACAAGGACTCGGAAGGCCTTCTGCTGCTGACCAATGACGGGGAATTCGCCAATCTCTGCGCCCATCCCAGCGGCCACGTGGCGAAAACCTACCGGGTCACCCTGCGCCCCGGCGTGACGGAGGAACAGCTAAACCGCCTGAGCACAGGCATTGAGCTGGACGGAAAAATGACGGCTCCGGCAAAGGTGCGGGTGCTGGAGGAGCAGCGGGGCCGGGCTGTGGTGGAAATTGTGCTGTACGAAGGGCGCAACCGGGAAATACGCCGGATGTGCGAAGCCTTGGGGCTGGAGGTGGCAAGGCTTAAGCGCATTGCCATGGGTCCTGTGCGGCTGGGAATGCTTCCTCAGGGGAAATACCGGGAACTGACCCATGAGGAAGTGCGGGGCATTATAGCGGAAGCGAAAAAGGGAGGAAAACGGAAATGATAGAGATTCTGCCTATGGAGGACAGGGAAAAGGAGCGCTCCCTTTTAGAGAGGCTGCCCCTGTCCGGCGGGGAAGCCCGCGTACTGCTGATGAAAGACAAGGGGGAGCCTTTAGGCCATGCGGCAGTGGAGCTTTGGGAAGACACCCTGCGGATTTTAAAACTGGAAGCGGCAGGCTGGGACAGCAGCCAGAAGCCCCAGGGGGAACAGATCTTCATTCTGGACACCCTTATGCGCTCTGCGGCCTCTTACGGGGAAACCTTTGGGGCAGGGAAAATTGAAACAGCCTTCCCGGATTTCTTCGGCTTCTTTCAGGCCAGGGGCTTTGAAACCGATGATGCCCACTCTTTCGGGCCTATGAGTTTGATTGTAAAATACGAATAAGAGGTATTTCCCCGTCTAAACGCCTGCGGCTGCCTGTATGGAAGCCGCAGTTTTTATGAAGAATCTATGAAATAAAGGAAAAGCAGTTGCATTGCACAGGGAGAAATGGTAAAATTTCTTAGAGTGGGATATTTTCTCCCAAGCAAGATAAAATATACATCCCAGGCCACGGGACGCGGGCAGGGATGTTGGGACAGGGATGGTTTTTAGTATGCTGAAAAGTATGACAGGATACGGGCGCGGCGAGGGCACAGTAAACGGGCGGCACATTGTGTTCGAGGTGAAAAGCGTGAACCACAAATATTTCGAGTGCAACGCCCGCATAACCCGGGGCTGTCTGTTTTTGGAGGAGCGTCTGAAAGCCTATCTGCAGGAAAGAATGGCCCGGGGCAAAATAGACGTGTTCCTGCAAGTGGAAAACCTGGAAAGCGCCGGCACCCAGGTGGAGGTGAACCATGCCTTGGCAGGGGCTTACGTAAACGCTCTGCGGGAGGTTAAAGAGCGCTATGGCCTGCCGGGAGAGGTAGATTTGCCTCTTTTAACCCGGTATGCGGATATTTTTTCTGTGCGCAAGGCGCCGGAGGATGAGGAAGCTTTATGGCAGGCTGTGCAGGAGGTGGCAGAGCCTGCGGTGGCGTCCCTTTTGCAGATGCGGGAGACAGAGGGCAGGCGGCTGGAGAAGGATATTAAGGAAAAGGCGGAGGCGATTCTCTCGCTGGTGCAGGAGATTGAGTCCCGCACCCCGGAGACAGTGCGGCAGTATCAGGAGCGGCTGCAGGCCCGGATTACAGAGCTTATCGGGGACAGCCGCCTGGACGAGCAGCGGGTGCTGACGGAGGTGGCTGTGTTTGCGGACAAGGTGGCCATAGACGAGGAGACAGTGCGCCTGCGCAGCCACTTCGGGCAGCTTCGGGGGCTGCTGGAGGCGGGCGGCCCTACAGGCAGGAAAATTGACTTTCTGGTGCAGGAAATGAACCGGGAGGTAAACACCATAGGCTCTAAATCCCTGAACCCGGAGATTGCCCATCTGGTGGTGGACATTAAGTCGGAAATTGAGAAAATCCGGGAACAGGTGCAGAACGTGGAGTAGCGGGGAGGAAAGGCATGAAGCTTATCAATATTGGTTTTGGCAACATGGTTTCCGCCCAGCGGGTGGTGGCGGTGGTCAGCCCGGAATCTGCCCCCATTAAAAGGATGGTGCAGGAGGCAAAGGAAAAGGGTGTGGCTGTAGACGCCACCTTCGGCAGGCGCACCAAGGCCGTTTTGGTGATGGACAGCGGCAGCCTGGTGCTGTCCGCGCTGCTGCCGGAAACTATTTCCAGCCGTTTTAACGGCAAAGAGGAAGGGCCTGCCGCTGAGGAGGAAGCATAGGGACAAAGCCCTGCTGTCATGGAGAAAGGAGCAAGCATGGAAGGTAAGGAGAGAGGGCTGCTGCTGGTAATTTCCGCCCCGTCAGGCGGCGGGAAGGGCACAGTGCTGAAAGAGCTTTTTGCCCAGGATGAAAACCTGCGGCTGTCTGTTTCCGCCACCACCCGGGCACCCAGGCCCGGGGAGGTGCATGGGGAACAGTATTATTTCACCACCAAAGAGGACTTTGAGAAAATGATTGGCGCAGGGGAAATGCTGGAGTATGCCCAGTATGTGGGCAACTATTACGGCACCCCCAAGGCCCCGGTAGAGGCTTGGCTTACGGAAGGCCGGGACGTAGTGCTGGAAATTGAGGTGCAGGGCGGGGCGCAGATTAAAAAGCTCTGCCCGGACTGCGTTTCCATCTTTATCCTGCCCCCTTCCATGGAGGTGCTGGAAAAGCGCCTGCGGGGCCGCGGCACCGAAGCGGATAAGGTGGTGCAAAGCCGGCTGGAGGCGGCAAAGAGGGAAATCCCCTGCGCCAGGGAGTATGACTATATTGTGTACAACGACCGGCTGGAGGACGCTGTGGCAGACGTGCAGGCCATCCTGCGGGCGGAAAAGAGAAGATATGCGAGAAACAGAGATTGTATAGAAAGGGTGTATCCAAATGCTTAAACCCAGTGCAAACATTATCACAACCCCCCACACCAGCGCCTATTCCCTGGTGATTGCTGTGGCAAAGCGTGCCAGGGAAATTGCCGAAAAGGCCGACCGGGAAGGCGCTATGCTGGCGGATAAGCCGGTAGACCTGGCGGTGCAGGACTTTGTGCAGGACAAATACCATATTATTGAGCCGGAAAGCTTTGAAGAATGAGCAGCCTTGCCCAGGTGGCGGTGGAAAAAACAGCCTACCACTTTGACAGGCTGTTCACCTATTCCCTGCCGGAAAGCCTGCGGGAGCAGGTCCTCCCAGGAACGCGGGTGCTGGTGCCCTTTGGGCAGGGTAGCCGGGAGAGGGTGGGGGTTATCTTCGCCCTGGACGGGGAGGAGGCCCCTGGCCTGAAGGAAATAAGCCGGGTGCTGGACAGGGAGCCGCTGCTTTCAGAGGAACTGCTGAACCTTGCCAGATGGCTTCAGGGGCACACCTACTGCACTTTGTTTGAGGCTGTGAAGCTGATGATTCCGGCAGGGCTGCAGATGCGGGTGCGGAACAGCTTCCTGCTGGCTCCCGGCTTTAAGGATTTCGACCGGGAGGGCTATTCCCCTTTAAGCTGGCAGATCCTTATGGCCCTGCAGAAGGCGGGTCGGGCAGTACCCTTTGAAAAGCTCTCAAAAGAGCTGGGGATTACAGAGGACTGCCCGGATTTTCAGGCCCTCCTGGCCCGGGAAGCTGTGTGCAAAGTGAACACGGCCGCCAGCCGCATGAAGGACAGCCTTGCCAAAATGGTGCGGGCAAACCCTGGCTTTCAGGGAAAGCTGACACCCCGGCAGCGGGATGTGTATGACACGCTGACAGATGTAGGGGAAGCTTCTGAAAAGGAGCTGTGCTATTTTACAGGCGCGTCCCCCGGGGTGGTGCGGGCCTTGGCAGAAAAAGGTGCGGCAGAGCTGTTTGAATACGAGGTGTACCGCCGCCCCGCCTTTTCCAGGGACATCCGGCAGGAGGCGGGGGAGGCCTGCCTTTCCCCCAGCCAGCAGCAGGCGTTGGAAGGCCTCATAAAGGCCTATGAGCAAGCAGGCAGGCAGGAGGCTTTTCAGCCCTGCGCCCTGCTGTATGGCGTTACAGGCAGCGGGAAAACCTCTGTTTATCTCCAGCTTATCCGCCATGTGCGGAAGCAGGGGCGGGGGGTTATCGTGCTGGTGCCGGAAATCTCCCTGACAGCCCAGGCCCTGCGCCAGTTCCACAGTGCCTTTGGAGATCAGGTGGCGGTGCTGCACAGCGGGCTTTCCCTGGGAGAGCGCATGGATGAGTGGAAGCGCATCCGCCGGGGCGAAGCTTCTGTGGTGGTGGGCACCCGGTCGGCTGTGTTCGCCCCGGTGCAGGACTTAGGGCTTGTTGTTATAGATGAGGAGCAGGAGCCTGCCTATAAGTCGGAAGCATCCCCCCGGTTTGACGCCCGGGAGGTGGCCCGGTTCCGCTGCCTGCAAAACCGGGGGCTGTGCCTGCTGGCCTCCGCCACCCCTTCAGTGGAAGCCTGCTTTCTGGCAAAACAGAAAAAATACAGCTTCTTTCAATTAGAGGGGCGCTTTGGCCCGGCGCAGATTCCAGAGGTGGAGCTGGTGGACATGAACGAGGAGGCCCTGCCCGGGGAGGACGCCGCCATCGGGCCAACCCTGGCCCGGGCCTTGCAGGAAAATTTCCAGGCGGGCAGGCAGTCCATTGTGCTGTTAAACCGCCGGGGATATCATACCTTTGTCTCCTGCCCCTCCTGCAGGGAGGTCATACGCTGCCCCCATTGCAGCATTTCCATGACCTTCCACAGCGCCAACCGCCGCCTGATGTGCCATTACTGCGGCTATTCCATCCCCATGCCCAAAGCCTGCCCAGCCTGCGGGAAGGAGAACCTGCAATACCGGGGGCTGGGCACCCAGCGGGCGGAGGAACAGCTTCAGGGCCTGCTGCCGGAAGCCAAGGTGCTCCGGCTGGACACCGACGCAGTAGCCGCCCGGTATTCCCTGGAGCGCCGGCTGGAGGAGTTCGCCCGGGGAGACTATCAGGTGATGGTGGGCACCCAAATGGTGGCAAAAGGCCTTGACTTTGAAAACGTCACATTGGTGGGAGTGCTCTCCGCCGATCAGTCCCTTTATAGCGACGATTTCCGCAGCAATGAGCGCACCTTCGATCTGCTCACCCAGGTGGTGGGCCGGGCAGGCCGGGGGAAATATCCCGGCAAGGCAGTGATACAGACCTGGATGCCGGAAAACCCGGTGCTCCACCTTGCAAAGGAACAGGATTATTTCGGCTTTCTCAAGCGGGAGCTGCTGTACCGCAAGGCCCTATTATATCCCCCTTTTGTAGATCTCTTGGTAATCGGCTTTGTGGGGGAGCGGGAATCTGTGGTAAAGGCTGGGGCGGAACAGTTTCTTTCCCTGTTTACAGGCCTTGCCGCCGCTGAATATCCAAGCCTGCCCCTGCGGGTGCTGCGGCCTTCCCCGGCGGCAGTGGCAAAGGTGGGGGGAAAATACCGCTATAAGCTGATTATCAAGTGCCGCGCAGCTCCGCCCCTGCGGGAACTTGTTTCCCGCAGCCTGACAGGCTTTGCGGCCCTGCGGGAATTCCGGACGGTTACCGCCTATCCGGATCCGGATCCAAACCGCGTCCTGTAAATGGAGGAGGGAAGCGGAATCAACAGAAAGGACGAAAACTCATGGCAATACGGAATATCGTGACCGAAGAAGATGAAATCCTCACAAAACCCTGCAGACGGGTGGAGAAATTCGACGCCCGCCTGCACCAGATTATAGACGACATGAAGGAAACCCTGCAGGCCGCCCAGGGGGCAGGGCTTGCCGCGCCCCAGGTAGGAATCCTGCGTCAAATCTGCATTATAGACGCGGTGGAGGGCGAGGAGCCTTTGGAGCTTATCAACCCGGAGATCCTCTCTCAGCAGGGGGAGCAGTCCGGGGCTGAGGGCTGTCTTTCTTTCCCTGACCAATGGGCGCTGGTAAACCGGCCCATGCGGGTGAAGGTTCGCGCCCAGGACAGGAACGGCAACTGGTTCGAGACTGCCGGGGAAGAGCTTACGGCCCGGTGCATCTGCCACGAGATAGATCATCTCCAGGGCGTGGTTTTCCTCCAGAAGGCAGAGCGGATGTTAAGCCAGGAGGAACTGGAATCTGGGGATTACACCTGAACAAAATTTTTAGTGAGAAAGGGCGATAGGGAAGGCTGGAACAAGGGCTTTCCGGAGGCTGCATGAAAAAGCCTTTCCTATCGTATGGCGATGAAAATGCGGATTATTTTTATGGGTACGCCGGATTTTGCCGTACCCTCCCTGCAGGCGCTTTTAGACAGGCAGGATGAGGTCTGCGCTGTGTTCACCCAGCCTGACAAGCCCAAAGGCCGGGGCCATAAGCTGGCCCCTCCTCCTGTGAAGGAGCTGGCCCTCCGGCACAGCCTGCCAGTGTATCAGCCTGCCACACTGCGCAAGGAAGAAGTGCAGGCGCAAATCCGCGCTCTGGCCCCGGAGGCCATTGTGGTGGTGGCCTATGGGAAAATCCTGCCCCAGGCAGTGCTGGACATCCCGCCTTTAGGCTGCATCAACGTCCACGGATCCCTGCTGCCTAAATACCGGGGGGCCGCGCCCATCCAGTGGGCCGTAATAAACGGGGAACAGACAACCGGCGTAACCACCATGTTCATGGGTGCCGGGGTGGACACAGGGGACATGCTCCTGAGCCGGGAGACGGCCATTGGCCTGGAGGAAACTGCCGGGCAGCTTTTCGACCGCCTAAAGGACATGGGCGCACAGCTTCTGGGAGAAACCCTTGCAGGGCTTGAAAAGGGGGAACTGCGGCCTGTCCCCCAAAACCATGAGGAGGCCACCCTGGCTCCCATGCTGCAAAAGGAGCTGTCCCAGATAGACTGGTCCCGCCCGGCAGAAGAAATCCACAACCTCATCCGGGGCCTGAACCCTTGGCCCTGTACCTCCGCCATGCTGGAGGGCAGGCGCTTGAAGCTGCTAGGCTCCCAGGTGGCGGAAGCATCCGGCGCGCCGGGAGAGGCCCGCTGCGAAGAGGGTGAGCTGTTGGCGTGCTGCGGGGAAAAGGCCCTGAGGATTACGGAGCTGCAAACCCCGGAGGGCAAGCGCATGTCCGGGAAAAGCTATCTGCTGGGGCACCCCCTGCAGGCTGGGGCAAAATTTATGTAATGCAGGAAAAGGAGGGCGGGCCATGGCAAACCCAGGACGGCGGGCGGCGCTGGAAGCGCTGCTTTTAGTGGAGGAAAACAGCGGATATTCCAACCTGGTGCTGGATAAGCTTTTGCGGGGGCAAAGGCTTTCCCAGCGGGACGGCGCTTTGGCTTCCGCCATCTTTTATGGGGTGCTGGAAAAGCGCCTGACCTTAGATTACTACCTGTTCCAGTGCCTGCGGGATCCGAAGAAAAAGCCGGAGCGGGCCGCCCTGGAAGCATTACGCTGCGGGGCCTATCAAATCCTTTTCCTGGACAGGGTGCCGGACAGTGCGGCTGTAAATGAAACAGTAGAGGTGTTAAAGGAAACTGGCAGGGAAAGAGCAGCAGGCTTTGTAAACGGTGTTTTGCGAGGGCTTCTGCGCAAGCGGGATTTCCTCGCCCTGCCTGCCGGGGATTCTCCCCGGGCCTGGACAGTGCGTTATTCTATGCCGGAGCCTTTAATCCGCCTGTGGATGGGCGCGTATGGCAGGGAAACCACCCAAAGGCTGCTGGAAGCCTTTGAAAAGAAGGCGGCCCTTTATGTGCGGGTAAATTTGCTGAAAACCACGGAGGAAGCTTTCCGGGCAGAGCTGGGGCAGGCAGGGATATCCTGCTCCAGTGTGGAAGGCCTGCCGGGAGCGGCGCTGTTGGAAAACTGCGGATCCCCTGCGGCTCTGCCGGCCTTTGGGGCAGGGAAGTTCCATGTGCAGGATCTTTCCGCCCAATGGGTGGTTCGGCTGCTGGATCCCCAGCCCGGGGAAACGGTGTGCGACTGCTGCGCGGCCCCAGGGGGGAAAACCTTTACCATCGCCCAGCAGATGGAGGGCATGGGGCAGGTGTACGCCCTGGACATATACAAAGGCCGGGTGGGGCTTATCGCGAAGGGCGCCGGACGGCTGGGCCTGGGGAATGTTACGGCCCAGGTGCATGACGCACAGAAAGGCTTTGCAGGCTTTCCCCAGTTTGATAGGGTGCTGTGCGACGTGCCCTGCTCTGGCTTTGGGGTGATACGCCGCAAGCCTGAAATACGCTATAAGCCTTTGCCCTCCATCAAGGAGCTTCCCGCCCTGCAGCTTTCCATCCTGGAAAACGCGGCCGGGGCCGTCAAGCCTGGAGGGCGGCTGGTATATTCCACCTGTACCCTGAACCCGGCGGAAAACAGCGCTGTGGCGGAAAAGTTTCTCCAGGCCCACTCGGAGTTTGCCCCCAGCCCCATCCGCCTTCCCAGCCTGAAACGGTTTCTGGAGGAACCGGGGCACATGTTGACCCTGCTGCCCTTTGGGGGCGGGTCCGACGGCTTCTTTGCCGCCGCCTTTGAAAGGAAGGGATGAAACCGGATGGAGGAGAAAAAGGATATCAAATCCATGACCCTGGAGGAAATCTCCGCCGATTTTAAGGAGATGGGCCTGCCCCGCTTTCGGGCCGGGCAGGTGTTCCGGTGGCTTTCCCGGGGCGCAGAAGGCTTCTCCCAGATGTCCGACCTTTCCAAAGAATTGCGGGAGCAGCTTTCGGAACACTATGCGGTACGGGGTGTGGAGATTGTCCGCAAGCAGGTTTCACAAATTGACGGGACAATTAAATATCTTTTCCGTCTTTTTGACGGGGAACATGTGGAAGCTGTCCTCATGCGCTATCATTACGGAATTTCCATTTGCATTTCTACCCAGGTTGGGTGTAAAATGAATTGCAGCTTCTGTGCTACGGGAAAAAGCGGGTTTTCCCGGAACTTATCTGCCGGGGAAATATTATCTCAGGTGCAGTCAGGGTCGATAGACATAGGGGAGCGCGTTTCCCATATTGTGTTAATGGGCATGGGCGAGCCTTTGGATAACTATGAAAACGTGCTGCGGTTTTTGGAGCTTGCCACCTGTAAGGAGGGCATGAACCTTTCCATGCGGGCCATTTCCCTGTCCACCTGCGGGCTGGCAGACAGGATATACGATTTGGCGGACAGGAAGCTGCAGTTGACCCTGTCGGTATCCCTCCATGCCCCCAATGATGAAATCCGTTCCCGTACAATGCCCGTAAACAGGAAATGGCCTATAGGGGAGCTGCTGAAGGCCTGCCGGTATTATGCCCGCACAACCGGGCGGCGCATTTCCTTTGAGTATGCCATGATAGCCGGGGTCAATGACAGCGATGGGTGCGCCAGGGAACTGGCCCAAAGGCTTAAGGGGATCCTGGCCCATGTAAACCTGATTCCTGTCAACGACGTGACAGGCACCGGGTATAAAAAAAGCGGTATCCGCCGGCAGCGGCGGTTTGTAGAGGTATTGCAGGAACATGGCGTCACCGCCACAGTGCGGCGCACGCTGGGGGCGGATATTGAGGCCTCCTGCGGGCAGCTCCGCCGAAAACATGAAGGAGGGACTGGGCATGAGGGTTGTGCATGACACCCACGTTGGGGCCGTCCGAAAAGCGAATGAGGATGCCTGCAAGGGCGGGCAGCTTCCGGGAGACGGCGCATGGGCTGTGGTTTGCGACGGCATGGGGGGCGCAAATGGCGGCAGCGTTGCAAGCGCCCTGGCCTTGGAGCGCATTGAGGAATACCTGGCGAAAAATTTCCGGGAAGGTCTGAGCGGGGGCAGCATGAAAAGCCTGCTTCTAAACGCCCTGCGCTGGGCAAATGACGGCGTGTATAAGCTCTCCCTGGAGCGCCCGGAGCTGCGGGGCATGGGCACTACCGCTGTGGTGATGGCGGCGGCAGGGGGGGTTCTCCACGTGGTGCATGTGGGGGACAGCCGGGCTTATATACGCAACAAGTGCGGCCTCACCCAGATAACGGAGGATCACTCCTATGTGCAGGATTTGGTGAATTTTGGGCAGATAACCCGAGAGCAGGCCCGCCGCCATCCCCGCCGGAATATTATCACCCGTGTGCTGGGCGTGCATGAAACCGTCCGTCCGGACTATACTTTCTGTAACTTCCGCCCCGGGGACATAGCCCTTGCCTGCTCGGACGGCTTGAGCAATTACGTGGATGACGCCTTGATGGAGGCGTATCTGGAGAAATATGCCGCCGATTCCCAAGAGCTTCTCCGGCAGTTTATCCAGTATGCCCTGGACTGCGGCGGTTCTGATAATATTACAGCAGCGCTGATTTTCGCGGACTAAAACGGCGCGGCTGTATGATAGATATAGAAAAGGGGCTTTTGCAAAGGGCTTTGCCCCTTCTGCGTATTTTCACTTGGCACTTTGATTTGGCGCTGCGCCAGGAAGCAGCGGCTGTATGCCACAGCAAAATTTCGAAAGGTTTGGTAAAAGTATGGACAAATTTATCGGGAAGCGCCTGGACGGAAAGTATGAAATACACGACCTTTTGGGCGTGGGCGGGATGGCCTATGTATACCGGGCCTATGACAGGGTAGAGGATCGGTGGGTGGCCATCAAAATTTTAAAGGAAGAGTTTTCCGACAACAGCGATTTCCTCCGGCGGTTCCGCAACGAGGCCAAGGCCATCACCCTGCTTTCCCATCCCAATATTGTGGAGGTGTTCGATGTAAGCTTTGGAGACAGGCTTCAGTATATTGTCATGGAGTATATTGACGGCATCTCTCTGAAGGAATATATCGAGCAGGAGGGCACCATCCGCTGGCAGGAGGTTCTGCATTTCACCACCCAGATCCTTCTGGCCCTGGAGCACGCCCATGGGAAGGGCATCATCCACCGGGACATTAAGCCCCAGAACATTATGCTGCTTCAGGACGGCACCATCAAGGTGGCAGACTTCGGCATTGCCCGTTTTTCCCAAAGCGAAACCCAGACCATGACCGACAAGGCCATCGGCTCTGTACACTATATCGCCCCGGAGCAGGCCAGGGGGGACTATATTACCGATAAGGCGGATATCTATTCCCTGGGCGTAGTGCTGTATGAGATGCTCACTGGGAAGCTGCCCTTTGTGGCGGAAAACGCCGTGTCTGTAGCCCTCATGCAGCTACAGGCAAAGCCTGCCCAGCCAAGGGAAGTGAACCCCTCCATTCCCCGGGGATTGGAGCAGATTACCATGCGGGCCATGGAGAAGAATCCAGTCAACCGTTTCCAGAGCGCCGGGGAGATGCTGGACGATCTGGATATGTTCCGCCGCAACCCTGCTATGTCCTTCCACTATGACCTTCATGCCCAGCCCGGCTATGATGCTGCCCGGGGCATGGACGCCTATGACAACACCCGTTTCACTCCCACCTATGACGACAGCTATGAGTATGAGGAGGAGTTTGTGCGATCCCGCCGGGGAGCCAGAGGGGCCATGGCGGTGAAGGGCGTAATAGCCGCAGCCATCATTGTGCTGCTGGCTGTAGGCGCTGTGTGGCTTTTGAACAACTGGGAAACCCTCCTGGAGGGGGAGACGGCGGAGCAGATGGAAATGCCCAGCTTTGAAGGAAAGCTTTACGAAGAGGTTATCGGCAACGAAGAATATAATGACTTTTTCAAGTTTACCACCACCGAGGGCAATGATCCGGACAGGCAGCCTGGAGAAATTTTAAAGCAGACCCCTGCCGCTGGCATTATGGTGAAGAAAGGCCGGCAGGTGGAATTGATGGTAAACGGCAAGGTGGAGCAGGTTCCTGTGCCCGACGTGGTAGGGCGCACAGACGCTGACGCCATTGCCCTGCTGAAAGAGATTGGCCTGAAGTATAAGACGGAAACCGTGGCTGACGACGACATGGAAGTGGGCAAAATCGTCTCCACAGAGCCTTCCAGCGGCGAAATGGTAGACGCGGGATCCATCGTTATCCTGCGGGTAAGCAAAGGCCCGGCCAAAAAGAAGGTAAAGGTGCCGGATAACCTGAAGGGCCAGCTTTTGTATAACGTAACTGCCACCCTGGAGGACGCGGGCCTGGTGGTGGGCAATGTGACCTATGATGACAGCAGCAAGGAAGGCAAGGACATCGTGATCAGCACGAATCCCGAGTCTGGCGCGGAGGTTTCCGAAGGGGCCACAGTGGATATCATTGTAAGCTCTGGCAAGGGCGCGGAAAAAACGCTGGAAAAGACCATTAGCCTGCCTGCCAGCGTTAACGCCAATGTAAACCTCCAGGTATACCGCAACGGCGTTGTCACCGAGCAGCTTTCCATCAACCCCGCCCTGGCTGGCAGCTACCGGGTGGCCTTTACAGGCACCAGCGGGGTGGACACAGTGATTATCACCCTGGACGGCCAGACCTATATGGAGCTTTCCTTTAATTTCGACACAGGGGAGGAGCCAGTGGTGGTACACACCTATGAGGTGAACTTGGGCGGCGGCAATAACGAGGAACCAGATGAACCCTCCGGCGGGGAGGGAGACGGTGGGGAAGGGGGCGAATAGCCGGGAATGGAATACCGGGAAACAGACGGGCTGGTGCGGAAATGTGTAGGCGGCTTCTACACAGTGGAAACACCGGAAGGCTTTTATACAGTTACGGCCCGGGGGCGCTTTCGCAAGGAGGGGGTTTCCCCCTGCGCTGGGGACAGGGTGCGGGTAAGCGTTACCGAGGAGGACAGAACCGGAGCGCTGGTGGAAATTTATCCCCGGAAAAATGTCCTGGTGCGCCCGCCTTTAGCAAATCTGGATAAGCTCTTTGTGGTGTGCGCCGCTAAGGATCCTGCCCCGGTGCCCCTGCTCATTGACAAGACCGTGGCGGCGGCAGAGCTTTCCGGCATCGATCCAGTAGTGGTGTTCACTAAGGCAGATCTGTCCGACGGCACCCTGGAGGAGCTGATGAAGGGCTACCAGCTTGCGGGGCTTTCCTGCTGCCTTGTCTCTCCGGTCACCGGGGAGGGGATAGGGCAGGTGCGGGAGATACTCACAGGCTGCGTCTCCGCTTTCACCGGGAACTCCGGGGTGGGCAAGTCTACCCTCTTAAACGCCCTTTTTCCGGAGCTGTCCCTGAAAACCGGGGAGGTGAGCCGGAAGCTGGGCCGGGGCAGGCATACCACACGGGAAGTGGAGCTTTACAAAATAGATGGAAGCAGTTATGTGGCGGATACGCCGGGCTTTTCCACCTTTGAACTGCAGCGCTACAGGCTGACAGATAAGGAAAAGCTGATAGAGGGGTTTCGGGAAATGGCCCCTTTGGCGGCAGGCTGCCAATTCACCTCCTGCTCCCACACCTGCGAAAAGGGGTGCGCGGTGCTGAAAGGCGTGAAAAAAGGACTGGTGGCAAAAAGCCGCTTTGAAAGCTATGTACAAATGTATCAAGAGATAAAGGATGTCAAACAATGGCAGCAGAAAAAAGGGAATGTATGATTATAGGCGCTTCGCCCATACGGGGCGGGCAGGTCTTTAAAGAGTATGAACTGGAAAAGTATTATGTAATTTGCGCGGACGCAGGTTTTGAGACAGCCCAGAAAAATGGGGTGCAGCCGGATCTGGTGGTGGGCGATTTCGATTCCGCCAAGGCTCCGCCTCCCAAAGACGTGAAGTGCATGACCCTTCCCGTGGAAAAGGACGTGACAGACACCATGTTTGCCGCCATGAAGGGCCTTTCCAAGGGTTACAGGGACTTTGTGCTGCTGGGGTGCCTGGGCGGGCCCCGCTTTGACCACACCCTGGCAAACCTGGAGGTGCTGCGGTTTATCCGGGATCATGGCGGCCATGGCTTTTTAGCAGACGAGCGCACCAAGGTGTTCCTGCTGTATGATGAAAAGCTGACCATTACCGGCATGAAGGGGGCTACTGTTTCTGTTTTCCCCTATGGATGCGCAAACTGCAATGTGAGCTATACAGGGCTGCAGTATCCCTTGACCCGGGAGGATCTCACTGTGGGCGGTTTGGTGATGGGGGTAAGCAACAGCATTACCGCTGACAGGGCGATTATCCGGGTACATAGGGGCACAGCCTTGGTGGCAGTATACCAGGGATAAGCCCCGCAGCGTCAGGCGCGTGTGATTGCTTTGTGTGAACACGCTCTAAAAGAACTCTGCTTAAAAAGCCCCCGCTCCCCATGGGCACAGGACGCCTTCCTTCTGCATAGGATGGAGCAAAGGGGGCAGCGGCCCTTTGCGGCCCCCTCCATGGACATAGGGGGTGTTCTGTATCAACATACTTTTATGTGTGGCGGGAGTCGTGCTGATGATTCTGGGCGCGGCGGAACTTGTGCGCCTGATAACCTTCTGGGCCACCCGGCCCATAGGAGGCCAGAGGATGGCCCTGGTGGTGGCCCCTGCGGGAGAGGACGACTGTGAAGCCATGGTGCGGGCGGCAGCAGAGCGGGTGCGGTGGATGGGCTGCGGCAGCAGTCTTATCTGCTTGCTGCCGGAGGAGAACCCGGAACTTTCAAGCATCTGCCGGTTCTTGCAGCTTCAATATCCCTATTTGCGGGTTTCCAAAAAGGAAGATTTGCTATACCATATATGGGAAGAACTGTAAGAACCCGGAGAGCGTGACGCGGCTGACAGGGTGCTTTTGAAGTCAGCGGGCTGGATTTAGAGAGTGGAGGATGTGGAAACTTGGCTGAAAACGGGCTTTTAGAGCTGAGTGGGACAGTGGAGCATGTGGTCTACCACAACGATAAAAACCAGTATACTGTGCTGGAGATGGCGGCAGGGGAAGAACTGGTGACAGTGGTAGGGGAGTTCCCTTTTGTCAGTGAAGGGGAGGAACTGCAGGTATACGGCGGATGGGATACCCATCCCTCCTTTGGGCAGCAGTTTAAGGCCCAAACCTTTGAGCGTGCCCGCCCTGCCACAGCCGCTGCCATGATGAAATATCTGGCTTCCGGAGCGGTGAAAGGCGTAGGCCCTGCCACGGCCCGGCGCATTGTGGAAACCTTTGGGGAAAAGGCCTTGGAGGTGATGGAGCGGGAGCCGGAGCGTCTTTCCCAAATCAAGGGGATTACAAAGGAGAAGGCCCAGTCCATTGGGGAGGAACTGAAGCGTGTATACGGCATCCGGGAGCTGATGGCCTACCTGGGGGCCTATGGGGTGCGCCCGGAAGAGGCGGTGCAGGTGTGGAAAACCTATGGGCAGGATTCCGTATCCTGCATTCAGGAAGACCCTTACCGGCTGTGCGAGGATGGCATGAACATCAGCTTTACCATCGCGGACATGATAGCGGAGTCTATGGAAAAGCCCAGGGATGATTTGGGCCGGGTGCAGGCTGGGGTGTTGTATGTGCTGAGGCACAACCTGGACAACGGCCACACCTGCCTGCCCTGGGACAAGCTGTGCAGTGCCGCCGCTCAGATGCTGGGGGTAGAGCTGGAAATGGCCCAGGACGCGGTGTATACCCTGTGCGAAAGCTTCCAGTTGAGATGCGAGAACGTAGATGGCAAGGACTTTATCTTTCTGGAGCGCCAGCATATTTCCGAGTCTTATATAGCTGCCCGGATGAAGGCCATGCTCCGTATTCCTCCCCAGGCTCTTGGCGGGGCCGACGTGCAGATTGCGGCTATTGAGGCCCGTAAGGGCGTACAATATGCGGAAAAGCAGAAAGAGGCCATCCGGGCTGCTATGGAAAAGGGAATCCTCATCCTCACGGGGGGGCCGGGCACAGGCAAAACCACCACCTTGAATGCCATCATCCACATCCTGAAGCTTTCCGGGGAAAAGGTGCTGCTGGCGGCCCCCACAGGCCGGGCCGCTAAGCGCATGAGCGAACTGACTGGGGAGGAGGCCAAAACCATCCACCGGATGCTCCAGGTAGACTGGGACGAGCAGGATAACCCCGTCTTCACCCGCAACGAGCGCAATCCCCTGGAATGCGACTGCCTGGTGGTAGACGAGCTTTCCATGGTGGACGCTTATGTGTTTGAAAGCCTTTTGCGGGCATTGCCCCTTTCCTGCCGGCTGATTCTGGTGGGGGACAGCGACCAGCTTCCTTCTGTAGGGGCGGGCAATGTGCTGGGGGATTTAATTGCCTCCCAGCTTTTTCCCACAGTGCAGCTAAAGGAAATCTTCCGCCAGTCCATGGAAAGCCTGATTGTTTTAAGCGCCCACCGCATTGTGGAGGGGAAGCTGCCGGAGCTTCGCCGCCGGGACAGTGATTTTTTCTTTATGCCCCGGGAAGATCCGGCAGAGACAGCCCAGTTGATTGTTTCCCTTTGCGCCCAGCGCCTGCCTAGAAGCTATGGCTTTTCCAGCGTTTCCGATATCCAGGTGCTGTGTCCGGGCCGTAAGGGAGAGCTGGGCACAGTAGAGCTGAACAAGCTTTTGCGGGAGGCAGTGAACCCGCCCCGGAAGGGAAAAACAGAAGCGCGGATAAACGGGCAGCTTTTCCGGCTGGGGGATAAGGTGATGCAGGTGAAAAATGATTATAACCTTCCCTGGACGCGGGAGGACGGCACCTCCGGGGAAGGGGTGTTCAACGGGGACATGGGGGTTATCACGGAGATTGATAAACCCGGCGGCGCTATCCGGGTAGAGATAGACGACAAAGAAGTATTGTATGACTTTGACCATGCCGCCAATGAATTGGAGCCTGCCTATGCTGTAACAGTACATAAAAGCCAGGGCAATGAGTTCACCGCTGTCATTATCCCTGTGCTCAACCCTCCCGGCCAATTGTGTTACCGGAACCTGCTGTATACCGGGGTCACCCGGGCAAAGCAGTTGCTGATTCTGGCAGGACGGAAGTCTACGATTGCCGCGATGATTGAAAATGACCGGAAAACCCGGCGGTATACAGGCCTGCAATGGCTTTTGGAAAAGGAACAGGAAGAAATATAATATGTATGCGGCCCCCTGCCACAACGACAGGGGGCCGCATGTTTGTTATCGGTTATTCAGTTCCGCGTATTGAAGTAAATTGCGGCACAGGTACATGACCAGCAGGGATAGGGGCACATTGACGGCTGTCATTCCCAGGAACATGCCGGCAAACCCAAAGGACTCTGGCAGCAGGAACATCAGGCCGATGCCAGCCGCAATCCCAGGCAGGGCCATTACAATCAGCGCCAGGAAGTAGAAGAACAAGACCATCATTTTGGAAGAAACCGAGCCGAACACCCGCTCCACCAAAATATTGCCTGCCGTAAACAGCAGCGAGAAGGAAATCCGCGCCACAATGCACAGCACAATGATCAGCACATCAGCCTTCACCAGTAGCCCCGCGGGCACAAAGATGATAACGGCTTCCATCACGTCTGAAATAAGCGTTTCCTTCATGCAGTACAGCAGCTTTTTCAGAGGCGGTTCAGGCATCAGGTAGATGAAAGGCTTGATAAGCTCCAGGTTAAAGCGGCCCATGCTCTCCGAGAAGATCTGCATGTAGGTAGCCATGGAAAATGTGGCAATAATTGCGGCCCCGGTATCGCCCTCCATGGATTGCTTCATCACAAAGGCAAAGAAGAGGATGATTACCACGAAAATCAGGGACATGTTGGACAGGAAGAATACCCCGGCCCGCCGGTTTTCAATGCGGTGCTTGTAATAGAGGGCGCTGGCGCCCCAGCCATTGCGGAGGCCAGTCTTGCCCACCTTCACATTCTTGGGCACCAACTCATTGACCTTGCCCTCTTTCTGGGCGGTCACATTGGATTGGGCCAGCTCGGCAGTTTCCAGCACATCCTCATAGTAGTTATTTTTGCAGGTGACAATAAGCACAGCCAGCGCTGCTATCAGCACCAGGCACAGTGCGGCCCCAGCAAGGATCATCGGCATATCCTCTGTAAGAGCGCCTCCGATAATAGCCGCTGACCAGCCCCCAGCTGGGAACAGCATTCCCGGGAAGGAGGACAGGAAAGAAGCACAACTGTCCATGGCGCTATAGAAATCCTTTCCGCCGGAAAGCAGGGGGAGGAGGGAGTCCCGGCAGGTGTAAGCCATCCACACAAGGTAAAGGGCCGCTATAGCATAAATGCATATCCGCAGCGTAGTGGTGGCGTTTTCCTTGCCGCTGGTGCGGCTGTAGATGGCCATGGAGCAGAAGGCAGCCAGGAAAATGCAGATGGCAAACCCCAGGATAATCAGTGCCATATGCCCCCAGGTGATGCCAAACGCCACCTTCAGCCAGCCATACTGGAACGCCAGAACCAAGGCCATCACCAGGGAAAGCCCTAACTGCCGCATAAGCCCGTATACCAGCACCCGGTTAGGGTGCAGGGGGGCAGGGAAGAGAAGGGTCACGTCCGACAAGGTGAACATAGGTGTTTTGGCAGAATTGCCCCCGGTTGCCAGTGCCATCAGGAACGTGAAGCTGTAGAACAAAGTGAGCATGGCAGTAAGCTGGTACATGGGCTGGGGCGTTTCCAGCTCCTGGCCGCTGCGGCCCATAACGGAAAAAACCAGGAGGGCCAACATTATCACCACGTAAATCAGCTTTGCCGGAGAGTGCAGCAAATCTTTTATCTGGTTTTTCAGCTTTGTGCGTGTCAGATACCCCAAGGCGTTTCTCATAGGGACTCGCCTCCCTCAGGAGCTTTGCCTTCGGTAATCTGGAAGAACAGTTCCTCCAAATCCTGGCCCTCTGTGCCGTCATTATACCGGGTGGCGGCAAACCGGCCGCCTATCATAATGTTTGCCACATCCCAATAGTCCTCCACACTGTCTATCATGTGGGTGCTGATAAGCACAGAGCAGCCGCTCTGTTTCAATTCCCGGAAAATAGCCTTCAATTCTTTGATGGCATGGGGATCCAGGCCCACAAGAGGCTCGTCAAAAATAGCCACCCTGGGCTTGTGGCACAAGGCGCAGCAGATGGAAAGCTTCTGCTGCATACCCTTGGAAAGCTCCTTGCCCAGCTTATCCTTTTTGTCCCACAGCTCCAGCCGCTCCAGAAGCTGCTGGGTGTAGGCTTCATCCTCCACCTTATAGGCCCGGCGGATGAACTCCAGATGCTCTTCCACTGTCAGCAGGTCGTAAACAGCGGGCATCTCCGGTATGTACCCCAACTGCCGCTTGGCCTCTGTTGAAGTGTTTGTAAGGCCGTTGATTTCAATGCGCCCGGTAAAGCGCAAAAGGCCTGTAATGCATTTGATGATGGTGGATTTCCCCGCGCCGTTTGGCCCCAGCAGGATGCCAATCTGCCCGTCCCCTACGGCAAAACTGATATTGTCGTTTGCCAAGGTTTTCCGATACTTCTTTGTTACACCGCTAATGGATAGCATAGCAAAATAACCCCCTTCTCCTTTTTGCCAAGACAGGTTTGCCTGCCCTGCAAGCTCTATTTCCTGCCTGACTTGATATTATTATAATATCATATAAATATCGTGTCAAGAGCCAGCCGCAAAAAACATAATAAATAGAGCGTCCTGTCCTATTTTACTGCAAACACACAGGCCATGCAAGAAAGTTAAAAAAATCGTAAGGTTTTTGACAGATATATCATGGGAAAGTTTTTCTAAGCATACCGGCGGCAAAACCGGGCAGGCTACAAAAAGACCACCATGAAAGGATGATGCAGCATGGAGAAACAAATTCCCGGCATGGACAGGGCCGCCCAATCCTATTTCAATACCTTGCCTGTTATTCTGCAGGAGCAGATTATCCAGAGCGGTGCAAAGCTTTGCACCAAGGCCCAACTGGAAAGCTACTGCAAAAACGCCCTGACCCCGGCAGGCTGGAAAAACCTGCAGGAAAGCAGCGGACAGTGAATGGCAAAAAGCAGGCGCGCCGCCATAACGGCAAAGTGCCGCAACGAAGTATTCTATGTAAGGCAGGGCTGTGACTGTAAAAGGTCACAGTCCTGCTTTTTCAGGCCGTTTTCCGCTCTTTACGCCACTGTCCTCTGCCGTCCCCGGCTTCACAGAGGTTGTCAGCGATGTCGATGATCCCAGCGGCCTTGTAGTAAATCTCAATCTTCTGCCTGCGGTGTCCGCTACTTTTGTCAGGAGCGTGGACGATGATCTTGTCAACCAGTTCGTTCAGCATTTCCGCCGTCAATTCTTCCGGGTCGGTGTACTTGCGGACACTTTTCAGAAATTGCCGGAGGTCGTGGGCTTCCTGCTCACCATCGTCAATCAACGATTGCAGTTCCCCAATGACCTGCCGTACCTGCTTCTGCTCCTCCTCATACTGCGTGGAGAGTTTGTCAAACCGCTCCGGGCTGAGCCGTCCCGCCACCATGTCCTCATAGATGCGCTTGAACAAGACATCCAAAGGTGGATAGCATGTCGTCCAAATCCTGATCATCATCACCGAGCAAGATGTCCTCGGCGGAGGGAGATGTTCCCACTTCCATGTTGAACTCATCGAACAGCTTGTCCATCGAGATAGAATTCGGGATGTCATAGTGACCAAGTTCTTCATTCTCCACCAAATTCAAGGCGGAGCGGGCTACCTTCGCCCAGCGTTCAGGAACCGCCTTGTAAATCACACGAAAAACCCTGCCGCCCTGCGTTACAGAACTGATGCACTCACGGTTGACGCAACATTCCGCATCAAGTTCCGTGTAGGGGAAAGGCACCATGACCTCGCCTTCCCGAATTGGATCACCGTTGTAGTTGACCGTAAATTTTTTGACTCTTGTTGCCATGTTTTCGTCCTTTCTGGCCGCGAGGGTCATAAGGCAGAAAACTGGCATATACCTGGGAGCGATACCCCCAGACGGTCGAAATAGAACGCACGAAACCGAGGGTACCAGACTCGTTTCCAGAAAAGTCCTGTCGGTTTTCCTGAAAACGGTATGTAGTATCCTGCCTTCGGACGTCACTCCGGCCGTATACAATTTTTATTTGAGCGTTGACCGCCCAGACAACTGCACATATGATTGTGCAGTCGTCTCGATGGCCAAATCCATTCGAGTCCTCAATACTCTAAGGACACATGTTCCCATATTGAGAAATTCGTTTGAATCTAATCTCGTTGCGCTTTCATTGTACTTGGAACGGCGTGCAACTGCGATGTGACCATTTGGGATGTTCTTGGGTAAGACTTGGGTAGGACTTGGGAGAATAGAAAAATTCTAAAATGAGCAAAAAAATAAGCCCCCTGCATCATTGCAGGAGGCTCAACGGTCTCTGTGACTATATTAATCTATAAATAATTCAGGAATGTTAAACTGAATGTCCGTAGCCTCGGTTTCTACGCCGATATTTCCGCATTCCAGTATGCTGCGCTTTATTCGTTTCTTGCCATCGACTTCCAAGATGTACTTACTATAGTTTGACGGTTTCTGGATGAATATCGATGCTTCACGTGAGAAACCGCTCTGCTGCAGAAAGATGGTGTCAGGGTTGGTTGTGCCATATTCCACAAACTCGTACCAGTCATTTTCAAAGTGATCCATTCCGTGAACAGCTTTATATTCCAGGGATACCTTTCTAAAATAGTTGGAAATGCTGAACAGCAGTACATTCTCAATCACGCTCAAGGATTCGGCGATTACCAAGTTCTTATGGTACTTTGACTCCGAATTGTATCTGTCCGCTACCTTATACTGTCCCGACCAAACGCCTGTTTCGGGATTGTTCTCCTTATAGCGAATTGCACTGAGGATAATGGTACGTAGACCGTTGCCGCGAATCCATCGGAGCAATATTGTGGAATACCATCGTATGACAGAATCCAGTCTGTTTGTACCGGGTTTACCTAATGTCTGTTTCTCATAGATATCCCACTTAAACAGCCGCCGAAGCTTCATCATAAACTCCACCAGTTCTTCGAAATCGACCTCGTCATCTTCACCCTTAAGTTCAGGGTAATGAAGGCCTTCATTCACGATGGCATCATGCAGGTTTTCTGCCTGGTCATACGAAAGGGTAATATCATCACTGGTGCGTTGAATTGGGAAGTTCTCTATGATCCGCTGTTTCTGCCGATTAGAAAGGAAATTCTCGAATTTCTGCGTCACCGGCGTCACTTTGCCAGATGCCAAATCACGGGTAAGAATCAGCCCGAACTTACGCAGGGCTTCAAAATCAGTCTCGGTCGCTGCATCATGGCATGTACTCATCTCGATATCGCCATCAGCAAGATCCCTGACCAATGCACCCATATAGTCCGTGTTCTGCTTTATATCGAGAGCAGACTCCTGTGGCGGCACATCCGTCTGCAGTAATTCCTTGTAACGCTCCTCTTTAAGTTTTTCATCCAGTTTCACAAGAATGACATTGCCATAGAGGTTATATTTGATTCTGCCGACACGCCCCACCAAGTTTCTGAATTCCACTTCGTCCATGTTGCTCTGACCGTTACGATAGCTGGTAATGAAGAGATTATCGGCAGGAAGATTTACACCCTCAATGAGCGTACTCGTGCAAAATATGGTCCTCAAATCGCCTTTTTCAAAACTCTTCTCAATTCGCAGACGGATATTTGCAGGAAGGTATCCTACATGATAGGCAACACCTCTGACAATCAAATCCGCAAGATAACAGTCATCATGGACTTCCTGTCGGATTTCTGTGGCTAAAGCGTTCAGTGTCTCATCATTCTTCGGATGAATATTTCTTGCATATTTTACCGCCTGCTCCAGAACACTTCTGCGGGAACTACAATAAACCACATTCTGCTTATCCTGTCCGACCGTGGCAACTATATCACATAACTCCTGCCCTTCAGGTATGGTATAGCACCTCTCGAATTGCTTTGAATAATCATTGTAGTAATACCCACCACGCCCCGGAACATTCAGGAAATATTTAAATTGGCACACCGGTGCAAACCGTGATGCCAGCTTCTTCATATCTGCTTTTTCGATTCCAGGGATGATGTTCATGTACACCTCTGGATTGGGTATGTTGGGAGATGCAAAAATTACAGTGGGGAGCGTTTTCTGTCTACCCAATTGCGTAAGCACCTTGAAGTAGTATGTACTTCTGCCGCCACGAGCCGAAATTTTATGCGCTTCGTCAATGAATAGGAAGTCAATGTGTATGTTCTCTCGCTCGATCATCATATGGAGCAAGCGTTCTGGCGTCATCACAAAAATGAAATGGTGATCCTGCTGCAGAACCAGATCTCCGGAGGCCGTCACAATACGGTAGTTCAGTTCCTTCAATTTTGACTGCAAGGCACCGATCAGGTTGCTCCTTACTTCATTGATGAGTGCCTTGGTTGGGACGAGAATGGCAAAGTTATCGGTTGAGCCATTCTCTATTTCCTGTTGAATGTATGTTTGAACAACAAAGGATTTCCCCATCGAGGTGGGACCGGAGTAGCTGAAGAATTTCTCCTTCATGCCCTTATATACAAGCATCTGGTCATTGAAAAAATATTCATCATTCTTTCCGGGAATCCTGTGTTCTTCTTTATCATATTCGTAGAAAATCTGGTCAAGAAGGTTTTCGCTCTCAAAGCCCTCGACCGTTTTGGATCTCAAGCCACGATAGTTTCCTACCGCCGAAAGCACAGAGCCGAGATAATATTTTGCGGATGCATCTTCCGGATATAGGAGCCGAAGCAGTATGGCTATTTCCTGTCCCCACAGCCTGTCCCTATCGGCGGTAGGTGTGTGAACGGATTTGGACAGCAAGTCAGCAAACCGCAATGCATCCTTCACGGGGATGTCTCGCGGTCTGCGGTCAGTATGGAATAGTTTAATCGAATAATTGTATAGAAGGTCTCCGTAGATTTCCTGCAAATACTCGTTCTTGTCGATATTCCTATAAAGCGCCTCTGCAAGAGTTGCGTTCCGTGGTGCCTGAATCATTACACAACACCTCCCGTCAGCATTTCCTGGATGATGCTGTTTTTTTCGTTTGGCGCATCATTAAACGGGAACACGTAGAAATAAAAGCTATGTCCCATCAAACCTTTTTTATTAATCAAATCAGTGATATGCGGCTGAGCAGCATCAATGTCTTTCTTCAGCTGTTCTTTCACAGCTGTCCGGTATTTCTGGCTATCGTATTCCGGCGTATCCAGCTGAATGGTGTATCCAAGAAAAGCACCAAATGCCATGTCCGGCTTGTAGCCACCACCACGCTGCGGAGTCATAAGATCGACCATAAAAGTAGTCGCTGCAGGATCATAAATCGTCCATTGCGGAGTGTTCTCTACCATTTTCATTTCATCATTGTAACCGGCTTCAATGTTTGCAATCTTGTCAAACGCACGGTCTATGGCTGCAGTAAGATTGCCGGTGATATCCGATGCGCCGAACACAAGCTGATGAAAAGGCTGACCAGTAAGGTTCAGAGAGAGCAGATGCACACCATCGCTTTTACTGACAGAACGCAGATTCCCATCCAACTCTATTCTGCTCATAATCTTTGGTGCATTAAGTTCCTGTTCCAAGAATGTATACAGCATGATTTCACCAAGAACAGTCTCGGCATTGGAGCCATATTTCTGTATGAATTTCAGCATTGCCTGTGCGCCGACAGCCGCTTCATTCTTCGTCCGGTCTACCAGCCGTTTTTTCTCTGCTCTTGAAAAGACATAGCTGCCGATATTGTTGATGATAAAATCCTTCAAGTCTCCGAAACGAAACTTGCAGTTTGTTGGATCAACATAGAATACACACGCTCTTGTGGGATTGCTCAGTCCAGCAATCGTAACATCCGTTGCCATCTTGAAAACACGGTCGAACAGCGGGTCCTTTAATGTCCGTTTCAAGGGCATGATAGTATCCTGCTCCACGATTGGACTGAGAAAGTAAATTTCTTCGGTGCTGGAGATAAAGCCATCCACATAGCCAGTTGCGATTTCCCTGATGCTTGCACCCATTTTGTTGTTCTCGGTACTGCGTATTGCGTAAGTGACAACATTCGCAAGAAGTGCGGACTCATCGAAAGAATTATAGTTCAGGATATTGTCCTTCTCAAATCCCGGAGAAATTCCAACAACTGTATTGCCAAGTATCGTCGTGTCATCACGCAGTACATCCCTGATACCACGTACCAAGGCTTCATGCTTTTCGTTATGAATTAGAGGAATAACATATTTATCAAAGCCTTCATCAATCTCATCAATGGAGAGGGTTGTCGCCGCATCCTCTAAATCCTTTGGTACAGAATCATGCCCACTTTTCAAATGGCTCGGAAGGCCCGCGTTATAAACATTAATATCCAGTCCATAGGCCGCAAAGATACCGCGGCAGATATCCTTCACCTTATCTGCGTTGCGTCTTCTGCTTTGATAGATGAGGGTAATCATCGTACCCAGGCAGATTTGTTTCATCTTGCGTCCTCCTTCCTAAAACTAAAGTGCAAGAATGTCAGCATCCATTTTTCTTCCTGATAGATAATATTCATATGCTATTTTTGCGGGTAGAAAACGCACTTTTATGTTTTGCAAGCCAAGATTTGAAAGTATCTCCATTGATGCCTCCCCGCGATCTTCTATCGCCATTTTTTCTGTCGGCATAAGAAAACAATTTTTAACAGTAATAAAGCCGTGGTCATTTATAAATTTCTGATATGCCAATTGATAGAGGTACTGCTTAGTGACCGACTCGATGCCAGGCTGTCCTTTCGGAACACAATCACGTTCGAGCTGTGCGTTGTAATACTTCGCATCGAAGATGATGAACTGACCGTCTCTTATAGAAATCAAGTCGGGTTTCAGCGTATCATTTGCGGTTTTACCTGTTACTGTCCACAAGGGTTTTTCAATCAAATCTACAAGTCTTTGATTCTTGTCATATTCTGCTTTTAGCGGTATTGGTAAAGGAAGTGCGCCAAGTCTTACATTAAGCTGGTTATCCATAATGTCGGCACAGATGCCTTCCCATACGAGATTGAAGCTATTTGTTCCAAAGAGCGACAAGCAGTCTGTATCATACAGGTTTCCGCTATGGTAGATATAGGCATAAATTGTTTTCAGAACAAGCTGTTTCCTTGTGTTGAACTGGGTGTTCAATTCCTTCTCAATTCGGTAGAGAATGAATTCCTTATCGCCAAAATCATCCAGTTCCTCCTCCGTCAAATCCACTCCTGTAATTTCAAAAAGATCAAGAAGCTCTGCATCCCTTAATTCTTCAGACGCCCTGGTCAATATGCATTCATGTAAGCGTTTAAAATAATCGAAGTCATCAGTAATACGCTTCCTTGTCTGGAGATCAGTATAATATGGTCGGTTATTCGAGAGCATGGTGAAAGTCTCATTTATTGTTTTGTCCCACAAAATTTTACCAGAACCATTGCTCTCGATAATATCCTCGGTATTGTTATAAACGCCGTTTTCAAAATAATCCTGCAACAGAAACAGCAGCACAGCAAGAAGATTAAATGCACTACTTTCGCTACTGTCATTGAACATCCGAACAATCTGCTCCTTGGTATTGTATTTTTCAAGGACCTTCAGCACCTGGCGAAGTTCTTCTTTAAGCTGATTGGAGTGGAGCAGATACTTTGGATAGCATTTTAGGACATGCCCAGCAACTACTATAACTCCCACAAATGTGAAAACATAATAGTATTCATCTTCGCCCACTTCAACATCCGCGACTTCGATATCTTCATCCAAAAGATTGGACATATCTCTTTGATGGTCTGATGCCCGTACAGCTTTCAGGACTCCGAATTCTTTTAACTTCCGAATCAGCGGGATTGCCTTTTCCTCTAAACAATCCAATATCCTGCAGAGGTCTTTTTGGGTATATCTTTGTTGCTCTCTTACAAATTCAGAGATCATATATTGCGACCTCCTCAGTTTTCTTCGTTAGGTGGCGTCCATTGTGGTTCTTCCGGCTCAGTTTCGAGCTGGATGTCGTGGTTGAAGATTCCAATGCCCCTCAAATCAAATTCCCTGCAAATCTCGGAGTAACGAGTGCTGTTTTGGAAACATCCCTCAAATAACTTAGGCCGTTTTTGCCTTGCGGCATCTTCGAAAAGGTACATAATGACTTTGTTCTTAAAGACGTGGATAAACCTATCCCTGTCGATTTCATCTCCATCTGACGGTACCACAATGCTTCTCGAAATGAAATAGGGCCCAAGCTGCTTGTCTTCATTGATTTTCTCTTTTGCAAGGAAATTATTGATGGCTTTACGTAGCTTATTCCATTCCACCTTCTGTGACTTGTCATTTGCAAGATATACAAATTTCCCGCTGATTAGTTCATCACTATCATCTATGCCAAGGTATGTAAAATCCCAGCGTCTCTTAAATGCAGTATCCATCGGGAAAACACCTTGATCGGCACTATTCATCGTAGCCCAAATAAACATATTGTCTGGGATGCGCAATTTCGCATAATCGTCAGGTTTCCCGCCTAATTCCCCTGCGAGGTAAGCCTTTATGTCTTCAGATGCTTGAATAGGGTACTCACTTACTTCGTCGGCACCACGGTCAAGGAGCTGGAATATGTCTCCAAAGACAGCGGCAACATTCGCACGATTTATCTCCTCGATAATAAGAAGGAAGGGTCTGATATTTGTAGTTCGACTATTTTTCAGTGCTTTAACATATACACGCATAAATGGACCGGGTACATAGGCATAGGTAATCGTGTCATTACCTTGACTGTCTTTGGAGGGTACAGGCTTATATGTACCTACGAAATGCGCATAGGAATAATCCGGATGGAAGGTAACACGCTCATAATTATCCTCATTGTTTTCGCCGACAAGTTCTTTTGACTCTTTATTGATTGTGTAGCTCTTGCCCGTTCCAGGTGCGCCAAACAGGATGCGATTCCTCTCAAAAGATGACTGATATCCCGTGTTAAATTTTATTTGGATACACTCGTCAATCGTAGTTGCAGAACCATCTGATTTGTTCGAACAGTAATACTTTTTATACAAGAACAGAAGATTTTCAGGCTCTTTTATCTCGTAACAGGTCGTTAAGTATCCTTCATCCTCCGGGAGTCTATCCGATTCATCAAATGAGGAATGCCAAACTCCAGATTTTTGATGCGCCATATTCTCGCTCACATCATAGAAATACGGGGACAGGCCATCAACAAAAGCTATCAATTGAGAGCCATCCATCACGGTTATAACGGAAGAGGAGGATGTTTCATAGAAAGATTTCATTTCTCCCGCTTTTCGTGATGCCGTCTTTTTGTCGCTATGATAGTAATGCGCCAATAAAGCCTCTGACACCTTATCTCTGTCAAGAGATCCATTTTTAATATAATTAAGTAGGTCGCCGGTTTCTTTCCACCCTATAGCAATAATGCCCTTTTCCTTCCATTTTTCGGCGTAGTGTTCAGACTCATCAGATGATCCCAATCTGTAAAAATGGCGTATTTCTCCAAACATCGCATAGCAGATATCTTGGAAGTTGGGCGACATATAGCTTGTCCTCTTTTTGATAAGAGTAAGCTGTCCGTTCATTCCATAGTATTTTTCGCTTGGATTTATCCCAAACCCAAACAGAATATGCTTAAGCCAGTCGGTTACATACCAACCGATAAACTTATCAGGAAAAATCATGTGAAAATATTTCTGTACCCATGCGTAGGAAGCGAATTTCCCCATCAATGCATTTAAGTCATCATCCAGCTTTTCATAATCTTCGACAGAATTAAGCGTTTGAGATTGAATCATCTCACAAGCATTTACAAGATTGTCACGGATTGTCTTGCCAAGCTGCAATGCTTCTGTCTCTGAAAGAACTTGTGGTGTCTTTGGAGCGCCAGTAGTCCATGTTCCATCTTCTTGACGCTGGAAGAGACCGAACTTAAAGGACGAGCCACCCGAAATGCTTCCGAACGTCCTTTTCAGTTTCGGATTAAACTCCAAATGATAGCATAGGCTGTCATTATTGCCATCTACAGTTAAGAAAAGATAGCCAAGCAACTCATTGTCACTTAAGGATTTTAGGACTTCCGGGGCAAATTTCTCTTTAAAGCCGTTAAGCAAACTAACGATTTCATCCTTAGAGGTTTCAAACTTGACGGTATGGGTATTAGGATATTCCATCACCAAATTTGCCGCCTGTTCATATATCATTGATTCCTGTGGCATAATTCAATCCCCCTTTATTGACTTTCCTTAAGGATGTATTCGATGCTATTATCGTAGTCCCCATAAAAATCGAACCAATCCTGTTTGTAGTTATCTTCCTTGTACTCCCAAAAAGAAAACGGATCGGAAAGACGGCTACAAACATAATCTACAGCTTTTCTTTCCTTTATCGAATATGGGGATAATGCTATGGTATTTCCATCCCCGCTGACATTAAAAAGCAGTGTTTGTGAAAGCAATTTCATCCAATCAGCCATATTTCTTCTGGCTCTTGTTAATGGCTGAAGCTGTTGACCATCATGCCGAGATTCTATGATGCTTTCAGCGCAAGAAAAATAGTCTGACATGGCCGTACACCGTACTGCATAGCCCTGCATTTCATTCAATGACAATATTGGCTGTTCGCCACTCTCCCACAGTTTATATAGAATTTTCCATATCAGTACTGCTGGTCTTACTTGTATGTTGTAATGTGCCTGCAACTCCGTGAAAGATTCATAGTTAAAGTTTTTACCATAACTTTGCATCAAGGATGGGCTTAGTTGGGACTTATGCCCATTCGGGTACTGATATCTTAACAATTGTAATGTAATCAATTCGGAGTAAGAAAGGCTGTGGTTCAAATAGGCCATTGCTATGGGCGTAAGTGTAAGCACCTTACTTAGCCTGGTAGAGTATATGAGACCAAACTCACTCAAAATCTGCTGATAGTCTCTCCAAGCATCGACTTGATTGCTATCCGCCCGAACATTGGCTGTAAGGATTCCGTTATTAACGAGGTATCCATTTATTTTCTCCGCATCTACAGTATCTCCTTTGCATAGGAGACAAGCATTCAGTAAGCCGTCAAATACCTCGACTTTAAGGACACCGGCGTGTTGAGTAATTGGCCACGATAAACCTTCATATGGAATATTAGGATACATTTTTCCCCTCCAACACTTTTTTTATCGCCGATAGTATTTCATACGCTAATAAAGGCGGCACAGCATTTCCTACCTGTCTATACTGCTCAGTCCTTGAGCCAGAAAACTCATACCAATCAGGAAAGCTCTGCAGGCGCGCAGTTTCTCTTACGGTCAGCGCCCTTGGCTCATATGGATGAATAAACGGTCTTGCTCCTCCTGCGGAGGAACCAATCATTACCGTACCCGATGGCATATCCGGTCTAAGTCTGTCTGAGTAGGAACCCCGATCCCTGCCCCCTTGAGGGACTGCCTCAAAACGCTTTCTTACAGCCTCTGTATGAACTCTTATGACTTGATTGGGTAAGCCCTCTACACTTTCCAATGCAAATTTACTTGGCATTTTATCAGGAAGTTGCTCATGTAAAGATCCGGTTGCGTTTGTTGGAAAAGAAAATGATTCACATGATATGTCAGGTCTAAAGCCAACAATAAAAATCCGCTCCCTTTCTTGCGGAATACCAAAGTCGGATGCATTTAACTTGGTTCTATACAGTTGATAGTTTGTTTCGTTTTCGATAAACTCCAAAAGATTATTAAAATCCTCTCCGTGGTTTACAGTCATCAGACCAGGAACATTTTCAAACAGAAACACCTTCGGTTTTAAGCCGGAAACAAGTTCAAAATACTTTATTGTCAATCTACCTCTTGGATCATCCAGGGATTGCCTTTTTCCCATAATGCTAAAAGCTTGGCAGGGTGGCCCGGCAATAATCAGGTCTACATCACCATTAATTTTAGCCAGGCCTCTGATTTTTTCAGCAGTCAAATCCATTGCATCATCGTTATATACAGAAACATGAGGCAGATTTGTTTTTATTGTTTCCGTATAGGATGGAATAATGTCGCTCACTAAGAGCGTCTTAAACCCAGCAAAATGAGCGCCGAGATCAAGACCACCGCCACCACTGAACAGACTGATGCAGTTATATTTATACTCAACTTTTTTGCTGAATGAATTCAGTCTCTGAAGATAAATATTCGTGTTCTTTTTGCTCAAACCAGTTACTCCTCCCAGTAACCAATTGCTGCTATAATGTCCCTGAACACGGACGCAATTACAGGTGGGCAAACAGCGTTGGCTAATTGTTTAGCGGCATCCGTTCGAGAAACCGCACTAAAATCATAATCGTCAGGGAATCCCATCACTCTTTTCATTTCGTTAACGCTCAAGTGCCGACGTTCTTTTGAAAGAATCGGAATATGCGCACCTCCACCTGAGTTCAAGACTGTAAGAGTAGGCAGAGGACTGTCAATAGATAATGCTCTTACGCCACTTGACCTCACCTGAAAAACGCAATCGTTAAGGTCACAATTAGTTGCGATACGCTCCAATGCCTTCCTTGTTCGCGGAACCTCAAACGACATCTCCTCTATGGTCTTGATTCCCAAATAGTAGTCAATATACTCATCCCATCTCTTCGTGACAGGAATAGAACGATCACCATGAATAATAAAAGATCGAAACGATGTTTTTTCTGTTCGTTTCTCCGTGAACGCAACTAAACATTCCCCGTAGATATCCTTACGCAATCCCACGATATAGATACGGGAGCGACTTTGAGGAATTCCAAAGTATGCACTATCCAATATGGCAGAAGATATGCTATATCCCGCATCCGTCAGCTTTTCAGTTATGACTCGAAATGTTCTACCTTTGTCATGTCTCACCAAGTTTGGAACATTCTCTAAAAAAACTATTTGCGGCTTTTTCGTTTCAATCACGGATAGCAGCTTAAAAAAGATTGTTCCTCGTGAATCCCTGAATCCGAGTTCTTTTCCCGCAACTGAGAATGGCTGGCATGGAAAGCCTGCGCACAGCATATCAAAATCAGGCAAAGCAGATGGATCAACCTCAAAAATATCCTTGGAGTCAAAGCCAAGCCCGAAGTTCTTCTTATAAGTCTTTTCACAATTGTTGTCAATTTCGTTTGTATAGACGGATGCAGCCCTTAACCCGGATGCCTCTATCCCAAGTCGGAAACCGCCAACTCCTGTACAAAACTCCGCGTATCGAATCATGCTACATACCATTCCTTCTCGAGTTAGATACAACGCCATTCATTCCATTGCGCTTTTTCCGCTTGCAACCCAATCGTCTAATTCGGAGCATTTGAATTTCCACTGTTTTCCTATCTTGTGGGCTGGAATACCTTTGTCCTTTCTAATCCAATCACGAATAGTCCCAGGCTTGACCCCCAGATATTTTGCAGCTTCATCAATGTTTATCCATTTATCGTTAGTGACATCTGCCATCTCTGCACCTCCGAGTGTTTATTATAATAAACCATTCTATATTATATCATATGTCGGCGCAATTTGCAATGGGTTTGCTGCGATTTGCTGCTGTTTCTTGTCATTTCTAATCAATACACACAACAATAACGATACCCCAGAGAGCACAATTGCACACTCTGGGGTATTTTTATTGTTTTTGATAAAATTCACACTCGTACCCATCCGCCCGAAGCAACAGCCCTTTAATCCAAGGCGGCGTTCTACCCATCTGCTCACAAACAGCGTCCAAGGAAACGGCTGGGCTACACTCGATGATAAGCTCATCATGGACATGGCCGACTATGAAACAGTGGCGGAGCGTTTTCATAGCATAGGCGAGAATGTCCCTGCTGACCGCCTGGACAATATTTTCTACGAATTTTGGGCCATAACTTTCAATCCGCCCCCACTTGCCCGTAGTTGTACCCTCGTAGGTCACGGAGTCGCTGCCAAACTGGTTGATACCCATACGGGGCTTGACATAGCACAGCCGTCTACCAGAGAGCAAATTGATAAACAGCATTCCGCTCTTATAGTAAATCCGAAAGCTGTGGGTTTCTGTGGCGGTCTTGTATAAAACCGCCTTTTTGACAGCGGCATCGATATCCCACCAGAAACGAGTGATGTTCGGGTTGGACTGCCGCCACGCATCCACCAGCGGCTGAAGCTCCTCCTCTGCCAGCCCCATTTCCAACGCACCCATCGCTTTCAAAGCGCCAACTGAACCGCCGTAGCCGAGGGCCAGTTCCGCAATTTTACCCTTTTGCCGGAGGTGGCCGTTGATACCATTCTTGACCACAGGAATATGGAACATTTTGCTTGCGCTTTCGCAGTAAATGTCTTTCCCATCCTTGAACACATCAATGCGCCATTGCTCCCCAGCAAGGAAGCTGAGTACCCTGGCTTCGATAGCAGAGAAATCAGCAACAATACTTGATAAGGTCAGCGCCTTCCTCCATTTTCTGCTCATCCAGTTTCAGCACGGCACCGATGCCTTTCAAAGAGAGGGGAAGTCCCATATATGCGCCCCAAATGCGGGAGCATTTCCAGGATGAGGGGTCCAGGTAGTTTCCAACGGTATCCTCTGGACTGCTGTAGCTCTGAAAGTACTGCGGATGGTTTCGCCGGAGCCAGACGGACAAGCAGACACGCTCGAACTGTGCGTTATACGCCCATTTCTCCACAGAGCTATCCGCCAAAGCTGCCAGCACCTCGTCCGGGACAGTCTCGCCGCGGGCGATATCGACCACTTGGATTTTGCCGTCGTTCACGCTGTAACCCAGGAGCAGGATTTCAAAGCTAGGCGATTCTGCATAGGGGTACACGCCGGATTTTTTCAAGTCCACATCTGAAAAGGTTTCCAAGTCAAGAGCCAGGATTTTTATTGCAGTCAATTTTCAGCACCTCCTCACAAGGCAATCGGCTCGAATTTGAGCCGATTGCCCCTGATGACGCAGGTTGGCTGGATCATAAAGGTGTAGTTTTCCATGATAATTTATCTCCTTCATGAATGGAGCGGGTGGCGTTCAAGCCACCCGCTCGAAGCTGGTGTGTATTAGTCGAGGAACGGTGAGTTCTTCTTAGGGATAGATCCCAAGGTGCAGTCCCATATAAAGAACGTAAAAATCCCATACCGCAAAGGTGGTGCGGACGGTTCTGACCAGACCAAGGCCAACGGCTTAACGACCAAGGTTTTTATCCCCTCTATGCACGAACTGGGCCACACCCATGATTATTATGCCGGGAAGATGCCTGTAGACGGTGCCTGCTTGGCCTACTTCCTGCAGGGCGACAGCGATGAGGCTGCGGCCTTGCGCAAGGCCACGCTGGACGGTATGCCCGTCGCGTTCTGGCAGCGCACCCAAATACACAGCATAGCTGCTCCTCGCGATTGGGTCAATTACACAGACGAGAGCGGCAGCTGGGATTCGGCGAAAGTCATTGTCACTCGAGGCATCCGGCCCATGCTTATTCTGGACGGCAGCGGCCTTTGGCTGGACGACGACGGGAACCTTCTGGACAACCGCCCTCCGCCTGCTCCCGCCAAGCTGGCCGTCTCCAGCAAGCGCATTCGCAGCACTGAGAAGCTCACTTTGAGCTGGGATGCTGTGGAGGACCCGGATGGCGATAAGGTTTCCTACACCTTGGAGCGCTCCGTGAACGGAGGTAAATTCAGCCTGCTGATAGGCGGCAGCACTAAGACAGAGTACAGCATAAGCTCCCACACGGCCGGGAAGGCGCAGTACCGGGTCAAGGCTAAAGACAGCAATGGCAGCGAGAGTGGGTATACAGTTTCACCCTCAGTTACCGTGGTACAGAACAACAAGCCAGTGATCAATGGGGATACCGCCACAAGCGAGGACTTCGGTACGATGAGCGAGGGCTTTGTGTACCGCTATATAGTAGAAGATCCGGATGGCGACGCGGTGACAGTAACGGAGAGAATTCCTGTACCGATAAGTTCATCTGCTTTCAAGTATACAGCCGTCCGCGAATTTCCCGCCAAGCCAGGCGTGGAGTATGAACTGGACATGAGCGGGGAGCGGTTTGCTGTGCTGACGGGGAATGGACGTACCTATTCCCCTTATATTACTGCCACGGACAAATACGGCGCTAGTACGAGTAAAATGCTGCGCTTCAAAAAGGAGACGGATTACTTTGTGGTCTCCCCTGTCCGGCCATTTCCAGCGGAAAAGATGCCTCGGAGAGCCCGCCTGGAGGTGGAGAGAAATATAAGCGATGGCAGCACTTTTAAGGTGGAGGTTTGTAACAATCCATATGCTCCGGAGCCGGTCTGGGAGGACTGCACCGATGCAGTAGAGCAGGGCAACGTCTATGTTTTTGTGAATGACCTTGACCTTTCTGGAAAGCACGGCCTGGATGTCAGGGTCACAGTTGGAAGGGCGGAAGATGGGGATGCCTGCTGGGTATCTTCCATTTCTGGTAATTTTGAAATCTATATGGAGGGATAGTTCATGAAAGAATTATGGAACACTGCACAACTCATTTTTATTGCCATTGGCGGCTGGCTGGGATACTTTCTGGGTGGCTGTGACGGCTTGCTCTACGCGCTGATTGCATTTGTGGTCATCGACTACATAACCGGCGTCATGTGCGCGGGAGCTGACCATCAATTGTCCAGCGAGGTGGGTTTTAGGGGCATCTGCCGGAAGGTGTTGATTTTCCTGCTGGTGGGGGTAGCCAACATCCTGGACGCAAATATCATAGGCGCGGGCTGCGTCTTGCGTACAGCGGTAATTTTCTTTTACCTTTCCAATGAAGGTGTGAGCCTTTTGGAGAATGCAGGGCATCTGGGACTTCCTATACCCAAGAAAATGAAAGACATTCTGGCGCAGCTCCATGACCGGAGTGAATCTGATGGGAAGGAGAATGACGAAAATGGCGATTAAAGGTGTGGATATCAGCGAGAACAATCCCGTGGTGGATTTTGAGAAGCTGAAGGCTATGGGGGTGCAGTTTGCTTTGATCCGCTGCGGCTATGGCAGCGACATTGTGAGCCAGGATGACAGCCGCTTCCTTGAAAATGTCCGCAAGGCCAAGGCGGCTGGCATTCCCTATGGCGTGTACCTTTACTCCTACGCGCTGACTGTGGCCGATGCCAGGAGTGAAGCAGCACACACGCTCCGGCTACTTGGGCAGATAGACCACCCTGCATACGGCGTATGGTTCGATATGGAGGATGCGGACGATTACAAGGCTCGGCGAGGGATGCCCAGCAACAACACGCTGGTGGATATCTGCGACACCTTCTGTCGGGAGCTGCAAAGCGCTGGGTACTATGTGGGCATTTACGCTTCACTCAGCTGGTTCAACAACCAGTTGAGCGACAGCCGCTTGGACAAATACGACAGGTGGGTGGCTCAGTGGAATTCCACCTGTGACTACAAGAAGCCCTACGGCATCTGGCAGTTCACGGATAAGCTCATGGTGGGAGGTTATCCCTTTGATGCTAATTGGGCTTATAAGGATTATCCGGCCATAACTGGGACGAAGAAGGAGGAATCTGAATTGACAGAAGCACAGGTGAAGAAGCTGGTCCAAGACGAGTGCAGCAGGCTAAATCCGACCTACAACACCTTGGCTGATGTGCCCAGCTATTGGCGCACGGACATTGAGAAGCTGATGGACATTAGTGCCATAAAGGGCACTGGAAATGGCAGGCTGGGGCTTACCAGGAGCGAGGCTAAGTCTGCTGTCGTGGCTTTGAGGCTGGCCGAGCAGTTCATTGAAAGGAATAAAAATTGAGCTCCAAGCCGCGGTGGTGCAGCTACACCCCGTGCTTCGTCTTGCGAGGCCAAGCGGAGCTTGTCATGTCACAGTGCTGTCACTGGAGTTGTCACACGCCCAGAAGCCTTGATACTGCTAGGTTTGTGGCCATCCTGTGATAACTGTGACAAGATTTATATATATAATAAAAATATAATAGTATAGCATATATGCGCATATAAGGCGCACACGCGTATTCGCGCGTAAAGGATTTTTATGTTACATTGTCACAACAAACCGCGGAAAGCCGCATGATTACTGGATTTTCTCCTGCGACAAGCAGCGTGACAAACAGCATGGAGTGACAAGAGGGAACTGTCACAGCGGCTATGGATAGACCGAATATTTGACTTGCTGATCCGCCCGGGAGTGATCCTGGGCGGATATTTTTTTACAAAAAATCCGTCCAACCCCCAAAAAAGTGTCCATAGGAAGTTGAAGGGTAAAATGGTACTGCACGGAGGCGATGCTCTATGACGGCTAGTCAGAAACAGGAGATCATTAAGCTTCGCGGTCGTGGTGATGGCTACGGCAAAATCGCTCTTGCCCTGGGCATCTCCCCGAATACGGTCAAGTCCTACTGCCGCAGGAATAACATTGGCGCTGACTCCGTGTCCCCTGTGGCAATGGATGAGCCTTTGGAAACAGGCACGAGTTTCTGCGAATGCTGTGGGAAGGAAATACATCAGATTTTCGGACACAAGAAAAAGCGGTTCTGCTCCGATGCCTGCCGGAACAAGTGGTGGAATTCACACCTCGGCCTCGTAAAACGGAAAGCTGTGTACAAATACAAGTGCCCCGGTTGTGGCCGGGAGTTTGAAGTCTATGGAAACTCTCATCGAAAATACTGTTCCCATGAGTGCTACATCAGCCATCGGTTCGGAGGTGGGCAATGTGAGCAGAAATGATTTCCAGAGCGAAAAGCTCTATCAGGCCACCATGAGTATGGTACGAAAAATGCTCCATGACGGCCTGATTTCGGAGGAAGAGTATCGTCAGATTGATACGATCTTCCTGGAGAAATACCGGCCTGTTTTCGGCACATTATTCTCCGATCTGTCGTTGACTTCCAGGGCGTAAAGAGGGATATATAGTGGCGGAAGGAAGTGATTTCATGGCAAAAATAAGCCGTGTAGAGCCAAAGGCTCCAAGCCTAGAAAAGCGGAAACAGGTTGCCACCTATGCTCGCGTTTCAGTCGAAAGCGAGAAGATGAACCATTCTCTGTCTGCCCAAGTTAGCTACTACAGTTCGCTCATTCAGAAGAACCCCGAGTGGGAATATGCAGGGGTTTACGCGGACGATTTTGTGAGCGGTACTGGAACGGCAAAGCGAGATGAGTTCAACCGTATGCTTGCGGACTGTGAGGCCGGGAAGATCGACATTGTTCTGGTAAAAAGCATTTCCAGGTTTGCCAGGAATACTGTTGATTTGCTGGAAACTGTCAGGCACCTAAAAGACATCGGCGTGGAGGTTCGGTTCGAGCGGGAGCATATCAGCTCGTTCACCGGAGATGGTGAATTGATGCTGACAATTCTGGCGTCTTTTGCCCAGGAGGAGAGCCGGTCCATCAGCGACAATGTGAAATGGGGTATCCGCAAGCGCATGGCGGAAGGAATTCCCAACGGGCATTTCAGAATTCTCGGCTACCGCTGGGAGGGTGATGAGTTGGTAATTGTGCCGGAGGAAGCTGCTGTTGTCCGTAGGATTTTCCAGAACTTTCTGGATGGAAAATCCCGGCTGGAAACCGAGCGGGAGCTTGAGGCGGAGGGCATCCGCAGCATAAATGGCTGTGTGATGCGGGATTCCAACATCAAGATGATCCTCACTAATATTACCTACACAGGCAATCTGCTTTTGCAGAAGGAGTTTATTGAAGACCCTATCAGCAAGCATAAGAAGAAAAATCACGGTGAATTACCGCAGTATTACGTTGAAAACACGCATCCTGCCATCATCGACAAGGCCACTTTTGACTATGTTCAAGAGGAGATGACGCGGCGCAGAGAGCTTGGCTGTTTTGCGAATAAGGCTCTGAATCTGTCCTGCTTTTCCAGCAAAATCAAATGCGGGAACTGTGGACGGAGCTTTGTGCGATCCGCGCGGAAACAGGGTGGTTACGTTATTTGGACCTGCGGCTCTAAAAAAGGCAGGACCGAAAGCTGCGGTGCGAGGGATATTCCTGAGAAACTGTTAAAAAGTGTATGCGCCGATGTGCTTGGCACTGATGAGTTTGATGAGAGCTCCTTTGCGGAGCATATTGAGAGCATCGTCATCATCGGAAAAGATACGATGGAGTTCCATTTTTACAGCGGCGAGGTAAAAGCCGTCAAATGGAAATCTGACGCCAAGAAAGCCATGTGGACGCCGGAGCGCAAGGCCCTGTGGAGTGAATACAACTACCTCGGCGGCAGAAATGGCACAGGTATGGGATTCAATGAGTGGAAGGAGCGTGGCGGCAAATGGCAAGAAAAGTAACGGCGATTCCGGCAACAATCAGCAGGTTTACTGCCGCGCCTATCACCAGTATGAAGAAGCGCCGGGTTGCAGGTTATGCCCGTGTCTCCACAGACCATGAGGACCAGGCCACCAGCTATGAGGCGCAGATGGATTATTACACCAACTACATCAAGAGCCGTGATGACTGGGAGTTCGTTTCCATATACACGGACGAGGGCATTTCAGCTACGAATACCAAGAAGCGTGAAGGATTTAAGGCCATGATAGCTGACGCCCTTGCCGGTAAAATTGACCTCATTATCACCAAGAGCGTGAGCCGTTTTGCTCGGAATACCGTGGACAGTCTTACCACGGTGCGCCAGCTGAAGGATGCAGGAATCGAGATTTATTTTGAAAAAGAGAATATCTGGACCTTGGATTCCAAGGGCGAACTGCTCATCACCATCATGTCCTCGCTGGCTCAGGAGGAAAGCCGCTCCATTTCAGAGAACGTCACTTGGGGACAGCGCAAGCGGTTCGCCGATGGCAAAGTCAGCTTTGCCTATAGCCGGGTCCTTGGATTGGACAAGGGGCCTGACGGCACCATCGTGGTAAATGCCGAGCAGGCAGAGATCGTGCGGCTTATCTTCTCCCTGTTCCTTGAAGGCATGAGTCCTCATTCTATTGCTGTGGAACTCACCAGAAGGGGCATCAAGACCCCTGGCGGCAAGGATGTGTGGAACCAGCAGACGGTGCGCCGGATGCTTTCGAACGAGAAGTACAAGGGCGATGCGCTTTTACAGAAGGAGTTTACTGTGGACTTCCTTACCAAGAAGATGAAGAAGAACGAGGGCCAGGTGCCGCAGTATTATGTAGAAGGGAACCATGAAGCCATCATTTCACCTGCAGTGTTCGATATGGTGCAGGCGGAATTGAAGAAACGCAGGAGTGGTAGTTCCCGCTACAGCGGCGTGAGCGTCTTTTCCAACAAGATTAAATGCGTGGATTGCGGTGGCTGGTTCGGCTCCAAGGTCTGGCATTCTACTGACCAGTACCGGAAGGTTATCTACCGCTGCAACCGCAAGTATACCGGTGAGAAATGCCAAACTCCACATGTTACCGAGGATGAGGTCAAGGCGGCGTTCGTAACGGCATTTAATCTGCTTGCTACTGAGAAAAAGGAGATCATCGCCAACGCAGAGATTATCCGCAAAACGCTCTGCCGGACGGATAATTTGGAGGCAGAAAAGCGTGTACTGGAAGAGGAGATGTCTGTAGCGGCAGCAAGGGCGCAGGGACTTATTGCTGAGAACGCCAGAATCGCGCAGAACCAGATTGAGTACCAAGAGCGGTATGCCGCTCTGGTGGGGCGCTACAATGCCGCCAAAGCGCAGTATGATGAGGTGGTTGAGACCATCGCCGCAAAGGCTGCTCAGAGTGAGCGGCTGTTGGAGTTCATCCGGACTATGCAGGAGCAGGAAGGTGTCCTGGCCGAGTTTGATGAGCGGCTTTGGTGCAGTATGGTGGAGTTCGTTACGGTTGGACGGGGTAGGAAACTTGTGATTACATTTCGGGATGGAAGTGAGATAGAAGTATAAATAGAGTATGGAAAGCCCCAAACAGAGAACACAGAGCTTGAGTTTCGATTGAAATACAGGCTCTGCGCTCTCTGCTTATATGGCCTAGAAATCAACGGGTAATAGTTTTGTGCCTTTTGTGGCTTGAAAAAATTGATTTCCTTGCGACAAAAGGCTAAAGTCATTATCATCAAAAAAGGGAGTTAGTTATTATGAAAGTTTATGGATATATCCGTGTTTCCAGCACCGACCAGAATGAGGACCGTCAGCGGATCACGCTAAACACCAAGGAAGTGCCGCCACGCAACATATATGGACAAGCAGTCCGGCAAGGACTTCGAGAGGCCACAGTATCAGCGGCTCGTAAAAAGTATAAAGCCCGGCGATCTGCTCTACATACTCAGCATCGACCGCTTGGGGCACAACTATAAGGAGGTTCAAGAAGTGCTTGTTTTCTTAAAACTAATGTGGTACAATACAAAAAATGCTTCTGTAATACTGCATCGAATATTCCGCAGAGAATTATATTGCGAAAGCATATCTTCAAAATAGCGTGGGAGACGATATGGCAACTAAAATCAATTTCTATAATCACGTCAAAGAATTAGATCGAACCATGCGCGGTATGCAGCGTATTTTGTATGTTGGCACGAATTGCGACATGTTGAAAGCACCGACCTTGTGTTCCAAGAGCTGGCGGTGTATCTATACAGCCAGCCGCTCAGTGAATTTTCCTGATGCGTTCAGCTTAGAAGACCGACAGGTGCGGCAGATCACCACAAAGGATGCCTACGACGCTGCGGTTGCCGTTTCAGTGCTGGATCACGGTAATCCTATGATCATTCAATTTAACGGCACCCAAGATGCTTGTGACGGCACGGAAGATTTCAAGGCGGCGCTCATACGGAATAAGAATCGCAGGGAGCTCCAAGAAACGCTGGCAAAGATTTTGAAAGCCAACCTGATGGTTGAATTGGTAGTCGTGGGCTATGACCCGTACAACCGAGATGAAATCTCTCCTGAGGATCTGGCTGTCATTTTGGCTGACGTGGGGGGAGATGGCCCCCACGCAAGTTTCTATGGTGTCGATCCGGAGCAGGAAAACCACAAGTATATCAGGGAAATGGAGGCGGCAGGCATGATAACCGTCTTTTCCCAGGATTTGGGCGCAGCCTGGGAAAAGCTTTCCCTGCCGGCTCTCAACGAGGATGCCCCAGGAGATGTCATCCCGGAAGCGGAGGACTTAAAATATACCGTCTATGTCAACGGGGAGCCAAAGATCCTCTCGCGGCAAATCTGCAATGATTTTGCTCGGTACGCAATGGTGCTTACAGCAAAGGAAATGAGTTATAGCCCTATCCCCCGCATGATGCAACCCGACTATTTCTATAAGTTCCTACGAAACAGTCCCAATGTCCCTCAGTGGTACGGGTACGTCAGACGAAACGGGTTTGCCGTCCAGCGCGCGTTTGAGGACGAGCTTTACAAGGTGGCAAAGAACGGCCTGGAGGAGAACTTTGAAACTCCGATCGTCCTAGCCGGGCAGACCAGCACGGGAAAAAGCATTGCTTTGACCGCACTGGCGTACCGTTTCTTCCAGGAGCGAAAATACCCTGTTCTTTTTTCGAACAACGACAAGTACGGCGTAAAGTTTGGCAGCCTTGATGAGGACGTGGGTCGGGCTCTGGACAACATATTAAAGCAGATTCGGGATCTCGGTGGTCGCGCCCTGGTCATTTTGGATTGGTCCGTCTATAACATTCAGCGCACAGACCTTATCCGGCGTATCTCAGACAGTTGCGTTAACCGCGGGCATAATGCATTATTTGTGGTTAGTGCAATGCGGGCCGAGAACTGTGGGAAACGGTATCGAGTCATTGAAGCACCGGAGAAACTTTCCGAAAATGAAAAAAGGAACTTCAAGGAAATTATAATAGAAAAGGGCTCTCTCCGGCGGAACCGTGTGGAGCACTGGATGCAAGACCATTCAGAAGAACCTGGCCTACTCTCTATGCTGTATCAACTTATTTACGAACTTCGTCCGCAACTGGAGCATGGTCTCAGAAAAGAAATTACTAACGCGCTAAAAGAGACCGGAGAACGTGTGAGGGGTATCAAGTGCTCCGCGCAAGAGGAGAAACTGACACATCCCCTGACGGAAATAGCGCGCCAGTTAATCAAGGCAGGCTTTGTGGCCCCCCCAGCGGAGGACAACCCAGAAAGCCTTAATGAATGGCATGAAGCGCAAAAGGAAGAGGTTATTAAAAGTCTTCAGACCTTTGCAGAGGACCTCGCCATAGCTTCCCTGCATAAGCTTCGGATGCCAATGACCTTGGCTATGAAATTGCTCAATATTCCGGACGGGGTCAACTGCACCGCTTATGTCAACGCGATTTTCGATGCTCCGTGGATGTACAGTGTTATGGATGATGAGAGGCTGTCTCCCGGAGAATATTATGTGTCTTTCCGTAGCCCTACCGATGCGCGCATTTATCTTAACAGTATCAGACTGGACGCACAGAGTGATCAACTGGAGGTGGTCGCCAGGATCATTGGTGCTATTGGGGAATATCAGGGGACTTATTACATGGAAGAGATTCGGTTTTTAGAGAGGCTGGTTCGAGTCGTTGGCCCCAACAGCGAAGATCCGGATGTCTCGGACGGATGGGTTCGCCGTTGTTGTTCCATTGACCCTGACAATCAAGCCCTTGGTATCTCTAGCGACTGGTCTCCCCGCTACAGTCCTGGCGCTCCAAAGATCATCGAGGCTTTGGACAGATTACGAAAAAAGGGTATCGTTGAGCCCCAGCTTATCGCCCAGGAAATCACCTATATCCGGGAGTGTTTTGCCACCAGAGATATTCTTTCCGACTCCAATGACTTCCTTAAAAATCAGAACGGAGCGCTTCGTGACAAGATTCATTGGCTGGAGTATGCGATTCAGATTGCCCGAGAAGTTTTGGAGATGGTCAACTATAACGATGAGCGGTCTATCGGTTGGCAGGAAAACCTAATCGATGCCATTGCGGTGGAGAGTATTTTCTCCGAGCTCCGACTGGAAAAGTTTTATGAATCAGCCGAGGAGCAGGGGTTGAAGATCAAACGTTCAGTTCAACTGCTTTCCTTTGAGGAGCGGCGGGATAAGTTGTTGGAGATCATTAACGCTCAGCCAGAGAACAGCTATCCCTACACCGCGTTTCTGGATGTCTTCTTGTATCCCTATGAGAATGAAAACGTTGCAGTCGATGACCAGATGCTCACCTGCCTTGCTGATGTACTGCCTGTGGTAGATTCTGCGGAATTTGCCGTTCCAGCTGTGGAGGAAAATGAGTATTACCAGAATCGGAGGTACAGGTTCTTCAAGGTCTTTGACCGGGTGTTTAGCCAGACAAATAGAGCAGAAGAGTATTTCCAGGATTTGCTTAAAAAAGGATCTCCGGTGGGTATCTATATGAAAGCCCGGGCGATTCTTCGGTCGGCAGGCGTGGACTATACCCAAGAGCTCACAGGATCAAAGGCAAAGGTAGCGTGCAAGGAGGCGCTTGCCATTCTGGAGGATCCCCAATATGCATCCATTGTTGAAAATCATGCTGCTAGCCAGTATGTGCGCCTGCACCTCATATGGCTTATCTACAACACTAAACCAATTTTCGCCCAGGAGCGGCAAACCACACGCATGAGCAATGATTCCTGGAAACTGTTGAAAAGGATTTGCGATGGGTTTATTAATAATTTCTATGAGACGCAGATGAATAGCCTGTATATGGCGACAGCCTGCTATATCGCGGCTCTGTCTTGTGCGCAGATGGGCGATTACCAAGGTGCCGTCCGTTTTTGGAACCAAGTGGAAGAGACGGACATTTATGCGTCCTGGCGTCAGAAGACTTGGCATATCCTTAGTGACCCGGACGGGAACCCGCTTGTATTCAACGGCACCTTCAATTATCCCAGACTCACGGAACGGCGCATCTATGTCCGCGAGATGCGCATGAATGTGCTATATCGGAGCTTGCAGGCCATCAACAAATCCTCTACTAGTGGCGATGCTCCCGATTTATGCGTAGGAACCTCATTCCGTGGCTTTAATGTCAGCGCCATCAAGCGCCATGAGGAGGGGAGATGCCACCATGGAGTCTAGTTTACAATCGGGTATTTGCTTTTCTCCAGATATTGTTAATCGCTTGAACGATCTCGCGTTCCAGATTGACCGAAGAATTTTTCTCTTCGCTTATTATGAGCCAAAGCCTTACCGAGAGGATGAGAGTTGGCATGCCCGGTTTTGTACCGCTGTGATCAATCTGTACGGCTTGCTGAAAGACTGTGGCCCCTTTTTAGGCGCTGTTTTGAACGACCTCAAGGAAGACTGGCATACGCAAAATGTGTGCGATGGTTATTATCAACTGCTGGCTGACTCCAGTGCGTTCCGCAGTATCTTTTGTCATAACTGTTCCAGGAAACTGCAACTCAATGAAGAGTACTATTCCAATGCTGAAGCATATGTCCTCTCCCACATATATGTGGATCTCCCGCTACAAGACCTGGGACCTACGCACTGGAAAGCGTTGCTGCAGGCGCTAACGATATCGGCAAACAGCTTTGCAGATGATTTAGAAAGCGCACTGAACGTACTTATTCATTCAACCGATGCCCACAAGCGTAATAATGCCACAAAATTTTGGATCAAGCAGATTGCCGACTCCTACCAGAGAAACCCCAACTACCTTCTGCATACCATGTCTGCACTCTACCAATGGTATCTCGAAAACGGCGGAGTCAAGCCCAAATGCCATTCCGGTACTTCCCTTCGAACTCAGACTACCTTATGGTTGAGAGGGCTGTATGAGAAAGACCCAGAGAGAAATTGGTATCAACGGTGGCTTTCAGCTGACGGGTCGGGCCTGGAGAGTACCAATCTGTACCATATTCTGTGGGACTGGCCGGCAAAATGGGCAATGTGGAACGACTGCGATGAAATAGAGTGTGACGAACCTCCGCTGCCGGGCGGTCCTTTCTTCCGCATCCTGGCATATGATGTAGACCAATATGCTGGATACCCCCAGAGGGGCTATGACCCGCAATTATCTTACGATGACCGTTCTTGAGCGACATATTGCTGAAGCGATAACAGTTCAAGAATTTATCTCCTTGAAATGGACCACTTTTTTGTTAGAAATTCATCGTTTTCTGTATTTTCAAACAAGCCCTTAAAAAGATATGAAGAAAGCTAAAAGAAAGGCAGGGAGTCACCTCCCTGCCTTTCTCCCCTCCCCACCTTTCGATCGATTCTACATCGGCTTGTGCTGGGCAATCTTCTGCCGCTCATGCTCCCTACGGGTCCGCGAGGAAGACCGACCATCCGCCACCTTGAACTCGATAGTACTGCCGCCACTACCGGGCGCCAGTCTTCCGTTCCGTTGATGTTCCCGGGTGCGCCGGGAGAGGTCGCAGGTTTCACCTATGTAGGTAATGCGGCCATCATTATTACGGATGCGGTATTCACCCGGAGCTGCAGGCGGTTTAGTTCCCGTTCCGGTGGATGGGTTGTACTTAGTGGGGCGGCCAGGTTTATATGTCGACATTACAATCCCTCCTTAGTTTCACTTAGCACGGCCATTTCGGAAAGTTGCTCCCGCAGCCCGTGCGTTATCAGCTTTGGCGCGATTAACCTTTGCCTGCTCATAGCAGAAGCGCGCCTTCCCATAGTGGAAGTTTCCTTCCCCGCCCTTGGCCATCGCCCAATGCCGGTCCCCATCGCGCTTGAACCGATTGGCTCTTGCGGAAAACATATCGCCGGGATTTTTGTAAAAACCCATAAGTAAGCTCCTTTCGTATCTCAGACCTTAAGGTCTGGCAAATGAGTGTGCTGTTGCGGCCATTTCGGAAGGATCAGTCGTAGGATTCATCGTCATCGGCCATTTCTACAAGGCCCGCAGCTAAACTCAGGCCTCCTCCCGTGAGGGTCCCTATAGCCGCACCTGTGGAAACAGAAGTACCTGCGATAACTGCAATGGCCTCGCCAATCAATGCCCCAGCACCTGCACCTGTAGCGATCAGAGACAAAATGAACATTGAAATCACCCTTTCAAAAAGTGTAGTAATGGATCGTGGAACATCTCATCGGGAACAGCAAGCCTTGGCAAAGTCATTTGCCAGCAGCCATCCTATTGCCTCAGTCAGAGAAGCGGCAGTTCCCGCGTTGATGATATTCCCGATTCCCGGGATCCATCCAACAAGGACTTGTGAAATGCCCCTGCCAACTGCCGCGCCAGATGCTGAAGCCAGTGACGCCATTCCCGCGCTATCGCTCAGCTCCAGGTCGAACACCTTGCCAAGACTTAAGACCATGGCAAGCTGAATAGGCGTAATGACGATACTGTCGCTGGCCGGGATCTGGGCCAGGCCGCCTCCTACTGCACCGGCCGCAGCGCTGGCTGTGTGGATGATGGCGTGGCATTTGGCCTGCTGTGCGGATGTCATGTAACTCATATGAACCTTCCTTTCCGGCCCTATGGCCTGATTCATGGGTTGCCCTCTTATACCAAATGTGCTTACAGGCTGCCTCAACCGTCAACCATGTCCTCGATTCCCTCCGCCACACTGACAATTACACCGAGCCCAGCACCCAACAGAGTGCCCACGGCAGCGTCAACCCCGATTGAAATCGGGTTGGCTCCTGCAACTGTTCCGATGGCGCCTCCCAGGGCACCGCCCAATCCTGCGCACTCAGCGATGGTCATGATAAAGTCTCCCATAACGTACTCCTTCCCGGCCTTATAGCCTGTCCAAGTGGTTTAGGTGTTCTTCCCTCTCTGTGGCATCTGTAGTACCACAGTGTGTGCCGGATGTGTTTGCAAAAACTACGCAAACGATGGCCCATGTGGGAGCGGCTAACTCTCCACCCACTCCTCGATGCTCTCGGCCACGCTGGTTGCTACGCCTACTCCAGCCCCTACCAGGGTACCTATCGCGGCCCCGATACCTCCGGAAACAACGCCGCCTCCTGATAGAGTTCCGATGGCTCCTCCCAGGGTGCCACCTAAACCTGCGCACTCAGCGATGGTCATGATGAAGTCTCCCATAACGTACTCCTTTCTGGCCTTATGGCCCGCCCAAGTGGTTTACTGCCTTCAACAGTGCCTATTGTACCATTTTTAGCTCAGGTTGTAACGTGATGGACGTACAAGTCATTTATTCCAATTATGGGCACTTTTTGAACCTTTTTGGGATTTTTTTATTCCAGCCTATGGAATATCCAGAAAATTCATGGTATAATAGCCCCGAGGTGATAGAATGGCATTTTACGATAGAAACGGTATTCGTGCAGCAATCCCAAAACAGCGGTTAAATCTCAGTATACTTGCGAATGAGGTTATTCAAGGTGATATGCTTGCCTTTGGAGCAGAAACCCGGGACGGTTTTCTAAATCGAATTTTCAGATACTATTACCCTAAAGCGGATGCGTCAATTTCACTTTCTCTAAACACATATGAAAATGATCTTAATGAGTTGCTTTCTGATATTATCAAAGATAAAGAAATTAAAAGACGAGTTATCACCCGTCTGTCAGATAAAAAAGGGAATCACCTTAAAGAAGCAGCAAATGTTGACGAAAAAGGTGAGGGCTTCTATTTTAATCTAAATAAAGACAATTTCATGTACTTATCTGATCCTCAATCAGAGTGTGGTGAGGATAAATATTATAAGAACCACCGAAGCCGCTATATCAAGGCCGTGTTTGAGGAATATGCAAGATTACACTATGTGCAGCGAGAACTTATATATTTTACGCCCTATGTACAAGAAATTGAGCAAGCAATTAAAGGCGAATATCAACTAAAGATAACAACAGGGTATGATAGAAAATACAGTATCTATCCATATAAAATTCTTTGCGATCCTCTTGCTACAGCAAATTATCTGGTTGGCTATTCAAAACGAAATAATTGTCTTGACGATACTGAACGACCTTGTTCTTTTAGAATATCTGCACTAAAGTCGATTGCTGGAGAGACGGGTAAGAGTGCCTTTCTCAAAAAAGAGAAGTGGAAGCAGTTACGTGATGATATCTCCTTGCGTGGTGTGCAATTTCTCTCTTGTGTGGAAGAAAAGATTACAGTTAAACTGACAGAGGAAGGAGTCCAAAAATACCGCCGTCAAATACATTTGAGACCTAAGCTTGAAACCCCCAAAGAAGAAATTAAGGTCGATACTGATTTAGTGTTTTCTTGCACAGAGGCTCAAGCGGAGTTTTATTTTTTTAAGTTTGGGCGCGATGTGGAAATAGTGCAGCCAAAGCGCCTGCGGGAAAGGTTCATATCTTTATACAGAGAAGCGTTAAAGAAGTATGACAACGAATAATAAATCAGATATCTCTGGTAAGGAGTAAAAATATGCCTCAACTAGAAATATCTGATTTAGTCGATGTTGCTCCATTATGGCGTTCTTAAAGATTGTGCTATCAAAGGCTGCATCGGGTTCAAAAGAGACTCGGAAGGTTAAATAGTTCGCCGAGTCATTCACGCCCTTGATGAGAGTTCAACACATTTTTTCAATACCCCCATAACGATTGCACCCAAATCGTTATGAGGGTGGTGCATTTTGCACCCTGCATAGGTGCATCGTTAAGAGGGTTCACGGCTAGCTTCGTTACATTGTATCATTTATGGGATGGTAACCGATCCGGCCTGCGGCTCCGGCAATTTCCTGACGGAGACCTACCTGTCCCTGCGGAAGCTGGAAAACGAGGTCTTGCGGTGCTCCACCGACCAAATCAGCATGGATATGGAGGGCATCATCCAGGTGTCCATCGGTCAGTTCTACGGCATTGAGATCAACGACTTCGCCGTGACCGTGGCAAAGACCGCCCTGTGGATCGCGGAGAGCCAGATGATGAAGGAGACCGAGGACGTGGTGCATATGTCCCTGGACTTCCTGCCGCTGAAATCCTACGCCAATATCACCGAGGGCAACGCCCTGCGGCTGGATTGGGAGAGTGTGGTGCCCAAGGACAAGTTGAACTATATCATGGGAAATCCGCCGTTTGTGGGCTATTCCTTGCAAAACAAGGGGCAAAAGGAAGATATTCTTTCCGTTTATGTGGATGAAAAGGGCAAGTCCTATAAGACAGCGGGAAAGATCGACTATGTTTCCGGCTGGTATTTCAAAGCCGCTCAGTTGATGCAGGGGACAGATATTCGGACGGCGTTTGTGTCCACGAACTCCATCACTCAGGGGGAACAGGTGGCGGGCGTTTGGAAGCCGCTCTATGACCGATTTGGGATTCATATTGATTTTGCCCATCGGACATTCCGCTGGGACAGCGAGGCCAGTATCAAAGCCCATGTCCATTGTGTGATCGTGGGATTCAGTTCTGCCCCTAATCAAGCCCCTAAACGCATTTATACAATGGAGCGGTACCAGGAAGCCGAGAATATCAATCCTTATTTGCTTGATGCCCCCAATGCGTTTGTTGATAGCCGAAACAAACCAATTTGTGATGTTCCACTGATGACAACAGGAAATCGACCTGCCGATGGGGGACATTTGATTATTGAAGCTGACGAGTATGATGAATTTATTGCAAAAGAGCCTAATGCGCTGCCATATATCAAAAGACTGGTTGGTGCCGCAGAGTTTATCAATAACAAGAAACGCTGGTGCCTATGGCTTGTCGGAATTAGCCCAGCAGAATTACGAAAAATGCCGCTGGTGCTTCAACGGGTGGAAGCGTGTAAAGCAGACCGTGAAAATGCGCCCGATGCTGGACGCCGAAAGCTGGCAGAGCGCCCTACACAGTTCCGAGAAATCAACAATCCAGATACATTTGTGGTTGTTCCTGCCGTTTCTTCTGAACGAAGGCGGTATGTGCCGATTGGGTTTCTTGACAAAAATACAATAGCAACAAATCTTGTGATAACGATTCCAGACGCACAGCTTTACCATTTTGGTGTGCTGACTTCCAATGTCCACATGGCCTGGATGCGGGCAGTATGCGGACGGCTGAAAAGCGATTACCGCTACTCCAAGGATGTTGTCTACAACAACTTCCCCTGGCCCACCCCCACCGACGCACAGCAGGACAAAATCGAGCAGACCGCCCAGGCCATCCTGGACGCCCGCGCCCTCTACCCGGACTGCTCCCTTGCCGACCTCTACGATGAGGTCGCCATGCCCCCGGAGCTGCGGAAGGCCCACCAGCAAAATGACCGGGCCGTCATGCAGGCGTATGGGTTTGACGTGGCGACTACCACAGAGACAAGCTGTGTGGCGGAGTTGATGAGGATGTACCAGGCGTTAGTAGAATAAGAAACTAAGCACGATGATTTTAGAGATAACGTTCAAAAGGGAAGCGTGTACTTCATAATGAAAATAATGTTTTGGAATACATACAAAAACACGTCGATAAATCAGGTAATATGTGAAATTGCAAGAGAAAAAGATGTTGATATTATTGTTTTAGCTGAGTATCAAGATGATATTCAGAATTTAATTGGTGCCCTAAATATGCAGCCTTATGTTACTCTTGGTTGTGACCGAATTAAAATAATAGGCAGAAAAAAAGGCGTTGAACCTGGGATACAAGGAATTCGGTATTCCATTCAAATTATTGAGAATAAGTATATTTTATGTGCCATACACCTTCCGAGCCAAATGAGTAGTGGACATCAGGAAAGAAGGAATATAGTTATTCGGACAATTTTAAAAGATATTCAAGATGTTGAAGAAAAGCTGGGAACAAAGCGCAGTATTATACTCGGAGATTTTAATGAAGATCCTTATGAAGATGGCTGCTTATCCGCAACAAACTTTCATGGGTTACCTTGTTTGAATGATACTCTAAAGAATTATAGAACAATAGAAGGCAAGCAGTTTGAAATGTTTTATAATCCCATGTGGAGCTTGTTTGGCGATTTCAATTCACCACCTGGAACTTATTACTATGCTGGAAGCGACCCCAAATGCTCATATTGGCATATCTTTGATCAAGTAATGATTCGTTCCTGTTTGAAAAGTGAATTTATAAAAGATAGCCTGGAAATTATAGTAAAAGTTGGTGAAAGAACATTATTAAATGAAAAAGGGCAACCAAACAAAGAATATAGCGATCATCTACCAATAGTCTTTGAAATACAGGAGGGCTAATCATGAGTGAGAAATTGGATATAGGCGATAAACTTAGATTTGATGCGACCGAATTAATATGTCCTGACAAAGCTATTGCCGAGATTGGAACTCAACTTGAGGATGTTACAAATGGGCTTGTAAAAGGAGTTGTAAATGAGTACGATGGGCCAATAGAGTCATATAATACTTTAAGTGGAATGGCATCTATAGTTGCAGCCCTTGGAACATCGCAAAAGTACAACATTCAGAATGACCTTGGGGAAATTGGCTATGAGTTGTTCAAATTTGAGTTCTACCTTGCATCATCTAAACTTCCTAACTATAAATTCAGGGTAATGTTTTTTGAATATGGGTTAGGTGGTTATCCGGTGAAAATTGTTCTGGAACAAGGACTTGCAGATGAGATATTTAAGCAGGAAGATGCGAATTATATTTTTGAAATACAAACAAAAAACGAATTGGAAAGTACTGTAACTAATATCTTGGCATCAAATAGGGCTATTAAAGTAATCCAAGGGCTAATCAACGTATCTTTGAATGTTCAAAATCAGGCAGAAACTCCCGCTCAGCTTGAAGGAATTGAATAGAAATTGGTTTTCAACTTCATTTTACAATAAATATTCTGAGTTATTTGAAGAAAAGTGACAGCAGCAGCCTACCTTTCCTATATAAGAAGTCTGGGAGCATGGTTAAAATCATGCTCCCAGGCTTTTTACGGTGAGGTGTAAATAAACCCATTGTAAATAATTCCCTCTACCTGATTTCGGATATTATTCATCCTACCAACCCACTCCATCTGATTTTCGGCTTTAAACTGTTCTGTGATACCCTCCTGTTCTGCCAGTTGTTTAACCAGCTGAAAAAACATAGCTTCTGCCTGGGTATCAACCGCAATCAAATGGTCATTCAGCTTGCCGCCGAGAAGCAGGGCATTGTAGAGTGGCCTGTGTTGTGTTGTCAGGTAGTGTCTCCGCCGTTGCCCCCAGATACCAACGGGAGCGGTTTCAGGTAGAGACAAATCGGGCAGGAAATAATTGCCTTCCTGATGATAGGTGCCGCCCAGTTCTTCAAATAATGACTTCATTGCAGATTCCTCCGTTTGTTCAGATTTTCTGCAATACATCGTATCGACTGTCTTTACTACATTTTTTGAAACCATCGTTACGGAACCTCATTAAAAAGGGACGCGCCTGCTTTTATAGTTAACGCAATTCAAAAGAGGTAGAAACCTTCTTTTGAACCAGGCGGCTCAGCCGCTCAACCTGAAAACGGGGATGTACCGATTTTCAAGTGCGTTTACGATATATGCCTGCCGCCCTTCTTCCGCAGCTCCTGGAAAAAATCCTGCAGCAGGGCGCGGCATTCTTCTTCCAGAAAACCCCGGTAAAGCTCCGGGCGGTGGCTGATGGGCAGGGAAAAGAGATCACAGGCTGTGCCAGTGCATCCAGCTCTGGGATCGTCCGGGCCATATACCACTGTGTCTATATGGGCGTTGATAATGGCCCCTGTACACATAGGGCAAGGCTCCAGGGTTACATAAAGCTGGCACCCCTGGAGCCTCCAGCTTTTCAAAGCGGAGCAAGCCTGGTGTATGGCCTCCAGCTCCGCATGAGCCAGGGCCGTTTGGGCGGATTCCCGGCGGTTCCGGCCCCGGCCTATCACCTGGCCTTCCTTTACCACTACCGCCCCCACAGGCACTTCCCCTGCCAAGCCTGCCTCCATGGCAAGGGCAAGGGCCTCCAGCATATATTCTCTTTTGGGGATAAAGGCCAGTTCCATGGATTTACACCAGAAGTACGATAAAGTACACTGCCACAATAGCCGCAAGCGCCCAGAACAGGGGGGCTTTTGCAATAGCCGCTGCGGCGCGCCCAAAGCTTAGGGGCTGTTGTGGACCGTCATACTGGGGGGAACGGCGGGTGATGAAGATTCTGCGGTAGAAAATCAGCAGCAGAAGCAGGCTGAGTCCCCCCAGCCCCAGCAGGGAAAGCTCCAGTACGGCAGAGAACAGATCCGGATTTTGAGGGCAAATAAGCCCGCTGTAACGGGTGAGGATGACAGCCCCGTTATTTATCATGTGTATCCAGATAGTCAGCCACAGGTTGTTCGTGCGGGCATAGAGAAAGCCCAGCACCAGCCCGGCGTTTATAGCAAATACCACTGTGCCAAGTTCCAGATGGGCCAGCCCGAAAAGCAGGGCAGAGGCGGCAACGGAAAACCCAATGCCATATTTGCGCAGGGTGCCGATGAAAATCCCCCTGTCCATGACCTCCTCCAGCATAGGGCCTAAAACAGCGATGGTGGCAAAGTCTATGAGGAATCCCAGCCAAGTGCCTATATCCTCGCTGGTTTCCAGCACCGTTGGCTGGTAGTCTGCACCTTCCAGCACTGTGTAAAGGATATTTGCAAGGATATTGCCCAGAATCATCAGGGCTGAACCTGCCAGCACGCATAGAAGGCTGGGGAAAAAGCCGGTCTTTTGGAATTTCAGGTAATCTGCCGTGTTTTTGCGTCCTGCCACGAAGAACAGGAAGGGGACAAGGCCGGTGGAAAGCACCACAATAAGGCCGGTAATCATAGACATGCCATAGCTGTCAGAGGCGAAAAGGTTTATCCCCAGAACAACGCACAGGATGCCTAAGATATACCCCCATCCAGCTGAAAGGGCCATCTGGGCCAGGGCCAGCAGGGACATGCGGTTCATATCCCTGCTGGCGGCTTTCCCCAGCGGATCCTTTACCGGCCCAGGCCCCGTAAAGACAGGGGGGGCAGGTTGGGCAGGCTGCGGGTAATAGCAGGGCTGGATCCAGCCCTGTGCAGGGGGGACGGAATACCCCTGGGGCGCAGCCCCGGGCACAGCGCTCTGTAGGGGATAGTACCCCTGGGGCGCAGCCCCGGGCGCAGTGCCCTGCTGGGGATAGTATCCCTGGGGCGCGGCCCCGGGCACAGCGCCCTGCTGGGGATAGTATCCCTGAGACGCGGCCCCGGGCACAGCGCCCTGTGGGGGATAGTACCCCTGAGGCGCAGCCCCGGGCACAGCGCCCTGTTGGGGATAGTACCCCTGGGGCGCAGCCCCGGGCACAGCGCCCTGCGGAGGATAGTACCCCTGGGGCGTAGCCCCGGGCACAGCGCTCTGCGGGGGATAGTACCCCTGAGGTGCAGGAGATGGATAGGGGTTAGTCATAGGCTTTTCCTCCCAGTTTTACAGGATACCGCAGACCTTTTGCACATAGTCCGCCGGGTTGTCCAAGGCAATGCCCTCAATGAGCAGGGCCTGATCGTATAATATCTCCGCGTACAGCTTTAGTTTGTCCTTGTCCGCCTCATAAAGGCCCTGCAGCTTTGTGAACAGGGGATGTTCCGGGTTCAGTTCCAGCACCCGTTGGGCCTTGATTTTCTCCTGGGCAGGCATAGCGTTGAGCACCTTTTCCATTTCAGTGGAAATCATCCCGTCTGTAGAGATGCATACTGGATGGCTTTTCAGCTTGGCGGAAACCTTCACTTCCTTCACCTTGTCCCCCAAAGCCTCTTTCATTGCTGCCAGCATGTCCTTGTGATCCTCTGAAAGCTTCTGGGTCTTTTCCTTTTCTTCAGGGTTTTCCAGATCCAGGTCATCAGAAGCGATATTTTTAAATTCTTTCTCGTTATATTTTTCCAGCACCCGCAGGGCAAATTCGTCCACGTTGTCTGTCAGGCACAGGATTTCATAGCCTTTTTCCAAAATGGCCTCGGCCTGGGGCAGGCTTAAGATCCGTTCTGGGGTTTCGCCGCAGCCATAATAAATAACAGGCTGATCCGCTGGTATCCTGTCGGTGTATTCCTGGAGGGTGGCAAGCTTTTTCTCCTTGGAGGTGGTGAACAGCACCAGATCCTTCAGCTCGTCCTTTTTGGCGCCGTAATCGTTATACATGCCAAACTTTAGCTGCAGGCCAAAGCTTTTCCAAAATTCTTCATACTTTTCCCGGTCATTCGTGAGCATGGATTTCAGTTCGCTGGCAATTTTTTTCTCCAGCCGCCCGGCAATCAGCTTGAGCTGCCTGTCGTGCTGGAGCATTTCCCGGGAGATGTTCAGGGACAAATCCTGGGAATCCACCAGGCCCTTTACGAAGCTGAAGCAGTCCGGCAGCAGATCCCCGCATTTCTCCATAATCAGCACGCCGCTGGCGTAGAGCTGCAGGCCCTTTTCAAACTCCCGGGTGTAGTAATCCATAGGCGGGGTTTTGGGGATGAACAGCAAAGCGCTGTATGTGGCGGCACCCTCAGTGGAGGTGCGGATTATCCGCAGGGGATCCTGCCAGTCGTAAAACTTTTCTTTGTAGAAAGCGTGCATCTCCTCATCGGATACCTCGCTCTTGGCCTTCTTCCAAATGGGCACCATGCTGTTTAAGGTGTCCGTTTCAAAGTATGTCTCATACTCCGGCTCCTTCCCCTCTGTACCTGTGCCCTCTTTCAGGCGGCTTTTCTGCATCTCCATGCGGATGGGGTAGCGGATATAGTCGGAATAGCGCTTTACGAGCTGGCGCACCCGGTATTGGTCGGCAAACTCGGTATACTTTTCGTCCTCTGTGTCCTCCTTCAGCCAAAGGGTGACGGTGGTGCCATGCTCGGCTTTATCGCAGGGGGCAATTTCATACCCTTCCAGGCCCGCGGATTCCCAGCAGTAGGCGCTGTCCGCCCCAAAGGCCCGGCTTTCCACCCGCACCCGGCTGCTTACCATAAAGGCGGAATAGAACCCCACGCCGAACTGGCCGATAATATCCACGTCCTCTTTCTGTTCCTTTTCAGTCTTAAACTGCAAAGATCCGCTTTTGGCAATAACCCCCAGGTTTGCGTCCAGCTCCTCCTGGGTCATACCCACGCCGTTGTCAGAGATGGTGATGGTGCGCGCCTCCTTGTCCGCATCAATGCGGATGAAGAAGTCCTCCCGGGAAAGGCCTGTGGCCCCATCCTCCAGGGTGCGGTAATAAAGCTTGTCTATGGCGTCGCTGGCATTGGAGATAAGCTCCCGCAAAAAGATTTCCTTGTGGGTGTAGATGGAGTTTATCATCAAGTCCATCAGCCGTTTTGATTCTGCCTGAAATTCCTTTAAAGCCATGTGCTGAAAACTTCCTTTCCCATTCTCATGATGTTTTTATTGTAATACAATTTTCTGTTTTGTGCAAGCCCTGGCAGGGAGGGGGGAGTGTCCGAACACGCAGTTTATATCTACGGTGCACACCTATGGGGTTTTGTCCCAAACCCCACAACCCCTTTTAAAAGAAGGGGAAACATTCCCTTTGGGAATGTTTTGATCCTAAAACCAATAAAGCCGGGTCTGCCATATTGTCTCCTGCAGCAGCATAAGGGAGCATTCCTGTAAGAAAACAAGGGCAGGCGTGGATTCCTCCAAACCTGCCCTCTTTTCTATGCTGCTTATCCTATATTATTAGTACATCCCGCCCATGTCGGGTGCGGCAGGAGCTGCCGGAGCAGGCTCCTTAATATCTGCCACCAAGGACTCGGTGGTGAGGATGGTGGAAGCCACAGAGGAAGCGTTCTGCAGAGCGGAACGGGTCACCTTGGTGGGATCCACAATGCCAGCCTCAATCATGTCCTGGAACTCGCCAGTCAGAGCATTGTAGCCATAGCCTACCTTCTGCTCCTTCTTAATGGCCTCTACAATGACAGAGCCTTCGATGCCAGCGTTCATGGCAATCTGGCGCACAGGCTCCTCCAGAGCCTTCAGCACGATAGCAGCGCCAGTCTTTTCGTCGCCCTGGGCTTCCTCTACATACTTCTGTACAGCAGGGATAGCGTCGATAAGGGCGGTGCCGCCGCCGGAAACAATGCCTTCCTCCACAGCAGCCTTGGTTGCGGCCAGTGCGTCCTCAATGCGCAGCTTCTTTTCTTTCATCTCAACATCGGTAGCAGCGCCAACCTTGATAACAGCCACGCCGCCAGCCAGCTTAGCCAAGCGCTCCTGCAGCTTTTCCTTGTCAAACTCGGAGGTAGTGGTTTCAATCTGGGAACGGATCTGGCCTACGCGGGCCTTGATATCCTCAGAGGAGCCAGCGCCGTTGACGATGATGGTGTTTTCCTTGTCCACCTTTACCTGATGGGCAGAACCAAGCTGGCTGAGCTGCGCGTCCTTCAGCTCCAGGCCCAGTTCCTCAGAGATAACCTGGCCGCCGGTAAGGGTGGCGATGTCTACCAGCATCTCCTTGCGGCGGTCGCCAAAGCCGGGAGCCTTAACGGCTACGCAGGTGAAGGTACCCCGCAGGCGGTTGAGAATAAGGGTGGTGAGGGCTTCGCCTTCAATATCCTCAGCGATGATCAGCAGCTTCTTGCCAGACTGTACCACCTGCTCCAGCAAGGGGAGGATCTCCTGGATGTTGGAAATCTTCTTGTCTGTGATGAGGATAGCAGGATCGTCCAGCTCTGCCACCATCTTGTCAGTATCGGTAGCCATATAGGGGGAAATGTAGCCCCGGTCGAACATCATGCCTTCAACCACTTCGCACTGGGTTTCAGCGGTTTTGCCCTCTTCCACAGTGATAACACCGTCGGAAGTCACCTTCTCCATAGCGTCGGCAATGAGCTGGCCAATTTCATCGCTGCTGGAGGAAACCGCTGCCACGCGGGCAATGTCCTTTGTGCCGGAAACCTTCACGGAATTCTTCACAATAGCGTCAACAGCAATGTTTGTGGCCTTCTGTACGCCGCCCCGCAGCACCATGGGGTTTGCCCCTGCGGTGACGTTCTTCATGCCTTCCCGCACCAGGGCCTGGGCCAGCAGGGTGGCGGTGGTAGTGCCATCGCCGGCAATGTCGTTGGTCTTGGTGGCAACCTCTTTTACAAGCTGTGCGCCCATGTTCTCAAAAGCGTCCTCCAGCTCCACTTCCTTGGCGATGGTTACGCCGTCGTTGGTGATAAGAGGAGAGCCGAACTTTTTGTCCAGTACCACATTGCGGCCCTTAGGCCCCAGGGTGATTTTCACAGTGTCAGCAAGCTGGTTCACGCCGCTGAGAAGGGCCTTGCGGGCGTCCTCCCCATAGATGATTTTCTTAGCCATAGTATATCGTCCCTTTCCTGTATCAAAATGTATTTTTCAAACGATTTGAGAACGGAGCCTTAGTCCTCCACCACTGCCAGGATGTCAGACTGCTTGACAATGGTGTACTCCTCGCCGTCTACCTTCACTTCTGTGCCGGTATACTTGGCGGAAATTACCCGGTCGCCTTCCTTGAGATACATCTTGATTTCCTTGCCGTCTACCTCGCCGCCGGGGCCAACTGCCACCACCCGGGCAATCTGGGGCTTCTCCTGGCTTTTGGCAGCCAGCACAATGCCGCTCTTGGTAGTCTCCTCGGCTTCCTCGGTTTTGATGAGCACTCTGTCCAGAAGAGGTTTCACTTTCATAATTCGTCACCTTCAGGCCCTGTTTTAAACGGGCCAATCCTTTCTCCCCGGCGCTATCGTTTTCGCGCCTGCCGGGGAAAGGCGTGAAAACCGCGGGAACCCGCGAAAAAATCAACACAGAAATTTGTTTTAGCACTCGTGAATCTCAAGTGCTAACACATATTCTAGCCACATGGTCAGGAAAAGTCAATACCCTTTCCCCATATTTTTTGACTTTTAACAAATCTTTCATAAATTTCCAGGCAAAAGGCTTTTAAATCAAAAAAAGAAGCCGAAGCATACGCTTTCAGCTTCTCTTACGGTACTGCCGCACAAGGTGCGTGATAACCATAGCCGCCCCGCCAATCAGCAGGTAAATGAACACATAGATCAGGATGGAGGCATCCCAGCCCGTTATAAACAGGCACGCCCCCGGCCAGTAGAGTAGCGCCGCCAGCAAAGGCGCATACCAGAAGCGCCTCATGTCCCACCCGGCGGCAATGCCAATCCCCAGCGCGAAAAGGGGATTGATAAGCAGGAACAGGAGCACAACAGCCCCCAGGAACGCGTCAGAGGGCAGAAAGGAAACCAGCCATGGCGGCAGGAGCATGGCCCCCGCGCAGGGCAGGACTATTTTCAGGTGCTTATACCATGTCTTTTTCATGAGGGGCTTCTCCTGGCTTTAAGCCAATAAATTTTCGGATGAAATAGCAGAGGAGCATGCCGCCTGCTCCCAGCAGAAGGTACAGTGCCAGCAGCTTCAGAAGCATTTCCGTCAGCAAGACCCGTCCGTATAGGCTGAGGAAAAAGCAGAGGGACACGAGGGCCGGCACATACCAGTACCGCCTGACGTTCTTTCCCGCCCCGGCCCCCAGCCCCAACGCGAAAAGGGGGATGGAGGTGATGGGAGGGAAACAGAACAGGACAAAGCTTACAGGCCCTTCCCGGACTATCAGCATAGCCAGAAGGGGCAGGTAGACACAGGCAGCAGCGGCCAGAACAAAAAGCAGGTGGGGGCAAAGCTTTTTCATAAAAACCTCCTTTTGGGACAAAGGAAAGGCTTTATTCGTGGCGCAGAGCGTCAATGGGGTTTAAGTTGGAAGCCTTTACAGAAGGCAGCAGCCCGAAAAGGATGCCGATAGCCATGGAGAAAATCACTGCCAGGATGATGAAGGGGATGCTGATAGACACCGGGGCAGAGGTCAGATGGGAGATAAGCTCTGCCATGCCAATACCCGCGCCTACACCCAAAAGCCCGCCCAAGCCTGTGAGCACAGCGGCTTCCGTCAAAAACTGCCACAAAATCCGTCCTTTTTTTGCGCCGATGGCCTTTTTCAGGCCGATTTCCCTGGTACGTTCTGTAACAGATACCAGCATGATGTTCATAACGCCAATACCGCCCACCAAAAGGGAGATACTGGCTATCCAGATAAGCTGCTGGTTAGTGGCGTTGTTTAAATCCTGCAGCTCCTGGGCCTGCTTTAATGTGTCCTCCGACTTATAAAGCACCCTTTCGCTGGTAACCTGGCTGTTCAGCAGGGCCGCTACAGCCTCGCCCACAGTGGACATGGCCTCTGTGTGGGACACCTGTACGGCTATTTCCTGAGGCTCGTCATAGGCGAAAAAGGAGGGCCAGATATTTTCCGGCACAAACACAGACCCGCCGGTCTGGGCGCCGGCATAGGTGTAGTAATCTTCAATGGTATTGATAATCGGCTCGAATTTCCTGTCAGGCTCCACCACGCCCACCACCACCAGCGCGGTGGACTTGAACTCAATGGTCTTGCCAATGGGGTCGGCGCCCTGGAAGAACATCTGGGCGGCGCTGGTGTCCAGAATGGCCACATGCCGGAAGTCGGTAAAATCCCTGGGCACAAAGGCCCGGCCTTTTTTCACAGAATAGCTGCAGGTGGAAAAATAGGCGTTGTCAATGCCGTATATCTCGCAGCCGGATATTTCCGTATTGCTATAATAGAAGGAGCTGTCGTAGCTGGTGCGGCGGTTGTAAGCAGCGGCAGACACCACGTCAGGCAGATCCAGAATGGCGTTATACACGTCGCTGCTTACAGGGAGCACCCCCTCGGGGATACCCTCAAACTCCATCTGGTAGGGGCTGTCATATTCCTGTTGGTAAAGCTGCACCCGGGTTACGTTATTGCCAGAACCTATCAGGTTCTGCTTAATCTGCTCGTTGGTGCCCTTGATGGTGGACACGATGGAAATAATGGCGGCAATGCCGATAATGATACCCAGCATGGTTAAAAAGGAGCGCATCTTGTGGGACCAGATGCCCTGAAAGGACAGGCGTATATTCTCAATCAAGGATGACTCCCCCTCCGTTTTCTGTTTCAAAATAGGTGCCGTTTTCATCCCGGCCTGTAATAACAGCCCCATCCGGCAGGTTAGGCTCCACAATGCCGGGGGTCTCCGTCCCGTCCCCGCTGCTTTCTTCCTCCAGGGTGCTGGCGTCTCCTTCTGTAGCAGAGGGAAGGCTTTCGCCAGCTCCGCTTTCCAGCAGGCTGCTGCCTTCGCCCTGCTCCCCTTCCTCAGGGTAGGGGGGATCTTCGCTGTCCTGCAGGATGACCCGCACGCCCTCCTTGGTGTCAACGCCATAAGGGAAAGCAATGAAATCCTCAGCAGTCAGGCCGGACTTTATCTCCAGATAGCTGCCGCTGTAGATGGTTTTGCCTGTCTGCACATACTGCTTGTGCAGGCGGTTGTCGCGGCCTGCCTTCATAACATAGAAGCCCGCGTCGTCTTCCCGCAGGTAGGGCTTATCCAGATAGAGGGCGCCGCCATCCGCTGTGTCCTGCACGTTCATGGTAATTTCCACTCCCATGCCATTTTCCAGGCTGTCGTCCCCGTCCTCTACCACAGCGGTAAACTCATAGCTGGAGCTGTTGGGATTTCCCGCGCCGTAATAGCCGTATCCCGAGGAATTGTCCATAGGGAAGTCGGAGATGCTGACAATCTGGGCAGAGTAGCTCATGCCGTTCATCCAGGACATAGCGCTCACTGTGTCCCCTACAGCTATGCTGCCCAGCAGGCCCTCGCTCAAAGAGCCGGAAATATAGAACTTGTCATCCCCGGACACCACCATAAAGGGCTTGCTTTCTGCCACAGCCAGCTCCAGGTCTATCAAAGTGCGCACCCGCCCATCCACATTGCTGAGAACAGTGGAATTGTCCAGGGCGCGCTGGGCGATTTCCAGGTTCAGCTTAGCCTGCTTCAAGGCATACTGCAAATCCCGGATTTCCGTCTTTTTCTTTTCTATCTCTTCCTTTAGCTGGGAGGAGGTATATCCCATGTCATCGTAATTGTTGGGGTTCGGCGTGGGGGTGGGGGTAGCGTCCAGAAGCACATCCTGGATGTCCTCCATGGTGCTGTCCTCTAAGGGGGCCATTGTCTGAATAATGGCGGAAAGCTGGGTGCCGTCCAGCTTGAAGGAGGAGATAAGGCTCCCGTAATTGGAGTTCCCTTCGCGCACCTCGAAAATGGCCGCGAAAGGGGAAGCCAGTTCATTCCCGGCAGGCTCCGCCTGGGAAGGCGTAGCATCCGGCGCTTCGCTGGAGGGTTCATCCCCGTCCGGCTCCGGGCTGGAACCAGGCCCCGGCGTTGGATCCGGCATATCCTCCTGCCCTGCTCCCAGCAGCAGCATTAAAAATTCCTTTGTCATCACGCACCCGTCTGTGCAGAGAAACACATAAGGGTCGCTGGAGGTGCCGCTGCCCGAGTAGGGGAGGGAGGTTTCATCCAAACGGCTGTAAAGGGTTACATCGGCCGGCGGGATGGCGGTAGGCCCCGGGGTGGGAGTGGGAGTAGGGGTCGGCCGGTTTGTGGGCCGTTGGGTGGGCCTGGGTGTGACTACCGGCTTTGCAGTGGAGGAAGGCTTTGTATTCTGCAGCTTTTTCAACTGCTTCTGCGCCTCGTCAATTTTCAGCTCCGTCTGTTTCACAGCCAGCTCCTTGGCCTCCACGTCCAGCTCCAGCTTGGCCTTGTCGTATTGCAGCAGGGGATCTCCAATGTGGACCTCCTGCCCCTCGGACACAAAGACCTCTGAAATAACCTTGTCGGAGGTGGGGAAAATCTCCTGCATATAGTCGCTGAGGATGGTGCCCGAGGAGGTTGCCTGATCCCCCCAATAGGAAGTGGAGAGATAGCTGACCGGCATAACCTCCACGGTTTTCTGATCATTGCGATACTGTATAAAAAACCATGTCCCCAGCAGGGCGGCAGTAACCACCACCAGCGTGATGGAAATGATGAGTATCCTGTTCCGCAGCTTTTTATTCTGCCCTTGCGCTTTCAAATGCTTGCTCATAGGGTGTGCAGGACTCCTTTCTGTTGCCCGGCCTTACAGAGCCGTATCCTGTCCCAGCAGGGGGACGGGGGTTGTAACCTCCGTGGGGATGGGGCTGCCAAAGCTGCCCTCTGAAACATCCCCTTCCGGGGGAGAATCCGTCAAAGGCTTTCCCTGCGCGTCCACCAGCCTGCCGTCCCGGATGTGCAGGGTGCGCTTGGCATGGGCGGCAATTTCCGGTTCGTGGGTAATCATTACAATGGTCACGCCCTCTTCGTTGAGGCGCTGGAATATTTCCATAATCTGCTCGCCGGATTTCGTGTCCAAAGCGCCGGTAGGCTCGTCTGCCAGCAAAATTTTAGGGCTGTTTACAATGGCCCTGGCGATGGCTACCCGCTGGCACTGCCCGCCGGAAAGCTGGGTGGGCTTGAAGCTAGTGCGATCCCCCAGCCCAACCCGCTCCAGGGCCTGCCGCGCCATTTCCTGGCGCTCCCGGCGGCGCACCCCGGCATACAGCAGGGGCAGGGCCACGTTGTCCTGGGCAGACTGCCTGGACAGCAGGTAAAAGCTTTGGAACACAAAGCCAATGCTGTGCAGGCGCACATCCGACATTTTTGAGTCTCCCAGCCCGGCAATGTCCTCCCCCTCCAGCAAGTAGGCTCCGGAGGTGGGAGCGTCCAGGCATCCAATAATGTTCATCAGGGTTGTTTTGCCGGAGCCGGAAGGCCCCATAATCGCCAGATATTCCCCTTCCTCCACAGAGAGGGAAATGTCCTTGAGCACAGGCACCTCCATGCGCCCCTGCAAATAGGTTTTGCAGATATTCCGCAGTTCCAGCATCATAAGCTGTCAAACCGGGGCGCGGGCTTCCCCGCACCGTTCCTTTCAAAAGATTCAAACAGTCTCCGTCCAGCAGGCTCACCGCAGCAGGGACAGATTTCCAGGGGAAGCCGCCTGCACCCCGCCGCCATCGGCGGGGGCGTCCGCGCTTTCATACAAAGCGCCATCTTCCGATACAACAGCGCTGTCATCCTCAGCGGCGCCGCCTTCTTCTTCCCCGCCTTCAGGAAGGATTTCTCCTTCAGGAACCACGCCTTCAGGCGTCACGTCCATGCCAGGGTCAAGCATCCCGCCGTTGTCAAAGTCTGTCCCCGGCATAGTGGGATCCTCCCCCTCAGTCTGCTGGGAGGCGTCCATGGTGGTCGGTCCGCCAGGCACCAGATTGTCGCTGGGATAGGCGATATAGTCCAGGGTGGAAAGCCCGCCGGTTATTTCATACAGATCGTTTTCCGAATCGTATTCCCCCAGGGTGACCATGCGCCGCTCCAGCTTTTCATTTTCATCTCTGGCCCAAACAAAGCTGCCGGTGTCATCGTGGGCCACATAGGAAGCGGGGAGCCACAGCCCGGCCTTAGAGGCGCTGTCGCCCATGTCCGGCTCGATATACACATGCTGGCCTAAAAGCAGGCCGTCCAGATCGGAAAGCAGCACGTAGAAATCATACTTGGAGCTTTGCTGCCCGGAGTCGCTCCCATAATACATCATGCTGTTATTCTGATCCTTGGTAGGCTCTCGGTCGATGGTTTCCACTGTGCCCGGCCATGTCTGATCCTCGTCCACCCGGGAATGCACCACCACGGCCTGCCCTTCATAGAGGGCGCTGATGTTCAGCTCGGAAACCGTCCCCTTAATGCGGAACTCTCCGGAGGAGAGGATGCTCATAAAGGGGGCGGGCTGCCCGGTAGCGTCCGTCTTGGGGGTGGTGTTGATTTCCTGGACAGTCCCCTCTACCTCGGAAAGCACCTGGGCGTTCTGCAGGGAATGGTTGAGCTTGTCAATCTCGCTCTTCTTCACCGAGCTGCTGTACTCCTCATTTTTAATCTGCAGCTCCACAGACTGTATCTGCACCGTATAGGAATACTCCTCGTCCTTGCCGGCCTTCTTCTTCAAAGCCTCCAAATCGGTTTTCTGCTTTTGCAGGGTGCTGATCTGGTTGGAGATGCCCTCCAGCTCCAGTTCTGCCTGCTTTAAGGAAAGCTGCATTTCATCGGTGTCATAGGCAAACAAGGGGTCGCCGATATGTACCTCGTCCCCCTCCTCCACCAGCACCTGGGCCACAGTCTTGTTTTCATCCTTATTGACCTTGGTAATCTTCTGCGGCTCCACGATGCCGGAATACCGGGGCACAGCGCCGCTGTTCATGCCGGCAATAGAGGAGACAGAGTTTACATAAGCGGGGGTGGCGTTCTGGGCGGTAAGGAAATCCCTCAGCCACAGGAACCAGAAGCACACGGAGAATACCGCCAGGACTGCCAGGGTACTGAACACGATAATGAGGGGCTTTTTCTTGTTTTTCATAGCAAACGCCGCGCGGTACGCAAAGCCAGACAGTTCTGCCCGCTGGTACCGCTCCTTCCTTTCGTATTTTCACAGGTCGCCCGTTTTAAAGCAAGGGCAAAACCACAAACAGCATTTCTGCATACTTTTATATTATACCCCCCAAAGGCCGCTATGGCAATGTTTTTTTGCGTCATTCACGCATTGTTAAGAATTTAGAAATATATGAACAGGCACAAACCCTTGGATAAGCACCAGAGGAAGCCACAAGCAGGGGTGCTGGCACAGGAAGCCTCCATTGACAAAACAGGGCGGGGAAGAGTATGATGGAAGCGGTATAACGCGGCGGCGAGCAGAACCGCCCAGGAAAGGAATGAGCGTGAATGGAACAGACAACCCGCAGTATGACAGACCTGATAGGCAATACCCCCCTGCTGGAGGCCAGCCGTTTTTTGGCGGGGCATGGCGGATGCAGGCTTTTAGCCAAGCTGGAATATCTGAATCCGGCAGGCAGTGTGAAGGATCGCGCGGCCCTGTACATGATAGAGGATGCAAAGCGTACAGGAAGGCTCCGCCCCGGCGGGCTTATCATTGAGCCAACCTCCGGCAACACAGGCATTGGCCTGGCGGCAGTGGCGGCAGCCTGGGGCTACAGGGTGCTGCTCACCATGCCGGAAACCATGAGCATGGAGCGCCGGGCCTTATTGAAGGCTTATGGGGCGCAAATTGTGCTGACTCCTGGGGAAAAGGGCATGGCAGGGGCCATTGAAAGGGCAGAGGAGCTGCAAAGGGAAAATCCAGGCAGCATCCTGGCCGGCCAGTTTGTAAATCCCGCCAATGCCCAGGCCCATTATGAAACCACCGGCCCGGAGCTTTGGAGGCAGGCTGGAGAGAAAATAGACGTGTTTATTGCCGGGGTGGGCACAGGCGGCACCATCACAGGCATCGGGCGGTATCTGAAAGAGCAGAACCCGCAAATTGAGGTGGTGGCAGTGGAGCCGGCAGGATCCCCGGTGCTCTCCGAGGGAAAGGCAGGCCCCCACGGCCTTCAGGGGATTGGGGCAGGCTTTGTGCCGGATTTGCTGGACACAGGCGTCTATGACCGGGTGCTGGCTGTCACCGAGGAAGAGGCCTATGGCGCCAGCCGGGCTTTTGCTACCAGGGAGGGTATCCTGGTGGGGATATCTTCCGGCGCGGCCCTCAGCGCCGCGAAAACCCTTGCAGGGGAAAGCGCCTATCAGGGAAAGACGCTGGCGGTGCTGCTGCCCGACACAGGCGACCGGTACCTTTCCACAGCGCTGTTCGGAGAATAATGGTAGGTGTGGCTGTGTTTTGTGCGGATTCTAGGGCTTGTTTGAAAAATCGTAAACACTGTCTTTTTGCCCCAAACGGGACGCATGTATGCGCCTGCGGTTCTCTGTGTTGGGAATCCTCGAAATACGACAGTATTTCTTGCGGTTTCCGCCTTGAAACCGCTCCCTTTGGAACAAAAATTCCGGCACTCCTCTATTTTCAAACAAGCCCTAGGTTTGCTTTGCTGGAAAAAGGAATCCTGCACAAAAATCTTGCAATCAATCCCCTGGCATGATAAAATATTTCTAAAAGAAAAAGATGGGGAGGGCAGGGCGTGCATATTTTGACGGTGGATGTGGGCACCTCCAGTATGCGGGGAATTGTGTTCACCCAGGAGGGGAGGGCGCTTTTTTCCGGGCAGAGGGCATATCAGCCTTTATTCCTGCAAAACGGCTGGGTAGAGCAGGAGCCGGCAGACTGGGAATCCGCCCTTTTCGCGCTGCTGTCCCAGGCGGCGGAGGCGGCTGGGGCAGGCGGCTGGGGCCTTGACGCCATTGCCCTCACCTCCCAGCGATCCTCTATTATTCCGGTGGATAAGGATATGCGCCCCTTGTGCAATGCCATCATGTGGCAGGACAAGCGGGTAGAGCCTCTGTGCCGGGAGTTGGAGAGGGAAAATAACTGGGTGTTTACACGCTGTGGTTCCCGGGTAAACCCGGTGTTTTCCGGCACGAAAATGGCTTGGCTGCGGCGGGAGCGCCCGGATCTCTATAAAAAGGCCTATAAGCTTCTGGCAGTGCCCGATTACCTGCTCTGGCTGCTTACCGGGCGGCTTGCCACAGACCATACATACGGCAGCCGTTCCCTGTTGATGAACCTGCGCACCCGCCAATGGGACAGGGATTTGCTGGCCCTTTTCGGGGTTGGGGAGGAAAAGCTGTGCCCCCTTATAGAGCCTGGATCTGTCTGCGGCGTCCTGACGAAAGAGGCCGCCGCCCGAACCGGGCTTTCTCAGGGCCTGCCTGTTGTTACGGCCGGGGGCGACCAGCAGTGCGGGGCCATTGGCCAGGGGGTGGCAAAGGCTGGGGCTGTTTCCATCACAGCGGGCACCGGGGGATACCTTGTCGCCGGGGCGGAAAAAATTCCGGAAAGCCTCCGGGACGATGTGCTGTGCAACTGCGCCGCTATCCCCGGGCAGTATATTTTAGAATCCAGCGTCCTTACCTGCTGTTCGGCTTTCGACTGGTTCCGCAGGGAGTTTTATGGCCCGGATGCCACCCCCGCCCAACTGGATAAGGAAGCGGAGGAGTCCCCTGCAGGGGCGGGGGGCTGTATCTGCCTGCCCTATTTCCAGGGTCGTTCCACCCCGGACTGGAACACCGCCGCCACCGCCCTGTTCCAGAACGTAACCCTCTCCACCCGGCGGCAGGATATGCTGCGGGCCTTGCTGGAAGGCATTGCCCTGGAGCTTGCCAGAGGCGTGGAGGTGATGGAGGGCTATGCGCCCATAGGGGAAATCACCATCAATGGGGGCCTTACCAACAGCAGGCCTTTTAACCAGATGTTAAGCGATGCCTGCGGCCTGCCTCTCCTGCGCCGGGGCAGGGCAGACGCTGCCGCCAGAGGGGCGCTGATGGTGGCGGCTTGCGCTTTGGGAGCGTATGGCAGTATAGGGGAGGCTTGTGCCGCTGTCAGCCGGAATGATCCGGCACAGGCTTATACGCCCCAAAAGGAAAACAGGGAGGCCTACCGCCTGCTGCGGGAGCAGTCTGACAGGCTGTACCGCCTGCTGTGGCCCCCTGTTCAGTGAGGAGGAAAACAATGTATAGTATACGCAAAAACCCCATAGGCATATACGAAAAGGCCCTGCCTAACGCCTTTGCCTGGGAGGAAAAATTCCGGGCGGCGCGCCTTGCTGGCTTTGATTACATGGAAATCTCTGTGGATGAGTCTGACGAACGGCTTAAACGGCTGGACTGGACGGACAGGGAAATCGAAGATTTGCGAAGGCTTATGGCAAAAGAAGGGATAGTTTTCCCCACTATGTGCTTGAGCGGGCACAGGAAATACCCTTTTGGCAGCAAAAATCCGGAAACCCGCCAGAAGGCCATGGAAATTATGGAGAAAGCTATCCTGCTGGCAGTAAAGCTGGGGGTACGGTGCATCCAGCTTGCGGCCTATGACGTGTATTACGAGCCTTCCGACGAGGAAACCGACGCTTTGTTTATTGCGGGCATGAGGAAGGCCGTGCAGATGGCGGCCCGGGCCGGGGTGGTGCTTGCCATGGAGATTATGGACACCCCCTATATGGGCACCATCACCAGGGCCATGGAATATCTGAAAAAAATCCCTTCGCCTTATTTTAAAATTTACCCGGACATCGGCAACCTGAGCAATTTCACAGAGAATGTGCCCGGGGAGCTGGCCCTGGGGCTGGGGGAGATTGTGGCCCTGCATGTCAAGGAAACAAAGCCCGGGGTGTTCCGGGACTTGGAATTCGGGGAAGGGGCCGTGGATTTTGCAGGCATCTTCCAGGCCCTTCACAGTTTAGGCTACCAGGGCATGTTCCTCTTGGAGATGTGGGCGGACAATTCCCGCAGCCAGACTGTGGAGGAAGCGGCGGCCCATATCGCCAAAGCCAGAAGCTATGTGACAGAGAAAATGAAGCAGGGCGGCATGGCCCTCTAAAAGGAGTGTGGCAAATGCAGAAAAAAGTTTTGGCAAAGCTTTCCAAATGCTATTCAGTGGCCCCCCTGCTGTATCAGGGCAGGCCCCACTTCCTGGTGGCGGCGGAAAAGCACGACAGGTGCATCCTCTTTGACAGGGAGGGCAGGGAGCAGGCCACCATATGGGAAGGACCCGGCGGCGTGATGAGCATGGTGCAGGTGCCGGGAACGGACGGGCAGTTTTTAGCCACCCACGAGTTCTATTCCCCCAACGATTCCGCTAAGGCCCGCATTGTGTTGGCCCAGCCGGAAGGGGAAGAGTGGTCTGTGCGTACCATAGCGGACTTGCCCTTTGTCCACAGGTTTGATATCCTGCAAAGGGATGGCAGGCGGTATCTCATTGCATGCACTCTAAAATCCGCCCACGCCCATAAGGACGACTGGAGCAGCCCCGGCAAGGTGTATGCCGCAGAGCTGCCGGAGGATTTATCCCCCTATGGCCCGGAAAACCAGCTTCCTCTTGTCCCCATCAAAGAGTGTGTGCTGAAAAACCATGGCTACTGTCGGTTTTCGGAAACCGGAGGGGACGCGGCTTTGGTGTGCGGGGAAAACGGGGTTTTCCGCTTTACGCCGCCCAGCGGGTCGGGAGAGTCCTGGCAGGAGGAGCAGCTTCTCGAAACCCCTGCCAGCGACGCCCTGCTGATAGATTTGGACGGGGACGGCAAAAAAGAGCTTATCGTTATGTCCCCCTTCCATGGGGATACCCTGACTATCTACCGGCAGGAGGGCAAGGCCTGGGAAGCTGTGTATGCATATCCGGAGAAGCTTCTGTTCCTCCACGCCATATGGGGAGGCAGCCTTGCGGGCAGGTCCGCCGCCGTTATCGGCCACAGGCAGGGAGCCAGGCGGCTTTTGGCTTTTACCTTTGAGGACGGGGCTTACCGCTTCAAAACCCTGGACGAGGACTGCGGCCCTGCAAACGTCTACGGCTGCCGGATAGAGGGGCAGGACATCCTCATTGCCTGCAACCGAGAGACAGACGAGGTTGCCATGTACTATGATTTTTGAGGAGGCGCGTTATGGGATATATTTCGGACATACGGAAGCTTATAGGCCACAGCCCCATTATGATGACAGCCGCCATGTGCATCTTGTACGACAGGGAGAAGGGGCTTTTGCTGGAGAAGCGTTCCGATGACGGTACATGGTGTGTGCCCGGCGGGGGGCTGGAACTGGGGGAAACTTTAGAGCAGGCCCTCCGCCGGGAGGTGAGGGAAGAAACTTCCTTGGAGATAGCGGATCCTGTGCTCTTTGATGTGCAGGCAGGGGTGCATATGGTATACCCCAACGGGGATGAGGTATATTATACGGATGTGGTGTACATCGTGGAAAAATATACCGGGACGCCGGAGCCTGACAGGGAGAGCACGGAATTAAAGTGGTTTCCCCTTGACAGGCTGCCGGACAATATCATGCCCACGCAGATTGGGTACATAAAGAAATTTTTAGCGGAAGGATGAAACTATGCTGGAAGAGTTGAAAGAACGGGTATACAGGGCCAACATGCTGCTGCCTGCACATGGCCTTGTCACCTTCACCTGGGGGAATGTAAGCGAAATTGACCGGGGGGCAGGGATTTTCGCCATCAAGCCCAGCGGGGTGGACTATGACAAGCTGCGCCCGGAGGACATGGTGCTGATGGACTTGCAGGGCCATAAAGTGGAGGGGCGCTACAATCCATCTTCCGACACCGCCACCCACATCGAGCTTTATAAGGCTTTCCCGAAAATCGGGGGGGTTGTCCACACCCATTCAAGCTGGGCCACAAGCTGGGCCCAGGCGGGCCGGGGCATCCCCTGCTACGGCACCACTCACGCTGACTATATGTATGGGGAGATCCCCTGCGTGCGCAACCTGACAGAGGCGGAAATCCAGGAGGCCTATGAGAAAAACACAGGGCTTTCCATTGTGGAATACTTTGCCGGGAAGGATTATGAGTCCATGCCTGCTGTGCTGTGCAAAAACCATGGACCCTTCACCTGGGGCAAGGATGGGGCAGAGGCTGTGCATAACGCTGTGGTGCTGGAGGAGGTCGCCAAAATGGCGGCCCGGGCGGAAACGCTGAACCCCCAGATACAGCCCGCCCCCCAGGCCATGCAGGACAAGCACTATTACCGTAAGCATGGAGCCAATGCCTATTACGGGCAGGCAACGTGACGCTGCATCCATGTTCGCCCGCTTGAACTGATGGTTTGTGGATAAAGAGTGGAAATTTTTTGAGGATTCCAAAGGGACTTTTTTATAAAAAAGTCCCTTTGGGCGGGGTGCGGGGCGGCAAGCCCCGCTTGCAGAGAACAGCAGAAAGGATGGTTTGGATGAGCAAAATTGACGAAATAAGCAGGGAAAGCTGGATTATGAGCACCTTCCCGGAGTGGGGGACGTGGCTTAACGAGGAAATTGAGGAGACAAAGGTAGAGCCGGGCACAGTTGCCATGTGGTGGTTGGGCTGTACAGGCATCTGGTTTAAAACCCCCGGAGGCGCTAATGTTACGGTAGACCTGTGGTGCGGCAACGGCAAGCGCACCCATGGAAACGGCAAAATGGCCCCAGGACACCAGATGGCCAACATGTGCGGGGCCAGGGCCATGCAGCCCAACCTACGGGCTGTGCCCTTTGTGCTGGATCCCTTTGCCGTAAAGCAGGTGGATGCGGTGCTGGCCACCCACTACCACCAGGATCACATGAGCGCCGAGTTTGCCGCCCATGTGATACAAAGCGGCATGACCACCACAGACGAAAGCGGCAGGGAAATCCCCGTACCGTTCATCGGCCCGGAAAAGAGCGTGGCCTTATGGCAGAAATGGGGGGTGCCCGCAGAGCGCTGCATTATCGTAAAGCCAGGGGATACCATTAAAATCAAGGATATAGAGATTGTGGTGCTGGATTCCTTCGACCGCACCTGCCTTGTCACTACAGACGACACCACGGAAAACCGGGAAGAGCTTACTGGTATATGCCCTACGGACATGGACGAAAAGGCGGTAAACTACCTGCTGAAAACCCCAGGCGGCAACATCTACCACAGCGGCGATTCCCACTATTCCATCTATTTTGCCAAGCATGGCAAAGACTATGATGTGGACGTGGCCTTTGGATCTTATGGCGAGAATCCTGTAGGCATGGCGGACAAAATGACCTCCTGCGACATCCTGCGCATGGCAGAGGCCCTGCGGTGCAAGGTGGTTATCCCCATCCATTATGACGTGTGGACAAACTTCATGGCAGACATCAATGAAATCTGGGTGCTGTATGATATGAAGAAAGACAGGCTGGATTATCAGTTTCATCCCTTCTTCTGGGAGGTGGGCGGCAGATACGTCTATCCTACAGACAAGGATAAACGGGCCTACCATCACCGCCGGGGCTTTGAGGACTGCTTTGAAGCGCCCCAGAATATTCCCTTCCGTTCCTGCCTGTAGAGAAGTCCTGGATACAGGATGCTTGAATAAGCACAAGGAAAGGGCCGCTGTAAAAAGCGGCCCTTTTGCAGGCTTGTAAAGCAGGCTTAAAGCCTTATGAGAGAACCTGAGGCCCTTGCGGCGTGCTGGGCAGATCTCCCAGATTGTTGCTTTCGTCCCCGTCCGGCAGGGAGCGGAGGTATTCGTTGCCATTGCGGCTGGCAATGGCTACGCCCCGGATGCCTCCCTGCTTGGCAAGCTGCACGCCCTCTCGCTTGGAGAGCACCTGGCCGTCTGAAAGCTCATAGCCGGACACCTTGCCGTCCTTGCGCACCAGCTTCACAATAGATTTTGCGTCCTTGTTAGGCACCGGATTCATAATGTTGATGTTGGCGGGCAGATTGCCTATCCTGCCGTTTTTTTCCTGTTTCATGGCAAAACTTCCTTTCCGGATAGAAAAATGTAGTATAGGCCTATTTTTCCGCCGGCAGGATTCAAATATGCGGCGCCTTCTGTTTTTCTGTCCGGATGAACGAAAACCTAAGGCAATACCGCATGATTTTAAGTGGTATATCGCGAAAAAAGATCCCGCGAGATGCCGCTTAAGGCGGTAGCGGGGAATTGTGCGGTGTTGCCCTAGAGCTTGTCCCCAAGCTATGCCAGCTCATACCGCGCTGTCCTGGCAGATCCCCGGCGCAGGGCCTGCCCGCTTTTCACCAGTTCCCCCAAAGCGGCCTCCACAGTAGTAGGGCTTACATCTGGCAGCAGTTTACAGATTTCCCCTTTGGAAATGGGCACAGGGCTGCCTGCTATTACAGCCTCCACCCGGGATTTTTTTGTCATTTTCCGGCCGGGAAGCAGGGCAAAGGCCTTTTCCGCCTGACAGGCGCACAGATAGAGCAGGGTGAGGAAAACTTCAATAAAGGGCCAATAATCCTGCCGCTCCTGTACCTGCCGGAGGGCATGTACATAAAAGGCATTATAGCGGCATACCTGCTCCTCCCAGGAGACAGGAAGGACATATCCAGCCCGTTGGAGCAGAAGCCGGGTGAGCAGATAAGCCGTCCGCCGCCCGCCAGGGGAGAAGGGGCATATGCAGGTAAAGTCTGCCACAAGGCAGGGAATAAGCAGCAGCGGGGGATAGTTTTTTTCTCCGTAAGCAGTAACCAGAGCCTGCTCCCACAGCTCCATGGCCTCGGGAATCTCTTGTGAAGGAACAGGGGAAAAGCCAGGACTTTCCCGATACCGGCCTCCAGCACACCCCGGCGTCCGGGCCAGCAGCAGAGTGTGCAGGCGCAGCAGATCCCGGCGGCATGGCTCCACAGCAGGATGGCCCATTTCCACCTCGAAGAGGGCGTCACGATAGTCTGCCATGTCCCTTTCTGCCTGGGTGATGGGAGGGGAATTGCGGGCGCAAATCTCAGCCGCGCGGCTCTCCATGTTCCCAGCCCGACAGGCAGACAGCAGGGAACGCACCCGCCCGGCGCTTTCCAGGGCGCTGTATATGGCAGGATAGGCCCGCTTTTGATCCAGCAGCCGGGCCTGCAGGCGGGAAGTTTCCCGCAGCAGCAGGGAAACACCCTGGGGAGGAGTATCCTGAAGAAAGGAATAGTCAAACATATGCAGATCCATCATGCTGCCAGCCGCCTTTCCTGAAAATGGAGGAGGAAACCGCTCTTTTACACTACATATAGTATACCTCCTGCAACGGCAGAAAGCAAGGCCTATCTGCACATATTTTGCAAAAGGCTTATAGCCAGACGGAAAAAGATATGCAAAAAGCGGCGCGAAAACCTCCGCGCCGCTTTTCTGTACAGATGTCACAAAACTAGGGCTTGTTTGAAAAACCGTAAACACCCTCTTTTTGCCCCAAACGGGACGCATGTATGCGCCTGCGGTTCTCTGTGTTGGAAATCCTCGAAATGCGACAGTATTTCTTGCGGTTTCCGCCTTGAAACCGCTCCCTTTGGAACAAAAATTCCGGTATTTCCTCTATTTTCAAACAAGCCCTAGAAGGGATTTCCCTGGCCTTCCTCATCCAGCCCAAAGAAAGCCAGCGCCTTTTGAATGAACAAATCCCAGAAACGCCACTCATGAGTAAAGCCCTCGCTCTCCTCAAAGGTGGCGGGCAGGCCAATCTTTTCTGCATACGCCTTGAATTCGCAGTATCTTTTCCAAATGAGCGTGTCCTCTGTGCCGCAGCAGAAGTAAAGCTTGGGCAGGATGCCCTCCTCCATCAGCTTGGGCAGGCGATCCCAGACATTCACCACAGAGTTTTTATAAGCGTCTAAACCGCCAAAGGCAGCAACCACATTCTGCACACGCCGGTTAAAGGCAGACTGGTTGCCGTCACCGCCGCCATCATACTTTAGCTCCTGCATCTGCTTTAAATCCACAGGGGCATTGGACAGGCTGGCAGCCCCGGCAAACTTTTCCGGATGCCCGGCAGCATACTGCATGGCCCCGCTGCCGCCCATGGAAAGCCCGGCGATGAAGTTATCTTCCCGCTTGGAGGAAGCCGGGAACCAGTTGTATATTAAAGGCATCAGTTCTTCAAAAAGATAGTCCCAGGCGTTGTATCCTGTGCAGAAGGTGGGCCAGTTTACATAGTTTGCGTTGTTCCCGCTGGGCATCACCACAATCAGATCTTTTTCGCAGGCATACAGCTCAATGTTGCTCTTGCGAATCCAGTCGGTATAATCTCCAAAGGTGCCGTGAAGCAGCCACAATACCTTGTATTTCGCGCCGCTGCCGTAAAACTGGGCCGGCGTTTTTTCCCGAGGCTTGTCCGGCAGGATAATGTTTACGTCTGTGTTGGTGGCGAGGAATTCGCTTTCAAAGTTTATATGCACCAGTGCCATATTCCCAAATACCCTCCTTATAATATATGCAGATTATTTGTGCGCCTTCAAACATGTGCAGATGCTTTTCCGGCCTATTCCCCAATGTGTCCGGAGCTAAGGCCTTCCACAGCGTTGCCTAAGGGCAGCCATTCCATACATTCCCCAATATGCTTGTCCCAGAAAACCCAGTCGTGGCCGCCGGGGCCTTCGTGCCAGGATACCTGGTAGCCCAGGGAGAGCAGCAAATCCCGGTATTCCCGGTTGGAACCGATAAGCTCGTCCTCTGTGCCGCAGGCCATGTAGAACTTGGGCTTGTTGGGATTGTTCGCCACTCTTTTTGCCAGGGCGTCATAATCATATTCGCCGCCCTTCACTGTGCTCATGTCGTTGAAAATAGATTCCCCATAGCCTTTGTTGGTGAAAATATTGTCCGTATATTCTGTGGCCTGGGCAAAATTTGTGTCAATGATATAGGCGGAGGACAGGGCCACCACATGGCTGAAGGTGTCCGCAAACCGCAGGCCATTTATAGTGGCGCCATAGCCGCCCATGGAAAGCCCGCCGATAAAGGTATCCTCCCGCCTGCGGGAGAGGGGGAAGGAGCGCCGGGTGAACTCTACCAGCTCCTGCCCGATAAAGGTGCTGTACAGGTTCCCGGACTTTGTGTTGTCCACATAGAAGCTGTTGTCCCCACTAGGGCAGACCACCGCCAAATCGTGATCCTGCGCCCAAGCCTGCACCCGGGTGCCGCTGACCCAGTCGGTATAGTTCCCGAAAAGCCCGTGGAGCAGGTAAAGGGTTTTAAGGGGGCGTTCCTCCTGCAGGGCCGGCCTGCCCTCCGGGCCGAACACACGCTTGTCTGTAGGCAGTACAACCTGAATGGGCACAGTGCGGTTCAGGCAGCTTGAAAAGAAATTGCATTGAATCAGCGCCATAATACATCCTCCTAAAAAGAAATTTAGCTTTTTTCCAAAGCGCGTTCACACAAGCTGCATATGCAGATTATCGGGGGATTTTGTGTGCTTCAAGAATAACCCGAAAAGATGCGTATGATTGCTTGGTGTGAACCCATTCTTATTATACCCCGAATTCCTTTCCGCTGCAAGTGGCAGAGGCACACCCCCGCCATTACCCTTTCCCTTCCATCCTTTTTTTCTCCCAGCGGCAGATGAACCCATATCCTGCCGCAAACAGCCCGCCGCAGAAAAAGGTTTCCAGGCCGATAAGAAGGAAGGGGCTTTCCAGGGCCAGCCGTGCCATGGCCCATTCTCCCAGAAGCACGCAGGCTACGGCCCAGGCAAGGGGCAGGGCTACATGCGTCCACAGGGAGAGCCGCAGGGCGCTGACTTTCATCAGCCGGCGCAGGCTCAAGGCAGCGTTGAATATCGTGCTGAAAAAGAGGATGCCCACATAGCTTTCCATGCCCAGGCGGCTTAAAAGAAGAAGCACCAGCGTCACCCGCAGGAAGGAGTCGGCAAAATTATATTTCATGGAGTTAAGCTGCTCGTCAAGCCCTTTCAAAAGGCTGTCCACCACCACATCCAGATAGATGAGGGGCACAATGGGGGAGAGCACCTGTAGATAAGCCCCGGCGCTTTCGCTGTGATAGAAGGCGCGGCCCCAGTCATCCCCGAAAACTGCGAACAGCACCGCAAAGAACATCCCGTAGGCTAAGGCGCTGCGCACTGCCTTGCCGGATATGTATGCTACAGCGCGCTTGTGGTCAAGCTCCCGTTCCCTGGCAATTTGCGGGATAAGCAGGGAAGCGAAGGAAGCCAGGAAGGAAGAGGGGAAATAGAGCATAGGCATTGCCATGCCCTGGAGCAGGCCATATTGGGAAAGGGACGCCTGATACCCCATCCCGTATGCCTGTAGCTGCCGGGGGATAAGCAGGTTTTCCCCGGTATTGAGTAAGCTGCGGGCAGCGGAACTGAGGGTGCAGGGCAGGGCGATGTGGGCTAGGCCATGAAGCACGCCGCGGCTTTTTTCCCGTCTGGCCGGGGTGTGCCGCCTGAGGCTCCGGCGGTAAGCCCACCAGCTTGTAAGGAACGACACAGCCTCCCCCAGGGTGGAAGCAGCCATAGCCGCCATGCAGGCCGCCTCAATGCCCTGGGGGGTAAACTTCCAGAACAGCAGTATCGTAGCACAGATGGTGAGGATTTGCTCCAGCGTGTCGGAGGCAGCAGTGGAAAGGGATTCGTCCACTGCCAGAAAATACCCCTTCATGCAGGTGCACAGGGACATAAAAGGCAGGCCAATTCCTAAAATCCGGAGGCAGGGGGCGGCCTGGGGGTTCCCCAGAAACGCGGCGGCAGCAAAATCGGCGGTGAAAAAGAGCAGCAGGGCAATGCCCAGGCTCAGAGAAAGGCAGAAGGCAAAGCACCGGGCCACCAGGGAGCGGAGGGTTTCCCGCCTTTCTGTGGCAATAGCGGCAGACACCATGCGGGTCACAGCCAGGCTGATGCCGGAGGTGGACAGGGTGACTGCCAGCAGGAACACAGAGAGGATAAGCTGGTAAAGCCCCATGCCTGCCGAACCGATTTTTTGGGACAGATAGGCCCGGTAGCCCATATTGGTAACCCGCAGGAACAGGGACACAGCCGTGAGCACAGCGCCCTGTATAAAAAATTTCCGTTTGGCAGCTTTGGTCATAGGACAGCAGCGCTCCTTTCGGCAGGCAGTTGAAAAAACAGGAAAATCGTGTATAATGAGAAAAAAAGAAAGGCAGGAATGCGCATGGACAGCAACTGGACAGAGATACAGATAAAAATCCCGGCCCCAGAGGCGGAGAGGGCCGGGGACATTGCCAACATGGTGGTGCCCTATGGCATTTATATGGAGGACTACTCCCATTTAGAAGAGGAAGCCATGGAGATTGCCCACATAGATTTAATAGACGAAGAGCTGCTGCAAAAGGACAGGGACACAGCCATTATCCACGTCTATATCAGCCCAGAGGAAAACCCGGCGGAGGCAGTGTCCTTTTTGCGGGAGCGCTATGAAGCGGTGGGCATCCCCTGCGAGATAAGCCAGGGGGCCTGCCGGGAGGAGGACTGGCTTAATAATTGGAAAAAATATTTCAAGCCCATGCCTGTGGGGGAAAAGCTGCTGATCCGTCCCCTGTGGGAAGAGGAATACGATCCCCAGGGCCGCACTGTGCTGCATCTGGAGCCGGGCCTGGCCTTTGGCACCGGCACCCATGAAACCACCCGCCTGTGCCTGGAGCTGCTGGAGAAGTATGTGTCCCCCGGCACAGGCTTCCTGGACATGGGCTGTGGCAGCGGCATATTATCTGTGGCAGCCCTGCTTTTGGGGGCAGAGTCTGCGGTGGGTGTAGATATTGACCCCCTGGCTGTGAAAACTGCTGTGGAGAATGCCAGGGTAAACGGCGTGGGAGAACGCTTTACCGGGATTTGCGGCAACCTGGGGGAGAAGGTGACAGGGAAATTCCAGGTAGCGGCGGCAAATATTGTGGCGGATATTGTCATCCTGCTAAGCCAGGATGCCCCCCGGTTCCTCACCCTGGACAGCGTGTATATTGTCAGCGGCATTATCGACACCCGGGAGCAGGATGTGCTGGACGCACTTTCCGGCCGCTTCACCGTGCTGGAGCGCCGGGAGGAAAAGGGCTGGGTGGCTATGGCCCTGCGCCTGAATGCCTGAGGGGCCAGGCAGGCTTTTGCAGTGCTATTCCAAGCGTAAACCCGGGATCCAACGGTTTCCCGGGTTCTCTTATTTTTCCAGCTTTGGTGCCGATAGAGTAGATAAGGATACAATAACTTGCGAGGATCGCGCCAAAAGGAGTTTTTAGTATGATAGACCTCAGCTTCCTTTCCCAGCGGATGTGGGATGTATATTCCTTGTGTTCCGGCGTTGCCAAGGCGGGCTTTAACCGCATGAGGGATTGGGAAAACCTGTCCGGTGTCACCTTCATGGATTTGATGCGCAACGTGGACGGTACGGTTAAATATGCGGCGTCAAACCCAAAAGAGCAGCTAATGCAGGACTATTATGCCTGGAAGGCTGTGCAGTCCCAGCGCTACCTGCCGGAAAGCAAAGGAGATACAGAGGAAAACCGCGCGTTCCTGCGCCGGAATTTCTCCGGACAGCTTTCTGTCATGGACAGGATCTATGCTCTGGACACAATGCGGGAGATGGGGATGATTACAGAGGAGGAAATGCGGGAAACGATTGGGGTAAACGAGTTTAATATAAGCATTGTCAGTCTAAAGGAGATTGTTCCGGTTATGGCCGAGCCTATAGGGCTTGATCCGGCTATCTCCAGATGGAACGAATTCTTTACCCACGCCAATATTTCCCGGTGCCCCACGCTGGACAAGCTGTATGAGATGACAGGCAAAGTCCGGGAAACGTTCCGCCAACGGGAGGCTTACAAAAAGGAACAGCAAAGCGCTGCCGCAGAGGTGGAATCTGCGCTGAACCTGTTAACCAGCCGGAAGGTGTCTTAAACAAAGGAAAAGGCCGCGCCCCACTAAGAGGAGCGCAGCCTTTTTGTCTATAACAAACCACTCGCTAGGCGAGTGGTTCAAGGGAAGGCTTCTGGCGATGGTGTAGAAAGAAAAACGCCTTTTGGTAGTAGATTACGTTGCAGCCTGGCAAAACACTGAAAGAGGGATGGCCAGATGGAGGACAGCAAAAGCTAGTGCCAGGAGGTTATGCTTGCGCATTACGAAGTGGAATTGCAAATATCATAGGGCATCCGCAGCAAAGTATAGGATAAGTATATTTTATAACCTGCGGCTTACATACCACAGGTAAAGGGCGGCACAGCCTAAATGCCGTGCCGCCCCACTCGCTCTATGCGACTTTTCGCAACTCATCCAAAAGATCCGCCGGGCGGGGCCTATAGCCTGTCCGGTTATTTTAGAACATTAAACCCAGTGCAGCTTGCTCATGTCCGCTGTATCCTCAAAGGGGATAGCGCGCTTCAACACATCGCAGGCCTTTACCAAGCCCTCGTTGGTGCTCAGCATGGCATCTTCGTGCTCAATGGACAGCACATAATCATAGCCCACCAGGCGGAGCTGACTGCAGAACTCCTTCCAGAACAGCTCGTCGTGGCCATAGCCAATGCTGCGGAAGATCCAGGAGCGCTTGCTCATGTCGGCGTAGGACAAAGTATCCAAGTTGCCGTTTACAGGGCTATTGATGTTGTCGATAATAGCGTCCTTGGCATGTACATGGAAGATGGCTTCGCCGCCCAGGGCGCGGATAACCTTCAGGGGATCCATGCCCTGCCAGAACAGGTGGCTGGGATCCAGGTTGGCGCCGATTTCGGGGCCGACAGCCTCACGAAGGCGGAGCAGGGTGCGGGTGTTGTGGACGCAGAAGCCCTGGTGCATTTCCAAAGCAATTTTGTTCACGCCATGCTCTTTTGCGAAGGCTATGAAATCTTTCCAATAGGGAATGAGGACTTCGTTCCACTGCCACTCCAGGGTTTCGGGATACTCGGTGGGCCAGTTGCACACGATCCAGTTGGGGTTCTTGGACTCGGGGCAGTCGCCAGGGCAGCCAGAGAAGGTGTTGATCTGGTGGATGCCCAGCTTCTCGGCCATGAGAATGGCGTTGTGCAGATCGTCGTCAAACTGCTTGGCAATTTCCTTGTTAGGATGCACAGGGTTGCCATGGCAGCTTAAAGCGCTGATCTCCAAGCCAGACTCCTTGATAGTTTCTACAAATTCATTGAACTTGGCTTCATCGTGCAGCAGCACGCCGGGATCGCAGTGCTGCTTGCCGGGATAACCGCCGCAGCCGATCTCTACCATCTGGGCGCCCAGGCCCTTCAGGTAGGCCAGGGCCTCTTTAAGGGGGGTGGAGCCGATGACGTTCGTGAGTACGCCTAATTTCATAACGCGGTACACTCCTTATTGTTTTATGATGGGGCAGAAAGCTTTCTCTGTCCTATTTAGTTTTATTATATAGATTCCCACCAAAAAAAGCAATCCCATTTTTGAAAAAACCTTCCAGCCCGCACAAATATTTTCATCTCTCAGGCTGCAGCAGATGCAAAAAAGAAAACAGCCTCATTGCACTGCTGCTAAAAGAGGGGTATACTGGTGATGGAGGCGATGCAAATTGGCAAACGAGGATAAAAAAGATTTTAACGCCATGCTGCAGGACAGCAAGGACATGCCCAAATTCCAGAAGCTTACAGACCGGAAAAGCATTGAGAAGTATGGCGGGGACAACATGTTTTTCGCTCCGCCCCTGGAGTATGACCGCCTGATGCGGCTGGTGCCCTTTGGCAGGCTCACTACAGTGGGGGCTTTGCGGGAACACCTGGCCCGGATAAACAGTGCAGACTTTACCGAGCCTATTACAGCGGGTATTTTTGTCTCCATCGCGGCCTGGGCCAGCTTCCAGCGGCAGGGGGACGAAACGCCCTACTGGCGCACCTTGAAAGCCGATGGGGAGCTGAACCCCAAATATCCTGGCGGCGTGTTGGCCCAGAAGGAAAAGCTGGAGGCAGAGGGCCACAGGGTTCTGCAGCGGGGGAGGAAGAATATCCGGTATTATATACAAAATTTTGAAGATTTCCTTGTGGATTTCTCCGCGCTTGCCCCCTGATTTTCTGGCTCCAGGCAGTTCCCAAATTTCCGGTTTTTGACTATAATAGAATAGTATGCTTCAAAATGACCGGGAAAGGACTGCCTTTATGCCTGAAACCATCTCCTATAAAAGCACCCGGATGGCCTGTTACCGGGGATACATTGTCCAAGGGATTGTCAACAACATAAGCCCCCTGCTTTTCGTCATTTTCCAAAAGGAATTCGGCGTTTCCTACGCCATGATTTCCTCCCTGATCCTCTTTAACTTTGTCACCCAAATCCTGGTAGACCTGCTGTGCGTGCGCTTTGTCGACAAAATGGGCTACCGGGCCGCCGCTGTCATGGCCCATGTGTGCAGCGCTTTAGGGCTTACGCTGCTGGGGCTTCTGCCCCGGGTGCTGCCTTCTCCCTTTGCGGGCCTTGCCATCGCCACGGCGGTCAGCGCCATTGGCGGCGGCATGGTAGAGGTGATTATTAGCCCCATTATCGACTCCCTGCCCTCAGACGCCAAGGACGCCAAAATGAGCCTGCTCCACTCCTTCTACTGCTGGGGCCAGGTGGCAGTGGTGCTGCTGACCACCCTGGCAGTGCGCCTGCTGGGAGAGGGGCTGTGGTGGGTGCTGCCCCTTTTCTGGGCCTTGCTGCCTGCCTATAACTGCGTGGCCTTTGCCACAGTGCCCCTGCGGCCTACTGTGCCGGAGGAGGAAAAGTCCCCCTTAAAAACCCTGTTCCGATCCGGCGTTTTTATAACCGCCATGATGCTTATGCTGTGCGCCGGGGCCTCCGAGCTGGCCATGAGCCAGTGGAGTTCCCTTTTCGCGGAAAAGGCCCTGGGGGTGCCCAAGGTCATGGGCGATCTGCTTGGCCCCTGCCTTTTCGCCGTATTCATGGGGATTGGGCGTACTATTTACGGAATCTGGGGGGAAAAGCTGGATTTAAACCGGGCCTTGCTGTGTACCGCCTGCCTCTGCGCAGGGTGCTATCTGGGAGCAGCCCTGTTTTCCATACCCCTGGTTTCCCTGCTGTGCTGTTCCCTGTGTGGGTTTTCCATCAGCCTGATGTGGCCCGGGGTTCTCAGCGCCACTGCCGCCGCCTATCCCAAAGGGGGCACGGCCATGTTTGGCGTGCTGGCAGTGTGCGGGGACATCGGCTGCTCCTTAGGCCCTGCCCTTACAGGCGCTGTAAGCGACATCGCCCTGGGGCTGGGACGCGGGGAGCAGTGGGGATTGAAGGCCGGTATGCTGGGGGCAGCCCTGTTCCCCATGGTGCTTATCCTGTGCCTGCTTCTTTCCCGGCGTTTTCAAAAGACCGCATAACCGTATTTTTTAAAGCGCTTTTCTTCGTCAGCAGCAGTAGGCTTCTTTTGAACGGTTCTTTTATTGATAACTTTAATAGCAGGCTGCACAGCACTAAAAAGGCAAGACAAACCGCCAGGGTCTGTCTTGCCTTTAAGCTTTTAAGCGGACATCTATTTCTCCTGGGGGACAGGAAGATCCTTTACCAGCAGCAGCCGGGAAAGGCGCTGATCCTCAATTTTCAGTACGGTAACCGTCAGCCCCGCCACCTGCACCTGGGGGCGCTCCCCTTCCTTGGGGATGCGGCCCAGCAACTCTGTTACAAGCCCGGCGATGGTGTCATAGTCTCCTTCGGGCAGCTCCACCCCGGCCAAATCCGACACCTCGTCAATGGCGGCAGAACCGTCCACTGTAAAGGCCCTCTCGGAGAGTCGGAAAAATTCGTCCTCCTCGTTGTCATACTCGTCCTGTATGTTCCCCACAATGGATTCCATCAGATCTTCCAGGGTAATAAGCCCTGCCGTGCCGCCGTATTCATCCACCACAATGGCTATCTGCACCTTGCGCTCCGTCATTTCCGTAAAAAGGGAACTGCACTTCTTTGTTTCCGGGATAAAGTAGGCAGGGCGCATAAAGTCTGTAAGGGAGAGGCCCTGGGGGATGTCCGCCCCTACATAGGGCAGCAAATCCTTGGCATAGCAGATGCCCACCACAGAGTCGATATCCTCATGGTATACCGGCAGGCGGGAACACCCATGCTCTACGGCAGCTTCCACCAGCTCCCGGATAGGGGCGGTGTCCTCCACAGCGATAATGTCTGTGCGGTGTGTCATGGTTTCCCCGGCGGTGGTGTCATTAAAGTCCAGTATATTGGCTATCATATCCTTTTCTGTCTCCTCAATAACGCCCCGCTCCTCGCCCTTGCCCACCATCTGGAGGATTTCCTCCTCGGTCATAGCGTCCTCCAGGGCATGGGGATCGATGTGGAACAGGCGCAAAAGGCCGTTTGCAATCCAGGTGGAAAGCAGGAGCAGGGGCCGCGCCAGACAGGAAAGCACCCAGATAAGGCTGGCCCAGCGCTTACAAAAGCTTTCAGCCCCGTGGCGGGCGCTCTTTTTAGGGAGCAGATCGGCAAAGAGGAAAAACACCAGCATGTAACACAGGGATACCAGCAGGCAGGAGAGGACAGGGGCCAGCTTCAAAGGCTGCAGGCCCTCTTGGGCCGGGGGCCAGAAGCCGCTGATGCACAAGCTCAGCCCTAAAAGCCCGCAAAAGAAAAGCCCTAGCTGCAAGGGGGTAACGGCGCCATTTTGGGCCTGCAAAACCTTTAGGAGGGTTTGAGCCTTTTTGTCGCCGGACTCAGCGTCTTTTTTCACCTGGGAGGGGGATAAGCACCCCACAGCAGATTCCCCCGCCGCGTACAGCGCGGCAAGCAGCAGGCATAAGACTGTGAGCACAGTGGAAACGGCAAGCGTACCGTCAGGTTCGGGAGGCATGAAAAGGAAACTCCTTTCGGGGTGAAATTTAGTTGCTTTGCGTTTATTTTACAGGAAAGGCCAGGGTTTGTCAAATGTTCTCCGCAAAAGGGCATGATATACTGTTTAAAAAGCTTAAAAAGCGCGGCTTTCCTTGCCTGTGCCCGTTAAAAATGCTATACTAATAATTAATAAACGGAGCTAAGAGGAGGGAAACAGCCATGATGGAGGTTGTGTTCAGCGATAGCGCCGCCGGAAGCCTGAAATGCGCCCTGGCCCGCAAAGACGTGACAGAAAGCCACGTTATAGGCATTATCGGGGGAGACGGCCTGACAAAAGCGGAACAGCGTGCGCTAATACAGCAGGCCCGGGAGCAAGAGCGCAGGGCCTGGGAACAGGCTGTGCCTCTGGAGGGAAGCCCTGGAGACGTGCTGTGCTTCCCCCTGTGCGAAAGCGTGGGGGACATTTCTGGAGAGGACATAGGCCCCCAGCGGGAGCAGGTGCTGAAAGAGCTTCTGGGAACCTGCCCGGAAGGGGCGGAAGCGGCACAGGCAATGGCGGAAACCGGGCGGCAGAGCCTGAAGCGGCTTTTAGAGGGGGCTGCCCTGGGAGAGCCTTTCCGGGTGTGGGCCAGCGGAAGCCCGGACGAAGCCTGCGGCCTCTGCTGGCTCTTGGAACAGCTCCGGCCTTTGGGGCTGGAAAGCCTCTCATGCACCTGCGTGCCCCTGCCGCCATGCAGGGAGTGGGAAGCGGGGACGCTGACGGCGTACCAGTCCTGGGCGGAGGCGGAGCCGCATCAGTGGGGGCGGCTGGCGGGGGAGGGGAGGAAGCTTTCCACGGCCTGGGCCAGGATGCTCCAAAACCGCTGGGGGGAGCTGCAGGAGGAAAACGCGCCGCTGCGGGCGGTGGTGAACGGCCGGCTGGTAAGCGTGCCGGAGGAGTTTTACGACCCCTTTATTGCCCGGGAAATCGCGGTTCAGGGCAGGGAATTCCAGGAGGCTGTGGTGGTGGGGCGCGTGCTGGGCAGATACCGGCTGGGGATAGGCGACGGCTGGGTGGCAAGGCGCATAGAAGCCTTTATCCGGGCGGGCCTTTTGGAGGCTGTCACCCAGCCGGAGAAGGATGAGCCAGGTTATCACAGGATTTTGCGTAAAGTCGTGGGAGAGCGTCCCACACCCTGTAAGCCCTTTTTTAAATGGGCTTAACCTTAAAACTTGTTGAAAATAAAAAGGGTGGCAGCATAGCTGCCACCCTTTTTAGCGTCTGCGCTTTTTCCGGGGATAAGGCTTTGGCTCGTCAGTTAGTTCCAGCAGGTAATCCACGCTGGTGTTGTAAAATTCGCTGAGTTTGATGAGCACTTCTGTAGGAATGTCCCGATAGCCCAGTTCATAATTTGAGTAGCAAGCTTGTGTACAGTGGAGGTAGGTTGCTAAAGCCTGCTGCTTCAAGTCCATATCTTCACGCAAATCCCGAATCTTCTGGTACATAAATACGCCCTCCCTCCTTAACTGTCTTACGGCAGATAGGTCTTTTTAGGGGGCCTTCTTGGGTAAGGCTTTGGCTCATCGGTGAGGCCCAACAAATAGTCTGTGCTGGTGTTATAAAACTGGCTCAATTTGATGAGCACATTTAAAGGAATCTCACGGTCACCGCGTTCGTAGCGGGAATAGCATACCTGCGAGCATTGCAGGTATGCCGCCACGTCCTTTTGGAATAAATCATGATCTTCCCGTAAGTCTTTTATCCTCTGAAGCATAGTCCATCTCCCATTTTTGTATTGGGTCTTTACCAGAAAGTATAGACATGACAAAATGGCATATTGACAATAGATACCAAAATGGTTTATGATAATTGGGAGATTTTTATTCCAGAAAGGGGACAGGAACATGAGCACAGGTTTTATAATTGCGCTGGTGATACTGGCGCTGGCAGTCCACATTACGATTGTCATAGCTATGAACCAGGCTATGGAGGACAAAGGCTATGGCCGCGGGAGGGTTCGCGCCATCGGCTTGGTGCTGTGCGCGGTGTGCGGGTTCTGTGGGTGCGTCTATGTGGCGGCTTTGCCGGATCTCGTTTCCCAGGAGGCAGGCCGGAGGATTTTGAAAAGTTTGGAAAAGAAACCGTAAACAAAGCGGGAGGGGGCGGGGAAGCCGTCCTGTTTCTGCAATAATGAGGAAAAGCGCGGCAGGCAGGATGAGCCCCGCAGCCTTCCGTAAAAATTTTGCAAAAGGCTGATTTTTGCCTTTACAGCACTCGAAAAAAATGGTAGAATAAAACAACACGGGCATGTCCCGGCGTTTTGTCGCGCCCAAATGCCCGATGGAGCAGTTCCGATCATCCTAAAAGGAGGAAATCGTTATTATGGCAAGAAAAATGAAAACCATGGATGGCAACAACGCCGCCGCGCATGTCTCTTATGCCTTTACAGACGTTGCCGCCATCTACCCCATCACGCCCTCTTCCGTGATGGCTGACGAAACCGACAAGTATGCCGCCGCCGGGCGGAAGAACCTGTTCGGCCGTGAGGTGCGCGTCACCGAGATGCAGTCTGAGGCCGGCGCCGCCGGCGCTGTCCACGGCTCCCTTGCCGCCGGCGCGCTGACCACCACCTACACAGCCAGCCAGGGCCTGCTGCTGATGATCCCCAACATGTACAAGATCGCCGGCGAGCTGCTACCCAGCGTCATCCACGTCTCCGCCCGTACCGTGGCCACCCATGCCCTGAACATCTTCGGCGACCACTCCGACGTGTATGCCTGCCGCCAGACCGGCTATGCCATGCTGTGCGCCAACTCCCCCCAGGAGGTTATGGATCTGGGCGCTGTGGCCCACCTGTCCGCCATTAAGGGCAAGGTGCCTTTCCTCCATTTCTTTGACGGTTTCCGCACCTCCCACGAAGTGCAGAAGATCGAGACCTGGGACTATGAGGATCTGGGCGAGATGCTGGACTGGGACGCTGTAAACGAGTTCCGCCGTAATGCCCTGAATCCTGAGCACCCCGTGCTCCGGGGCCAGGCCCAGAACGGCGACATCTTCTTCCAGGCCCGTGAAGCCTGCAACAAGTATTATGACGCTGTGCCCCAGGTTGTGGTTGACTACATGAACAGGGTCAACGAGAAGATCGGCACAGATTACAAGCCCTTCAACTATTACGGCGCTCCCGATGCCGACAAGGTCATCATCGCCATGGGTTCCGCCTGCGAGACTATCGAGGAAGTCATCGACTACCTGATGGCCGCCGGGGAGAAGGTTGGCCTGGTGAAAGTCCACCTGTACCGCCCCTTCGTGGCAAAGTACCTGCTGGACGTGCTGCCTGAGACGGTGAAGACCATCTCCGTGCTGGACCGCACCAAGGAGCCCGGCTCCATCGGCGAGCCTCTGTACCTGGACGTGCTGGCCGCCATCAACGGCACCCAGTTCGGCGTGTGCCCCGTATACTCCGGCCGCTACGGCCTGGGCAGCAAGGACACCAAGCCCAGCGACATCATCGCCGTATACCGCAACATGGAGAGCGCCGAACCCAAGAAGCGCTTCACCATCGGCATTGTGGACGATGTGACCCATCTGTCTCTGGAAGTGAAGGAAGACCCGGATACCGCTCCCGCGGGCACCACCTCCTGCAAGTTCTGGGGCCTGGGTTCCGACGGCACTGTGGGCGCCAACAAGAACTCCATCAAGATCATCGGCGACCACACCGACATGTATGCCCAGGGCTACTTCGACTATGACTCCAAGAAGTCCGGGGGACTTACCATCAGCCACCTGCGCTTCGGCCACACCCCCATCAAGTCCACCTACTATATCTCCAAGGCGGACTTCGTGGCCTGCTCCAACCCTGCTTACCTGGAGACTTATGACATGGTGCAGGATCTGAAGAAGGGCGGCAGCTTCCTGCTCAACTGCGCCTGGAACGCCGAGGAGCTCAACGACCGCCTGCCCGGCAAGGTGAAGAAGTTCATTGCCGACAATGACATCAACTTCTACACCATCGACGCCTTTGCCATCGGCAAGGAGCTGGGCCTGGGCACCCGCACCAACACCGTGCTCCAGTCCGCTTTCTTCTCCATCGCCAAGATCATCCCCGCTGAGGATGCCATCCAGTATATGAAGGACGCGGCCCAGAAGTCCTATGGACGCAAGGGCGAGGCCGTGGTCAAGATGAACCACGACGCTATCGACCGTGGCGCTACCGGCTATGTGAAGGTAGACGTGCCCGCCGCCTGGAAGGACGCTGTAGACGACAGCCAGAAGAAGGTTGCCACAGGCAGCCGTCAGGAGCTGGTGGATTATGTCAACAACGTGGTGTTCCCCGTGAACTCCTTCCACGGCAAGGATCTGCCCGTCTCCACCTTCGAGAAGTATGCCGACGGCACCAGCCCCCAGGGCACCGCCGCTTACGAGAAGCGCGGCGTGGCTGTGGACGTGCCCCAGTGGATTCCGGAAAACTGCATCCAGTGCAACCAGTGCTCCTATGTGTGCCCCCATGCCGTTATCCGTCCCATCGCCATGACCGATGAGGAAGTGAAGAACGCGCCTGAGGCCATTAAGAGCAAGCCCATGACAGGCGTGCCCGGCATGAACTTTGCCATGGTTATCTCCACCTTGGACTGCACAGGCTGCGGCTCCTGCGTGACCACCTGCCCCGCCAAGACCAAGGCCCTGCAGATGGCCCCCATCGACTCCCAGCGGCCCCAGCAGGCTGTGTTCAACTATGCTATCGACCTGCCTGTTAAGGAAGCTGTTTCCGAGAAGTTCAAAGAGACTTCCGTCAAGGGCAGCCAGTTCAAGCAGCCCCTGCTGGAGTTCTCCGGCGCCTGCGGCGGCTGCGGCGAGACTCCCTATGCGAAGCTGGCCACACAGCTCTTTGGCGACAAGATGTTTATCGCCAACGCTACCGGCTGCTCTTCCATCTGGGGCGGTTCCGCACCTGCCACTCCCTACACTGTCAACAAGAAGGGCCACGGCCCCGCTTGGGAAAACTCCCTGTTTGAGGACAACGCCGAGTTCGGCCTGGGCATGACCCTGGCCCAGAACGCCGTGCGCGGCCGCCTCAAGGAGCTGACCGAGAAGCTGTGCGCCATTGAATATTGCGTGCCCGAAATCAAGGAAGCCGCCAAAGCCTGGATGGACACCATGTGGGACAGCAAGTCCAACGGCCCCGCTGCCGAGGCTTATATCGCGGCCCTGGAGAACGGCGTGATGACTGTGGACGAGAACATCGCTTTTGCCAGCTCTCCCAAGGCTCAGGAAGTCTTTGGTGACAAGGCTCCCGAGTTCCTGGCACATGCCCAGGCCCGCAAGGCCGCAGGCGAGAAGTATTGCGACTGCGAAGCCTGCACCCTGGCTCTGGAGATTTTGAAGGACAAGGATTACCTTGCCAAGAAGTCCATGTGGATTCTGGGCGGCGACGGCTGGGCCTATGATATCGGCTTCGGCGGCGTTGACCATGCCCTGGCTTCCGGCGAGAACATCAACATCCTGGTGTTCGACACCGAGGTGTACTCCAACACCGGCGGACAGGCCAGCAAGTCCACTCCCTGCGGCTCTGTAGCCCAGTTTGCCGCTACTGGCAAGGCCCAGAAGAAGAAGGATCTGGCGGCTATCGCCATGAGCTATGGCTATGTGTACGTGGCCCAGGTTGCCATGGGCGCCGACATGAACCAGTGCATCAAAGCCTTCTCCGAGGCTGAGAGCTACAATGGCCCCTCCATCATCCTGGCTTACGCGCCCTGCATCAACCATGGCATCAAAGGCGGCATGGGCGTTTCCATGGTAGAAGAGAAGAAGGCCGTGGCCGCTGGCTACTGGCACAACTTCCGCTTCGACCCCCGCCGGGCTGACGCAGGGGAGAACCCCTTCCAGCTCGACAGCAAGGAGCCTTCCGCTTCCTACCGCGACTTTATCATGGGCGAAGTGCGCTATAACAGCCTGACCCGTTCCTTCCCGGAGCGCGCCGAGACGCTGTTCGCAAACGCTGAGAAGTATGCAGCAGAGAAGTATGCGAAGCTGAAGAAGATGGCGGAATAATGGGAAAAATTTCCTTTTAAATCTATATGTCTCCTGAAAGAGGGGCTTGTCTGGTTCGCCGGGCAGGCCCCTCTGCTTTTTGCCGGGAAAAATTTTTTCAAGGCATGTTGCCAAAGCTTCCCATCCGCCGTCTAATATAGTAAACGCACTTGAAAATCGGTACATCCCGATTTTCAAGTTGAGCGGCTGAGCCACCTGGTTCAAAAGAGGGTTTCTGTCTCTTTTGAACTGCGTTAACTATAAACAGGAAAGAATTTAAGGGCTTTTTCCTGCCCTGCCTATATGGGGGTGGTAACTTTTTTAGCGGGAAGGAATGGGGATTTATGAAAAAAAGAAAAAAACCATTGGACTTTTCTTCTAATTATGGTACAATAAGCATAGCAACACGCGGCAGGGCAGGAGCTTGGCCGCGGGCAAAGGGAGGAGTGCGTTTTATGAAAAGATGGATGTGCCTGGTTTTAGGTTTATGCATGACGGCGGCGCTGCTGTCCGCCTGCGGGGAGGATGACAAGAAGAATGACAGCAGCTTGCCCAGCAGTTCCGGGACAGGCAGCAGCACAGTTACGCCAATTGCTGTGTCACCTTCCCCCACGCCGGAGCAGATGGCAAAGGCTGTAAAGGTAAAAGCGGATGACGGGTTGAATGTCCGCTCCAAGGGATCTACTGACGGGGACAAACTGGGCCTTGCTAAAAACGGATCCAAGCTGGCATTGCTGGTAGAGGACGAAAAAGACGGCTGGTACCAGGTTTCCTATAACGGCAAAGCGGCCTATGTTTCTGCCGAATATGTAGAGGTGGTGGAAGTAACCCTGGACGAATATAACAAGCTGAAAGAAGAAGCCGGCAAGGATAGCAAAACCAGCGGCAAGGACGAGGATAAGGATAACTCTGCCTCTTCCAAGGAGGAGGACAGTTCTCTGGCATCTTCCGGCGGCGATGACGAGGACGGGGAGTAAAGCTTTTGCTATGAATATTTTGATTGTTGGAGGCGGTCTGCTGGGCAGGCGGATTGCCCAGATGCTGGATGAACTGGGCCACAGCGTGTCCATTGTGGACGAGAGCGAGGACAATCTGGCCCAGCTCAGCGATAGTTTTCAGGGGGTGACAGCCCAGGGCTTTCCCATGGACATGAATGCCCTGCGGCAGGCTGGCATTGAAGGCTGCGACGCGGTGGCGGCTGTGACCTCAGATGACAACCTGAATATTGCTGTGGGGCAGATGGCCAAGGATGTTTTTGGCGTGCCCAAGGTTGTGGCGCGGATTTCCGATCCGGACAGGGAGAGCATTTTCCAGAAGGCCGGCCTGCTTACGGCCTGCCCTACCAACATGGCGGCGGACAAGCTGGCGGCAGCGCTGATAAGCCCTTTCCAGGCCCGGCAGGTCACCTTTGGGGAGGCAACTATCTCCTTGCAGTCCCGTTTGGTGGAGCGGAAAATGGCAGGCCACACCACAGCGCACCTGGAGCCTGCCCCAGAGGAGGGCCTGTTTGGTCTGATTAAGAAAGGCGGGCGGTTCCTGCTTTTCCAGGGGGAACCGCTGGCGCTGGAGGCCGGGGATCTGGTGGTGTACAGCAGGGTGATTGATTAGGCGAAAGGGAGGAAGCCCTCATGCAGATGGTAATTGTGGGCGGCGGCAAGGCTGGGTGGAATCTGGCCCGGGCGCTGCTGGAGCGCAGGCATTCTGTGACGCTGGTGGAGAAAGACAGAGCACGCTGCCGGGAACTGGCGGACGCTTTGGATGCTGCCATTTACCCTGGAGACGGCACCCATGTGCCTGTATTAGAGGCGGCAGGCACCTATGGCGCAGATTGCGTGATGGCAGTGACAGGGGTGGATCAGGATAACCTGGTGTGTGCCCAACTGGCCCAGAACCATTTTGGGGCGAAAAAGGTAATTGTGCGGGTGAACGATCCCCGCAACGCCAGCACATTCCGGGCGCTGGGCATCCACAATATTGTGAGCAGTACGGACATCCTGACAAAGATGATTGAGCAGGAGGCGGATATGGCCCACATGCACCTGATTGCCAGCCTGAACAAGGGCAAGGGGGAGATAAGCTCCATCACGTTAAGTCCTGATACAGCCTGGGCCGGGGTGCGCCTGATGGATATGAAGCTGCCAAAAGGCGCTTTGGTGATTTCCGTCATCCGCCAGGGGGAACTGACTATCCCTAACGGCGCAACAGTGCTGAACCCTGGGGACGAGCTGGTGGCTGTCAGCGAAGAGCGCAGCCAGAAAGCCCTGCGCAGAGTGCTTTCAGAAACAAAGTAAAATACATTTGTATAAGAAAAAGGATCCCGCAGAGGGGATCCTTTTTTGTTTGCTGTAAAGCAGGCTTTTCAGCTTGGGAAAGGGATTATTCCGGGGCTTTCATGCTTTCCACCATGCTGATATTTTTCAGCTTCCTGCCCATCACCAGGTTCACTAACACGCTGAACAGCAGGGTCAGCAGGGCAGACCACAGGTAGCTTAAAGGGTACACGCTTCTGCCAAACATGACGATATCCACTTCTGCTGTGCGGATGACAAACTGGTGCAGGGCCACGCCCAGGCCCAGCCCTGCAAGACAGCCGATTACCGTAAGGATGGCTGTTTCCCGGTATACATAGGCCGCCACCTCCCGGTCAAAAAAGCCCAGCACCTTGATAGTGGCAAGCTCTTTTTCCCGCTCGGTGATGTTGATATTGGTCAGATTATACAGCACCACAAAGGCCAAGGCCCCGGCGGAGATAATCAGCACCACCACAATCAGGTTCAGGCTTTGGATGGTGTTGTCAAAGCTGCGGGAAATCTCTGTGTTGAAGGTGGTCATGGCTACATCCCGGCACTGGAGCAGGGCAGTGGTTAAGGCTGTCTCGCTCTGGGGCGATTCCCCTTCCGGCAGGCGGCACAGAATGGAATTCATCTCTGCCGCCTCTCCGAAAGCCTCCTCATAGGCGGCAGGGGAGAGGTACAGAGTGTGATGGACATAGTTTTCGCAGATATCGGTGATGGTGAGGGAGGCTTCCTGCTCGTTGTGATTTTGCAGGATGATTGTGTCCCCGATTCGCAGGCGCTGGCGCTCTGCCAGCTTTTCCGTAATAATAACCGCGTTTTCGTCGAAGATAACTTCCCCGCCGTCTGTCCTGTGGCGGAAGGTGTAATATTCCGGCAGCAGGGAAACGTCGGAGGGGGCGAAAATGGTCACACTGTCGGCGGGATAGTCCCCAGCAGGCACCACCGTGCCTGCTTCCTGCATGGCGGGCAGGAAGCCTGCCACCCGGCTTTCATCCTCTAAAATGGCCTGCAGGTCACGGCCTTCTAAAGCGCTTTCCTCTGACAGGCCTATTGTAAGCTGGTAGTGGTTCAGCTCTGTAAACTGCTTGGCAGTGATGTCAGAGATAGAGTCTTTCACCCCAAAACCTGTCAGCAGCAGAGCTGTGCAGCCGGCGATGCCGGTTATAGTCATGAAAAACCGCTTCTTATAGCGGATAAGGTTTCGGGCGGTCACCTTCTGGGTAAATTTCAGGCGGCTCCACAGGGGTGTAATATACTCCAGCAGAATGCGTTTTCCCGCTTTGGGAGCTTTGGGCAGCATCAGCCGGGCGGGAACCTCCCGAAGTTCGTGCCAGCAGGCGTTGAGGGTAGCGCCCATGGTACACACCACTGCCGCAATGGAAGCGATGGCGGCATACAGCCAGTTAAAGGGTGTGAGCACATAGGGGATGTCATACATAATGTTGTAGGCTGTGATGATAATGGAGGGGAACAGCCAGGAGCCTACGGCCAGGCCTATGGCGCACCCGGCCAGGCTGGCTGCCGCGGCATACAGCAGGTATTTCGCCGCTATCTGTCCGGAGCTGTACCCCAGGGCCTTCAAGGTGCCGATTTGCTGCCTATCTTCTTCCACCATGCGGGTCATGGTGGTGAGGGCCACCAGCGCCGCCACCAGGAAGAAGAACAGGGGGAACACAGCGGCAATGGCGGCTATTTTGTCCGCGTTGCCTGCGTAGCTTGCGTAGCTGGTGTTGTCCATCCGGTCAAATACATACCACTGGCCTTCTTCAATATCCCGTATCTGGGCTTCTCCGTCCAGTATCTGCTCCCAGGCATCTGCCAGCTCCTTGTCGGCCTTAGCCTTGCCCTCGTCATATTCCTTCTGGCCCTCTGCCAGTTCCTTTTTGGCATCCTCCAACTGCTGTATGCCATCGTCATACTGGGCCTGGGCGTCTGCAAGCTGGGCTTCCGCTTCTGCAAGCTGGTTTTCCCCTTCCTGCTTTGACTGCCGCAGCAGGGCGGCGTTTTGATCCAGTTGGGCTTTCTGCCCGGAAAGGGCCGCCTGCTGGGTTTGTAGGTTCGCGCGCTGGGCAGAAAGTTCCTTTTGGCCCTTGTCAACCTCTGCCCGGCTGGCCTGCACCTGCTGGGCATTCTGCGCATACGCCGCTTTTCCCGCTTCCAAAGCCTGCCTGGACCCGGCGGTATCGGTGCCCTGGGCCTGCAGGGCCAGCAGGCTTCCTTGCAGGGGGGCAAACTGCTCTGCCGCTTCCGGGGAAACAGCGCTTAGCTGCGCGATGAGCGCCAAAGCTGCCGCGTCAGAGGTGTCGTTTACCTCCAGCCCCAGGCCTTTGGCGGCTTCCCACAAAAGGGCCTTGCTGTTTTCCAGGGAAGCGAGGTTTGCTTCCTGCTGGTCAAGCTGCTCTTTGGCCTTTAGAAGCTGGCTTTCAGCGGCTTCCACCTGGGCCTTGCCTTCATCCAGCTTTTTCTGGGCGGCGTCTAGCTGCCGCCGCCCGCTGTCTATCTGCTGCTGATACTGGTTTATCTGGGCATAGCCGCTGTCTATCTGCTGCTGGGCAGAGGCGGTTTGGGACTGGAGCGCGGCCCGGTTATCCGAAAGGGCGGTTTTGCCGTCCTCAATCTCCTGCTTCGCGTCCAGCAGTTTCTGCTGGTTTTCCTCAATTTCCTTCTGCCCGTCTGTAAGCTTGTCCAGAGCTTCCGCCAGTCCCTGCTCTGCGTCGGCCTTGCCCTTTTCATATTCCTCTTTGGCGTCAGCCAGTTCGGCCTCCGCCTCGCCTTTTATCTCTTCATACCGCGCTTTGGCCCGATCTTCCCCCAGCGCTTCCAGGCGTTCCTGCAGCCCGTCCACCGTTTTTTCATAGGCGCCGCCAAAGGAATTCCAGTTTTTAACCCCTTCGGCGGTAAGATAGGCGCCAGTGTAATAGTCTGTGTGGAAGCTTTCCGGCACAGTGAGGGCGAACATGTCAATGGTGCCGCTGCCGGCAGAGGTGTGCTCCTGCTCCATGGAGAGATAGGTAGAGCTTTGCACCGTGCCCACTACTGTGAAGAAGGCAGGCACTGTGTCCTCCAGATCCTGCCCGTCCTGCAGGGCAAGGGTTTCTCCTATCCAGTCCCGCTTTTCTATCAGGGTCTTTGTGAGGATAACGGCACATTCCCCGGCCTGTTCCGGCAGGCGGCCCGACATCAGCACCGGCGTGTTGATGCTGGGCGCGCCTTCCTCCGGCAAGGTGTGCATCCGAAGGGTGAGGGCATCCCCTTCCTGGGATTCCACCACAAAATCCATGTCGCGAACAGGCATTACGCCCTCTATGCCGTCCATTTCCTCCAGCAGGCGGATGTCCTCCTCCGTCATCCCCAGGGTGGAGACGGCCCGCAAATCGTAAAAATCTGTGTCGTCGTAATATTGCTCAGCCGAGGCCCGCATGTCTCCTGGAGAGGAGAGCAGCCCAGCCAGGAACCCTACCCCCAGGGCCACAATGGCGAAAATCGCCAGGAACCGGGAGAGGGAGCTGCGCACAGTGCGCAGGATGGACTTGCAATATGTCTTTTTCATAGCATTCCCCGCCCTCCTTTTGTTCCTGCTACCACTCGATTTCCTCTACGGGAGTGGGATGAGGGTTCACTTCATTGGAGAGGGCCTTGCCGCTCTTTATACGGATAACCCGGTCTGCCATAGCTGTCAAGGCCCCGTTGTGGGTGATAATCAGCACTGTGCGCCCGGTGCGGCGGCAGGTGTCCTGCAAAAGCCCCAGCACTGCCTTGCCGGTGTTGTAGTCTAAAGCGCCTGTGGGCTCGTCGCACAAAAGAAGCTTAGGATTTTTGGCCAAGGCCCGGGCAATGGCAACCCGCTGCTGTTCGCCTCCGGAAAGCTGGGCCGGGAAATTTTTCAGCCTGTCCCCCAGGCCCACGTCTCGCAGGGTTTGGGCGGCATCCAGTGGCTCCCGGCAGATTTCGCTTGCCAGTTCCACATTCTCCAAAGCTGTCAGATTCTGCACCAAGTTATAAAACTGGAACACAAAGCCCACTTCATGGCGGCGGTAGGCTGTGAGCTGCCGGGGATTGTAGCCGCTTATCACATTGCCGTCCAGGGTGATGGTTCCCTCGTCACAGGTGTCCATGCCTCCCAGCATGTTCAGCACAGTGGTTTTGCCTGCCCCTGAAGGCCCTACAATTACGCAGAACTCTCCCTTTTCCACAAAGAAGCTGATGTGGTCAGCGGCGGCAATGGTGTTGCCGCCCATCGTGTAAAATTTGCACACGTTTTCAAACTCAATAAAATGCGACATGAGAATACCCTCCTGACCGCTTATTTGTATACTTGAAGTATAAACAGGATGTGTGAAGGCAGTTTCAAAAAAGTATGAACAAATTATGATTCCTAAACAAATAAAATTTTATGATGTTTATAAGTATTCGGAATCAGGCCGCTGGGCTTTGGCGGCGGCCCAGTCGAAATCCCGAAGCTCCCCTTTGCAGGCAAGGGAGGGATACCCCCACTGCCGCAGCACCTCGAAAGCGCCCACCGCTACGGAATTAGACAGGTTCAGGCTCCGGGCGCCGTCCATCATGGGGATGCGCACGCAGCTTTCCGGATGGGCAAACAACAGGCTTTCCGGCAGCCCGGCAGATTCCTTGCCGAAAAACAGGTAGCAGCCGTCGGGATAGGCGATATCACTGTGGCGGTTTTGGGATTTGGTGGAAAAGAAGAAAAAATTCCCTTGGTTTTTTGCAAAAAAATCGTCCAGGCTATGGTAATAGCGGAGGGTCAGATATTGCCAGTAGTCAAGGCCTGCATGGCGCAGTTTTTTGTCATCCGGGGTAAAGCCCATGGGGCCGATAAGGTGCAGGGCAGCGCCGGTGACAGCACAGGTGCGTGCGATATTCCCTGTGTTCTGGGGGATTTCCGGCTCTACAAGCACAATGTTCAAGGAAGCCATAAAAGGCCACCGCCTTTCAGAAGCCGTACTATGGGACTGGCGCGGCTTCTTAAAAATTCACAAAATCTGGGGGCGGCTGCCCCCGCATAAAGGGAGGGGCAGCGGGTATGCTGAATGGTAGGACAGCCTTGCGGCTGCTGAGAATTTATTTGATACTATGGAGGATTGACGCTATGTACAAGCAGACCATGAACGTGGCAAAGGGCATAGGCATGGGCGTGTTGGCGGGTACGGTGGTTGCGGCTATTGGCGCAAAGGCCATGGAAGGGAACCACCGCAAGGCGGCACACATGAAGAAAAGCGCGGGGCGGGCCATCCATACCGTGGGAAACCTGATTGGCGATGTGGAGAAAATGCTGAAATAAAGGGGAAGCGGGGGCCGTTAGCGCCCCCGCTTCTTTATAGTTCCCAGTCAGGCTCCGCATACTCCGGGCTGGTAAGCTGGAACTCCTCCGCTGGCTTCTGATACAGGATGCCGTTGTAATATTGGTCGTCGCGCCATTCGCCGTCAAAAACGATGCCGCCGTTTTTGTCAAATTCCGTGCCGTGGCCATGGCGCTTGCCGTTTTTCCAACTGCCGTAATAAAGCAGGTTGCCATCCGGATCAAAGGCAGAGGCAAGGCCAGTGTTCTGTCCGCCCCGCCACTTTGTCACCAGCACAGATCCGTCTGCACTGCTGATGCTCACCCCGGCGCCTTCCTTTTTGCCGCCTACAATGCGGCCACCATAGCGCAGGCTGCCCTCCCGGTCAAAGAGGGACACCTGCTGTCCGGGCTTTCCCTGCATCCAGCGGGAAATGTGCAGGGCATGATCCCCTTCCCGGAAGGAAACACCCAGGCCATCCTTTTTGTCATTCCGCCAGAAGCCCGCATAGCTTAAATCGCCGCTTTTATAATAGTGACTGCCAAAGCCCTGGCGCTTGCCGTCTTTATATTCCCCTTCATAGGCGGTCAGGCCGCCGGGCTGCTCGGCCCGGCCTTTGCCTGTAAGCTTTCCCGTCCGCATCCGATCAGAGCCGGAAGGGCTTACAGGGGCAGGCGCGTTCTGGCGGGCTGCAGGAGGGGCAGGAGGCTGGGAAGTTGGCCCGGCGTGCCGGGGAATGGCAGGACCGCTTTTGTGGGCGTGGTTCTGGGGCTGGCGGACGCCGGAAAAGCTGGGACTTTCCCCTAGGGCTGTGCGCCTGGGCGGCTCCCCGCTGTTTGCCTGCCTGGCGGCGGACAGGATGGCCGTATCCTCCAGGCTCATGGAGGGCTGGGAACGCGCTGGCTGCTGTGCCCGTTTAGGCGGGCTTCCGCCGCCTGCCTGCCTTGCGGCGGACAGGATAGAGGTGTCCTCCAGGCTCATGGCAGGCTGGGAGCGTTCCGGCTGCTGCGCCCGTTTGGGTGGACTCCCGCCGCCTGCCTGTCTGGCGGCGGAAAGAATGGAGGTGTCCTCCAGGCTCATGGAGGGCTGTTCTTCCTGCCAGACGCTGGAAGCAGGTGTGCTGGAAACAGGCACACCGGAAGAACTGCCGTTTGCGGCAGCCCGCTTAGGCAGGTGCTGAGCAACAGGCGCCGGGGGTTCCCCATGGAAGGCAGGACAGGCTGGCTCTTCCGCCCTGGAAATTTCCGCCCGCTGCTCCATAGCTTCCCGCACCACCGGTAAGATAGCAGAATCCGGCTCTGGCGGCAGGGGATCTTCCGCAGGCTGGGGTTCGGCAAAAACCGCCTGGACAGCTTCTTCCCATACCGGGGGGGCAGGCTCCTCCGGTATGGGTTCTTCCTGCGCGGGCATGGGGGCTTCCCCGGCGTCTGCCTGCCGGGCGTCCGCCAGGATAAATTCCAGGTCAAGCTCGTCTGTCTGCACAGGCTCTTCCGGCAGGGGGGCAGGCGGCTCTTCGTGAGGGATATCCTGGGCCAGGGCCTGCGCAGGGGGCGGGGGAGAGACGGGTTTTTCCGGCGCTTCAATCCTGGCATATTCCTCCAGGCTGGTGAAGGTTACTGCTGTGTCCTCCTCGCCCTCCTCCACAGGGAAAGCACCCTCTTTTATCTCCCAGGCAGGCATCAGCACCATGGTGCCGCTGCTGATTTCCTCCAGGGCCAGGGTGCGCTCCTCCGCCTCCTTCTGGGGGCAGTAGCACACCTGCCCACTTTCCAGGGCCGCAATCAGCGGTGGCTCTCCAAAACGGGCGTTAATGAGGGCCTGCTCCGCGGAACCGGCCTGATAGGGCGCAGGGTGCAGGATGACGGAGCGGTACAGCTTTTTGCCGGAATCCCAATCATAGCGCTCCACAGTGTTTTCCATGGGATCGGGCTTGAACATCACCTTGGCGGTACCCGGATCCCATGGTTCATAATATTCTGATTTTTGCCAGGCATGTTCCTTGTTGAAAAACACCCGGCTGACGATGCTCCCCCGGAAGTCCCGGTTTACCAGCACATAACCGTTTTTCTGGTCAAAGGCCTCCTCCAGGGCAACGCCCTTTTGCTCGGAAACGCCTAAGGCGGTCTTTTTCCAATAGAAGCCCCACCGGGAAAGCTTCCCGCGCAAGTCTCCGTCAAAGCCCTTTACAACCTCGTGGCGGCCCATTTTCACAGCCCTGCGGCCGCCGGCGAAAAAGCGCTTCCGAGCCGCTGCCAGCTCCCCCTGCAAAACCTCCAGGCTGTCCCGCTGGGGGAAGCACACGCAATACACGTTTTGAGAGAGCAGGCTGGCGCCGTCGCCTCTGGGATCCTTTTTCTCTTTTTCCATGGTTTCCACACTTCCCTCCCGGACAAAAAGACATACTTTTACCTATTATACTATAAAAACCGGGAATAAGAAAGGTTTTATCAAAAATCCCCGAAATTTCCTATGGCTTGCCGCTGAAAAATACTGCCTGCAAGTGACTATATGACGGCAGGGCCAGACTTTAGAAGCTGTGTCTGCCCTAGGGCGGGCTGCTTATTCCTTGCCGTCCCAACAATAGGTACACAGGCGGCACTTTTCTAAGCCCACAGAAGCCACCATATCATCCAGGCGGTGATAGCGCAGGGAGGTGAAGCTCAGCTTCCTGCCGATATAGTCCACCATGGCCTGATGCTGGGGGGTTTCCGGATCCGCGTACAGGTCGATGTTATCTGGGGTGCTGGTGCCCTCCAGTTCCCGGATAACTCGGCGGGTTATCAAATCGTCCTGGGAGGTGGAGCGGGAGAAGTTCAGGTATTTGCAGCTATACAGCGGCGGGGGACAGGCCGGGCGCACATGTACCTCCCGGGCGCCGCTCTGGTATAAAAACTCTGTGGTTTCCCGAAGCTGGGTGCCCCGCACAATGGAGTCGTCAATCAGCAGCAGGCTGCGGTTTTTAATCAGGTCATGGACAGGGATCAGCTTCATCTTGGCAATAAGATTCCGCTGGCTCTGTATGGTGGGCATGAAAGAACGGGGCCAGGTGGGCGTATACTTGATAAAAGGCCGGGAGAAGGGGATGCCCGAGGCATTGGCATAGCCAATGGCGTGGGCGGTGCCGGAATCGGGCACGCCGGCTACGGTGTCCGGCTTGGCATCATCCCTTTTAGCCAGCATGGCCCCGCAGCGGTAGCGCATTTCCTCCACGCTGATCCCCTCGTAAGAGGAGGAGGGGTAGCCGTAATACACCCACAAGAAGGTGCAGATGCGCATTTCCTTCCCAGGGGCCAGCAGGGTTCTGGCGCCTTCAGGGGTTATCATGGCGATTTCCCCGGGGCCTAACTCCCTCTCCTGGGTATAGCCCAGGTTCAAATAGGCGAAGCCTTCAAAGGAGACGCAGCAGGCCCCGTCTTTTATGCCCACGGACACAGGGGTGCGCCCCAGCCTGTCCCGGGCCGCCACAATGCCCTGGGGTGTTAAAATCAGCATGGTCATGGAGCCTTCAATGGTTTCCTGGGCATAGCGCACGCCCTCAATCAGGTTTTCCTTCTGGTTGATAACCGCTGCCACCAGTTCTGTGGCATTGACCTCGCCGCCGCTCATCTCCAGAAAATGGGAGTGGCCATTTGCGAAAAGCCTGTCTACAATGGCCTGGATGTTGTTGATTTTGCCCACAGTCACAATGGCATAGGTGCCATGGTGGGAGCGCACAATGAGGGGCTGCGGTTCATAGTCGGAGATGGAGCCAATGCCCCAGCGGCCCCGCATTTCCGACACGTCCTTGTCGAACTTCGTGCGGAACGGGGAATTTTCGATGTTGTGTATAGCCCGGTCAAAGCCTTTTTCCCTGTCGTACACAGCCATGCCTGCCCGGCGGGTGCCCAGATGGGAGTGATAGTCTGTTCCGAAAAACAGGTCGAACATGCAGTCGTCCTTAGAAGCTACGCCAAAAAATCCACCCATAAATGATATGTTCCTTTCTTTAGGAAGCGCTGATTAAATCTGGTGCGCAAATCGTACCGACAGATTTTTCGTCAGGGTGTATAGATTGAGCGCAGGCAAGCTGGCGCTTGTCAAGCGAAAGATGTGCATCATGACGGAAAATATGCTAGCGAGGTGCGTGCCAAGCCCCTAGGCGCGATTTAATCAGTGGTTCCTTTATCAGAAGCCGTTCCTTGCCCTGCTGCGGGCTTTCCTTTTATAAGTTTATCATACCTTCGGGAAAACTACAATGTTCTGCGGGTGAAAAATACAGGGAAACAAGGGATTTTGCGGGAGTTTCATAAGGTTGCACAGAAAAGGCCGAAAAGGGGCCTTGTAATGGTGCAAAACATAAAAAATGCAGGAAAGACAAAATCCACTTGCATTTTCCGCCGGGATATATTAAACTATTTAAAGTTTGACCTGTGAAAATGAAAAAGCATTGCGGTACATGATTCATAATTTCATTTTTGATTAGGAGATGTTCGGAATGAAACTGGCAGCGATGGAAATTGGCGAGCTGCGGCGTGTCTGCCGGGAAGCCGCAAAGCAGTATGAAGATTTCAAGTCTTTGGGTATGAGCCTGAACATGGCGCGGGGGGTGCCCAGCGCGAAACAGCTTGATTTGGCCCTGGGCGTGCTGGAAGCACTCCATGCCAGAAGCGAGTTTGCAAATTCTGACGGTGACGACTGCCGCAACTACGGCGTGTGGAACGGCCTGCCGGAAATGCGGGCCATTTTCAGCGAAATGCTGGGGGTGCCTGCCGGGCAGATTATCCTGGGCAACAACTCCAGCCTGCAGATGATGTTCGACGCTGTGTGCCAGGGGTATGTGAAGGGCTTCGGCGGCTATGAGCCTTGGGGCAGGCAGGGAAAGGTGAAGTTTTTGTGCCCTTCCCCTGGATATGACAGGCATTTCGCGGTGACGGAATATTTCGGCATTGAGATGATTCCTGTCCCCATGCTGAAAACCGGCCCGGACATGGATATTATTGAACGGCTGGTGAAGAATGACGAGAGCATAAAGGGCTGCTGGTGCGTGCCCAAATACTCTAACCCCACAGGCGTTACCTATTCTGATGAAACTGTCCGGCGTTTTGCAGCCCTGCGTCCTGCTGCCAAGGATTTCCGCATTATGTGGGACAATGCCTACTGTGTCCACGACCTGACCGACACTCCCGACACCCTTCTGAACCTCTATGACGAGTGCGTGAAACAGGGGACAGAAAACCAGGTTCTGTTCTTTGCCTCCACCTCCAAAATTTCCTTCCCCGGCGCGGGAGTGGCGGCCCTGGCAGGCAGCTCTAAAAATATTGCAGAGTTCCAGAAGCGCATCACCACCCAGACCATTGGCCCGGATAAGCTTAACCAGCTCAGGCACATCCTGTTCCTCCACGACATCAACGGGGTACACACCCTAATGAAAGGCCACAGGGACATCCTGGCCCCGAAGTTTTGCATTGTGCGGGAAACCCTGCAAAAGGAACTGGGGGATTTGGGTATAGCCAAGTGGAGCAATCCCCAGGGGGGATACTTTGTGAATCTGGATGTGATGAACGGCTGCGCGAAGCGGGTGGTAGAGCTGTGCAAGGAGGGCGGCGTAGCCCTTACCAGCGCTGGGGCCACCTTCCCTTACGGGGCCGATCCCAATGACAGCAATATCCGCATTGCCCCTTCCTTCCCGCCAGAGGAGGAACTGTCCCAGGCCATGCACCTGCTGTGCATCTGTGTAAAACTGGCGGCCGCAGAAAAGCTGCTGGACGAGAGGCAGTAACGGGAAAAAGCGTCCAAAGCTTGAGATGAATGAGATGAAAAGCGAATAAGCAGCAAAAGGGCCTGCCGTCTGGGAAAAACAGATGGCAGGCCCTTTGTGCTGCTTTAGAACAATTTTCCCCAATTTTAGAGCATGGGTGAGAATACTCTTAACCCTGCCCGTCCCGGGGATAGGGCTTCTCTTCATCGGTAAGGCCTGCAAGATAATCCATGCTGGTGTCTAAGGCCAAGGCAATGCGGCGGCATTGCTCGAAGGTATAATAGCGTTTGCCGCTTTCAATTTTGGAATAGTCGCTTTGGTCGATGCCTGTCAGCATCTGCATTTTGATTTGCGTGTAACCCCGCTTCTGCCGGAGTTCTTTAAGCCTGTTCATAGGGTATCACCTCTTGTTTATTATGGCGAATTGACCTATTTACATTAGGGATAATTTGACCTATAATGAAACAGAGGTGATGGAAATGCCGGATTATAAAGAGATGTATCTTACGATGGTTCGTGAGACGGAGAAGGGGATTCGCATATTGATTGACGTACAGAAAAGATGCGAGGAAATGGCAATCAGCTCAGAGGATGCCCCGATTACACCCATTTGCAGGCAGATGGGATTGTACAGGACACAAAAAGAGCAGAAAAGTGGGGGAAATGATTGACAGGCGGCGGGTGGTATTATAAAATAAGGCTGGTAAGGCTTGCCGGAAGGAGGCCTGCCAGGAATTTTTAAAATAGGAAACCAGCGGCGCAAGGAAAGGGGCAGAATCATGCAGAAAAAAGAACTGCTGTACGAAGGCAAGGCAAAAAAGGTCTATAAAACAGAGGATCCGGAGGTTTACATCGTATCCTATAAGGATGACGCCACCGCCTTTAACGGTTTGAAAAAGGGCACAATTGTGGGCAAGGGCGTTGTGAACAACCAGATGTCCAACTTTATGTTCCGTCTGCTGGAAAAGCAGGGAATTCCCACCCACTATGTGGAAGAGCTGGACGAAAGGGAGACTGCGGTAAAGCGGGTAGATATTGTGCCTTTAGAGGTTATTGTCCGCAACAAGGCCGCCGGCAGCCTTTCCAAGCGCCTGGGGCTTGCCGAAGGCACCCAGATGAAAACCGCTGTGCTGGAGTTCAGCTATAAAAATGACGACCTGGGCGATCCCATGGTAAACGATTACCACATTCTGGCTATGGGCCTTGCCACCCGGGAGGAAATCGACCAGATTACCAGCATGAGCCTGAAAATAAACGATTTGATGATAGAATTCTTTCGGTCTGTCAATGTGGATCTCATCGACTTCAAGCTGGAGTTTGGCAAAACCTCTGACGGCACCATTATCCTGGCTGATGAGATTTCCCCCGATACCTGCCGCTTCTGGGACGTGAATACCGGCGAAAAGCTGGACAAGGATAGGTTCCGCCGGGATATGGGCGGCGTGGAAGAGGCTTACGCCGAAATGATGAAGCGCCTGGGGCTGTAAGGCCGTGGAGACTCTGTCTCCACACCTCTGCAACCTTTTAAAAAAAGGTTGACCAAAAATTCCATTGTAATTCCGGGCAGCGGGCCTTTGGCCCGCCCGCCGGAATTACCGTGAAGTTCTTAATCGACTTTCTTTCTAAGAAAGTTGCGGGGGTGGGGCAGCGCCCCACAGCCTTAGAATCCCGGATTTCTAGAATGGAGGAAAGGAAATGGTGGACGCTATGACAGACAAGCAATTCAAGACCATTTTAGAGATGGTAGATATGATTCTGGACGGCTGCAAGGATTTGGAGGAAGCAAAACAAAAGGTGCAAAAGCTTATTGATAACCAGCAAGGGAAAAAAGAGGAATAACAAAACAGCGTTATAAAGGGGAAAAGCTATGTCGAGGGACGTATATGAATCGCCTTTATCCGCAAGATATGCGGGGAAGGAAATGAAATACCTGTTTTCGCCAGACATGAAATTCCGCACCTGGCGCAGGCTGTGGATTGCCCTGGCGGAGGCGGAAATGGAGCTGGGCCTGCCCGTTACCCAGGAGCAGGTGGATGAGCTGAAAAGCCATGCGGAGGACATCAACTACGAGGTGGCACAGGCCCGGGAAAAAGAGGTGCGCCATGACGTGATGAGCCATGTGTACGCCTATGGGCAGCAGTGCCCGAAAGCGGCGGGCATTATCCATCTGGGGGCAACCTCCTGCTATGTGGGAGACAACACCGACATCATTGTGATGACGCAGGCCCTGGAGCTGGTGCGGGACAAGCTGGTGGGCGTGCTGCGGGTGCTGGGGAAATTTGCGGCGGAATATAAAGATTTGCCCACCTTGGCTTTCACCCACTTCCAGCCTGCCCAGCCCACCACTGTGGGCAAGCGGGCCACTTTGTGGATGCAGGATCTGCTGATGGATCTGGAGGATGTGGAGTATCAGCTTTCTAAGGCAAAGCTGCTGGGCAGCAAGGGCACCACAGGCACCCAGGCAAGCTTTTTAGAACTTTTTGAGGGGGATCATGAAAAGGTAAAGGAGCTTGACAGGAAAATTGCGGAGAAGCTGGGATATCAGGCCTGCTTCCCGGTTTCCGGGCAGACCTACTCCCGAAAGCTGGACAGCCAGATGCTCGCCGTTCTCTCCGGCATTGCCCAGAGCGCGGCGAAATTCTCCAACGACATCCGGCTTTTGCAGCACCTGAAGGAAGTGGAGGAACCCTTTGAAAAAGGACAGATAGGCTCCAGCGCCATGGCCTATAAGCGCAACCCCATGCGCAGCGAGCGCATTGCGTCCCTGGCCCGGTATGTGATAGCCGACGCGGTGAACCCGGCCATGACCATGGCGGCCCAGTGGTTTGAGCGCACTTTGGACGATTCCGCCAACAAGCGCATCAGCGTGCCCGAAGCTTTCCTGGCTGTGGACGGGATCCTGAACCTGTATGGCAACGTGGCGGACGGCCTGGTGGTGTATCCCAAGGTGATTGAGCAGCACATGCTGCGGGAGCTGCCCTTTATGGCTACGGAGAATATTATGATGGACGCGGTAAAGCGGGGCGGCAACCGGCAGGAGCTGCACGAGCGCATCCGGATACACTCTATGGAGGCGGCCAAGGTGGTGAAGGAACAGGGGGGCGAAAACGATTTGCTGGCACGCATTGCCGCAGACCCTGTTTTCGGCGTGACCCTTTCCGAACTCCAGGATATTTTGCAGCCCGCAAAATATGTGGGCCGGGCGCCAAGGCAGACAGAGGAATTCCTGCAGGAGACAGTGGCCCCGGTGCTGGAAAAATACAGCGGCATAAAGGGCGAAACGGCGGAAATCAACGTATAGACGCCTGCATGGGGGCAGAACCCATGGCATAGATATTGAATACAAAAGGCGGGGCAGTTCCCTGCCTGCCCCTGGCCTTGGACTTCCCGGGCCGGGGGAGAAAGGAAAGAGACAACTATGGTTAAGGCAATTGTGGGCGCCTGCTGGGGCGACGAGGGCAAGGGCAAGATTACGGACGTGCTGGCGGAAAATTCTGACATTGTGGTGCGCTTCCAGGGTGGATCCAACGCTGGGCACACCATTATCAACGAATACGGCAGGTTTGCCCTGCACCAGCTTCCTTCCGGGGTGTTCCGGCAGAACATTTTAAATATTATCGGCAACGGCGTGGCCCTTTGCGTGGAAAATCTGGTAAACGAGCTGCAGTATATCCGGGACGGAGGCGTGCCAGAGCCTAAAATCGCCATTTCCAACCGCTGCCAGGTGCTGATGCCTTACCACCGGGAGCTGGACAGCCTGGAGGAGGCAAGGCTGGCGGATAAGGCGTTCGGTTCCACCAAGTCTGGCATTGCGCCCTTCTATTCCGACAAATATGCGAAAATCGGCTTCCAGATAAGCGATCTGTATGATGACAAGGACGCTTTGTATGAGCGCATTGACCACGTGCTGGATTTGAAAAACGTGCTGTACACCCAGCTTTACCATCAGCAGCCTTTGAACCGGGACGAAATCTATGAAAAGCTCATGGAGTATAAGGAAATTCTCACGCCTTATGTGGTGGATACCACTGCCCTGCTGCATGACGCGGTGAAGGCGGGCAAGACTATTCTTCTGGAGGGCCAGCTTGGCTCTTTGCGCGACCCGGATATGGGCATCTATCCCATGACCACCTCCTCCTCGCCTTTGGCAGGCTATGGCGCTGTGGGCGCAGGCGGTATCCCGCCCTATGCCATTGAGAAAATCTATACCGTTGTGAAGGCATATTCCAGTGCTGTGGGCGCGGGGGAATTTGTGGCGGAGATTTTCGGGGACGAAGCCGAGGAACTGCGCCGCCATGGCGGAGATAAGGGCGAATATGGCGCCACCACCGGGCGGCCCCGGCAGGTGGGCTGGCTTGACCTGGTGGCCGCCCGCTATGGCTGCATGGTGCAGGGGGCTACAGACGTGGCCTTTACCGTACTGGACGCGTTGGGATACCTGAAGGAAATCCCGGTGTGCGTGGGCTATGAGATGGACGGCAAGCGCATTGACACCTTCCCGCCTACAGCCCAGCTTAAAAAATGCAAGCCCATCTTAGAAGTGCTGCCCGGCTGGCACTGCGACATCGGGGGCATTAAGAAGTATGAGGATCTGCCGGAGAATGCCCGGCGGTATGTAGAGTTTGCGGAGAAGCACATCGGGGTGCCTATCACCATGGTGTCAAACGGGCCTTCCCGGGATGACATGATTTACCGGAAGCCGTAATATAGACAGGTAAAATCTAACAAGCAGTACCGGCCCTTAGGGCCGGAAACAGGATGTGGGGCGTAGAGGCCCCACATTCCTTTCAACTCAGGCGATGAAAGGAGAGCGATGCATATGTGCGGCATAGTGGGCTATATCGGAGGGGAACAGGCGGCGCCTTTTTTGCTCAGCGGCCTGCAAAAGCTGGAATACCGGGGGTATGACTCAGCCGGGGTGGCTGTGTATAACGGCACAGGGCTTCACGTCGTGAAATCCAAGGGCAGGCTCAGCGTGCTGGACGGCATACTCCAGGGCGGGGAAAAGCTTCCCGGCGTGGTAGGCATTGGGCACACAAGGTGGGCCACCCATGGCGCCCCTTCAGATGTGAATTCCCATCCCCAGGTAAGTGATGGGGGAAAGTTCGCTGTGGTGCACAACGGCATCATCGAAAATTACCTGGAACTGAAAAACCATCTGCTGCGCCGGGGCATTGAATTTGTCTCCGACACAGATACAGAGGTGGTGGCCCAGCTTCTGGAATATTACTACAGGGGAGATGTGCTGGAGGCTATCAGCCGGGTGACAGCCCGGGTGGAGGGCAGCTATGCTCTGGGCATCATCTGCGCCGACTGCCCGGAAAAGGTGTTCGCTGTGCGCAAGGACAGCCCCCTGATCGTGGGCCTGGGCCAGGGGGAAAACTTCATCGCTTCCGATATCCCCGCCATCCTGTCCAAAACCAGGGACATCTGCCGCCTGTACGACAGGGAAATCGCAGTGCTGGAAAAGGACGGGGTGCAGTTTTTCAACTCGGACATGGAGCTTGTGGAGAAGCCTGTAGAAAGGGTGCAGTGGGACGTGGCTGCCGCTGAAAAGGGCGGCTATGAGCACTTTATGATGAAAGAGATCTGCGAGCAGCCAGAGGCCTTGCGCAAAACCATCTCCCCTCGGATACGGGAAGGGAAAATTGTGCTGGACGACATGAGGCTGACAAGGGGGCAGATCGAAAAGATAAACAAGGTGTTTATCGTGGCCTGCGGCACCTCCTACCATGTGGGCGTGGTGGCAAAGTATGCCTTTGAGAAGCTTTTGAAGGTGCCCATGGAGGTGGATGTGGCTTCTGAGTTCCGCTACCGCGACCCCATTTTGGACGAGAATACGCTGGTGATTATCATCAGCCAGTCCGGGGAGACGGCGGACACCCTTGCCGCTTTGCGGGAAGCGAAGAAGCGGGGGGCCAGGGTGCTTTCCATTGTGAACGTGGTGGGCAGCACCATCGCCAATGAATCAGATGACGTGCTGTACACCTGGGCCGGGCCGGAAATCGCTGTGGCCTCCACCAAGGCTTACAGCACCCAGCTTGCGGTGATTTACCTTATCGTGCTGTATATGGCCCAGGAACTGGGTCATACCCCCCAAGCGGAGATGGAGGCCTACCTGGAGGACTTGCAGCGCCTGCCGGACTTGGCGGCGGCCTGCCTTGCCGATAAAAAGACCATCCAGTATTTTGCCTCCAAATATTTTAACGCCCGGGATATGTACTTTATCGGGCGCAACGTGGATTATGCCGCTTCCCTGGAAGCGTCCCTGAAATTAAAGGAAATTTCCTATATCCACTCGGAAGCCTACACAGGGGGAGAGCTGAAGCACGGCCCCATTTCCCTGCTGGAGGACGGCACGCTGGTGATTGCCATCTGCACCTACGGCAGGCTGTTTGACAAGATGATGTCCAATGTCCGGGAGGTGAAGGCCAGAGGCGCGGTGGTGCTGGGCATTACCACCAGGGACAAGGAGGAAAGCCTTTCCCAGCAGACGGACTACCAGTTCTGCATCCCGAAGATTACGGACTTCATGCTGCCCTCCCTGTCCATCATCCCCCTGCAGCTTTTCGCCTATTATGTGGCTTCCATGAAGGGCTGCGATATCGACAAGCCCCGGAATCTGGCGAAGTCAGTGACGGTGGAATAGCGGCGCGGGAAGGAAAAGGCTATGAAAAAGCCATACGAAAACACAGTTGGCACAAGCCCCGCCCGGATGAGGGGCATGGCGCGGGGTCAGCAGGCATACTCTAATAGGCCGGCGGGACAGAAGAGAGAAATGAAAAACAGGAAAAAGCGGGCCGTTATGGTGCTTTTTCCCCTGCTGGCTCTGGTTTTGGAACTGCTGCCCTGCGGGGTAGTGCTGTGGTTCGGCAACCTCCAGAATGGGGCGGTGGAAATGGAACGGAGCACGTATTCCTACTTTGCCCCCGGCCCCATTGGCTATGCGAATTTCGGGCCGCTCATCACGGCATGGGCAACGGTTTTATTGCTGGCGGTTTCCTGCGTGTACTGGTTTAAAGGCAAGGGGAGATGGAGCATTGCCGCCCTTTCCATGGGGTCAGCGGCCCTTTCCCTGCTGCCGCTGCTGATGTTTGGCACAGAGTATTTTTCGGCTGTAGGCGGGCTGATTACCTTGGCGCTGGCGGCGCAGGCGGTTCTGGTCTGGATTGTGGGCAGGAAAAAGTGAAGGTTTTTGAAGGGTTCTTAGGGAAACTTGCCGAAGGCAACGTTTCTTTCCTCAAAAAAGTTTCTCTAAGCAGGATGCAGGACAGAGTCCTGCCAAAAAGGAAGGATGGGAAAAGCATGAGCAAGGCGCATGAGAAGGTAGTGGTGCTGGATTTTGGCGGGCAGTATGCCCAGCTTATCGCCCGGCGGGTGCGGGATCTGCGGGTGTATTGCGAGATACGTTCCTATAAGACAGACCCGGAGGAGCTGCGGGGTTATAAAGGCATTCTGTTTACCGGAGGCCCCAACAGCGTGTATGCTGAGGGTGCGCCCCTGTGCAGCCCGGAAGTGTTTAAACTGGGGGTGCCGGTGCTGGGCATCTGCTATGGTGCCCAGGTGATGGCCCAGGTGCTGGGCGGCAAGGTGGAAGCAAGCGGGGTGCATGAGTTCGGCAAAACCCAGACCTCCTTTGCCCCTGAATCCCCCCTCTTTGCAGGGGTGCCGGAGAGCGTGTGCTGGATGAGCCACAATGACTATATCGCAGAGGTTCCGGCTGGGTTTGCCTCTTCGGCTCACAGTGCCCACTGTCCTGCTGCGGCCATGGAAAGCCTGGGGGAGAAGCTGTTTGCGGTGCAGTTCCACCCGGAGGTGGAGCACACCCAGTTTGGCAATAAAATTTTTGAAAACTTCCTGTATTCCATTTGCGGCTGCAAGGGAGACTGGGAAATGGCCTCCTTTGCCCAAGAAACAGTGGAAGCCCTGAAAAAGCAGATTGGGGACAAGAAGGTGCTGTGCGGCCTTTCCGGCGGCGTGGACTCTTCTGTGGCGGCTATGCTGGTACACAAGGCTATCGGGAAAAACCTCACCTGCATTTTCGTGGATCATGGCCTGCTGCGCAAGGGTGAGGGCGACCTGGTAGAGAAGGTTTTCCAAAAGGAATTTGACATGAACATTATCCGCGTCAACGCCGGGGAGCGGTTCCTCCAGAAGCTGCAGGGCGTCAGCGATCCGGAGAAAAAGCGGAAGATTATTGGGGAGGAATTTATCCGGGTGTTTGAGGAAGAATCCCGGAAGCTGGGCAAAATGGACTTCCTCTGCCAGGGCACTATCTACCCCGACGTGGTGGAGAGCGGCACCGGGGAAGCGGCGGTTATCAAAAGCCACCACAATGTGGGCGGCCTGCCAGAGGACATGGAGTTTGAAGGATTGGTGGAGCCGCTGCGGGATCTCTTTAAGGATGAAGTGCGCCGGGTGGGGATAGAGCTGGGCATCCCGGAGGCACTGGTATGGCGGCAGCCTTTCCCCGGGCCGGGGCTGGCTGTGCGCATTATGGGGGAAATCACCCAGGAAAAAGTGGCGCTCTTGCAGGACGCGGATGCCATCTTCCGGGAGGAAGTGACGAATTTCGGCTTGGAGCGGGACATCAACCAGTATTTTGCGGTGCTCACCGCTAACCGAAGCGTAGGCGTTATGGGTGATGGCCGTACTTACGGGGTGACTGTGGCCCTGCGGGCTGTCACCACCACGGATTTCATGACTGCCGACTGGGCGCACCTTCCTTATGAGCTGCTGGGAAAGGTGTCCAACCGGATTATCAATGAGGTAGAGGGCGTCAACCGGGTGGTGTATGACGTGACAAGCAAGCCGCCTGCTACGATTGAGTGGGAATGAGTTTTTGAAGTCCTGAACCCGTTGCGGCACAACGAATAGACGGTTTTGCGCTCCTCTTTTGATAACGATTTGATAACGCTCCCCATAGGCCGTATCATTCTGTATCCCCGGTGGATTGCAGGTGAAAAGTGTTCCTTTGCGGCTTGTGGGTGACAAAATCCATATTAGAAAGCCCTTACCGATGGCAACGTCGGTAAGGGCTTTTTGCTGTCTATTCCTCTGTCTCCGCCGCCTTGCGCTTTGCCCGGAGTGCGTCAAGCTCATCCCTTGTGCGCTGGGCCTCAACTGCGGGATATGTGTAACGCCAATGGTCGTACTCCTCCCTGGTGATTTCCCCAGCTTCCAGCTTCTTGGCTTCATTGGCCCACCTGGAGAACATTTCAAGCATGGGCTTCTCCGCTGTGGCGATTGCCGACCGGGTAGGCCATGAGAGTATCGAAATCACTTACCGCTACGCCCACCTGTTTCCGTCGAAGCAGACGGAGATGGCGGACAAGCTGGACTTTGAAAGGACGGGAGCATAATGTCGGCTAAGAATTTGGACAATCACAACCGCTGGAGAAACAAGACCGTGGCATTCCGGGTGTCGCCGGAGGAGGACGAACAGCTTGAGATTGCCGTCCGCTTGTCCGGGCTAACCAAGCAGGAGTACATCACCCGGCGGCTACTGAACCAGGACATTGTGGTGCAGGGCAATCCCAGGGTTTACAAGGCCCTGCGTGACCAGCTTGCCGCCGTCCTGGGAGAACTGCGGCGAATTGGGGACGGGGCTGGCGTGGACGGCGAACTGCTGGACACCATTCGGATGATCGCTGCCATCATGAACGGCATGAAGGAGGTTTGATAGATTGATGGATTCCAAAGAGACGAAAAGGACTGTTCCGCTTCCGTCTGTTGGCGCAGACGGGGAACAGCCCAGTTCTCAAACACCTATCGCAAGTATACCAGAGGAAGGGGCTGAAAACAATCCCCCTGAGAAAAATTACCGAGAAATGTTGCGGCAAATGCAGCGTATGAGCGACCCTGCCTATCTCCCTACCGTTTCCATGAATGAGCTTTACCAGAATGTCTACCAGAGCAGATCGCCCGTCATTGACGGTCTGCTCTACCCTGGGACCTACCTCTTTGCAGGTGCGCCCAAAGTGGGCAAATCCTTCCTGATGGCTCAGCTTGCCTACCACGTCAGCACTGGCCTCCCTCTATGGGACTATCCTGCTCACAAGGGAACTGTCCTCTATCTGGCTCTGGAGGACGATCACCGCCGCTTGCAGGAACGCCTTTACCGGATGTTCGGCACGGAGGGCGCCAATGACCTTCTCTTTGCGATTCATGCCAAGCAGGTCGGCATCGGGCTTGAAGAGCAGCTAAAGCGATTCGTGCAGGAACACCCTGATACCAAGCTGATTATCATTGATACCCTTCAGAAAATCCGAGAGGCTGGCGGGGATAAGTACAGCTATGCCAACGACTATGAGGTAGTGGGAAAGCTGAAACGCCTCGCTGACGATTGCGGTGTCTGCCTCCTGCTGGTACATCATACCCGGAAACAGCAGGCCGATGATAAGTTTGATATGATCTCCGGCACCAACGGCCTGTCGGGGGCAGCGGACGGGGCCTTTCTTCTTCAGAAGGAAAAACGGACGGCTGGCACTGCTACCCTGGATGTGGTGGGACGCGATCAGCAAGACCAACGGTTCTATCTCACCAAGGATAGGGAGCGGCTAACCTGGACGCTTGAGCGGATGGAGGCGGAACAGTGGATAGAGCCGCCCGATCCGGTGCTTGAAGCGGTGGAAGCATTGGTGGTGAGAGATAAGTCATGGAGCGGCACCGCGACTGAATTGGTGACCGCGCTGGGAGTGGATATAAAGCCTAACAAGCTTACCATGCGGCTGAATGTAAACGCTGGAAGGCTACTTAATGAGAACAGCATCAAATATGAGAGTAGTCGTAACCATGACGGACGATTCATTCAACTGATGCTTGTTGAAAAAGCAGGACAGTAAGTTAGTCGGTGGTTTTTGCAGGCTCCAACGTGGGCGACAAAATGGCACTCACGTTGGAGCGGCGTGACGATTGTGACGGTTGTGACGATAGTTTAGACAGTGGGGCTGGTATCGAAAGTATCGTCACCATCGTCACGACCGTCACGGGCAAAGTTTAGGCGGGGTGCAGGGTGCCCTTTTCAAAGGGCGGCCCTGCTGGGGGAGGCAACCGCAGTTGCCGGGGGCAAAGCCCCCATACCCCCTCGGAGAGCCCACGACACTTTGCAGCCCGCAGGGATGAAAGTGTCATAGTGGGTTATTACACTTCCGCAGAAGTGCCTCCCCGTCCCCCGAAGGGTACCAAATCCGCAAATTCTGGAAAGGAGTACAATGGCAAGAAACGACGGGATTGACCGTACCAGTGTCAGAAACGCAAATCTGACAAGAACACAAATCAGCAATACGCAGCGACACAACGAGAGGGAAAAGGAGTCCTATATCAATCCAGATATTGTGCCGGAGCGAACCGCTTTGAACATTCATTTTAAGAGGCCAACTGGTAGCTATGCGGAAATGTTTGCTCAGATGAAGGCTGAGAAGGTGATCTCCACCAGGGGACTGAAAGATGACGCTTGCCTCTATGGTGAATTGATTTTCGACGTGAACTCAGCTTATTTCGATAACCACGGTGGCTACGATTTTGCAAGACAATTCTACACCGATGCCTACAAAAGTGCAATAGAAATTGTGGGCGGGGAGCAGTTTATCTTATCGGCAGTCATGCACGCCGACGAGCGCAACCGGGCCATGTCGGAGGCACTGGAACGGGATGTATACCACTACCACCTCCATGTTGTTTATATCCCTGTGGTGGAGAAACAGGTGCTGTGGTCAAAGCGGTGTAAAGACAAATCTCTGGTCGGCACAGTTAAGGAGACAATCACTCAGGTGAGCAGCAGTAAAAAGTGGAAGTCCCTCCCGGCAATGGACGATCAAGGAAAACCTATCCTGCAAAAGAACGGCAAGCCGGTGTTACGAAAATCATACAGCGTTCTCCAGGATGATTTTTTCAACGCTATGCGGGCCGCTGGCTATACCGATGTGAAGCGGGGTGAGCGTGGCAGTTCCGAGGAACATCTGACTGTGGCGCAGTTTAAGACGGAACGTGAGCAGGAAAGATTGGCAGTTTTGAAGCGTCAGGTTGAGAAAAAAGAGAAGGCTCTCCAGAAAGTCGAGCAGAAAATCGAAGTCCAAAAAGGAACAGCAGCAACCTTTGCAGAGATCGACAATATGGGCCGTAGGACGCTGATGGGCAAGGTGGAGTTTTCCCAGCAGGAAGCAGAGGATTTGAAACAGCTTGCCCAAAAGGGGGTAGCTGCGGATACCACCATTAGAGACTTGCAGCGCGACCTGAAATCCGCCCGACGGGATGCTCAGATATGGAAACGGCGGTATGAGGAATTGAAAGAGCAGGTAAACGACTTCCTCGTTGCCGTCAAGAAAGCACCAGAGCGGGTGATGTCGTTCATCTCCAAGGTTCTCCAAGCAGAACAGGTGGAGTCGCCCAAGGTGCAGCGGCAACGGAAAAATGCCGTAGAACGGTAATCAGTCAAGAGCCGGGAAATTTTGAAAAAACTGATGGGAGCGTTTCAAGTGAACACAGCTTCGTTGGAACGCTTCCCATCAAAAAATCACATTACTTTTTCAACTCAAGAAGCGAGGAAATATTTCAAAAATAAGGAGGTTTTATGCGAACAGGGCTTACAAAGCGGCAAAAGACAACAGGTATCTTTTTTGATGAGCAGAGCAGCATCATTGAGGTACAGACCCATAACACGGACTTGAAGAAGCGCCTGGGAACATACGCCCAGCAGTACCCCGATCTGTGCAGACAGACCGATGATGATGGGAAGGGAGGGCTGACGTTCGAGATTGAGAAGGGACGGCTTAGTTTCCGACTAACTGCTCCGTACAGCGAGGAACGGCGTAGCAAGGCCAGCGCTTGGGCGAAGGCGCGAGGAATACAGGCGGAGAAATGATTTCTTTATAGAGAATGGTAGGTCTGCTACCATCCTCTATAAAAGTTTTAGCACAAGTTACTCTATATAGTCTCTATCGCTATTTCTTTTGTAGCTTGATATGCCCTGGAAAGTATGGTATACTATAAACATTAATAGACAGGATAGGGGAATTGTATGGATCAGGATGTTTTTATGGCCATTAAAAGGCTTGCAGATAAGTATGCTACAGAACTAAAAAAGCAAGTTGATATAAGGGAAAAAGAAATGGAAGATGACGACACTTCTCATTATCTTTTATATCGTGTACTTGGTGTTACAAATGATGAGGGGCATTTAATTGACCTTTATCAAAACAAGGGGCGGTTTTTATATAAATACGCTGGTGCATTTTTAGAAGAAGCGGCTATTACCTGCATCAAGCATAAGTTTCCTGATTCTGCAAAAGTGAAAATACCCAATACATTAGGAAATCGCCCCAAAACATTTGAAATTGATTGCTTAGTTGGAAATGCTGCTCACGAAATCAAATGGAGAGATGCAACTACAGATGGCGATCATATAACAAAAGAACATACACGGGTGAAGGTTATTCGAGAAAAGGGTTATACCCCAGTGAGAGTAATGTTTTACTATCCACAACGTACTCAAGCAATAAGGATTCAAGAAACACTTGAAACATTGTATCAAGGGATAGGTGGAAAGTATTTTTATGGGGATAGTGCATGGCAGTATATCCATGAACTAACTGGTATTGACCTGCTTGAAATCCTTGAAAAGATTGCGATTTCTAGGGAGCAATGATAATACTATGCTAATCCATGATGATTGTTTGAATGGTATAAAAACCTTGGCAAAAGAAACTGTGGATATGATTTACTTAGATCCACCTTTCTTTACGCAGAAACACCAAATGTCTCGGGGTTCCAATGGAAATGTTTACGGTTTTTCTGACGTCTGGGATTCACGTCAATCTTATTTATTATTTCTTAAAGAGCGACTTTCAGAAATGCACCGAGTTTTGAAAGATACAGGTTCTATCTTTTTGCACTGCGATACTTCTTCTTCCCATTATATTAGGATATTACTAGACGAGATATTTGGAGAAGATAATTTTAGAAGTGAAATCATTTGGACATACAAACGCTGGTCAAATTCGAAAAAGGGACTATTAGCAGGACATCAAACAATTTTTTTCTATTCAAAGTCTCCAAATTTTAAGTTTAATGTTATTTATGGAGAATATTCACCCACCACGAATCTGGATCAGATACTACAGGAAAGAGAGCGAAATGCAGTGGGCAAGGCCAGTTATAAGAGAGATAAAAGTGGAAATATCGTTATGGCTAAGGAGAAACGAGGGGTTCCCATGTCCGATGTATGGGATATTCCTTTCCTAAATCCAAAAGCGAGAGAGCGTGTCGGGTATCCAACCCAAAAACCTGTTGAACTTCTCCAAAGAATCCTTCGCATAAGCACAGATGAAGGTGATTTGATTTTAGACCCTTTTTGTGGCAGTGGTACTACTTTAGTTGCCGCAAAGCTGATGTTGCGTAATTTTATCGGAATTGATGTAAATACAGATGCAATTAAGTTGTGCCAAGAGAGACTTTCTAATCCAATCAAAACAGAATCCACATTGTTAAAGGTTGGAGTAATCCCATATCAAACAAAAACAACAGCTGAACTTGCAATTCTGAGCCAGTTTGAATGTGATATCGTTCAACGTAACAAAGGAATAGATGCGTTTTTGAAAAAGCATTATTTAGATGCTCCAGTTGCAATTAAAATACAGAAGGTAAATGAAACACCAGAACAGGCAATAAGGCTACTTAGCGACGCAGGGGCAAAAAGAAATTGTAGTTTTTTGGTGCTTATTTTACAAAAAGCAACAGGTACAAATGAGTTGAAAAATGTACCTTCTAATATGATTATCCTAAAAAGCTACGAATTGGAATTTCGGCAAAAGGTTAATGACTACATTGTAGAGATGTGTAGCCAACGAGTTATAGGCCACATGTGAGAAAGGAGCCCGAACATGAAACGTGATGTTTTTGATCTCCCAGAGTCTCTTTATGAATTTGCACAAATCGCTGATTTTTATGGCGTGATTGAAGACTTAGCAAATTTAGTAGAAGACGAAGATTGGAATTATCATAATACACTCGGAACAACGACTGATTTTCCAATATTAGAAAATTATATTCGGAACACATACATTCGATTGGCTCGCGAGAAAAAAGTCGCATATTCTAGCGATTTTGGGTTCTGTTGTTTTGATACAGGTCTACTCTCTAAGGTGCAACATGAACCTATATATATGCAGTTTTGCGAAAATACAAATCCAAATATAGATTGCTATTGGTACTTTTCAAAATTTTTCCGAAGAGGTGATAATGAAGTTCGCCGCTACCCTAAGTTACCCGAAATGGCGTTTTATTGGGAAGACCCAACAAAGCTTATTTTTGATCCGAGAAAAGAGTTGATTGTAAATGTCGAACATATTATCCAAGATAATAAGGCACGATTTCCAAATCCCTTTTCAACAATGCCGGATTATCAATTGCAATTAATTATTGATGGTAGTGTAAAGGCTGCTAGAGAAAGGCTGCGCCGTAACTATAAAATTGCAGTTCCACAGTATTTTATAACTTCTGGAACTATTCAATTATTGATTCCATTATGTTTAGCTGCACAAGATACAGCTGACTTGGCAATAATTGTGGAAGATTATGGAACAATGTATCGTGCATCAACTTGCTTAACTCTTGATCAGGCAATGAACAACGCTCGCTTGTTAGCTCGTCCTGACCGTGATTGGCTCAATCCATAATTTTAGTACTGGCAACAGAAAATCAGATAGCCCGTACTATCTGGATAATGGAAACAATCCGAACTAAATTCCATAAGCAAAACTGACTAATGCATCATCAAAGAAGGACTATAATATGGGTATGGGATGGAAATTTGTAGATTATTCTTATAAAACTAGCAGGCGCAAATGCAAATGCGGAAAAGGTGAAATTATTGTAACTCATCATGTAACACAGGAGAGTGAAATGATGCCTTTTGAACGTGGAGAGGATATAACGGAAAGCACTTGTCCTAGCAATTGCGAACAGAATAACGGAAGAAAAGAATGCTTCTAGGTAGCGCAAGAAGTTGAGTGAATAATTAGTGAGCGCTGGGATATCCCCAACACCCTTTTTATATCATGTGTATCATACGGAGTATATGCTATGAAAATGATAGAGTGAGACTTTTACTTCTGTTATCATCGTTGATAACAAAATGATAACAGCCCATCGTATAGGCTGGATAATATGGATATATCAAATATTCAAAAGAACAGGGTATCATATTTCTAAAGCAAAATCCGTTAGAATAGGATACCCAGCAACGAGTGGGAATAAATATTTAGTGTTTTCTGAATCCTGAAAAGCGTTGGTAATACAGCGTTTTTCAGGATTTTTCTTTTTTGCTGGCTACAAATTGGCTACATTTGCGGCGTTTTTTGTAGCCAGAGGCTCACGGCATAATGCCGTCAAGCTGTCTGGCTACCTCCACCTGCTTGTTGGGGTACAGGTGGCTGTATGTGTCCATCGTGGTCTGCACCTTCTCGTGTCCGAGCCGCTCCGCGATCAGCAGCGGGGAGAAACCCATCTCCACCAACAGGCTGGCGTGGCTGTGGCGAATGTCATGCACCCGGATGCGCTTTACCCCCGATGCCTTGCAGCCATACTCCATTTCGTGATACAGAAAGCTCTTGGTGTAGGGAAAGAGCCGGTCGTCCTTTTGCAGCCCGTAGCAATGGGACATATACTCCTGTAAACAGGTGCAGAGTCCATCAGGGATAGGGATGGTGCGGTTGCTCTTAGGCGTTTTCGGCGTGGTGACGATGTCCTCTCTGCCGAGACGCTGATAGCTCTTGTTTACCGTCAGGGTTTTCTTTTCAAAGTCGATGTCCGACGGCGTAAGCGCCAATAGCTCTCCTTCACGGATTCCGGTGAAGTACAAGGTCATAAATACCGCGTAGCTGGCAGGCCGGTCTTTCATGACCTCAATGAATGTCTGAAACTCCTGCCTTGTCCAGAACAGCATCTCATCGGCGTGTTTCTTACCCATGCTCCCTGCCTTGTGGCATGGATTCTCTTTCAGTCCATAGTACTTGACTGCGTAGTTGAAAATTGCTGTGAGCTGGTTGTTGATGCACTTGAGATAGGTTTGGGAGTAGGGCTTGCCGCTTTCATCGCGGTAGCTGGTCAGAGAGTTCTGCCACTGGCGCACATGAGTGGGCTTGATCTCGTTCAGCGGGATTTTCTTGAAGAAGGGCGTTACCTTCAGGTCGATCAGCCATTTCTTGCTGGCAACGGTGGAGGGCTTGAGGCGGTGCTCCATATCCTTGACATACAAAGCGATGAAGTCGCCGAAGGTCATACCGAGGCTGCCTGTGGATTGGCTGATGAAGTCACGTTCCCATTGAAGGGCTTCCTTTTTGGTGGCGAAGCCGCGCTTCTTTTTGTGGATGGTCTTGCCTGTCCAATCCGTTACCCGGATCTGCGACATCCAGCGACCGGTGTCGCCGTCTTTTGTTACTGACATTTTTACCTCCTTCCCTCAAGAATCAGGCTTTGATAGGGTTATTTACTCATTACTCTCGTTTTTACCATATTCCTTTTCCAAAAGCTCCGTCCGTCTTGCAATCAGTTCGTCACGGTCAAGTTCTTCTGGTTCTGTGCATTTGACTGCGTTCGCGGCATAGTATGCAAGCGTCTGCTCCTTCCAGCGCTTATATGCTGCCTGCGTGGAGTTATGGGCGCGAAGCTCGCTGCGCTCATCCTCCCATTGTTCAAGGAACAGGCACATATCTGCGTTGAACTCTGCCGTGCTCTTTCCATCAAAGGAAACCGAGCACTCCCATTGTTTGCTGCGGGGCGGCTTCTGCACATTGATCTTGAAGTCGATGCCCTCTACCGTTTCCAGCTTAAAGAGGAAGTCCATTACGTCGGCAAGCGTCCTGATCTGTGTCGTGCTGGATTCATACCCAAGAATATAGGTTGAGGTCGTGTCCAGCAGGTCTGCGATCTGATTGACAACGGCAATCGACACTTCAATCTCTCCGGTTTCGTACTTCTGTACGGTGCGGAGGGATTTTTTAAGCATTTGTGCCAGCTCGGTCTGGTTCAGCCCCTTCCGTTTTCGGAGTTGCTTAATTCTCTGCCCGATGGCGGGATAATCGAAATTGTCCATATCTGATTCACCTCGTCCATATCATACCACAGAATAAAGCGAATTGCAAGTACATATTTTTATTTCGTAAAGGCTTGACAGATGCGCCTTGTATGCGTATAATAAATATGCACTTAGGATACGCTTTTCAACAGAACTGGCAGAGCGAGAATGAATGGAAGATGCGTAATCCGAGAAAAATACTTTGAAACAGGAGGTACTATGAGAGCACAGTTTATCACAGCGTCAGAGGTGGCGGAGATCATGGGCATCAGCCGCAGCAAGGCGTATCAGATCGTCCGGGAAATGAACAGGGAGCTGAAAGCCCAAGGCTATCTGACCGTTGCCGGAAAATGCCCTGCCCAGTATTTCAAGCAGAAGTTCTACGGCTTCCAGATTCCCGGAGGTGAGCGAAATGACGGGAAATGAGAAAACGACCGCCCTCATCCCATCTGTTGGCGCAGATGGAGGGCAGCCGCCTCACGATTCAACTAACCAGCAACGCTTAGGAGCAAAATTGAAAAAATCCAGAATCAGCGGGTCGATGTGCGGTCTATCGAAAAAATCGTGGCAACGTCCATTCCCTTCTCATCCAAAGTTGCCGTGGAGCGTGAGGACTTTGACCGACTTTCCACTCTGGCAAAGAAGTATGTTACAGCAGAGAAAAAGGAATCCAAACTGCAAAAGGCGGTGGATGCGGCAAACAAACTGATTGCAAAGCTCAAGGCTGAGATTGACAGTTTGAAACAGGAAATTTCTGATTATAAGTCTGTCCACAGCAAGCTCCGTGCGGCAGAATTGGAGCGTGAAAATACGGAGCTGCGCGGGAAAGTCCGCAGCTATGAGGATGTAATTCAGCGTAATAATCTGTGGCGATTCTTCCATCCGCTCAGAGAAAAAGCGGTCACGAGGGACGAAGCTCGCTGATTCCTATGTAGAGCCGGAAAAAACGCATTTTATCGAATGGGAGCGCGTCGGACAGGGCAGACATCGTCCGGCGCGCTCCTGTTTGAAAATTGCCATTTTTCCCAAGTCAAGAGCCGAAGAAAATCCCCGAAAAACACCCCTATTGCGTGACAGAGCCGCAGAAAGGATAAGCCTATGAGAACAGGACTTACCAAACAGGAAAAGACCACCGAAATCTATTTTGACGAGAAAGACCCCACCATCTTCATCCGCACCCACAACACCGACCTCAAAAACAGGCTGACCGCATACAGCCGCAAACACCCTGCCGTCTGCAAGCTGACGGACGTAGACCCGGACACGGGCTGCAAGGAATTTGAGATTGAAAAGGGACGCTTCTCTTTCCGGCTGACCGCCCCATACAGAGAGGAACGCCGCAGGGCGGCAAGCGAAGCGGCGAAAAACGAATAAAAGGGTGAGGCTTCGGTAGAATGTGTGGGTAGGAAAATCGGATATGGGCAGCATCTGCCAGAGAGGGGCGCAAGCCCCTCTTGACTACCTGCAAGCACTGTGGCGCAAGGCTGTCAAGGCCGCCGCAGGCGAGGCAAAGCCGGTGCCTTGACTGGCTTGTGACACGGTGCTATTTTCAGCCCTTTTTTGTGTACCACTCCAAATGCCTGAAAACCATTGCTATGGCTGATTTTCAGCAAATCTGCCACCCACACATTCTACCGAAGAGCCAAAAGGGTTTTAGGGCTTCGTTGATTGTTGCGTTGGCAACCCCACCACAATGGTAGTGCCCTTCTCCGAACTTTTCTCTACCCAAACGGAGCCGCCGTGGAGGTCGGCGATCTCCCATACCAGTGAGAGCCCCAGTCCTGCGCCACCGTATTCCCGGCTGCGAGACTTGTCCACCCGGAAGAAGGGCTGGAAGATACTGCGCTGATACACCTCCGGGATGCCGCAGCCAGTGTCGGAGACGCGGAGCAGGAGCTTTTCCAACTCCTGAGTGACAGAAACCCGTACCGAGCCGCCCGGCCGGTTGTACTTGACAGCATTCTCCGTCAGGTTGAAGATCAGCCGGTAGATTAGTGCATCGCTGCCGGTCATAATGCCGTCGCCCTCCGCCGTCAGCGTGACGCCGAGCTTATCTGAGAGCGGCGCAAGATCTGTGAAGATCTCCTCGATCATGGGAGCGAGCTGGATCCGCTCGTTCCGCGCCACCTGCCGCAGATTGCTCATCTCCAGCAGTGTCCTGGTCATCTGTATCAGCCGTTCCGTCTGCTCACGCAAAAGCGTGAGGAACTCCGCCGTCTCCGGTCGCACATCAGGATGCTCCGCGGAAAACAGCTCCAACTGCGCCTGCATTAGTGCCAGTGGCGTGCGCAGCTCGTGGGCGGCGTTGCCGGTGAACTGCCGCTGGGCGGAAAAGGCGTTGTTCAGCCGCTCCAGCATCTGGTTGAACGAGCGGCTCAGCTGCCGGAACTCCGAAATAGCATCTTCATCGATCCTCATATCGGCAAGATTGTTCAGCTGCACCTGCTCCACCTGCGAGGTAAAGCTGCGCAGGGGCTTGAGAGCGCGTCCGCTGACGAAATAGGCGAGGATGCCGCTGAGCAGCGTTACCGCCGCCGTGATGTACCAGTTGGTGGTGCGGAAGTGCCCCTGCACCCCATCGACGACGATGGTCAACTCCTCGTTGGGCGCTATGAGCTGCGGGTCAAAGCTCGCCGCTCCGCCATCATTCAGGATCACCGTGCCGCCGCCTTGTAAACTGTCCGCAATGGTGTCCATATAGTACACACCGGAGGAGCACAGCAGCAAATTCATGGCCACGCAGGTGATGCCGATGAGCAGGACGGACATCAGCGTGATGCGCCACTGCAGGGAAAGCCGCTTCATTCCTCCTCGCCTCCCATCAGATAGCCCTCGCCGATGCGGTTGCGGATGGGGTCATAGCCCAGCACGGCGCGGAGCTTTTTGCGCAGGGCGGAGATGTGGACGCGAATGGAATTGCTGAAGCTGTCCACGCTATTGTCCCAAACGTGATCCATCAGCTCCTCCTGACTTACTGGCCTTCCTTGATGCACCATCAGGTATTCCAGGATTCCCGTTTCCTTCCGGGTGAGCGTCAGCGTCTGCCCGTTGACGGTGGCGGTACGGGAGCGGGTGTCAAAGGTCAGGCCTCCGCAGCTTAGCAGCACATCCTGCTGGGTGAACTGCCGCAATGTCAGGCTGCGGATGCGGGCCTCCAGCTCCGCCAAGTGGAAGGGCTTCGCCAGATAGTCGTTCGCCCCGGCATCCAGCCCCTGCACCTTGTCCTCCACTTCGCTGCGGGCGGAGAGGATCAGCACCCGCGTCTCCCGGTCGGTCTGCCGCAGGGTGCGCAGCACCGTCATGCCGTCCTTTTTCGGCAGATTCAGATCAAGAAGCACCAGATCGTATCGTTCCACGCCCAGAAACGCCAGCGCCTTTTCGCCGTCATAGCAGTAGTCCACACTGTAGGCCAGCCGCCGCAGGCTGCGAACGATGGTCTCGCACAGGGCGCGTTCATCTTCAATTACTAAAAGGTGCATGAGAGCCCTCCTTTTTATTTCTTCGTATTTGTGTTGCTTTCATTATAGCAAAAACAGATAAAGTTTGCGTTAAGTTTTCGTTCTTAACAGAGACTTTAACTCTCCCGCGCTATGATGGGGGCAGAAAATCGGAAAGGGTGATGAAAAATGAGCTGCGGGAAAAAGGCCGCGGCGCAGATCGTGCTGCTGATGGCCGGAGCCGCCATGCTGTGCTTTGGTGTCTGGCGGGGCGAGGCGGCGACAGTGCTGAGCAAAGCAATCAAATTATGTCTGGAGTGTGTGGGCATTGGGTAAAAAGTTTTCAGGCGTTTCACAGACCATGTCCCGCTTCCGGGGCTGGATTCAGGCGGGGGCGACGCTGCTGACCAACCTGCATCTGCCGAACTTTCTCAAGGGCGGACTGTATCAGGGGACGGGGAAGACCGTCTGCGTGCCGGGGCTGAACTGCTACTCCTGTCCGGCGGCGTCCGGGGCCTGCCCCATCGGGGCGTTTCAGGCGGTGGTGGGGTCTTCCAAGTTCAGCTTCTCCTACTATATCACAGGCTTCCTCATTCTGCTGGGCGTGCTGCTGGGGCGCTTTATCTGCGGCTTTCTATGCCCCTTCGGCTGGTTTCAGGAGCTGCTGCACAAAATCCCCACTAAGAAGCTTTCCACAAAGAGGCTGAAGCCGCTGACATACCTGAAATACGCTGTCCTGCTGGTGATGGTTTTCCTGCTACCGGCGTTCCTTGTGAACGATGTTGGCATGGGAGACCCGTTCTTCTGCAAATACCTCTGCCCCCAAGGCGTGCTGGAGGGAGCCATCCCGCTGTCCCTTGCAAATTCCGGCATCCGGGCGGCGCTGGGCAAGCTGTTTACATGGAAATTCAGCATCCTGCTGTCGGTGATTGCGCTGAGCGTACTGTTCTACCGACCGTTCTGCAAGTGGTTCTGCCCGCTTGGCGCGTTCTACGCACTGTTCAACCGGGTGTCCCTCTTCCAGATGAAGGTGGATAAGAATAAGTGCGTCTCCTGCGGGAAATGCGCCAGAGCCTGCAAGATGGATGTGGATGTGACGAAAACGCCCAACCATACCGAGTGCATCCGCTGCGGAATGTGCATCCGCGCCTGTCCGACGAAAGCCGTGTGCTTCCGCTACGGCTTCGGAGACGGTAAAGATAAGGCAAAAGCAGCGGAAACGCTACAGACAAACAACAATAACAGGGAGGAATAAAACGAATGAAGATGAATAGGACGAATACTGCCGGCAGAATTCTGGCGCTGCTGCTTACTGCACTGATGGTGCTCTCTCTGGCAGCCTGCGGCACAAAGGGCGGAGACAAAATGGACGAAATGAGCAGCGAACCGAAGAATGCCGAGGAAGCGGTTGCCATGCACAAGGAGCTGATGGCGCAGGAAAATGCCATTCTCTCGGAGGACACAGCGCTTTGGGAAAAGGTTTTCATGGCGGCCGACAAGGGCATGACCATGCAGGAGGACGGCAAAAACTATGGTGAGTTCTTGTTGGACACCATCGAAGGTTCCAAAGATCAGTTTACGGAGGATGAGCTGAAGCTGCTCAAGGAGGCGGCGGAGAAGATCCGCGAGATTGAAAACAAGCTGACCATGATAGAGAAAAAGTACCCCGAGGCGGCACAGCAATCTACGGATGGCGCTATGAGCGTGCCCGCGGGCAGCGACATGACCACGCCGCCTGATGACGGCAGCATGCAGAAATTCCCCGCCTTTGAGGGCAAGGACCTGGATGGCAACACGGTGAAGAGCGACGAGCTGTTCTCCGCCAACGCCGTCACCGTGGTGAATTTCTGGTTCACCACCTGCAATCCCTGCGTGGGCGAGCTTTCCGAGCTGGACGCACTGAACAAGGAGCTTGCGAAGAAGGGCGGCGCACTCATCGGTGTCAACACCTTCACATTGGATGGCGATGAAGCGGCAATTTCCGAAGCAAAAGATGTACTGGCCAAGAAGGGCGTGACCTACCAGAATGTGTATTTCGCTTCCGACGGCGAGGCGGGAAAGTTCACTACAAACATTTTTGCCTACCCCACCACCTATGTGGTTGACCGCAACGGCAATATCGTGGGTGACCCCATCGTAGGCGCCATCACGGAAAAGAAGCAGGCGGAGACGCTGCAAAAGCTCATCGACCAGGCTCTTGCCGCCGATATGGGCTGACAAACGAATTTATCTTCTCAGAAAGGAGGGATACACCATGTATGTCGGTTTGTTCAAACAGGACGTTCAGCTTGCTGTTCAGAATCAGATCGGCATAAGCAAGCGGGGCGTTGTAGATCAGATAATCCAGCTCTGACCGCTGGAAGCGGTTATCGGCAACTTCGTTTTCAACGGCGGTGAAGTCAATGGAAATCTGGCTTCTATCGTCAAAAACCAATTCTACGCAGGCTGTGTCGATGTTGAATTGATAGGATATAAGTTTGCTCATGGTCATACCTCCAAGATGTTTTTTGAGGTGAATCAGGCGGTCAATTCCGGGTGATTATTGGCAGGAATCATACCGAAACCCGCTGCAAATCATTCAAAATAAGTCGTTGCGAACGGTTAGTACGTATAAAATAGCTGGCTACAAAACGGCTACAAAATTCGTAAGAAACCTATGCACAGCCCGAAATACGTGGATTATTTGGACAAAATGCGTATCGAGAGTGCATTTTATAACCCTAAATCAAAGCCCAAGACTTGAGTGGGAATAAACTGAGAGGTCGCAAAAACCCAGTGTTTATGCGGGTTTGCGATACTTCAAGAGGTCTTTTGATAACAAATTGATAACAGTTATATCAGAGCGATTATTCTTGTAATTCAGTGGTTTTAGGGTTAGAGAATGAAAGAGAATGGTTTTCTGATATAACAATCCATATTATAAAGCCCTTAGCTGTGGGTAGTAACTCATAGCTAAGGGCTTTTGTCGTTCGCCTATTTATTTCCTTCCTAAATATCTGTTTACCTTTTTCTTGTAATTCAGATATTCATCACCGAACGCCAATAACATTGCGTCTTCTTCGTTGTTTACAATCTGCAAATGGAGCGTAAGAGCTGCAAAGGCTGAAAATATGAGAAGCACCCAATTAAAAAATACCATTAAAACGCCTAAATACATAAGATCAAAGCCAAGAAAGGCTGGGTTACGGCTTATCTTGAATACTCCTGATGTGACAAGCTCTGTTTTATCTTTCGATACGCCTGCACGCCAACTATCACGCATTGTAAGCATAGCTGTTATAAAAAGTGCGACTCCAAATGCAGAGATAATTAGTCCTGCAATTCTAACCCACACAGGAGAAATAGACCAGTCTAACACAATACTTATGACCTCTACAACCACAACGCAGAATGTTGCAATACCCATTGTAATTTCAATATATAGAGGAACGCCTTGCTTTCCTTTTCCGATCTGTGTGGTACGGATTCCTTTTTTCGTTTGCTCTATTTTCTTTGCATAGTAGCAAGCATAGAAAACAAGCAATATGATAGAAGTTAATATTTTAAAAATAGTCATAGTATTGTTCCTCACTGTTTTTACATATCTTTCAGCTTGTCCTTGAATTGCTCGACCAATGCATCGCTTAATTCCTGCGAGGGAACTTGCGCCCAGATTTGCGTGGTATCGAACTTCGGATAGTGATAACGCCAGTTATTGTAATCTTCCCTGCTGATTTCCTCGGAAGATAGCTTGTCCGCCTGTTCTTTCCAAGCACAAAGCATTTTTGAGAGTTCGGCAGCGTCCTTACTATTGTCCTTGTTGACTTTCAGACAGATTTCTCCGTCTGCTTCACTGACGGTCAGACCGTAAACATCTTCAAGGGTAAATAAGGTGTGCATAAGACCGATATAGCTGTCAATGTCGGGAACATCAAGAGCCTGTGGCGCAACATCAAGTACCTGCGCCAATGCGGCGGTTAAGTCCGCTTTCGGCTTGCGTGAGCCTGTTTCGTATTGAGCCAATCGTACATCGGCGCTCCGTTCGGGAAAGCCGACAGCCGTACCGAGATATTTCTGCGTCATTCCACGCAGAAGTCTAAAAAAATGTATTCTTTCACCGATTGCCATAGTGTTTTTCACTCCTTGTCTATGTATGTGTAATCAGTATAAGAACCTGTCAAGCCACGGGTAGTATTTTCTGTGAAAATCTCCACCCTTTCCTGCTTGACAGAACCTTGTACTGGGTGCAATCTCATTATGCACCCAGTATAGCATATATGTTTAGGGATTGTCAAGAGGAAATAAAACAAAAAAGTTTAATATTTTCTCGAAAACCGCTTGACAAAAGCAAATATGCTTAGTATAATTAAAGAGTATTAAGCAAATACGCTTAATACTTACAACTGAATGACCGTCCGAATGGGATATGACTTTGCGATAACCTCTCTCCTTTGGAGAGCGAGCAAAGCAACGCCGCTGAGAAAGGGGCAGGCATAGAAAAATGACATTCGGGAAAAACGGCAACTTAATAATTTTATGAAAGGACTGACGATATGGAAAACAAATTTATCCGTGCCGATGATGTGGCACAGGAGCTAAGCGTATCAAAGCCCTATGCCTATAAGCTCATCAGAAAGCTGAACGAGGAACTGAAAGCACAGGGATTTATTACGATTGCAGGGCGTGTAAACCGCCAGTATTTTTATGAAAGGCTCTACGGAGCAGGAAAGGAGAGTAAATAATTATCACTTGGCAGAATGAAATGCTTGCCTACCGTGACGAAAAGAAAAAGCCGTATTCACAGACCTATCTGAAAACGCTGCATAATCAATTATCAGCTATATTCAATCACGCTGTGCGCTATTATGAGCTACGCTCCAATCCCGCCGCAAAGGTCGGAAATATGGGAAGTGAGGAACACAAGGAAATGCTGTTCTGGACAAAAGAGGAATACAAGAAATTTTCTTATGAAATGATGGACAAACCTGTTTCCTTTTACGCTTTTGAAATGCTCTACTGGTGCGGTATCCGTGAGGGCGAATTATTAGCCTTAACCGCCGCCGATTTTAATTTTGATAAGGAAACAGTAACGATTAACAAATCCTATCAGCGTTTACACGGCGAAGATGTGATTACAACACCGAAAACAAAGAAAAGCAACCGCACGATTAAAATGCCACATTTTCTCTGTGAGGAAATGCAGGAATATCTCGGTATGCTCTATGGCTTAAAAAAGAAAGACCGTATCTTTACGGTACAATGAATTGGATGTGTTCTATCTGACGGGGAGTGAGACCGGTTATATCCAACATCTGCGGGGCGCTTGCCTCCTGCACTTCCCGGCCCAGCAGATAGTCGGTGCTGACGTGGAAGAAATCCGCAATTCTTATCAGCATATCTATGGACGGCATGATATTGTCGTTTTCCCAATTACTGATGCTCTGCTTTTTAACCCCCAGCTTCTCCGCAAGCTGAACTTGATTCAACTCCCTTGACTGACGCAGATTTTTCAAGCGGATTGCAAACATAATCGCCCTCGCCCCCTCTCAAAATAAGATTATGGGGCAAACGGGCAGATTATAAAAATACCAGTATTGTAATATTTGACTTTCGGCGTTATACTTGCTCTGTGCGGAGGGCCAAAAGAAAGGACGATGAATTATGATTTACACAACTGAGCAGAAGAAAAAACTGGATGCCATTCTCAAAGCCTTTGAGAATTATATTGATGACCAGAACTATTTTGACATTGTTTACTCTAAGAAAATCGGCTACGTCTGGATCGTGGTTGACGAACCCGGCGCGGCGGGAGCGGAACAGCTTGACACACCGGAGGCCATGCTGGATAACCTGTTTAATGACATTATCAACCTCTATTATTCTATTCTGGACAGAGCGGATTCCATCGTCTACGTCAGCAGAGCCTACCACAAAAATTGTATGCTGGAGCGCAACCGATTTCTTGTCGATCACGCCGCCGCTCTGCTGGCCGTCTACAACGGAGAACGGCGCGGCGGAACGGCGGCGACCATGCGTTATGCGCAGAAGATGGGCCGGGAGATCATTACGATTGACCCCGCTACCCGGTTGATTTCCCATAGTAATCCTGTGCCGGAACCGACACACTCCTGATGGGGCGCAACTGTGCCCCGATCTTCCTGCGCGGATGTGCAGGAATGAGCGACCGAAGGGAGCGGAAAAGCCACGCCGTCAGGCGTGTTCGACTGGACGCAGAGCGGCCAGTCAGGGGCTTGGGGGAACCCCAACCAGCGTTTTAGGAATATCCAAAAGGATATTCCTAAAACATTGCTGGCCACTGCTGGGCAGCCTCAGCTTTCATTAAACCGGACTTGCATTATAAAGCTGCTTGAATTATACTATGGCTGACAGAAATACCAAGCGTTGAATAAAAAGAAGGTTTCATATGAGCAAGCTACTGCTGTTAGAAGATGATTTGAGCCTAATCAATGGGCTTTCCTTTGCCTTTCAAAAGGCGGGCCACGAGCTGGACATCGCCCGCACACTCCGGGAGGCCGAAGCCCTCTGGCAAGAGGGAAAATATGATCTGCTGGTCCTGGATGTTTCCCTCCCGGACGGTTCCGGGTTCGAGTTCTGCAAAAAGGTCCGGCAGACCTCCCAGGTCCCCATTATTTTCCTTACCGCCTCCGATACGGAAACCAGCATCATTAGCTCCAACGCAAAGCTCGCTTTGGATGTGCAGATCGGGGACAGCGTAACAATCAAGACCCCTGCGGGGACTGCCGGCTTTACCATAGCGGGTTTTGGGTCGGATGACCGGGAATATTATCAGGGACAGACGTATCTGGTTGCTGTGTATATGACGCGGACAGCGTTCGCTTCGCTCATGGAACAAAACGGTATTTCGCTTAACCCAACCTGTTATATTCAGTTTCAAAATGCGTCAAAGGCTTCCAGAGCAATTACGGAAATAAAAGAACAATATGATCTGCCAGAGGGAAGCGTTTCTGAAAATACCGCAATCATGGGTATGGCAGGGCAAAGCAATAATGATTCTGTAAGCAACATTTATGGTCTGGCAGCAATTTTGTTTGTTTTGGTGCTGCTGGCCGGTGTGTTGATGATTTCCGGAAGCATGAGCAGCAATGTGGCCCAACGGACAAAATTTTTTGGTATGATGCGCTGCATTGGTGCAAGCCGTAGGCAGATCATCCGCTATGTGCGTCTGGAGGCATTAAACTGGTGCAAAACGGCTGTGCCTGTTGGATTGCTCTTAGGTACGGCAATCAGTTGGAGTATTTGCGCGGTACTGCGCTATGGAATCGGCGGTGAATTTCAAACAATGTCTGTGCTTGCCCTGAGTCCGGTGGGCTTGATGAGCGGAGCATTGGTTGGAATTGTTACGGTCCTTCTGGCGGCGCAATCTCCGGCGAAACGCGCGGCTAAAGTTTCTCCCATGGCGGCAGTTTCCGGCAGCTCAGATACGACACCCTCTATACGGCATACGATGCGGCTGAATTTTGGCAGGGTTGAAAAGGCTTTAGGGGTTCACCACGCAATCGCATCCAAGAAAAACTGGTTTTTGATGACAGCCAGCTTTTCTCTTAGTATAATCCTGTTCCTTTGCTTCACGGTAGGGCTGGATTTTGGACACGCGCTGATGCCGTCGCTGCGGTCATGGCAGCCAGATATTACTCTGACAGGCTATGCAAACGAACCTGTGTTAAGTCAAAGTTTAAGCGATACCGTTCGCTCTGTTTCTGGTGTAGACCATATCTTTGGCAGCACATATATAGGGAATGTTTCTGCTTCTTCTTCACGGCAGGGAATTGACCATGTGAATATAACATCATACAGTGACTATTTGTTGGACAATGCAAAGGATAGCCTTGTGCAAGGGGATTTATCAGGAATTTACGGAGATAGCAATAAAGTCATGACGGTTTCAAATAAGGATAATCCGCTCAAGGTTGGAGATACCATTCAGATCGCGGGGCAGGAGGTTGAAATTGTCTGTGCCTTATCTGGTGGATTGTATCCCAGCGAATATAGCGTTATTTGTTCACAGGAAACCCTCTCCCGGCTTACAGGAGAACAGAATTACAGCATGATCGGAGTGCAGTTGGGCAAAGATGCTGCGGATGATACTGTAAAGCAAATCAGTGACCTTGCTGAAAGCAATGTTATTTTTACGGATCAACGTGAAAGCAACCGGCAAGACCGTGCAACCTATTTGGCATCCGTTTTTATTGTATATAGTTTCCTGGCGATTATTGCCATGATTACCCTGTTCAACATTGTGAACTGCATTTCCATGAGCGTAACAGCCCGGACAAAACAGTATGGTGCTATGCGGGCGGTTGGTATGGACGGCGATCAGCTTACACAGATGATTGCCGCAGAAGCCTTCATTTATTCTGTTTCCGGTCTTGTAATCGGTGGAGGCATAGGAGTTGCTCTCAGTCGTTTCCTGTATATCAAGCTGCTTACGCGGTATTTTGGAACCCTGTGGAATTTGCCAATAAAGCTGCTTGCCATTATTATTGCATTTTCCAGCGTTGCCGCGATTGTCGCGATTCATGCCCCAGCAAAACGGATGCGGAATATGGCGGTGACGGAGACCATAAACGAGCTATGACCACCGGCTTTGAAAAAATACCGGCTGTGCGGCGGTGTAACCAAGCCGCCGTACAGCACGGTTTTACTGTCCCCGTGGGTTGCGGTAAATGCTGCACAGAGCCAGAGATGTGACAAAAGGAGGGAGAACGCTGATATGCTGCAAATCGCATTTTTTCTGCTGAGCATTTCGATCTGCGTTTTTGCCTGGATTATGATACATGACCCAAGGACATTATGGAGCGGCGTTTCAATGCTGGGGATGCTGCTCTGTTCGGCGGTTACGATGTTTTTTCTTCTGTCGGAGTACGCAAATTGGTTGGCGGAACACGAAATTCTGATGAATATTCTGGTGGCCCTGCTGTTACTGACGGCAGGCTGTGTTTTCATGTTTCCGGTCATTTTGATTGTCACACTTTTTGTTGAGGGGATCAAGGTGATCCGGCATGAGGGTCTAAGACCGGCCAATTTTTTGACCATGTTGTTTTCTGTTTTGCTGTACCTGTATCTGACCGTCTGGCCTGTGGCCGGCGGTCTGGAGAAGGGGCGGCCTGGTACCAATCTCTATCTGTTTATCAGTCTCTCCGCGGCTTATATGCTGTCCCTGATGGCCATTTATTTGCTCTCCGCGGCATTAAATCTAATCCATTGGAAAAAGCGTCGGGAAGCGGACTATATTGTTGTCTTGGGAGCCGGAGTGATCGGCACCAGGGTCACGCCGCTGCTTGCCGCCCGGATTGAAAGAGGAATTGAATTGCTGCACAGCAATCCTGGCGCGGTACTGATTATGTCCGGCGGACAAGGCCCGGGTGAGGACATTGCCGAGGGTGAGGCTATGGCGAGGTATGCAGAAGAAAAGGGAGTGGGTATAGAGAAGATTATCGTAGAAGGTAGATCAAAATCAACCGAGGAAAATTTGCTGTTTTCGAGTGGGCTAATGGAAAAAGACCGGCCCAAGGTCGTAGTCGTAACAACATCGTATCATGTGTTTCGGGCGCTGCTCCTGGCAAAACAACAGGGACTGAAATGTGTGGGGTTTGGGGCAAAGACAAAATGGTATTTCACATTGAACGCTTTGATTCGTGAGTTTATTGGGTATTTGAGCCTAACTTGGAAACAGCACACTGTTATGGCTGCCCTAATTTTTATTGTAATTACAGTAGCTATATAAAATTTCAGCCCTAAAAAGACAGTACGCCTCTTGAAATATAGCGTAAAAGTACTTGGATTTTTCCGTGCTTATTTTGCAAAATTTTCAAGTATTTCTTGTGATAATTTACCCTTGACAAAAGCTCTCTGAAGATAACGCAAATGGTAAACTTTCTGACAGCAGATTTCAAATGCTCTCTGACGATTACGAACAGGAGCAGGAAGAACTGCGGGAAAAGCTGTTGCAACTGAATGAGGAAATTAACCAACAGGAAGAACAGGCAGAGAATGTTGGATTTTCCAATGTAGGTAAATCCGGCGGCTGCGGCTGCTCGAATATCACATAGTCCGCGCCCCGCAAGCGTCCTTTCTCGTCGCGTTCCCTTGAACGGACGATATACCCGGCGCGTTCAAGCTCCTTAATGGCTTCGCGGATAGCGTCTATCTTCTCCCGGTTGATAAGGGATAAGCCTTTCAAGGTGTAGTCCCAATCTTCGGGGAGTGACAGCATTTGCGACAACAGCCCCTTTGCCTTTAGGGAAAGCTCCTTGTTGCGTAGGTGGTGGTTGCTCATTACGGTGTAGCCCTTGTTCCGTTCCACTCTGAAAACTGCCATAGTTCATAGCTCGCTGGGGTAGTGATCTACCGTAGAGAGCTTGTCCATATCTGCCTGCGACAAAGCGCTGATCGACACCTGCCGGTCACGCTGGCGCTTTAAGCCGCGCCGATAGTTATGGGCCTCGTTCCGCAGTACCGACTTGCAAAAGGCATCAAACCGGCACTCGTCATAGCTGCGGGGGATAGCTTCCATCTTCTCACCCCCTTTCGTTGGGGATGGTGGTGGTTCTCTCCCTTTCCGCTAACATGACACCGGCAACGCCGTCTGCTACCCGCTAAAAGCCCCCTTTGCGAAAATAATTTTTCCTGATCGGCGCAGACCGTAGGAAACGACAAAAATCGCCCGGCAGGTCGCAGACCTACCGGGCGAAAAATCAGAACAAAATTGCACTTTGTAGCTGTGTATAGTTCATTCTCGAAGCCAGAATGTCCCCAGGCGGAGGACGGGCTTTTTTTGACGGGTCAAGCCTCGTCAGATTTTGTCGAATGGGTATGCGCCTCATGGCGGCTGCCTCCTATCAGCCGCCGTATCTGTCAGCGTTACCGCGTCGCTCTCTATGGAGAAAAAAGAACGGCGGCTTTAATCTCTTAAAACCGCCACATGGAGCAAACAGGCATAGAAAATCGGCCTGCCCAGCAGCGGTTTTTTTCTTTTCTGCCGCTGGGCAGATTGATTAGTAGAGCTAACTCTGCTCACAAGCGGTAAGCTGAATAGTTACCTTGCTGACATTGACAAGCAGGCAGAGGAAATGTTCTCTCGGTTGGTAAAGCAGATGACAGAGCGTGAGGGTGTGACGGAACAGCTAAAGGCAGATAATCAGTTTGAATGGGTGCAGAGAATGAATAATATCCGTAGCATGGCAATGGAGATTGTAAATACTGATTTGATTTATAACTAATCGAAAACGGCGGCAGGGAGATATAAAACTCTCTGCCGCCGTTTTCGGTTTGATTAGCTAAAAGTTCGTTAATAACGTTCACAGAAAAAACTGTACATTTCAAGTCAAGCTCATTTTTAATGAGTTTATTGGGGAGAAGAATGCTCAATGCTAAGTTTTGTCACAGTATTGGCTTCCAATACATCTTTTGTTTCGTTGTCTTGGAATATCTTGAAACATAGGTAGCGTATCAGAATGGACGCTTCTTCTGCCGTTGTAATAGCAAAGTTACCGTTGGCATCAAGAGGTAAATGTAGCATATCAGCAACTGCTTTTCTGCTTCGCTTGTTCTTGACTCGGTTAATTCTTTCCGGTTTGAGCGTAATAAATGTGCGAGATGATTTATATTTCGAGGCCAAAGACTTGAAAATACCAATATCGCTAAACACATTTGTACCAGCTATTTCTTCTATTGCATGCTGCTTAACTTTTGCCATTGTTTTTTCAAGATTAAAAACCGTCTCAAACGTATGGTTAAAAATGTACATAACATCATTGTAGGCAATAAAATCAACTGTCAAATATAGTCTGCAAACATCATCAGTTATTAAATCCAATTCATCGTTAGCAGTCGATGAAAAAACGACCGACTTTTTATTTGTTAATTTTGTAATCGGATTTGCTACTTTAACGAAAGTTACAGCTTTGTCTCCGTGTCCCGAAGGTTGTCCACACAATATGTAACCGTTTATTTTACCGTCAATTTTCTGATCAGATGATGCTGCAACTGCTTGCGAAAATAGTTCCCATTGTTCCGAAATAAGCTCGTTCGTTAATAGCAGCTTATCACAAGATACTTTACTGTTTTCGCCGTCATAATCCTGTACCTCGCTGATCTGGTCAATCTGAAAAGTTTCAGTGGTACTTAAAAGATTTTTTGCATACTGCAAAAGATAGGTATCGTTTTTGAACCTAACTTTATTTACCTTGAACGGTTGCTTTGCCCTTTTGTCGATTTTGAAAAAATATAGAGCCCAGCTATAGCTATCTTTCTGTGCTGATGTGCAAATACTTTTTAATACTTCCTTGCTCATTATTTTCCACCCCTATTTGCTGTGATATAAATATAGTTTTCAAAATCCCAGTAAGGCACATCGTTACCTTCTTCTTGCGTTAGGTCGCTTTTGCTGATGACAATACTGTCGTGGTAGGTGTGATCATCTAAAACTTTGCAAGTCAAATCGCAGGTATATATACGATATCCTTTGAATTCCAAGAGAATATTCGTATAGATATTGTTGTTTCTGATACAAAGATAAGCCAATACCGAAAAATAGATTATAAATAATACTAAGTTTTGCGGATTGCCAAAGTCAAAAGCTATCATCGGCAAAATATATGCAAGTAAAAACTCAGAGGACAGTTTGTTAGCTTTCGTTGCTTTTTCAATCTTGCCTTCAGGAAGATGCTTTTTATTCTTAACCAATTTCTTGTCAGGAAAGAGTTTATCCCAATAATACTGACGAGAACCAAAATGGATATTACAGCAATGCTCACGAGTTGAATACAATTACCATACAATACGTTTATCAAATTGTCAGAAAGCGCTCCCTTCCTATTCCAGTTCTCTAAGATAAAACAGACAATAGTCCAAACATCAACAATAACGATTGATATCCATAGGGGAATAAAAGAAGTAACAAACATATCCCATTTGAATTTTTTCCACATACGATACCTCTTTTTATATTCTATCACTATACGGCAAGGATTTCATATAGTTATCCATCCACTCCCAATCGGGGATGAATCCTTCATCAGAAAACTCGTGTGTTTCATCATATACAACACCATTCGCATCGTGTTTAACGGGTAATTTGATGGTAAAATCCTTGCGAAAATGAGCATTAAGTTCTCTCCCAAAAGCTTGGTATTTTATTTTACATTCGTTTCTAATTAAAGTGGCGATGAATAGTTTGGTGTGGTTCGATAGTGGGACTTTTTCTTGTAAAACAGCAACATTTTGTGCGGTATAGAAAGGTTTCTTTTAAATAAAACAAGAACCCAAGAAACTGCCACCTAATGCTAATGACATTGTCCCTGCAGGAAATGGTTCTTCTCCCTCTATTTCATCAACAAAACCAACAACACCATTACCATTGCTGTCACGAGATACATAGTTATATTTAGGATTATCGCTCGTAGTTAAAACAGCATCTATGCCATTTCCCATACCTGCTTTCATAATACGATGCAATAGAAATTCTTTCCAATCAGTTGTATTCAAATTAACATCTGATTGAGTGATTACTTGTGTCGTTAGCGGTTTGTGGTGTAATGTTTTTATATAATTTTCCATCCACTCCCAATCGGGTGTAAATCCTTCTCTTGAATATTTATATGTAGCGTCAATTATCGGAAGCCCCTGCTCGTCACACACAATCGGCAATCGCGACTGAGAATTTATCATTCTTTCAGGACGCCATTTCCTTCCATATCCCCAGCGATATCTATCGTACATAATAACAGCAGCAACAAACATTCCTGTATATTCATTAAATTCTCCGTTTAACAAATATAAAGGATTTACATCGTGACTACAGGTAAATGGCTTATTTTGATAATATGCATACGCAACAGAACCATTATTTGTAACACATACTGCGTTGGCAGGAAATATTTTGCGTTCTATTGATTCATTAGAACCATCTCCTGTTTTTGATGATGATTCTATTTCTTCGTATGTATAATGTTCGGTAACGCCATTGTTGCTATCTGTTGCACCTAAAAAAGGAATTGTTCCAACGCCGGACGATTCGGGTTTCTTATTATAGAACCCTTTTTTTATGTCAAAAATCTTTACAAAATTAAACAATTTCCATTTAGCAGTATCAAGATTCATATACTTCTCCCTCCTTGACAAGATAGGATAAATAATCATTTAGAACCTTTTGGAAATCATTTGATGACAATGTACTGTAATCTGTTTCCATATAGGCTTCCGCAAGCCATTCATCTTGCCAAGTCACTTTATGCATTACTGAAAGACCGGGAACCTCCCGCTTGTTTTTATATAATGTCAACCATTGTTCTTTCGTTTTTGCCCATAAACTATTGCCGTCTATATCTGTTCTTTCAATGCGGCCTAACCCTTTACGCTTGATGAATTTATCATCTTTAAAATAACCGAAAAAAGTATCTTTGTTTGCTTTTTCGTGTTTTTGAGAAAGATCAAAAATCATACAACAAGCAACTGCTGCAGCACCAGGATAAAACATCTCTGTCGGAAGCGAAAAAACAGCATCAAGAGTATAGTTGTCAGGCATTTTCTTTTTGAATGTTTTCACATCACCACTATTACCAATAGCAGCTTGCATAGGGAGTAATACTGCCATTTGGCAGGTGGACGGAACATGGCGAGCTACCCACTCTACAAAATGCAAACCTTTGGAGGGATCTTCCTTTTTCTTGGCATCCCAATTCTTTGTGTAATCAGGATCACAACATTTCTTGGTGGCGTTATAAGGAGGATTCATCAAAACAATGTTTATGTTGTTATCGGCAATCCATTTCGCACGCTTAAACATTGAGTCTTGAACGACATTTGAGTTTCCGTCTCCGTGAATTAGCATATTGGTAGAGGAGAGGCCATATGCACCCTCTTCATATTCTATGCCGAAAATTTGATTCTTCTTTACTTCTTCACGTTCTTCCTCAGTATCGCAATCATCCATAGCGTCGGTCATTGCCCTAACAAGAAATGCACCACTTCCGCAACAAGGATCCAAAACACGAGAATTCTTATTAACGCCAACGGCCTTGCTCATAAAATCGCAAATGTGGTCAGGTGTAAATGCTTGATTTTTATCAGACTTTCCAACATATTTATTAAATGTAGTAAAGAACAAGTTCAGCAAATCTTGTCCCGCAGTACTTTTGTCATTTATATATGGCACAACATTATCGTCAATAAATTTTAAAATATCCTTAAGTTCTGCATAAGTAAGACTTGTAACATCTTGATCCCCAAGAACTTTATTGTTTAAAACCGCAAGTTTACCTGCCTTATTTAAGTCACCGCCACGAGTAAGCAACCCCTCTAAGACATCTTTGATATTTTTTAGAATAACCTTTTCTGGTGATATTTTCTTTCCAGTTTTAGGATTAAGCGTTTCTTTAACATCTTGGTATACGAGTCCATTTTTTAGTGCGAGAAGGCAAGTGCCAACAAATTGGCTACGTAATTTCTCGTTAATACCATCAGAATGAAGTTTTTCATTAAGCGTCTTGATAGAGTCAACAACCTTAATTTTGTCATTTACTCTACCAAAGCATAGATTCTCATATTCTTCAAACGATCGAAGTACAGTTTCTTCTTCCATTCGGTGTTCATCATCAATAATAACTGATTGGCCATACCAAACCCATACTTCGTCACCATCGATTTCGGCAAGAATAGCTACAATCTTTTTGTCTGAATATGCCTTCTCAAAGCGCACATAATCTTGTAATTGAGTCTGTATTTTTGCTTTATCCCATTTGCTAAACCTGTTTTTTGTTTCTATTAAAACAGCTAAACGCTCATTTTCAAAACGAAGATCAAGATACTGATGTTGTGTTCCAGAGGTTCCTTTTTGATAATCCTTAATATCTTTCCCAACAGATTTTAAAGCTTGAGCATAACTAAATTCGCCACTTTCAGTATTACCGATATGGTATCTGTCACCGATTCTATTTATAATTTCAAACCTGTTCATAATATCCTCCTGAATTACATCCACTCGCTATTGGCAGCAGACCATTGTTTAATGAATTTTTTGCCTTCTACTGCCGATGTAAACGGCTTTGTTAAAAATGTCTTTATGGTTTTTAATACAGTACCGTAATCATCGGTCTTTGTATCAATCTTTCGGCAAAATGCTTTCCACTTCTTCTGCATGGCGTCATCGCTGTCAAAGGCCATAACCTGCTCGAACTGATCTGTCGTAAAGGTATGTCCACGGTTTTCAAATGTTTTTCTCAGTGCTTCGGTCAGCACTGTGCCGTCAAAATTAAATTTATTAGCAAGATAATAAATATCGTAATAGTCTTTCATTCTGCTCGAAAATTCCATGAGACTTAGGATAGCGTCAATCTTTTCGGCTATCGTCGTTTCAAGAGAATAGGTATTTACTGTCGGTGATGTAAAATCATCAAGCTGAGTGGGGATTTTTCGTTTTTCCTGCTTTGGTACTATGACATCACCCACGCCAAAATCAATACTGAACGGCGTTTTTGTATTTTTAATTCGAGCCACAAGAGAAACTCCGATGCCGGCGTACTTTTTTGCAACGGCAATAGGAGCAATGTCTTTAATTTCAAAGGATACAAAATCGTTATCTGTAGGCGTGGAAATGATTGTTTCTATTACTGCCCGCAACTGCTCAGGAGTATTGGGAACTTTCCGAAGAAGAAAGTCAACATCTACCGTCACACGGCTATCAAAATCGGTAATAGAATAGATGAACAATCCGCCTTTCAGTACAAGATTTTCCGCATATTGTGATTTTTCCAATCGACGCAAGAATTCTTCTTGGCAGAAGAGTTGCAGGCAAAGCTGATAGCTTCGTCCGCTTTCTTTTGCTTTATTTTTCAATCTTGCGAGCACGGATGCAGCAATATCAGCCATTGAGCAGTACCTCCATCAGTTCTGTAACTTTTTTATAAACCCTGAGTTTTTTAGCATACGCAGAAAGATTTTGCAGATTTTTATTTGTATCATTCGTATAGGCATTAAGCGCCTTGCTGAACATTTCATTATCAAGTCTGGAACGGTATTTAAAGCAATCGCAAATTGTGCGTTCACGGTCGTAAACAGATAGAGTAACACCGTCAAAATCATCTGTTGTTTTACCCAACTCATAAAGCTCCGGCGGCACATAATAGGCTTGAAGCGATAGATCATCTACTTCAAGTTTCGTTCTTGACATGGAACGTGGAACGGCTATCGACCATTTTCTTGGGGTAAAGTCACTATATCCATAGTGAAACAAAGCTGACTCTACACAGACAATTCCTTTTGGAATGAGTGTAGAGATGAGCCGGGCTTCTGATATTTCCTGTATATCTGCAAGACGGTAATAACCGTGTCGTACACGTTCAAGAAAACCGCTATTACACAAATTTACAACATGCGCAGACCGCATACCGGCAGCAACAAAATCAGCCGATTTTGCGATTCCGCCTTTTGTTGTAATCACTTCTTTGGCAAGTTTTTGATTGTCCATTCGTTCACCTGCTTTAATCAAATAATTCAAGCACAGCATTACCATTTCTGTGTGCGTATTTATTATAACATATCAATTTTGTTTTTACAAGCCAAAATACGCACAAATTTTCGAATTTGTGCGTAAAAATAAAGATTTACTATTGCAATTAGAGATCTCATCGATTATAATAAATGTGCAGAATTTCAAAAGTATTATCCGCAGTTGCAGAGCGAGTGTTATCAATGCCGATAACAAAATGATAACATTAGCCCGTATAGGCAGGATAATATGGATACATCAAATAATCGAAAGAACTGTATACACAACAAATAATAATCTCTAAACAAAATTGATTAGTAGTTGTCGAGTGGGAGTAGATTATACGGGTTGTGATGTGCCGAAAAAACCAGTATTTATGCGGGTCTGCGGACATCACCTAAATTGCCAAACCGATTTTGCAACACTTTTGCAACACGCTGCAAGCAAAAGCATTTTGCAACAGATGAAGTTGTTGCAACCGGTTTGGAGGTAAATTGAATAAAGCCTGATAGGATTTCAGCCATTATGGTTGGAATCCTATTTTTATTTTGCATTACATTTGAATAGGGCAAGTCAAGCCGCTTGTTTCTCATTTGAGAAGCAGGGGCTTTTTTGCGTTTTTAAAAAATTTTTGAAAAAGTTTCAAATCTGAGTCCCCAAAAGGCGTTTCCCAGCGGGAACAAGTGAAGGGGTTAAAAACACTCCAAAATGTCTTGGCTGGCAGGATACGGACGCACTCTCCATCACGCTGGCGACAAAGCTGGCAGAGGTAATGCGGGAGGAACCCAGCGACCCCATGAGCGGCATTTTGCACCATGAAGAAAAGGTCGATGTCCTGCCCGCCAATCTGGAGCTGTCAGCGCTGGAAATGAGCCTTGTGACGGTAATGAGCAGAGAGACCACCCTACGGACATATCTCGAACAGGTAAAAGACCATTACGACTATATCCTGATCGACTGTATGCCCTCGCTTGGTATGATAACGCTTAACGCCCTTGCAGCAGCGGACAGCGTAATTATCCCTGTTCAGGCACAGTATCTTCCGGCAAAGGGAATGACCCAGCTTTTACAGACCGTTTCAAAGGTCAAGAAGCACATCAACCCCAGCCTGAAGATAGACGGAATCCTGCTGACACTGGTGGACGGGCGAACAAATCTCGCCAGAAGCACCGTAGAAGCCCTTAGAGCGAACTTTGGGAGCATCATGCGGATTTATAAGGCATCCATTCCCAGCGCCGTAAAAGCCGCCGAGGTGAGTTCTAAGGGCAAAAGCATTTTTGCCTATGAACCCAGCAGCCCAGCGTCAAAGGCTTATACCGACTTCACAAGGGAGGTGTTAGCCAGTGGCAGGCAGAAAGAGCGACTTCGTTCTGCCGACGCTCGATGACCTGTTTTCCACGCAGGAAATGCGGGACGAGCAGAAGCTCGCCAGAATACGGGACATTCCCATCGAGCTGATCGACAGCTTCCCCGACCACCCCTTCAAGGTGCGGGACGATGAGGACATGACCCAGCTTGTGGAGAGCATCAAGGAGCGAGGGGTGATTACTCCCGCTACGGTCAGACCAAAGGACGATGGACGCTATGAGCTTGTCTCAGGACACCGGCGAAAAAGGGCGTGTGAGCTTGCTGGTATGGATACCCTGCGCTGTGAGGTCGTTGAGCTTACGAGAGATGAAGCCACGATCCTCATGGTGGAGAGCAACTTCCAGCGTTCACAAATCCTGCCCAGCGAAAAGGCTTTTGCCTACAAAATGCGGCTGGACGCTATGAACAGACAGTTCCAGTCCAGTTCAAATTCTACCCCGCAATTGGGGCAGACCTGTTTCCCTCGTCCCTGCTCATGCTGCTTTGACTTTCTTGCTCAAGCAATCCACAACGTAGGTTTTATTGATAATTGCATCGCCTTTGTATCGTTCATTTTGCAAGATCGAGCATACCGTAGAGCGGTGCCATTTTCCTTGACCGCCGGGGGTAGGAGCGCCTATATTGTCCAACATTTCTACAATCCCCCTCATACTGTCCCCGGCCAAAAACCGCGCATAAATCATTTTGACGATTTCAGCTTCTTCCGGGTCGATTTCAGGTTTTCCATCTTCACCGCGCCGATAGCCGAGGAAGTTTTTATAGTGGAACGGCACTTTGCCCTCTTTGGCACTCTGGTTTTTACCCCAGATAACATTGGCACTGATATTTTCGGATTCGCTTTGAGCGATGCTGCCGTAAATCGTGATATAAAACTCCGCCCCAGGCTGGGTGCTGTGAATGTTCTGTTCCTCAAAGAAAATGTCCACGCCGATATCTTTGAGCATACGCACATACTTTAACACGTCAGCCGTATTCCGGGCAAACCGGCTGATTGATTTCGTAATAATCATGTCGATTTTGCCGCGCCTGCACTGCTTGATCATCTTGTTAAACTCATCGCGCTTTTTAGTGCTGGTGCCGGAGAGTCCCCGATCCGCAAAGATGCCCACAAAGGCCCATTTTGGCTCGCTTCTAATTTTTTCGGTGTAGTACCTTACTTGCACGTCATAACTGTTTAATTGCTCCTCCTGGGCCGTAGAAACGCGGCAGTAGGCGGCTACCCGGAGCTGCCGGTGTGCCTGCTTGATTTCTTCAGCGATGTCAATCTTGGCAGGAATTTTCCGCACCACTTTTTTCGGCATTTCCATGGTCTGTTGCATTTTCATCATCCTTCCTGACTGTCTGTCCATTTAATAAATTGATACTTACTGTGCTGTCTTTAGTAAGCTGGATTTCTTGTACCACTCTCTTAAAAAGCGTCAGTGAAAAAGTTGAAAGCGGTTCCGCATCTGCGAGAGTCGCTTTCAACCTGTGGGCTATATATGGAGCGGAACCGATGTCCGCATATCTAAGGGAGGCACACTCCAACATCTTTTTTCTCAAGGTGTTTTTATCATAATCGAGGGTGTCCAATGTCCTGGCAATCTCATTTTCAGTTTTAAGGACTCGCACAGTTGGAGCGGATTCATCTTTGGCAGGGATTTGCACCAACCCAGGATTGACAATCGCCCGGTTTAGCAGTACAGTTATATCGTGGAGCAGGTCGCTGTCGGCCTTGTGAATCACCGTGTGGCACTCCGCATTGGAACATATCCATCGTTGCTGGCACTTCTTGAATCGGCTGTCATGCCGTCGAACCATTTCGCCGCCACAAGTGGGGCAGATTACTGGCACATCTATATTGAAAATTTCAGAGCGGCGGTCGGTACCGTGCTGGGTGTTCTTTTGGGCTTTTATCTCGACCATGGCCTGGTGCGTTCTTTCATCACTAATCACTGGAAAGCCACCTTTGCCGGTGTATCGCTCATCTTCTATCAGCCGCATAATGCGGGATTTATTCCAGCCGGTAACACCAGTCTGATACTCGATATTTTCATCGTTCAGGCGGCTGGCGATTTCCAACAAGGACATACCTTTTTGATACTCGCTAAAAATGCGATTCAGCACAGCCGCCTCTTGCGGATGGATAGTTATTACGCCGTTCTGATACTGATACCCGAAGGGGATATTTCTCTTTTTCATGCTGTGCGACACCTCACATTCTCGGGGATTTGCTCCGTAAAGGCCAGCCCGCCAATGAGATGAAAGGTCAGCCGGGAGTTATCCACGACCGTGATACTCTGGACGATTTCCTCGAATAATGCTTGGCTGAATGGTACCCCTAACACATATCCCGCCAGGGTGTCATCCAGCGATTTCAGCGTGTATATCAGTTCGTCGTTCTCATCCTCTTCCAGCGACTTTTTACGATCCAGTCGTAATCCGTTGATCTTATTGCTGATAACCGAGGACTGAGCGGCGAAGTCGGTAGCGTTCAGAACGCCGTTAGTGTGGAGCCGGGCGACCACAAGATTTTGCGCGCTCAAGTCAGCTATCTGCTTATCTATCTGCCGTATCTTTTCCTGGCTCTCGCTACCATGATTCTGCATCATCTCCAGCTGGTGGATGAGTGTGCCCAGCAGGTCTTGCCGGTGGGAGGCCAACTTGTCCACCATCAAGCAGAAGGTGTCGAAGATGGCATTTTCTCGCACACGTCTGCTCTGACAATCTGTAGCCCCTGCAGCCTTGCCGCTGCATAGCCAGTAGGCGGTGCCGTTCAGGAGCAGTCTGCGGAACGTCCTGCCGCATTCTGGGCAGTGGAGGACACCTGTCAAAGGGTAGTCACCTTCATGCTTATGGCTAACATTCCGGGCTTTTTGGAGTTCCTGCGCCGCCTGATACACCTCTTTGCTGACAATGGGCGGATTGCTATTCTCAACATAATATTGCGGTTTCTCGCCACGATTCTTTTTCTTTTTGAAGGGCAGGGTGTCCGTGGTAAACTTCTTTTGCAGGAGCGCATCGCCCATATACCGTTCATTTGCTAATGTCAAGCCCAGACTAACAAAAAGCTGAACTTTTTTGAAGTTTTCCTATCGTTCAGAATTTACCATCTGCCGCAATTTCTCAAGTTCATCTCGAAACTTCCATTGAATTTCAATCCTACCGCCAGAAAACACCAGCACTTGCTCCAGCAGATCATCAAGAATATCCTCAGTGAGCTGTTCCACATCCAGATAAGGCCGAAGTTTGCCTGCAAGCCCGTCCTCATTACTGTCCGTGAGCTGGGCCTGCTCCATAGACAGTTCCAGCTTTGAAATCTGCTCGGACAAAATTTCCTCTTTCTGCCGTGCCATCGCTTTAACTGCCAAATACGCCTCCTTGCCGATTTCTCCCAGCGCAAACGCCTCATATTGGCTTTTCGTCTGTTGTTTGAGCTGGGCAACTTGCTCCTGCAAAGCTGTGAGCGTCCGGCGCATAGCGGCAACGTCATGCACTTTCTCTTTCTGCTGTTCTCTAAGTAGCTTGTCCATATCAACCGCCATCTGCGCCATTGAGCGCAAACTGTCGAGCAAGGCCGCATGGATTTCCTGCTCCGGTATTTTCTCCGGTGGGCACGGAAACCTATCTGTTACCCGCAGGGTCCGGCAGTCATAGTAGGGCTGTTTTGTGTTGTGCCGCTCCATGGCATGACCGCAAACCCCACACCGGATTTTTGTTTTCGTCCCGGTTGCTACATCCCGCTCCTTATACTCTTTCAAAGCGGCCTGCGCCTGGTCAAATTCTTCTCGGGAAACGATAGGTTCATGGACATCCGGCACAATAATCCAGTCCTTTTTGCTGACCTTCACACTGTGACTTTGGCCTATAATGTCATAGTACCGCCTGCCGTACACAGTTGAACCGGTATACTGCTCATCGCGGATAACCCGCAGAACCGCCGCCTCCGTCCAGAAATTCTCTTTTGAAACGCAGTGCCAATTAACGAAAGCCCCTGCGGAGATTTTGTATTGCATAGGGGTGGGAATTTGCTGCTGATTTAGCGTCTTTGCAGTTTGCGCTATGGACATCCCGCCGCCTACCATGGAGAAGATATGTCGAACGATTTCAGCGGCGGGCGGGTCAATAATCAAGTGATTCTTCCGCTCCGAGTCTTTCACATATCCGTACAGAGGACGCGCCCCCAGGTACTCGCCTTTCTGCGCCCGGAACCGTCTGGCACTGCGCGTCTTGCGGGAGAGGTCGCGGCTGTAGAGGTCATAAAGCAGCGCCTTGAACGAGGTATCCAGGCTGTCAATGTCCCTGGGCCGGATGCTGTCAATGCCATCATTCACGGCAATAAAGCGTACTCCCAAGAAGGGGAACACCTTGGATATGTAGTTGCCGACTGTGAGATAATCCCGGCCAAAACGGGACATATCTTTCACAATGATGCAGTGGATCATCCCCTGCCTTGTCTGTTCCAGCAGTTCCTTGATGGCAGGGCGCTCAAAGCTTTTTCCACTCCATCCATCGTCACAAAACTCTAAAACTTTTGAGCCGGACAGGTCGGGAGTACGGTCGATAAAAGCGTCCAAAAGGTTCCGTTGATTAACAATGCTGTTGGATTCCTCTCTGCCAGACTGCCGCAAATCGCTGTCCTCAGATGACAGCCGCAGGTACTTTGCCACCGTCATACTGCGGCCTCAGTATCGAGCAGAGCGGCGAGTTCAGAGTACTCATCCCGGTATTTCAGGTGAATCGTAATATTCTCATTTTTGTCCACCTCTATCCGCTGGATCAGCGCATGGGCCATTTCCTCCGACAGTTCAGTCTCCCCGAAAAACTGAGTGAAATTTTGCAGCCAAGGATTGGAAGAAGTATGTGCTGATATGTCGGCTATCTGTCGCTCTAACTGTTCCACCTGGGCCTGCGCCCGCTCTGCCTCGGCCTGATACTGCCGTTTCATTTCGGCGTATTCCAGCTCATCCATGAGGCCGTCCACATAGTTCTGGTAGAGGCTGTCGTGAAGCCGCTTATAGCGGGAGAGGGCCTGTTTTGCAGATAAAAGACTGCGCTCCAATTCACTTTTTCGGTCAATAACCGCAGGGGAACGGACATATTTTTTTGCCTGCTTGGACAAATCCCCTGCTAGAATGATTTGCTGCTGCAGGCAGTCCCACAGGATTTTGAACAGTTTATCCTCAAGGAGATATTTTGGGGGACATGATTCTGGATTCTCATAGTGGCTCCGGCATATATAAGCATAGTATCTGTGTCCGCAGTTAGCAGAAACATTTTTGTAGCGGATCATCGGTTTCCTGCAATCGGCGCAAAAAATGAGCCCTTTCAGAATGTTCGGGGTAGTGCCCAAACTGGCATATTTACCGCTTTTTTTCTGATACTCTGTGCGGCAATTCTCTCGCATTTCCTGGACGATACGAAAGGTTTCCTCGTCAACAATAGCCTCATGGGTATTGGGAACAATGACCCACTCAGACTGAGGAACGCGGCAGTCTTTTTTGCCTGCGGCGATATCGTTGCGGCGTTTCCCTTGTACCATATGGCCTAAGTACATGGGGCTGAAAAGGATAGCCTTGATAGTAGGAACGTGCCAGATAGAATTGGCAAACCGTTCCGCTTTGATTTCTCCGCGCATATAGTGATATTTTGCCGGTGCGGGGATTCCCATGTTGTTAAGGCGGCGCGTGATTTGTACAAAACTGATGCCAGAACGCCGCCAAGCGAAAATATCTCTCACTACCGGCGCGGTTTCTTCGTTGATTTCCAGCTTATGCCGGTCTGCCTCACTTTTTTGGTAGCCGTAGGGAGCCCAGGAGCCGATAAACTCCCCGCGCTGCTGCTTGATTGCCAGTGCGGAGCTTGATTTTTTGGAAATATCCCGGCTGTAAATTTCGTTTATGAGATTCTTTAGCGGGACGATGTACCCGTCGTTGGTGCGCTCGGCGGTCAGGGTGTCAAAATTGTCGTTGACCGCCACAAAGCGCACGTCCAGATACGGGAAAATCCGCTCTAAATAGTTGCCGGTTTCTTTGTAGTTCCGGCCAAACCGGGACAGGTCTTTTACCACAATGCAGTCGATTTTCCCGGCGCGCACGTCGTCCATCAGCCGGTCGAACTCCGGGCGCTGGAAGTTCGTGCCGGTCCGTCCGTTGTCACAGTAGAGACCGCAAAACTGCATATCCGTTTGAGCGTCAATGTAGTCCAACACCAGCTCTTTTTGGGCCTTGATGGTATCTGCCCCCGGCTTGCCGCTGTCCTCCACGGAGAGCCGGATATAGGCTCCGGTTTTGTAAATCCTCTGCGGAATCGTGAACTCATTGGGCACGGAAACCAGCGGGTTCACCTTGCGCTTTGTCCTCGCCACTCAAACCGCCTCCTTTTCAGGGAGCAGCTTTTGGGCCTGTGCCACTAACTCTGCCTGCCACTCAAACTCATTGTACCAGCGGTAGACGATCTCCACCCGCCGGTCGCGGAAAATCAGTACCCGCTCTATCAGGCTGACTACTATTCGCCGGTCGAGGGAAGTGATATTTCTGTGCTTGATGAACTGTTCTATCCAATGATTGTTGGCCGAGTTGTCCAACTCCCGGCCCATTTCATCCCGCAGAAATTCGGCCTGCTCCTCAGCCTGGGAGCGCCGGTCCTGGTAGGTGCTTTTCAGCTCCTGGTACTCGCTCTTGTCAATGATACCGTCAGCTAAATTTTCATAGAGGGAGCGCAAAAGTTTCTGGCAGCGCTCAATTTCCTCCTGCTTTTGAGTAAGCCGTGCCTGGATTTTCTCAACATTTGCCTGCTGGAGCTTGGCAATATCAGTCAGTTCCATCAGCTCAGAGAGGTCGATCACCTCCCGGATATGCCCTTGCAAAGCCTCTAAAACAATATCGTCCAGAGCCTCCACCCGTAGAGCATGAGGGTGGCACTCCTTTCTGTCCTTGTGCGCGGCACAGACGAAGTAGACATACTTTTTCTTGCCGGATGGTACAGTTTTGCGAATCATTGGCCCGCCGCACTCGCCGCAGTAGACCATGCCGGAGAACAATTCCACCGGCTGGCCTGCCTCGGCTGTGCGGGTGTCCATGGCGAGGACGCGCTGGGCCGTTTCAAAATCGAACTTATCAATAATAGGGGTGTGACAGTCCTCCACCACGGCCCACTGATTGCGAGGTTTATGCACCAGGCGCTTGACCCGGTAGCTGGGGGTCGTTACTCTGCCCTGTTCCAACACGCCGGTATAGACCGGGTTTTTGAGAATCCGCAGCACCATCCCGGCGCTCCACTCGGAACGCTCCTTGACACGGAAAGCGGTGGTGTAGCGCATACCCTGGGACAGTTTATAATCCATGGGCGTGGGGATTCCGCTGACGGTCAGCCGGGCAGCAATGTCGATGGCGCTTATACCGTTCAGTTTCCAGTTGTAAATGTCCCGCACCACATCGGCGGCATATTCGTCAATCACCAGTTTGTGGTGGTCGCTGGGGTTCTTTTTGTAGCCGAAAACAGCAAAGGAGCCGATGAAATCCCCGCGCTGGCGTTTGATTTCAAGCTGGCTCCGAATTTTGATAGATGTATCCCGGCAGTAAGCCTCGTTGAACACAGGTTATTGGGGAAAGGGAAAGCAAACAGGCAAAAACCCAGTATTCATGCGGGTTTGCGGCGAGATGGCTCTCAAAAGCTAACCTCACAAAAGACAGATCATTGCACAATCACATATCGTTTCTAAGGGAGAATGTTGATTCCGGTCACATTCTCCCTTTTTTCATACCAAGAAATGAGGTGATTATCTTGAACACGCAAATCATCGCCATCGCAAACCAGAAAGGCGGTGTGGGCAAGACCACAACCTGTGCCAACTTAGGGATTGGGCTGGCACAGGCGGGAAAGAAAGTGCTGCTCATTGACGGGGACCCGCAAGGGAGCCTGACCATCAGCCTGGGCAATTCCCAGCCGGATAAGCTGCCCTTTACCCTCTCTGACGCAATGGGCCGCATCCTGACCGATCAGCCGGTTCGCCCCGGCGAGGGGATTCTTCGCCACCCGGAGGGCGTGGATCTGATGCCAGCGGATATTCAGCTGTCTGGCATGGAGGTATCGCTGGTAAACGCTATGAGCCGGGAAACGATTCTGCGGCAGTACCTGGACAGTGTAAAGGGGCAGTATTCCCATATCCTCATAGACTGCCAGCCCTCCCTGGGTATGCTCACCGTCAACGCCCTGGCCGCTGCCAACAGGATTATAATTCCCGTCCAGGCGGAGTACCTGCCCGCCAAAGGGCTGGAACAGCTGCTCTCTACGGTGAACAAGGTCAAGCGGCAGATCAACCCGAAACTGCAAATAGACGGTATTCTGCTGACAATGGTGGACAACCGCACTAACTTCGCCAAAGAGATTGCCGCCCTGCTGCGGGAAACCTACGGCAGTAAAATCAAGGTGTTCGGAACCGAGATTCCCCATTCTGTCCGGGCAAAGGAAATCAGCGCAGAGGGCAAGAGCATTTTCTCCCATGACCCAGGCGGCAAAGTAGCGGAGGGTTACGCAAATCTGACTAAGGAGGTGTTGAAACTTGAAAAGCAGCGCGAAAAAAGTAGAGCTGGCATCGGTCGATGATCTGTTTTCCACCGAGGAAAGCCGCGCCGATGCAGGGCGGGAAAAGGTGGTAGAAATCCCTTTAAGCGAGCCGGAATATCCCAAAAGGATATTCCGGCTCATTGCTTGCCTACGTTATCGGAAATTTCCTATAACCACGT
>NZ_QWEO01000043.1 GCF_009936035.1 Neglectibacter sp. X58 | reverse complement strand
AGATAATCCTGCCCCAAAAGGAACACCAGCAGCGCCGGAATCAGATAGAACACCGACACCGCGAAGAACATGCCCGGGTCGCCCGTCACCACGTTGCCCAGATACACAGACAGCGGGTTGTCATAGGTATTCTTAATGAAAACTACCGCCTGATCCACAATGTTCCAGTTATCCGCAAACAGCAGCACCACCAGCGCCGCCACCACTGAGCTGAGGTTGGGCCGCACCACATACCAATACGTGCGCCAGGCCCCCGCCCCGTCCAGGGCCGCGGCCTCCAGGCACTCCTTGGGGAAGTTCTTGAGCTGCTGGCGGATGAGGAACACCCCCAGCGGATGGAACAGCGCGGGCAAAAGTATAGCTAGATAAGACTCCCGGATGTTCAGCCACCCTGCCACAATGAAGTTTGGCACCAGCAGAATCTGGGTGGGCATGAGCATGACAATGATATACATAAAGAAAATGGCTTCTTTGTATTTCCATTGTATATTTTCCAGCCCATATGCAGCCAGGGGAGCCAGCACACACTGGCCCAAAAGCACCGGCAGCACCAGCAAAACCGAGTTCCAGAACATCCGCAGATACCCCGGGCTTTCCAGCAAAAGCTGCTGATACTGCTCCAGGGTGAAGCTTTCCGGCAGCAGGCCGAACCGCACAAAATGGATGCCATGGGAAGTAAAATCCCCTGCGTTAGACTCCATCACCTCTGCCGAATACCGGCTGACAATCTCCGCCCCGCCCATAAAGGAGTTGGCGAAAATGAACACAATGGGGAACACCGCCACAACCGCCGCAATACCGATAATAATATTCGGAAGTATGCGTCTTTTCTGCATGTATATTCCCCCTTACTGGTAGGCGTCGGTGACGCGCTTCTGGGCATAAAATACAATCAGAAGCACAATTCCAATCACCAAGAATAAGATGTACGCCGCGCTGGAGAGCTTCTGCATGTTCAGCGACAGGAACTGGTTGTTCATATAGTGCTGGAGCATATAAATGTCTGGGCTGGGGTAGGCCCCGTAGAGCATATACACCTCTTTAAACACCTTAAAGGAGTTGACAATGCTCATCAGCAGCACCACAAAGGTGGTGGGCGAAAGGTAAATCCAGGTCACGTTGGTGAACTGCTTCCACTTCCCCGCCCCCTCCAGGGCCATCTGCTCGTAATAGGTCTTAGGGATCCAGTTCAGCCCCGACCAGAAAAGCACAATGTTGTAGCTCACGTTCTTCCATAAAAACACCGCCACCAGCACCCCCATGGCCCAGCCGTTCTGGGACACCGCCTCATGGCTAAAGCCCATCTGCAAAAGGAATTTCTGCACAAGGCCGTTTGCGTCAAACAGCACCTTCCAGAAGTAGACAATCGTGCCAGAGGGCACCACCAAAGGCAGGAGCAGCAGCATAGTGGCAGGCGCCCTCCCCTTTTTCATGCCCTGCAGGCACAAAGACAAAAACAGGGACAAAGCCATGCCCAAAGGCACGGAAAGCCCGATGAAAATGGCAGTGTTCAGGGCCGCAGACTGGAACAAAGAGTTTGCCAGGGTGTCCGAGAAGTTTTGCAGTCCCACAAAGCTCTGGGAACCCATGTTGTCAATCAGCGCGTAATACAGCGAAAACCCAAAGGGGATGGCGTAAAACAGCAGCACCCCCAAAAGGCTTGGCAGCAAAAACAGCCAATAGGCTTTTGTTTTTTTCACAGGCCCGACCACCCTTCTCCGCGCGCCAGCGCGCCTGTGGCAAAGTTTCTAAAAACCCTTTTTGATGTTAGGTTTTTTCGCAGATTTTGCCTGCTTTTCTCTATGATACCACATGCTGCCACCGCAAGTCAACCAGAATATTTCCGGAGGAGCGCCCCGCCCCCGCAAAAGCCCCCTGCGGGAACCATCTCCCGCAGGGGGCTGCAATCGCTTTATTTGCCGGGCTTAAAGCTGTCTTTCAGCTTCACAGAGCGGTTGAACACCGGCGCCCCGGGCTTTGCATCCTTAGAGTCCACGCAGAAATACCCCTGGCGCATAAACTGGAAGCTTTCCCCGGGCTTTGCGTCCCGCAGGCCCTGCTCCAGCTTGCAGCCCTCCAGCACCTCCAGGGAGGTTTCGCTGAGATAATCCAGGAAGTCCCCCTCCTCCGGGCTTTCCACAGAGAACAGGTTGTCGTAAAGCCGCACCTGGGCTGTCAGGGCTGTTTCCGCGTCCACCCAGTGAAGGGTGGCCCCTTTCACCTTCCGCCCGTCCGCCGGATCGCCTCCCCGGCTGTCCGGGTCAAACTCCCCGTGGATCTCCGTCACGTTCCCCTCATTGTCCGTCTCATAGCCCACGCATTTTACCAGGTAGGCCCCCTTCAGTCGGCACTCCGGCCCGCCGGGATACAGCCGCTTATACTTGGGCACAGGCTCTGTGAGGAAGTCCTCCGCCTCAATCCACAGCGTGCGGGAGAAGGACACCTCCCGGGTGCCGTCCTCCGGGCAGTTGGGGTTGTTTTCCACTGTAAGCATTTCGGTTTTGCCCTCGGGGTAGTTGGTGAGCACCAGCTTCACCGGGTGCAGCACCCCCATCACCCGCCGGGCATGCTGGTTCAGATCCTCCCGCAGGCAGTGCTCCAGGAAGGCATACTCCACTGTAGAGTTCACCTTGGAAACCCCGTTGCGCTCGCTGAAATTCCGGATAGCCCGGGGGGTGTAGCCCCGGCGGCGCAGGCCGCAGAGGGTGGGCATCCGGGGGTCATCCCAGCCGTCCACATAGTTCCCCTCCACCAGCGCCCGCAGCTTCCGCTTGCTCATAACTGTATTGTTAATGCCTAAGCGGGCAAACTCAATCTGCCTGGGCTTTGAGGGCAAAGTGACATTCTCCACCACCCAGTCATAGAAGGGCCGGTGATCCTCAAACTCCAAAGAGCACAAAGAGTGGGTGATGCACTCCATGGCGTCCTCAAAGGGATGGGCATAGTCATACATGGGATAAATGCACCACTTGTCCCCGGTGCGGTGGTGGGCCTTGTGGTTAATGCGGTAAATCACCGGATCCCGCATGTTGAAGTTGCCGGAAGCAAGGTCAATCTTGGCCCGCAGGGTCATCTTCCCGTCCTCAAACTCCCCTGCCCGCATCCGCCGGAAAAGGTCAAGGCTTTCCTCCTTGGGCCTGTCCCTGTAAGGGCTTCTGGCCGGGGTGGTCAAATCCCCCCGCATTTCCCGCATTTCCTCCTGGGTCAGTTCGCACACATAGGCCAGGCCCTTTTCAATCAGCTCCTCCGCCCCTTTGTACATGTCCTCAAAGTAGTCGGAGGCATAATAGAACCTGTCCCCCCAGTCATAGCCCAGCCAGTGGATGTCCTCTTTAATGGCCTCCACATACTCCACGTCCTCCTTGGTGGGATTGGTGTCGTCCATGCGCAGGTTGCACACGCCCCCAAAGCGGTCGGCAGTGCCGAAATCCACATAAATGGCCTTGGCGTGGCCGATGTGCAAATAGCCGTTAGGCTCCGGGGGAAAACGGGTGTGTACCCGCATCCCCTCTGTGCGCCCCCCGGGGGCCATGTCCTCTTTCACAAAATCGTCAATGAAGTTGGTGGAAACCACCTCGTCCAAATTTTTCACTTCGCTCATATCCATACCTCTTTACCGTTTTTTGTCCGTCTATGCCCTCAGCTTTAAAAGCCCTGCTTCCAGCCGCCTGAGGGCCTCCTCCCGGCCTAAAAGGGCCAGGATTTCCATAGCCCCGCCGGGGGTCACCAGGGTGCCTGCCGCCGCAATACGCACAGGCCACAGCAGGGTGCCGTTTTTCACCTCCAGCTTCTGGGCCAGGGAAATCAGCGCTTCGTGTATCGTGTCAAGCTCCCACCCGGGGAGCTGTCGCAGGGCCTCCAGCGCCGCCTCCAGCATCTGGGGGCTGTTTTCCAGGTTTGTCTTGCTTTTCTTGTTCACGAAGAAGTCCACAGGATAGTCAGGCAGCTCCTTGAAGAAGTGCAGCAGCCCCGGAATCTCCTGGAACCTTCCAATGCGGGCCTGCAAAATGCTTTGCAGCACGCCCCAGGGCTTTTCCGCCTCCCCGAAAACCTCCTGATAGTATGGCATGGCGTTCTGAAGGAATTCCTCCTCCCCCATCTTCTTAATATATTCCCCGTTAAACCACAGGAGCTTGTCATAGTCAAACACTGCCGGGGATTTGCTGATGCCCTCCACAGAGAAAGCGTCCGTAAGCTCCTCCAAAGAGAAAACCTCCTGGTTGTCCTTAGGCGCCCAGCCTAAAAGGGCGATAAAGTTTGTGATAACCGGGGCTAGATACCCCTCCTCCAGAAGCCCGGCAAAGCTGGTGGAGCCGTGGCGCTTTGAAAGCTTTGAAACAGAGCCGTCCTCATTGCGGCCCATAATCAGGGGCAGGTGTATATAAGCCGGGATTTCCCACCCGAAAGCCTCGTACAGCAGGTTATACTTAGGCGTGGAGGTGAGATACTCGCAGCCCCGCACCACATGGGTAATGCCCATCTGGTGGTCGTCAATGACGTTTGCGAAATTGTAGGTGGGGAAGCCGTCGGCCTTTAAAAGCACCTGATCCTCAATCTCCTTGTTTTCGATGCTGATTTCCCCAAACACAGCGTCCCGGAAGGTGGTGGCGCCTGTGAGGGGCACCTTCTGCCGGATGACATAGGGCGTGCCCGCGTCTAAAAGGCGCTGCACTTCCTCTTCTGGCAAGTCCCGGCAGTGGCGGTCATAGCCGCCAAAGGCGTTTTCCTCCTTCAGGCCCTCCAGCCGCTCCTTGGTGCAGAAGCAGTAATAGGCCTTGCCCTCCTTTACAAGCTGCTGTGCGTATGGCTTATAAAGCCCCAGCCTTTCGCTTTGGACATAGGGGCCGAAGGCCCCGCCCGCGTCCGGGCCTTCGTCGTGCTTTAAACCCACTTTCCGGAGGGTTTCATAAATCACGTCCACCGCGCCTTCCACCAGGCGCTCCTGATCCGTATCCTCTATCCGCAGTATAAATTTCCCGCCCTGGCTTTTCGCCACCAGATAGGCGTACAGCGCTGTGCGCAGGTTTCCCACATGCATAAACCCTGTGGGGCTGGGCGCAAATCTTGTCCTTACTGTTTGCATTGCACTTCTCTCCTCAATGTAACTACCGGTTTTGCCTGTTCCATAGCGGCGGCCCCTGCAGGCCCCGCTTTTTCTTATCCTCTTACTATAGCAAAAAAAAACTTTTTTGGCAACACGTTTTTGCTTTTTTCCTTTCCCTGCACAAAAAAAAGGCCGACACATCTGTCGGCCTTTCCAAGGCTTGTTGAAAAACAGGAATTATGTAAGGCTACACCCGCCGCACAATATGGGCCATGTCCTTTTTAGGACGGTAAGCCTGCCCTTTGTGGGAAGCGCGCCCCTTCCGGACAACCCGCAAAAGCAGCATGGCCCCTGCGCTGGAGGCAGCGATAATCAGCAGGAAGCCCCCTGCCGCTTCCAAAAAGGAAGCCGGCCGGCGGGACTGGACAGGCGCGGAAAGCTCCTCCACCTGGGTTTCCTCCTGGCGCACCTGCTGGGAATACCGATCCGCCGCGTCAGCCTTCTTTTGGGTGGCGGCGCTGAGCACCATAACCGTCCCCAGCGTTAAGACCAAGGCAACGAGAAAAGCCAGCAAATTCCTGAAAAAACCTCCGCCCATACAAACCGCCCCTTTCAGCATGTTTCATCCAGGCCATACGGCATATGTAGTATCTCCTGGGAGCCGCGGCCCCTATATTTACAAAAGAATGACAACCATTACAAATTGGTTACATTTTAGCATGTTTTCCTCATATTTTCAACCCCTTTTACCATTGTTAACACTTTGTTCATATCTATTCCCTGCCAAAACCTCCATCAGCCTTCCTTCTTTTCCTCCGCAGGGCTTTCCCCTGCCCCGCCTTTCTCCCTCAGGGACTCCAGCATGTCCCGCAAAAACCGGGGATAAGGCACCCCCATCAGCCCCAGGTTCTCCAAGATGGACAGCCCCTCGTTGGCCATGAAAAAGCAGCACACCGCCGGGCGCACAAAGCCGCCTCCAGGCAGGCTGTCCAGCAGCGTCCCCAAAAATACCAGCAAAAGGATGCCCCCCTTGCGCACAAGGCCCAAAAAGCCCGCGTGGCTTTCCAGGCCGCCCCCTTCTGTTTTTCCTGACCGCCTGAACACCCCGGCCACCACAAGCCCGGTTACGTAATCTGCCGCCATAAAAGCCACCAGCCCCTGCAAAGCGCCGTCCCAGCCGCCCAGGGCCTGTATCACCACCCCGCCTGCTGCCGCCAGCAAAGCCAATATCCTTTTCTGCATACCGTTCCTCCTTTTTTACCTATAAAACCACAAGGCTTCCTTCCCTTTAATATCCCCTGCCCCGGCTTACCGCGCAGCCCCAAAAAACCTCCGGCGGATCCATCTGCCGCCGGGCGTGGTAGGCAATGGCCAGGGCCATAACGCAGTCGTCGTGGGCGCCAGGCTGGGCCTCGGGCCTGCCCTGGGGGGTGCGCACAAAGGAGAGCATTTCCTCCAAGGTGGTTCTGTCGCAAATCCAGCCTGTGTGCTCCCGGACTATCTCCACCAGCTCTGCCAGGATGACGGGCCTTGTGCCCGCTGTGGTGCGGAAGCCCAGGGCCTGCTCCCCCTGGCGCACATACTGCCGGGGATAGCACAGGTTTTCCAGCGTGCGGATGGGATAGCTGGAAAAATTCGCCTCCAGGGATATGAGGGCTGTGTTGTACCATTTTCCCAGGCAATATACCTGCCGGGCAAACACGTCTTCGTCCATCTGGCCCCGGAGGGTACACACCTGCTGGCCTGTGTCCCCGTCTACCACCTGGGCCACAGAGAAATCGGAGCCTTCCCCAGCCGTATCCCCGCCTATAACGTACCGCTTCCCCTTTTCCGGCAGGGCATACACCTTTGCCGCCCCCAGGGCCGAGTCTGCAAACTGGACGCTGCCCTCCTCTATCAGCACCCGGTTCCACATGGGGCTGTAGCTTGTGGAAAAGGTGAAATCCCCCCGGGCCGCAGGCTCTTTCAGGCTTTCCAGCCTTTTGGCAATCCTGCCGGCGGCAAAGACGCTTTGGCTGGACACCCCCCACTCCCCCAGGCAGTATACCTGATAATAATAGGGATCCGTCTCCCGGTAGCCCTCCAGGGTTTCCTTATAGGCCTGGTCTAAAAAGCAGTTGTCCTTATAGGTGGACTTCTGCACCACTGCCCGGGGATCCTGCCGGTCGAAAAAACGGCGCTTCAGCCAGTGCAGGGGGGAGACGGGGTTAAAAGTGAGGGTGATTTGCCTGCCGCCCCCCCTGCCCCGCAGCCGCAGGTCCAACTGGTTGAAGTCCTGCTCCTCAATTTCCGAGGCCTCCTCTATCCAGATATCCGTCAGCTCCCCCTTGGGGAAGGTGACGGACTTCAGCTTTTCCGTGTTGTCCAGGCCCTTGAAAATCACGCTGTTGCCGTTTGCGCAGGTAATGCGCATGTCTGAATCCGTCCACTTGAACAGCCCCTCCAGCCCCCACCTGGCTATCACCTGCCGGAACAGGGCATAGGCAGAGTCCCGGTTGGCGGCGGCCACAGCCCGCACCACCAGCAGGTTGCACAGGGGCTTTTCCAGCAGCCGCACCAGCAGCCGCTGGGCCGCAAACACGCTTTTCCCGCTGCCCGCCCCGCCATACAGCACCAGGTAGCGGCAGGCGTCCTCCCGCAGCAGGGGCAAGTACAGGGGGTTAAAGGCGCTTTTTGGAATTTCCACATCCATCTTCATTGCCACCCGATACGGGGTGCGCAGAAAGAGCCATAAAAAAGCTGCCTCCCTGCCCCCGGCACCGTCCCTTTCCTTTTATTTCTCACGTCAGTCCTCCTCTGTCAGCCGCACCCGGATAATCCCGGAGGGCGCTTCCTGCCGGGGCTTCTCAGAATATCCGAAGCCGTTTTGCAGGATGAAGCGGGCGCTGGGGCCGGAGTCCCGCTTATAGGCCGCCTGGATGTTGGCCTCCTCCACCTGGGAAAGGGCGCGCCGCAGCAGGGCACAGGTGCGGCCCTCCTTCCCCGCCAGCCCTTCCAGCTCCTCCCGGCCCTCCAGCCCCAGGGCCAGGGCCAGCCCCGGCGCTGTGGGCACCTGCCCTGTCTCCTGGCAGCGCTGGAAATACTTGGCGCATTTTTCCCGCGTCTCCCCGGCTTTCAGCCTGTATTTACGCTCCATGGGCCGCCTCCTGCCTTGCCCGCATCCTGGCCCTGCGGGAGAGAGCCTCAGCGCTGCAGCGCTGCTCTAAGTACATCGTGTAAAGCAGGCTGTTTTCCCGCTGCCAGACAAGCTCCTGATCCGCCCTTTCCGGCGGGTTCTTCTTCCGCCTTTCCAAAAGCGCGTGCAGGGCATCCCGCTCCTTTGCCGCCTCCCTTGCCATCCTTTCGTAATCAAACGCCGCCCAGTATCCCATTCTGCTGCATCCTCCCATTCTGCCTGTTTTTGCGTTTTTAGTTGTCATTTTGACAATCTATCTCTTATTATAGCGGCATATCGACATTTTGTCAAGCTTTTCGATTCTGTATTGACAATCCGCCCACCCCACAGTATAATACAGACAAACGCAGTCCCCCTCCAGAAAGCGCCCGAACACGAAGAAAGGAGCGGTATCCATGAGCTTCCCCCAAAGACTGAAGGCCGCCCGGCTGGCCGCAGGCCGCAGCCAGCAGGAAATTGCCGACGCCCTGGGCGTGGACAAAACCACCTATTCCGGCTATGAAACAGGCCGCCGCCAGCCAGACCTGTTCCGGCTGCGCCGCCTGTCCCAGGTTTTGGAATACAGCGCCGACCAGCTTCTGGAGCTTGGCCCGGCAGGCGCCCCTTCCCCGGAGGAATGGGAGCGGGTGAAAAAGTACCGGCTGCTGGACGCCCACGGCAGGGAACTGGTGGACATGGTGCTGGACAAGGAATACAGCCGCATGGCGCAGCCCGGCCCGGCGGAGGAGCCGGACAGCGGGTGGGTGACCTATATCAATTGCTACGACCTGGCGGTTTCCGCAGGCCCAGGGGAGCCTTGGAGCGATGCGGTCTACAAAACCCGGCTGGAGATTCCCGGCTCTCAGGTGCCGGAAAACGCCCATTTCTGCGTGCGGGTAAATGGGGACAGCATGGAGCCTGTCTATAAGGACGGGGACATCGTGTTTGTCCAGCGGGTGGAGGGCTGCGTGCAGGTGGGGGAAACCGGGATTTTCTTCTTAAACGGGGACGGCTATATCAAGCGGCTGGGCCTGGAGGCGCTGGAATCCCTGAACCCCCGGTATGCGCCCATCCCCCTTTGCGAATATGACGATCTGCGCTGCCAGGGCCGGGTGCTGGGAAAGCTGGCCCGCTGAAAGCGCAAGGCTGCCGCCGGCGGCTAAAGAAACTTTTTTGAAAAAAGTTTCTTTAGAATCTTCAAAAAACTTCCATCATGCCATTCTTTTCGCCCGCCCATTCCCCAATCGGCCTGTACAAATGGCCTGTAAAAACAAAAGAGCGCCCTGCCTTTCAGCAGGGCGCTTGTTTATTATTATAGATGGAAACTGCACAAGCAGGATTGGCGCGGTTTCTGCTTACTCCCCGCCCATGGTTTTCACCAGGACGGCCTTCTGGGCGTGGAGGCGGTTTTCCGCTTCCTCGAAGATATACTGGGCATGGGCCTCAAACACTTCCGCGCTGATTTCCTCGCCCCGGTGGGCGGGCAGGCAGTGCTGCACCATGGCGTCGGGCTTTGCAACAGCCATCAGCCGCTTGTCCACGCAGTATCCCTTAAAGGCGGCCTCCCGCTTCTGGCGCTCCTCCTCCTGGCCCATGGAAGTCCACACGTCTGTCACCACCACGTCTGCGTCCCTGGCGGCAAGGAGGGGGTCGTCTGTCAGCTCAAAGCAGTCATACCCGGCGGCAAAGTCTAGGATTTCCTTAGGCGGGCGGTAGCCCTCCGGGCAGGCCACAGAAACCGCCATGCCCACCTTCAGGCCCCCTGCAATCAGGGAGTTCATCATGTTGTTGCCGTCGCCGATAAAGCACAGCTTCAGCCCCTCCAGGGCGCCCTTGAACTCCCGGACAGTCATCAGGTCTGCCAGCACCTGGCAGGGGTGGCAGAAATCTGTCAGGCCGTTTATCACAGGCACGCTGCCATGCTCTGCCAGGGCCTCCACTTCGTCCTGGCCGAAGGTGCGGATCATAATGCCGTCTACATACCGGGAAAGCACCCGGGCCGTATCCTGCACAGGCTCTCCCCGGCCTATCTGGGATCCGTCGGAGCTGAGCACCACCGCGTAGCCCCCTAGCTGGTTGATGCCCACCTCAAAGGAAACCCGGGTGCGGGTGGAGGATTTCTCAAAAATCATCCCCAGACACTTGCCCTTTAAGCGGTGGTGCTCGATGCTGTGCTTTGTCTCGTATTTAAGCTGGTCTGCAAGGTTCAGGATTTCCATAATCTCCTGGCCGCTCAGATCCAAAAGCTTTAACAAATGCTTCATGGTGATTCCCTCTTTTCGCTGTTTGTTTTTGGTTGGACTGCCGTCCAAACCTGCTTTAAGGAACTTTTTTTCAAAAAAGTTCCTTAAAAATCTTCAAAAAACTTTGTGTTGTGGACGGTTATATTTCCTCTAACACCTGGGCGAAGATGCCAAGGCCCGCGTCTATATCCTCTTTCGTGATGGTCAGCGGCGGCAGGAAGCGCACCAGCGCCTTTGCGGTAAGGATTAAAAGGCCCTTTTCGGCGCACTTCACCAGCACGTCGTGGGCGTCGCCTTTTTTCAGCTTCACCCCCAGCATCAGCCCCCGGCCCCGCACAGCCTCCACCTGGGGCAGAGCGGAAAGCTTCTCTGTAAGGTATGCGCCTTTTTCCCGCACCTGCTGTAAAAACTCTGGCTGGCTTACCCGCCGGACAACCTCCCTGGCCCCGGCGCACACCACCGGGTTGCCACCAAAGGTGGAGCCTTGCTGCCCGGGCTTTAAAATATCCCGCAGCCGTTCTGCCACCAGGCAGGCCCCGATGGGCAGGCCGCCTCCCAGGCCCTTGGCTGTGGTGATGACATCCGGTGAAAGGCCCCACTGCTGGCAGCTATAGAAATATCCGGTGCGGCCCACGCCGGCCTGCACCTCGTCCAGCATGAAGAGCACGTCCTTTTCCTGGCAGAGGGCCTGCACTGCATGGAGGAAGCCTTCCTCCATGGGCACCACCCCGCCTTCCCCCTGGACGGTTTCCAGCAGCACCGCGCACACAGAGCCGTCCAGCTTTTCCCGGACAGCCTCCAGGTCGTTTGCCTGGGCATAGGCAAAGCCGGGGTTCAGGGGTTGGAAATCCTTGTGGAAGGCCTCCTGGCCTGTGGCGGCCAAGGTGGCCAGGGTTCTGCCATGGAAGGAATCTGTAAGGGTGAGGATGGTGCTGGCCCCCCGCTTCTCCCCGTATTTCCGGGCCACCTTAAAGGCGCACTCGTTGGCCTCCGCCCCGGAGTTGCAGAAAAAAGCCTGGGCCATGTCCGCCGCCTGGCACAGCTCCTGTGCAAGGCCTGTGTTCTGAGGGCTGTAATAATAATTGCACAGGTGCTGGATTGCCCCGGCCTGGCCCGCCACTGCCTTTGCCCACTGGGGGTCGGCATAGCCCAGGGCGTTTACGCCAATGCCGGAGGTAAAGTCGATATACTCCTTGCCGGCCCCGTCCCAGGCCCGGGCGTTCTGGCCCTTTACAAGGGCAACGTCCACCCGCCCATAGGTGTGGAGGATATACCGGCTGTCCTGTTCCTTTATCTCTTGGAATGTCATATGCTTCCCCTTCTTTCTGGTTGATTTGCTCTGCCCAAAGCCCGCTGCCGGGAGCGCCCCGGACACGCGGCGGCTTACGTAAGCGCGAATGTATTCGCGGCGAAAAGCTTTTGCCCGCCAGCAGGCGGAACGCCTGCGGGGAAGGTCCCCAGTGGGGACCGTTCTGACCCGACCGAGCCGGCAGGCGAGATTCCGCGTCTTAGATGCAGCGTTACGCTGCACGCGTCTTAGATGCAACGTTACGTTGCTGTCAGTAGAACATGGTGCCGATGCCTTCGTCGGTGAACAGCTCCACCAGGATGGAATGGGGGATGCGGCCGTCGATAATGTGGGTGCGGCCCACGCCCCGGCGCACCGCGTCCACGCAGCAGTCCACCTTGGGGATCATGCCGCCGCTGATAACCCCCTCCTTTTTCAGGCGGTTCACGTCGCTAACGTTTACCACCGGGATGATGGTGCTTTCATCGTCCCGGTCCCGCAAAAGGCCCCGCACGTCTGTCATGAGAATCAGCTTCATGGCCCCCAGCTCTGCCGCAATGCGGGAGGCCGCCACGTCGGCGTTGATGTTATAGACTTCCCCATGATACCCTGCCGCCACAGTGGAGACTACCGGCACATAGCCGTTTTTCGTGGCGTTGTGGATGATTTCCGCGTTTACTTCCCGGATTTCCCCCACCAGCCCCAAGTCCTCCTCCAACTGGTCGGCCTTTAAAAGGGAGCCGTCCAGGCCGCACAGGCCCACAGCCTTGGCCCCGGCTGTTTCCAAAAGCTGCACCAAGTCTTTGTTCACCTTGCCTGCCAGCACCTGCTGGACAATGTCCATGGTTTCCTGGTCGGTATACCGCATGCCGCCTACGAATTTGCTTTCCTTGCCGATTTTCTTTAACATCCCGCTGATTTCCGGCCCGCCGCCGTGTACCACCACCACGTTGATGCCTACAAGCTGCATGAGCACAATGTCGCTCATGACAGCGCTTTTCAGCTCGTCATTGAGCATGGCGTTGCCGCCATATTTCACCACCACCGTCTCCCCGGCATAGCGCTTGATGTATGGCAGGGCCTGCACCAGGATGGCGGCCCGCTCGCTGTTGGTTATGTTCATGGGTTCCCCTCTTTCCGTTTTTGTCAGCCTGGGTCGTCCGCCTTGATGTGGCGTATATATTCCAGCATGGAGAAGATGGCCGCAATATACATCACCACAAAGAACACCAGGACAATCCCGCCGCCTGCCAGGCCCCCTGCCAGCAGCCGCCGGGGAAGCTTCCCCACCCCCACGCGCCTGGCGGGCAGGTAAAAGGTAATGCCCAAAAGCAGCGCTGCCGCTGTGAACACCACCAGCGCCGCCTGGTTCAGCAGCCAGTCTAAAGCGACGAAGGCCGCTATAAGGCACACCAAGAAATCTGTCAGCAGCAGGACAGCCAGCACAAAGCAGGCGACCTGCCAGAAGGCGCGAAAGCCCTCTTTGAATTTTTCAGGCAGCTTCATAAGCAGTTCCTTTCTGCTCCGCCGCCCGGCCCGCAAACACGTGGGCAGAAGGGCGCGCAGCGGCCCTCTGCCCACGTCCGCGCAAGGCGCGGCAGGGGCGCCGGAGGCGGCCCTGGTTTGCGGGGCGGGCGTTTGGAGCTATAGCCGCGCCGAAAGCAGGAGCAGCGGCGCGGACACAGAAGCCCGGGATGCCCTCCTGCCTGGGGCGCAGCCTGTCATGTGCGGTAATCCCCGTTTATCTTCACGTAATCATAGGTCAGGTCGCAGCCGTATGCCTCGGCGCTCTCCTCCCCCATGTGCAAACCCACCAGGATTTCCACCTCTTTTTCCGAAAGGACTTTTGCCGCCAGCTCCTCGGAAAAATCCACGCCCCGGCCTGCCCGGCACACCTCCACCTGTCCGGCAGGGGAAGCAAAGGCCACGTCGATTTTGTCCACGTCAATATCTGCCCCGCTGTAGCCCAGGGCGCACAGCACCCGGCCCCAGTTGGCGTCGGCCCCGAACATGGCGGCCTTTGTCAGGTCGGAAGCGATGACGCTGCGGGCGCAGGTGCGTGCCGTCTCCAGGGAAGCGGCCCCGGACACCCGGCAGACAAGGAGCTTTGTGGCCCCTTCCCCGTCTCCCGCCAGCATTTTGGAAAGCTTCCGGCCCACAGCCTCCAGGCCCTGGGCAAAGGCGGCATAGTCCCCGTTTTCCTCTGCGATTTCGGCGTTTCCCGCCGCGCCGTTGGCTAAAACGGCAAAGGTGTCGTTGGTGGAGGTGTCCCCATCCACTGTCACCATATTGAAGGTGCTGTCTGCCGCCGCCTTCACAGCCTTTTGCAGCAGGGGCTGGGCAATGGCGCAGTCTGTGGTGATAAAGCAGAGCATGGTGGCCATGTTGGGGTGAATCATCCCGCTGCCCTTGGCAATGCCCCCGATATGCACAGCCTTGCCGCCGATTTCCACCTCCACCGCCGCTTCCTTCGCGTAGGTATCGGTGGTCATGATGGCCTGGGCGGCCCGGAGGGATCCGTCTGCCGTTAAAGAATCCGCTAAAGCCTGGGCCGCGCTTTCAATCGGCTCCAGGGGCAGCACCTGCCCGATAACCCCGGTGGAAGCCACCACCACGTCTGCGGGATCGATGCCCAGGGCCTGCCCGGCGATTTCGCACATGCGCTTGGCTTTCTCCACGCCGTCGGCGTTGCAGGTGTTGGCGTTGCCGGAGTTGCAGAAAACCGCCCGGGCCTTGCCGTCTTTGATGTTTTCCTTTGTCACCAGGATAGGCGCGCCCTTTACCAGGTTCTGGGTGTACACAGCCGCCGCCGCGCAGATCCTCTCGCTGTAAATCATAGCCAAGTCCGGCTTTGTCTTGTTCTTTCTGATGCCGCAGTGCAGCCCGCCCGCTGTAAAGCCCTGGGCCGCTGTTACGCCGCCGTCTATAAATTTCACGTCATTTTCCCCTTTCACTAAGACCGTGGAGCGCCGCTCCACACCTCGTCAGGGAAACTTTTTTCAGGAAAAAGTTTCCCTGAACCCTTCAAAAACCTCTATGTCTGCCTGTTGTGGATGAAAGCCCTTTAAAACGCCGGAGACAGGAACACCGCCTTGTGGGTTCCTCTAGGCCTTTTTCTCTGTGTTCCCTCCCCCATCGGGGCGGGAACCTTTTAAAACGCCGGGGGCAGGAGCACCGCCTTGTGGGTTCCTCTAGGCCTTTTTCTCTGTGTTCCCTCCCCCATCGGGGCGGGAACCTTTTAAAACGCCGGGGGCAGGAGCACCAGCCCTGTGGTTTCCTCTAGGCCAAAGCTCAGGTTCATGTTCTGGATGGCCTGGCCCGCCGCTCCCTTCACCATGTTGTCGATGGCGGAGATGGCGATAAACGTCCCGGTGCGGCTGTCCACAAACAGGGATACGTCGCAGAAGTTGGTGTAGTGTACGTTCTTCACGTTTGCCACCTGGCCCTTGGGCAGCAGGCGGACGAAAAATTCCCCTTCATACCGGGCGCGGTACGCTTCCCAAAGCTGTTCTTCTGTCACCCCGGGCCGAAGCTTTCCGTAGCAGGTGGCAAGGATTCCCCGGTTGATGGGCAGCAGGTGGGGCACAAAGGTGACGCGCATGGCTTCCCCGGAAAGCTTTGAGAGGGTCTGTTCGATTTCCGGGGTGTGGCGGTGGTTTGCCACCTTATAGGCGGTAAAGCTTTCGTTTAATTCCGGATAGTGGTTGGACTGCACAGGCTTGCGGCCCGCCCCGGTTACGCCGGATTTGCAGTCGCACACAATGCCCCCAGTCTCTATAAGCCCTTGCTCCAAAGCCGGGGCCAGGGCCAGGGGCACAGCGGTGGTGTAGCAGCCGGGGTTTGCAATCAGCTTTTTCCCCTTTATTTCCTCCCGGAACAGTTCCGGCAGGCCATACACCGCCTTTTCATGGAGGGCCTTGTCCGTATACGTCCCGCCGTACCACTCTTTATAGGCTTCCTCGTCCTCCAGGCGGAAATCTGCCCCCATGTCGATGAAGGCTTTGCCCAGGCTGTCGCACTGCGCGGCCAGTTCCTGGGAAAGGCCATGGGGCAGCGCCGCGAAAACCACGTCGGCTTTCGCCACAACTTCCTCCTGGGTGCCGCAAACCATGTCCTGGAGGCCGTAATAGGCCGGGTAGACTTCCGAGAGGGCCATGCCCTCAAAGCTTACGGAGCTGATGGCGGCAAGCTCCGCCTGGGGATGGGCAAACAGCAGCCGGCAGATTTCGCTGCCCGCATAGCCTGTGGCCCCCACCACGCCTGCTCTTATCTTTTCCATTTTCTTCATCACCTTGTTTTATGAGTTTGTCTTTTGTACTGCATGTCCAGCGCGGAGCGCAAGAGGGATTCCAAAGGGCCTATGGCCCTTTGGCGGGTTCTTAGGGCGCGCAGCCCTAAGCCGTCGGAGACGGCCTTATTTGCCTTGCAAAAACGCTGGAAGGGGAGGCGGAACAGTCCGGGGGACTGTTCCGCCGCGGGGGAACCAGCGTAAGTGTTCCCCCGGGAAATTTCCCCTTGGAGGAAATTTCAGGGCTTGGGGCGCGGTTTCGGGAAACGAAAGCGCATAAGCCCCAAGGTCTTTCCCCTTTAGGCCCCCAGCAGCCCCAGCACCCGGTCTGCCTGCATCCGCACGTTTTCCGGGGCAGGCCCGCCTAAAACCTTGCGGCCCTCCACGCAGCGCTCCAGGGAGATGGCCTCATACACCCCTTCGTCAAAGGCGGGGCACACAGCCTGATACGCTGTGAGAGGCAGGGTTTCCAGGGTTACATCCTTTTCAATGCACAGGGCCACCAGCTCCCCGGTGATTTTATAGGCGTCCCGGAAGGGCAGGCCCTTTTCTGCCACCAGGAAGTCCGCGCAGTCTGTGGCGTTGATAAAGCCTTTTGCGGCGGCAGAGCGCATGTTTTTCTCCAGCACCGTCATGGTTTCCAGCATGGGGATTAAAGGCGTGAGGCACAGCTTCAAGGTATCCACCGCGTCGAACACAGCCTCCTTGTCCTCCTGCATGTCCTTGTTATAGGCCAAGGGCAGGCCCTTCATCATGGTGAGAAGGCCCATCAGGTCGCCAAACACCCTGCCGGATTTTCCCCGGATAAGCTCTGCCAAATCAGGATTTTTCTTCTGGGGCATAATGCTGGAGCCGGTGGAGAAGGCGTCGTCCAGCTCGATAAACTTATATTCCCAGGAGCACCACAGCACGATTTCCTCGCACAGCCGGGAGAGATGCACCATGGCCATGGACACGGCAAAGGCGATTTCCGCGCAGAAGTCCCGGTCAGATACCCCGTCCAAGCTGTTCTGGCTCACCTGGGAAAAGCCCAGGAGCTTTGCGGTAAGCTCCCTGTCCAGGGGGTAGGTGGTGCCTGCCAAGGCCCCGCTGCCCAAGGGCATTACGTCCATGCGCTTTAAAGCGTCCTCAAAGCGGCCTAAATCCCGCAGGAGCATTTCCGCGTATGCCATTAAATGGTGCCCAAAGGTGATGGGCTGTGCCCGCTGCAAATGGGTGTATCCGGGCATGACGGCCCCGGCGTGCTGCTTTGCTTTTTTGCACAGCACAGTTATCAGTTCCTTTATCTGGGCCTTCAGGCCCGCGCAGTCCTCCCGCAGGGTGAGCCGCACGTCCAGGGCCACCTGGTCGTTGCGGCTGCGGGCGGTGTGCAGGCGCTTGCCCGCGTCCCCCAGGCGCTTTGTCAGCTCGCCCTCCACAAAGGTGTGGATGTCCTCCGCGTCCGGGTCTATAGCTAAGGCACCGCTTTCTATGTCCATAAGGATGGCTTTTAAGCCCGCCTGGATTTTTTCGCTTTCGCTTTTATCGATAATCCCGCACTCCCCCAGCATGGCGGCGTGGGCGATACTCCCCTCAATGTCCTGCCGGACCATCCGGCTGTCAATGGAAATGCTGGAATTGAAATCGTTTGTCTTGGGGTCTGCTTCCTTCTGGAAGCGGCCTTTCCACAGCTTCATCTGCTTTCCTCCTTGGTTGAGGCTCCGCCTCAAACTCTGCCGGGGGCTTTGCCCCCGGAACCCCCACAAGCCTTTTAAAAAAGGCTTGACCCAAAACCTGATTGTCTGGTGAATGGCAGCGGCACTGGGGAGTTTTTGTCCTCAGTGCTGCCGCCTGCTTTTATTATGAAAAATCCAGGGCTGTGCTGCCGGGACAGCCTACAAATTCCAGGAACGCTTCTTTATATCCCCCTTGCAGGTGTTCCAGCACAGAGGGGGAAAGCTCTCCCTGGCGGCCCATTTCCGCGAATTCCTCAAAGGTGACCCATTTTGCCCCGCAGGTTTCCCCTTTTTGGAAGCGGATATCCTCCAAAGGCACGTCCAGCCGCACGCCATAGTTTTCCCCGAAGTATTTTCCCGAGGCCGCACTGCCCAAATGTACCAGCTGTTCTTCTGAGACGGCAATGCCTGTTTCTTCCCGCAGCTCCCGCAAAATTGCCTGCACGCAGGTTTCCCCGGCCTGCACGTGCCCGGCGGTGTTCTCCCATTTTCCGGGCGCCCAGTGCTTTTCCATGCTTCTCTGGGTGAGTAGGATACGGTTTTCCCTGTCCGCAATCCACATGCCCACAGCCAGGATATATTCCCCCTCTGCCAGGGGTTCGCTCCTGTCTTTTACAATCCCTGTGGGGCTGCCGTCTTTGTCATAGATGTCTATCCGTTCCATATGCCGTTTACTTATCGTAGGTCAGGCCCTTTTTCGCCTGCACCTTGATGGGCAGGCCGAAGAGGTTGATGAACCCGGCGGAATCGGCCTGGTTATACACCTCGTCCTCGTCAAAGGTGGCGATTTCCTCGTCATAGAGGGAATAGGGGCTGGTAACGCCCGCGTCGATGATGTTGCCCTTATAAAGCTTGAGCTTCACATCGCCTGTTACCGTCTCCTGGGTGGAATCCACGAACGCGGACAGGGCCTGCCGCAGAGGGGTGTACCACTGGCCGTTGTAGACAAGGTCTGCAAACTTCAGGGCCACCTGCTGCTTGTAGTGATAGGTTTCCTTGTCCAGGCAGAGCTCCTCCAGCTTGTTGTGGGCGTGGTAGAGAATGGTGCCGCCGGGGGTTTCGTATACGCCTCTCGACTTCATGCCCACCAGCCGGTTCTCAATAATATCCGCCAGGCCCACGCCGTTTTCGCCGCCCAGCTTATTGAGGGCTTCCACCATCTGGGTACCGTTTAAGGTTTCGCCGTTAAGCTGGGTGGGCACGCCCTTTTCAAAGTGCAGGGTGATGGCGGTGGGCACGTCCGGGGCCTGCAGGGGGGACACCCCCAGCTCCAGGAAACCGGGCTTTTCATACTGAGGCTCGTTTGCGGGGTCTTCCAAATCCAGGCCCTCGTGGGACAGGTGCCACAGGTTCTTGTCCTTGGAGTAGTTTGTCTCACGGCTGATTTTCAGGGGGATGTTGTGAGCCTCGGCATAGGCAATTTCCTCCTCCCGGGACTTGATATCCCAAACGCGCCAGGGGGCGATAATCTGCATGTCCGGGGCGTATGCCTTAATGGCCAGCTCGAAACGCACCTGGTCGTTGCCCTTGCCGGTGCAGCCATGGCAGATGGCGTCGGCCCCTTCCTTCTTGGCAATTTCCACAATGCCCTTGGCAATGATGGGCCGGGCAAAGGAGGTGCCCAGCAGATATTTATTCTCGTAAACAGCCCCGGCCTTTACGGTGGGGTATACGTAATCCTGCACAAATTCTTCCTTCAAATCCAGCACATACAGCTTGGAGGCCCCTGTCTTTTTAGCCTTTTCCTCCAGGCCGTCCAGCTCTGTGCCCTGGCCCACGTCGCCGGAAACGGCGATGACCTCGCAGTTGTTGTAATTTTCCTTCAGCCAGGGGATGATGATGGAGGTGTCAAGGCCTCCGGAGTATGCCAGCACTACCTTTTTGATTTCCTTTGCCATAACGCAGCTTCCTTTCCTGTGGGGCTTGTATTTTCTTTTTCCATATTTCATCGTCTTTGGGACATTCATTATTATACACCATCCTCCGGAAAAATCAAGGGGTATATGCATATTTATGCAGTCTTTTCAAAAAAAGAGGGATAGGGCAGAAACCTCTGCACTATCCCTGCACTTTTCTGTTTCTTTTGCACAAACACTGGAGCGCCGCTGTGGGGCCTGTCCCCATTCAAAAGGCCTGGGGCCTGGCTGTTATACATTATATGCATAAAATATGCATTTTATATGTGAGGAAAGCCCCGGGGCATTTCCCATGAAAGCGCCCGCGCGGGACGGGGCTTCAGCCCTGCCGCCGGGTAAACCGCCGGTATAGCAGCACCCCGGCCCCGCTGATAAGGGCTGTGGCCGCAAACACCCAGAGGGCGGCGGTGTAGTTGGAAGCGCCCAAGGCGTCGCCGCCGACGGTAGAGGTGACGACCGAGGGGATGCGGGCGGTGAGAGTGAGGAAAACCCAGAAGGGAAGCTTCATGGGGGTCAGGCCCGCCATGTAGGTCATCACGTCCTTGGGGGTGCCGGGAATCAGGAAAAAGATATAGGCTATCAGGTTCAGCCGCTTTTCATCCTTGAGGAAGGAAAGGCCGCGCACTTTCTCCTCTGGGAAAAAGACTGCCACCACCTTCATGCCAAACCGCCGCACCAGGAGGAACACCGCCGTCCCGCCCAAAAGCGCCCCTAAAAGGCACAGGGCCGTTCCCTCTATGGCCCCGAAGGCATAGCCCGCCCCAATTTCCAGCGGCTCCCCGGGGATGAAGGCGATGATAATTTGCAGGGCCATCATGCCCACAAAAGCAAGCTTTCCCCACAGGCCCTGCTCCCGCACCCAGGCCCGGAACCCCTCTGGGTTGGACACAAGCTCCAGCATGGGTTTTCCTGCCCAGAAGCACAGAGCGGCCATAAGCAAAAGGCCCCCGATAAGCCCCAGGGCCGTCCAGATTTTCTTTTTCCTGTCCCCGTTTGCCATAACAAAAAACCTCCCCCACACTTACTGCAAAGAGACGCCGGCACAGCAACCCTTTCTCTCCTTTGCACTGCGCTAACTATAGTATACGGGAGAATCTTTGGTTTTTTCAGGGATATCCCTTACATTTTGGGAAAAGTTTTTTACAAAATTCTTACCAGCAGACCAGAAACGCCCCGGTACAAGAGGGGGGCGCACATGCAGAAAAGGGGCGCTTTATCCATGGGCCGCCGCCCCTGTATCAAATTCCTTCACCAGCCCGTAAAGCCTTTCGTCCACCCGGGCGGTAAGCCGCAGGCCCTCTTCCACATATTCCTCCGACAGCACCGCCCCTTCTTCCCGCAGCCTTGCCCCAAGGCCGCTTTTGGAAAAGGGCAGGAGAAGCTGTACCTCAAAGGTTTTTTCCGGCAGGTTCTCCTCAATTTGGGAAAGAAGGGCCTCTATCCCCTCTCCGGTGAGGGCGCTGATATGCACCGCCCCGGGCAGGCGGGGGGCAAGGGTTTTGTCCTCCACCGCATCCCACTTGTTCAGCACCGGGATAACCGGCCTGTCCCCGGCGCCTAAGCTTTGCAGCAGCTCCTCTGTCACAGCCAGATGCTCCCGGGCTTCCGGGCTGCTTGCGTCGCAGATATTCAGCAGGATGTCCGCTGTGGCGGCCTGCTCCAGGGTGGATTTGAAGGCCTCCACCAGGTGGTGGGGCAGGCGGCGCAGCAGCCCTACCGTATCAATGAGCATGACGGTTTTGCCGCCGGGCAGCTTTAAGGCCCGGGCGGTGGGATCCAGGGTGGCAAAAAGCTTGTCCTCCGCCAGCACCCCGGCCTGGGTCAGCCGGTTCATCAGGGTGCTTTTCCCGGCGTTGGTGTAGCCCACCAGGGCCACTGTTACAGTCCCGTTTTTCCTCCGCCGTTTGTCTATCACGCTGCGGGCCGCTTCCACGTCCTTTAGCTGGGCCTTCAGGCTGCCAATGCGCCTGCGGATGTGGCGGCGGTCTGTTTCCAGCTTGGTTTCCCCAGGCCCCCGAGTGCCAATGCCGCCGCCTAAACGGGACAGGGACGCGCCCTGGCCCATAAGCCTTGGCAGCAGATATCGAAGCTGGGCCAGTTCCACCTGAAGCTTGCCCTCCCGGCTTCTGGCCCGCAGGGCGAAAATATCCAGTATCAGCATGGTGCGGTCGATAACCCGCACGCCGCACAGCTTTTCCAGGTTCCGTATCTGGGTGGGGCTTAGCTCCCGGTCGAATACCACCAGGTCAAGGCCCTCCCGCTTCACCAGTTCCCCGGCTTCCTCCGCCATGCCGGAGCCTAAGCAGGTGGCGGCGTCCGGCGAAGGGCGCTTCTGTATCAGGGTGAAGGCAGGCTCTGCCCCGGCGCTGCGGGTAAGCTCGGAAAGCTCCGCCATAGAGGCTTCCGGGTCAAACTCTCCGGTGTCTATCCCTGCCAAAAGTGCCCGCTGGGGCTGTTCTTCATTTTCATAATATTGTTTATCCGGCAAATGCAGTTCCTCCGTTATTTTCTCATTCTTTGCAATTTTATGGTTTGAACGCTTTCCGGCACGCGCCCGCCGGAACCGGGCGCGCCCAGGGCGCGCCTGCGCCGCCTGAAAGGCGGCGTGCGGGGCGAAGCCCCCGCAGTTCCGGCAGGGCGTTTTGGCGGCTGCAAGCCGTTTTGGCCTCAACAGGGCGCGGCTGTCAAAATGAAAGCTGCCCAAGGCCCAGGGACACAGCCCGCTTTTCCCGCCAAACTGTGCCCGCCTGGGGCCAGCCCGTAAGCAGGGGGGATTGGGGGTCGTGGGCGGCATAGCGGCTGCGGGCCGCGTCCCGGCTTTTGGTGGCATAGCAATAGGCACAGCCGTTTACGCAGGTGCCGTAGGCGCCAATGTCCACGCTTTCCACACAGCCGCAGGCCCCCCGCTGGCCCCGGTGGGGCTTCACGCCCACCGGATAGCCGGCGGTTTCCTCCACCTTTCCTTTGTCGATGCAGGCCCCATGCCTGATGCCCCAGGGGGAAAAGTCCCCTTCCTCAGCGCAGGTGAACAGGGGCAGGCCCTGCTTTTGGGCAGCTTCCGAAAGCCGCTGGGCAGCCTCCTCCATCTCCTCCCGGCCGGGCCGGGGAAAATTCTTCCCCAGGTGGCGGTAAAAGTCCGCAAAGCTGAGGATGCACCGCTGGGTATAAGGGGCCAGCACAGGGCACAAGGCGGCAAAACGCTTCTCATACCAGGCTGGGGTGCGCTCTTTGTCCAGGATGATGGGGTCAAAGCGCCAGTCCACCCGGCTGGGGCCTAGCCGCCTGCTTAAAGCCTGAAAGGCCGCAAGCCGCTCTTTTATGGGGGGCAGGCCTGGCTCCATCTCCAGGCCAAAGGCTGTGACGGTATAAGAAAAATAGTACCGGGTATAGCCCAGGCCCTCTATCTCCTCCAGCAGGGGCAGGAAGGGCAAGGGATTTTTCGTCCAGAACACCAGGCAGTCCACCGTTTCCGGCGAAAACAGCAGCCGGGTGCCTGCCCCTGCCCGGTAGGGGTCGGGTATCAGCACCTCCCCGGCTCCCAGGCGGTTTAAAAGCCATGGCCCGTACAGCGCCGGGATATCCGTCCGGCGGCTGGCGCTGAGAATCACAGCTTCCCTGCCAGCAGGGCCGGCTGGTTTTCCATAAGGAAGCTAAGAAGCTTCCTCTGATCCAACAGCTCCGCGTTGGTGCAGATGACGGCGTTTTCCTCCGGGAACACAAGGGCATACTGGCCATACTTGCCGTCTGCCCGGTAGGAATTTTTCTCCCCCCGCCAGAACAGGTAGCCGTATCCCTCCTCGCCGTTTTCTATCTGCTTTTTCACAGCCTCTTCCAGATACTCCGCCGGGATAAGCCGCCTGCCTTCCCACTGGCCCTTTTGCAGCAGAAGCCGCCCGAATTTCAAAAGCTCGCTGACGCACAGGAACAGTCCGCCCGCCCCAAAGGTGAAGCCCTGGGGATCTGTCTCCCAGGTGGGCCGCTGGATGCCCATGGGGGCAAAGAGCCGGGGGGTCAGGTAGCTTACCAGGTCGCACCCGGCCCGGCGCTGCACCAGCACGCCGGCTAAATAAGGCCCTACATTATTATAGACAAACTTTTCCCCCGGCGCGTACTCAAAAGGCAGGGAGAGGGCATATTTCACCCAGTCCTCCTCCTGGAGGAAGGGCCGCTGCTCTCCCATAAGATACCCCTGCCCCTGGCCCAGCCCCATGGTGAGCAAGTCCCGCACCCTGGCTTTTTCCAGGTTTTCGCAGGGCTTTGCCGGGATATCCCGGGGGAAAACGTCCACAAGCCTCTCGTCCAGGGACAAAAGTCCCTCCCCTGCCGCAATGCCTACCGCCGCGCTGGTAAAGCTTTTGCTGGCGGAATACTGGTTGCGCCGCATTTCGCTGTCATAGTCCTTTGAGAGCACCAGGCCCCCGTCCTTCCACACCCGCAGGTTCAAAAGCCGCAACTGCTGTGCCTGTACGTCAAATTCCTTTTCCATATAGACTTGCTCCTCTCCCGGCCCCGCCGGGCCTCTTTGGCTGTTGGTTCTGCTGTCGTAAGCGCGTTGGTATTGTGCCCATCGCCCGTCTGACCGGAGGGAAGAACCGGGCGGGGCAATTTAAATCAAGTACAATAACCTGTAAGGTTATTATACCATAAATTTCAGATTTGCGCAAGGCAAGGAAAAGCAGTATTTTCAAGGGTTCGCTTAAATATCTGCTTTACTCAAATAGGGGAAAATCGGCTCTGATAGTGACAAAAGAGTATCACGTTTTCCGGGTGTCCAGGTTATAAAGAACCTGGGCCAATTCCTGCCGGGTCACGGGGCTTTGGGGCCGGAATTTGCCGTTTCCATCCCCTATCATAGCGCCAGTTTCTTTGACGTGTTCCACGGCCTTTTCAGCCCAGCCGCTTACCGGCTTTTCGCCCTGCTCTTTCTGATACCGGGCCATGTACTCTTTGAACTGCTCATAACTCACTTTCGCTTCCTCCTTTGCCTTTTTCGGACCGGTCAGGGCGGGGTAATCCTTATAGGCAAAGTTGCCATCAAAGGCTTTGCCGCCAATGGTCAAGCGGTCTGTATTCTGCCAAATGCCATAGGGCTTGGCATACTCACACACGCTGTTCCACTGGGCAACCCATTTATCCCACCGATCCAGCCGGGAATTGTTCAGGTGGCTATTCCACCAAGACAAGGCCGAATATACTCCCACATACAACCCGGCCTTTTCAATGGCCGTGCAGAAGGTTTCACAGATAGAAACCAGATCGGCCCCGGCCTGCTGTTCATCCTCCACATCATACCACACACCATAGGCGGGTTTCTTGTCGCCCAAAAGCCTGAGAACGTGCTGGGCCTCACTCTTTGCCATATCCCGGTCAAGGGCATAGGAATAGAGGTAAGTCCCCCAAGGCATCCCGGCGACTTCCGCTTTGCGGACGTTTTCGGCAAAGCGCTCATCATCCTGGTATGTGAAATCACTGCCATAGCCACAGCGGATAATCACAAACTGAATTCCCGCCGCTTTCAAGGCATTAAAATCAACATTCCCGTTATGGACAGAAATATCTACACCCCTAGTCATTTTCTTCACCACCTTCCGCTTTATGTTTGAGTACGTCAATAGCCTGCATGATCACCGCCGGAATAGGAATACCCATAAGCCCTGCATTTTCAACAATGGATATTGTTTCATTGGCGATAAAGCCAATCACAACCGCATCGCGGATGAAATTGGCCCCGGTCACTAAATCCAGGCGGCAAGCTACCAGCACTACCAAGAGTGTTACCCCTTTGCGGCAAAGGCCCTTCCAACCGGCCCGGCTTTCCAATGTGCCATTAGGCGTTTTCTCTGAGTTGTGGAACACTCCGGCCACGATCAGGCCGGTCAGGTAGTCAATACCCATGAAAATCAG
>NZ_QWEO01000042.1 GCF_009936035.1 Neglectibacter sp. X58 | reverse complement strand
AAACCGAACTGGACGACCGCTCTTTCATCAAGCGGCTGTCTGCGGTTGACCCGGAGGAAATCATCCGGCGCGGCAAGATGGACTTCTCCACCAATAAAGCCGCCCTCCGGTTCGCCCGCGTCATTCTGGAAAAGTATAACACCCAGCAGCGCGGCGGGCGCAAGCTGCCCTACCGCTTCAAGGGCTGATGGGAAAACGTACATAGGAGCCGCAGACTATCCCGTCTGCGGCCCTTTTCATTGCAAGGGAGGTTTGTATGGACACAGTAACGAAAGAGCCAAAATCCCCCGCTGTGGAGCCGTCCGAGCAGGGCTACCAGCTTACCATCGGGCGCGACACCATCCGGGTGGTCAGTGTTTTCAGCGGCACAAGGACGGCAAGCGAAGCCATCCACGAAGCCGCCGTAAAGAAAATCCTTTACGACACAAGCAGTTAAAATATGTGTGCAATATCGTCAGAAGCAGCAGGCTGTCAGCTTGACTTTAACGCTTTAATGTGGTATAGTATAGATGACAGACGAGCATAAACCCTGTTGTTTCTCGGACTGATAAGGAGGCAGTTTTATGAGGGAACAACAGAATTACAGAGCCGCTATCTATTGCCGGCTTTCTTCCGAAGATGGGGCCGACCACGAATCTATGAGCATTGGGAACCAGCGGGCATTGCTGGCCGAGTATGTGCAGAAACAGGGCTGGGAGGTTGTCGATACCTATATCGACGACGGATTCTCAGGTACGAATTTTGATCGTCCCGGCTTTCAGCGGATGATTGCCGACATTGAAAAAGGGCGCATCAACCTGGTCATTACCAAAGACCTCTCCCGCCTTGGCCGTAACTACATCATGTGCGGGCAGTACACCGAGATTTATTTCCCGGAGCGCCATGTACGCTACATTGCCCTGAACGATGGCGTTGACACGCTGAACCAAACCAGCAGCATGGATATTACGCCGTTCAAGCACATCCTAAACGATATGTACGCCAAGGATATTTCCACAAAAATCAAGTCCACGCTCCATACCAAAGCAAGACGCGGTGAATACCTTGGCGCACTCGACCCCTACGGCTACCTGCGGCATCCTGACGATAAGCACAAGCTGATTATCAACGAGGAAACCGCGCCGGTTGTCCGGCGGATGTTTGAAATGTGCGCGGCAGGGATTGGGTCAAGGAGCATTGCAACAGCCCTGAATAATGAGGGCATCTTATCCCCCAAGGAATACACACGTTTCCGCAAGCACAACCCTGAACGGGATGGCGAATTTGAACGCCGCCACTTCTGGACACGGACTTATGTGCAGTTCATGCTCAAAAACGAAATCTATGTAGGGAGCATGGTGCAGGGACGGCAGTACACGCCATCCTATCGCAGCAAGAAGCGGGAACCCATCCCAAAAGAAGATTGGGTGGTTGTCCCTGATATGCACGAGCCTATTGTGTCGCGGGAATTATTTGACGAAGCACAGAAACGCATGGGAGCGCGGAAAAAGACCATTAAGGCAAAAGACGAACCCGATTTATTTGCTGGGCTGTTCTTCTGTGAAGCCTGCGGAACCTCCATGCTGCCCAAGGTAAGCCAGCAAAAATACTTCTACTACAACTGCGGGCGCAGCCACGCGATTGGACAATTAGCCTGCTCCAGCCACTACATCAACCGTGACACCTTTCATCAGGCAGTGCTTGAGGACATCCGCCGCAATGCAAAACTGTTCAGCGAGGACGCGGAGAAAGCCGCACAAAGGCTCATGGAACTGAAATGCGCCGACCAGCAGAAGCAGACGGCAACGATGAAGCGCGACCTTGCATCGGCAAAGAAGCGGCTGGCTGACCTGGATATGAAGCTGAAACGCACCTACGAGGACAATATGAGCGGCAAGCTGCCCGACCACATCTTTACCATGTTTATCGCAGATTACGATACGGAACGGGCAACGCTGAAAGCGAACATTGCAGAGATGGAAAAGGCGCTGGAAAAGGTTCGGGATACCAAAGCCGATATTGACCGCTTCGCAGCCCTTATCCGAAAATACACCAGCTTTGAAAAACTCGACCGCTTCATGCTTCACGAACTGATTGACCGGATTACGATTTATGAAACGCCGGGTATGGGGCGCTGCCGCAAGGGAAAGGAAAAGCGCATTACTATCTACTACAAATTTGTCGGGGCTATCCAATAAAGCAAAAACGGCATCCCCTATGGATGCCGAAAAAAATAACTTGGCTTTACGTCCTTTTGACTTCTCATCATCCTTGGACAGCCTTTCATAGAGGGCTGTAACTCTGTTAAAATCCCTGATTTTAGGCACTTTCTGACCTCCTTTCCGTCTTTTATTCGCAGCCATATTCAATGGACTGCTTGCAATATATATCCTAAAACTTCTTTTCCGTTTGGGTCAAGGATTACAAACGAGGTGTTTGCCTGCATGAGATTGGGCTTGCAATAGAACCTTGTTTTGCCCGCACCGCTTCCACCGCAGACCAGCGTGTTCAGGTTGCGCCGGTGTTTCTTGGCATTCAAGCCGATTTTCACATTCTGGGTCATCAGCTTGTTGTTGGAGGGCGGCGACTGCTGATACTTCCGGCTTATCGCTCTTGCATCGCCCCACTTGGCAGAACCATGTTCCTCCCTGCGGCGGTAGTTCCTGCGTGTGGAGAAGTAAATCCCGATACCCATGCCATAGCTCAGGAGCAAAATGAGGACAGTCCGCAGACTGTCCTCGCACAGCTCTATTTGAAACGGCTCATTGAACACCGTCGCCAACTTGGGAAGAATCTCTGGAAGCCCGCCTGAGACAGAAGGCGCAATCAGAAGCGCAACCCACACGACAGGAACAATACCGATGATGGAAAGAATGATGGCGCTCTGCCGGTCATTATCTCTCGTCATGGCTCCGCCTGTCTTTCTCGATTACCCTGAACTTTTTGCTGGGGGCATTGCCAATCTTGATAATCAGATCGTCAACAGCATCCGTCGCCTTGCCCTCGCTCCGAAGCTCGGTCTTTTTATCGTTCAGAGAGCGAATGACAACCCCATGCTCGTAATCGTCCAGAGCGACAAAATACCGTCTCTCGTTCATTCTCTGCCCCCCTTATCTCTCCCTGTCCTTGCTCCGTTCCTGCTTCTGGCGGTAAAGCTCATCGGATACTCTGGAGCAGATCTCGCTCATCGCTGTGCGGGTCTTGGACAGAACATCACGCTGCTCCTTTGGCTCGGCTTTGGCAAGCTCGTCCGGCACCCGCCCAATGGCGAAGTTCTGGGTGTCCACGCCGTACTTCTTGCAGACCATATATCCAATGCAAACCGCCTGAAAACCGGAGTCCCTGCGGCTGTATGCCTCGCTGTTGATGGCAAGCTGGGCGTGTCCAAGCTCCTGCGCCACACACTGACAAAGGGCAACGCTGTCGCCAATATCCCGCTTGATATAGAGGGTCTGCTTATCGTTGTTGTAGAACGCTCCCATTTCAGGGAAAGGCAACTCATCTGCAACCTCAACTTTCACCGGAGCAGTATCCAGCATAACCGCCACAAGCTGCTGGGGGTCTCGGTTCACGCTGGGCGCAGGCAGGCGCTTCCCATTGGTCTGCGCCACATCAAAGACCTTTTTCACATTGTAGGCGATCCCCGGCGTCCCGTCTTTCTTGGTGTACTCTACCGGCTCAAGAATGGACAGGCTCTTTTCGCCCTTGTTGATCTTCACATTCTCCTCTCCCCAATCCCCGAAGCTCTTGAGCTGGGTGGCGCTGGGGTATTGCTTGAAAATCAACAGGGCGTTTGCCGCAGAGTACCGATCCATTCTGCTCTGCGTATCGAGGAAGCCCTGCAACTTGGCAGGATCGGACAAAACCTCTTTTGCAGTCTCATCTATGACCGCATAGACTTCCTCTTTCTCCGCCTGCTTTTTTGCCATCCATTCCTCTGTGGAAAGCTGCGGGCGCTGGCTCTGTTCCGCCCGCTTCGGCTTAAAATTGCTTGTCATAGTCATTACCTCTCTTTCGGTTTTTTCTTCTTTACCGCAGACTGTTGGTGGACGGTCTGACGGGGCTTGCCCCTCTCCACTTTTCCCCTGTCGGTCTCAGGCTCGACACGCTCTGCTTCCTTCTGCTTTGCCGCCGCAGCCTTATAGCCGTTCAGCTTTTCCCTTACGGAAGGCTTTTTTTCGGCTGACTTCGCAGCACCCTTGTCAGTGTGCGTATCGTCCCGCTCTAAGCGCTGCTCGGACAGAGGGCTTTTTTCTGTCTTTGCGGCAGTAGGGTTTTCCTGTTCGTTTCGTTCCTTTTGCTTGCCTTTGCCCATCGCCTCTTCAACAATGCGCTCTCCCATCGTCTTGGAGGGAACCTCTCGCTCCATCGCCTCCCGCTCGGCAACATCCCGCTCTGCTTCCGAGACGATAGATGCCTTGTCCACTGTACCAAGCTCGAAGCGATCCACGATGCGCTGGATTTTAGATGCGTCCTCAGCTCTGGCGATAATATCTATCTGAGCATCAGGGGCGTTGGTGTTCCGGTCACGAAGGACACAATACAGAACGCCGTAGCGCTTGGCGTGTTCGGTAAACTTCTTCAAGTCCTTCTGCGGGAGCGAAAACACCTTCAGCTCCTTGCCGGACTTAATCATACTGGTCAGTCTTGCCTTACCTCTGGTCTTTCCTGACTGCGTGACTTCCTGCTTCAAGACCGACGCCAGCAGAATGGCAACTTCCTTTGCAGCCGAACCGGTCAGTTTTGCGGCAACCTCGAAGCCCTCAAGGGATAACCGGACAACCTGTTCCGCTGCGTCACCGCTGCTTGTCATAGAACCTTCTCTCCTTTCTCTGCATGATTTCTTCCTCTGCGATGACCTTCTCCAGCTTCTCTTGAATCACACCGGAGCGCTCCGCAATCCCATCGCAGAGCTTCAACTCTCTGCGGAGCCTTTTCAGTTTCTCGGAGATCTCAGAAATCTCGCCCTTTGCCGCTAACAGCCTTTCATCTGATATATCCACTCTTCGGATTTCATTTCGGAGATGCGTTCTGTTGGCGGTAAGCACTTTGATTTCTTCCTCAACCGAGGCTCGATACGAAAAAAGCTGCTCAGCAGTACCAATCTGGTGTCTGCATAGCAGCGTTGTCTGTGCGCTCAATTCGTCCAGCTTCATCAGGTCATCTCTCAAAAGGTAGTGAACCCTCGTTGGACTTTGCTTCTTATAGTTTGGGAGGTATCCCAGTTTGTAGCAGTAATAAAGATAACGACCTTTCAGCCCGCCCACCCTACGGATACGCTGCTCACGAGTGACAAGCGCATACTGGCGGGGCTTGGGCGCTTCACGCTGGAATGTCCGCATCAAAACCTTTCCCTGATTTTCTTTCAGCCGATCCATAATCCGGTCATTGGCATATTCCTCACCAAGCCGGTACAGACGGATCGGCTTCTTGCTTCCCTTGGGCAAAATCGTCCAGTATTTGTGCCGGTCATTGAAATCGAACGAGTAACCCATCTCTTTGAGGGCGTACTCAAGCTGCCTCCTGTTGGAGCTTTGGGCAATGGCTTCATCGAGGGCGGCTCGCACCACATTGTACCTCGTGGGCATTCCCGCCTTGTCCATAACAGTCAGGTGAGTGGGCGGGGCGTTGCGTTGTGGATTTTCTATCACATGGAGTCCATACTTGCGGCACAAGGTATCCGCAATTTGATGAAACTTAAACCATGCTTTCTCCTCCCCATGCAGACGCTTTCCATCTGCAAAAGAAACCGAGTTGATGACGAAATGACAATGCAGGTGCTTTGTATTTAGGTGTGTTGTCACAACAACCTGAAACCTCTTCCCCCACACCTCGTTTGCAAACTCCATTCCGATCTTCTGCGCCAACTCCGGCGTGATGTCCTGCTCCCTAAAGCTCAGGTAGCCATGATAGGCTTGGATTCCATCGGATTTACCGAACTGCTCCTTAACAGAGACAAACTGCTCTCGTGCAGTTGCCACATTGCAGTTAATCCCCTCACAGAAAAACTCATGCTCGGTTTTCTCCTCGTCCTTTGCATAGGCAAGCACATCACGAAGCGCCTGATAGTCAGCATCGCTGAACCTTGATTTGGATTTTTCGGTTTTCTCTGGATTCGTGGCGTAGTCCAGCACAGTACCAAGTCTGACCGTTACCGCCCACAGCTTTGTTACTGCCACTTCAAACCGCTCTGCTCCGGTCGCAGAAACACTCTCTCAACATCAGCCTGAAACTTATGCCAGCGTTCGGCTTCCTTTGCAAGCGCCGGAGCGTCGATGAAGTTCAAGGCATTTGCTTTTGCTGATAGCTGGTGAATGTTGTTGCCGATGGCAGACAGTTCTCGCATGACATCGTAGAATCTATCGTCCGGCTTCTCTCTTGGTTCATATCCTTTCAGCAGAAGCCTGACAAGCGCCGCTTCCGTCAGGCAGGTGCGCTTGGCTTTCTTCTGCAAATCCTGAGCTTCCGCTTTGGAAAACCAGAATTGCTTTTTAATCGTTCGCTTCATAGGCAAACTCTCCTTTCATAGATGGGGTATTAGGGGGAACCCCTAAATGACACTACCGTTTTTGCGCCGATAGGAGTAAAAAGGGTCTGCTCGTTAAGATGATACAGACATTCTCCCGTCCGTCGCTTTCTCGCAGATTATCGCTCCATTTCCTTTGAGACCGGCTTGTAAGGAACGGCAGCGATACCGCTTTCAGTACGGAAAAAACGCTCTGGGTTCTTGAACTTCTCCTGATATTTCTTCACCTGCTCAGGGGTCAGGCTCTCAAACCTCTCGCTCTCAATGGGTGCTGCGACAATAAAAAAATCTCCCGCAATGATGTCAAGCATCTCACGAGAGTCGTTCTTCATATAGCAGCGTTCCACCTTCCAACCGTCCTTACCGCCATACTCTTCCGCCATATACTGCTCCAGACGAACACCCTGATCCGTCCCATCAAGCGCTTCTGCAAAGATGGAATAGCCGCCCTTGTTCGGCTGAAATGCCTTGTTGTCGCTGGACACCACATAGGTTCTGGACTCCAAAGAATAGGGCTTCGTAAAGCTGTCCTGTGAGAAAACGATATAGCCGGTGATGTGTTCACCGTACTCTTTCTCGACCTCCCGAAAATGGTTTTTCATCTCCTGATAGGTCATGTCCACCTCAACCGGCTCGGCGTAAATTGCACGGTTCAAGGGCAGTCCGTTGACCTTTCCTTCCTCGTTGCAGATGAGCGCAACCTCGTCAGAGAAGGGCATATATTCCTCGATGTCACCGCCGACAACCGCCTGCATTGCTGCCAGACTGTCCTCAATTCTGATAAGCTGGGGCGCTTTGTCCGGCTGCACAAGCAGCACTTCGATGGTCTTGAGCTGGTCGTAATCGCAGAACCTCTCGCTCTGCTGCGCCTTGGTGGGGTCGAAAGAAACCTCCTTAAACCCAAAGCTGTCGCAGAAATAGAAGCCCTTTTTTACTTTCTCAGCTTCCAGTACCTCGACCACATCAGAGACCGACAGCGACCGGGCTTTATAGCCGGTGGGGTGTCTCTTATTGAATACATCATACACATCTTCAAGGCTTCTGCACTCGACAGTCCCCTCGAATACGCTGTCATAGACTGAGCTGTCGAGGCTCAAATCACCATGCTTTTTCTTCACAAAGTCGCTGCCCATGAAGGCAAGATTTTCGGAATCACGCTCCATGCTCACCTGATAAATTTTAATCTTCATCAGCGTTCTTCTCTCCTTTCGCTGTGTTTTTCTCTGGAAATGCCCAGCCTCCGGCAGAGGAAATCATTATAGTCCTTGCCGTACTGTGGCGGGCGGTCTGTAATCTCATACTGGTCTCCCAGCTTCGTTTTAAGCGCCATGCTCGCACTTCTCCCCGCCGCATCGTTGTCAAAATGCAGGGTGATTTTCCTGATATGAGGATTGTCACCAAGAAACTGTGACAATGCCATTGGGGTCTTGCTTTCCTCCGGTCTCTTCTTTGACAGATACACGCCGGAGAGCGAAACAAGGTTTTTCTCCCTCCAATCTCGCCCTTCCATCAGCTCCAAAGTAGCAAAGGATAGCAGGTCAATGGCACACTCAAACAGGTGCAGCTCTTCACTCTTACTGTCCGCTATCCGAAAGGAATAGTGCTTGTCGCTGCCGGAACAGTCTCCCATAATACGGGTGCTGTTTGTCGCCCGAAACGCTGCATATCTGGGTTTTCTCTCATGGTCATAGCCCACGAAAACGGCGTTGTGGTACGGTAGGCTCTCAAAGATAAGCCCCTGAGAAATGCAGTATTCGATGATGCCATAGTCGATTCCTCTGCCGAAAAGATATTCTGTAACCTTATCTGTTGTGGGGCTTCTTTCCGGCAAAAGCAAGACCTTCGGCTGCTCTTTTTTCGGTGCAGCGCATACCACGCTCGGCATAATCGAACCTCCACCCATCAGCGTTTCTACGGCTTCTACAAAAGAAATACCCTTGACTTTTACCAGATAGTCAAGGGCATTGTATCCGCCTATTCGATGTGACCACCACATCCATTTCCCGTTGGAGATCTTAAGGCTGTCATGGGTACGAGTGCAATAATTGTTAGGAGAAATGCGGACAAGCTCGTCCGGTTCGCAGGCTTGCAGATAGGTCAAAAGGTCAATCTGTCTTGCCTGCTCGATGACCTCCGGTGCAATATAAGGCATTGTTTTTCACCGGCTTTCCCTTGTGCTTTCTCGTTTGATTACCTGATCGGCTCGGCTCTCAATAGAGTCTCTGATCGTATCCATGTGTTCGACCTCACGATCCTGAAACTCCTTGTACACATCATCCAGAGGGCTGGGCGACTTCAAAAGAGCCTTTGCTCTCTTCGGGGAAAGCTCCAGATTCTCCATCGCCATTACAATGTCCTCACGCATGGTGTACTCATAAGTGTGGTTGAGAATCTCACTCGGCTCCTGAGAAAGAAGCCAGCTTCGATATTTCCCCTGCTCCGCCGCCATCTTTTCGTAAAGCTCAGAGTTATAGTCTCGTTCCTCCATTATGGCACCTCCTTCTTTGTATTCACAGCCGGAAAACCGATTGAACAGATCTTTCGGCTATGTAAATGCGGCATGGTCAGTACCATACCGCATTGAGCAGTTCGGACACATAACTTATCTCTCCCTGCTCCTGTCCTTCTCCTGCTCAAGCCCGTCACCCTCGTCCGGCACATCGTCAGCCATCTCATTCTCTCTTTTATCAAGGTTCAAGAGAATGTCCAACTCTTTCAGCCTTGCGGTCATTTGATTAAGCTCTTCCTCCTTTGAAAAGGGCTTTTCGACCTCCGCCTTGGCATTTTCAAGCTGTTTTTCTGCGTTTTCAAGGGCAATGCGCTTGTCCTCAAGGTCATCTGGGATGCGCTCAATAGCGTTGTCGATACGGGAGATGTTACCGAAAACATCATCACCGAGGGCGATCTTACGGCTCGTCTCGCCCTGAATCTTCACCATATAGACACGCTCCACTGTATCAAAGGACAGCTCCAAATGAAACCCTCTATAGCTTCCCAGCGGAATGGGGTCGGGACTTTCCATCTGTTTGCAGGCTTCAATGATAGCCTTGCCTGCATCTGCCTTTTCGGAATGTGATACACCCTGAACCACCATACCAATGAAGCGGTCATCAGTCGGCTTTGCGTGATCGAGCCTCGTTTTTCCGTCAGCTTCAAGCCCCGCAATGGCTTCACGCAGCGTGGCAATCTGCTGGGGGTAATACTTGAGTATCTTGTCCTCCAGCGCATACTTTTCAGAGAGGAAGCTGGACTTTATCAAACGCAGTTTCTGAACCTGAATGTCCAAGTCCATCTTCTCTTTGATATACGGATTTCCGGTCGCAAGCATCTTGATTTCTGCGTAACTGAGCGCAGTTGCGTCTATGTCCTCCGCAGATCTGACCGGTGATTTGCTCGTCATAATCTGGCTTGCAAACTTTTGTTTCCCCTCGATAAGCTGGTACAAGTAGGCATCGAAGGTTCCCTCCGTCACATAGCGGTAGATATCCACTTCTGGATTTTCATTTCCTTGACGGACAATTCTCCCGCTGCGCTGCTCCAGATCAGACGGACGCCACGGGCAATCAATATCGTGAAGTGCTATGAGTTTATCCTGACAGTTGGTGCCAGCGCCCATCTTCTGGGTTGACCCCATAAGCACTCGAACCTCGCCCTTTCGGACTTTTTTGAATAGCTCCTGCTTCTTTATCTCTGTGTCCGCCTCGTGGATAAACCGAATCTCATTCTCCGGTATTCCTCGTTCTATCAGCTTTTTGCGGATGTCATTATAGACAGAGAACTCTGCATCATTCTTAGGGGTTGATAGGTCGCAAAACACAAGCTGTGCCGATTTCTTGTCGGTGGTCTCCTGCCAAATTCGGTGGACATTCTCTACGCAGGCGTTTACCTTGCTGCCCTCAAAATCAGGCAGCATATCGTTTATCAATCGCTGGTCAAGAGCGAGCTTTCTGCCATCGTTGGTAATGGTGAGCATATTGTCCACGCTTGGATTAACCCCACCACCTCGGATTTTTTCTGCTCTTTCAGCAAGCCCTGCAACCATTTCTTTTTGCATCTCTGATGGCTTCACAGCGACATTGTGGTAGTTGGCTTTCGGCACAGGGAGGTCGAGCATATCAGCAGTTTTGATGTCCGCAACCTCTTTGAACATGGACATCAGCTCAGGCAAATTGAAGAACTTTGCAAAGCGTGTCTTTGTTCGGTAGCCCGTCCCTTCCGGCTTCAACTCCACCGCCGTAACGGTCTCACCAAAACTGGACGCCCATGAATCGAAGTGCTGCAAGCCCTGTTTTTCGAGCGTCCCGTACTGCAAATAACGCTGGATCGTGTACAACTCTACCATCGAATTGCTGATTGGTGTGCCGGTCGCAAAGACCGTCCCACGCCCTCCGGTCAGCTCATCAAGGTAGCGGCACTTCATATACAGGTCAGATGACTTCTGCGCCTCTGTTTGAGCAATACCACCCACATTCCTCATTTTTGTGTAGAGGTATAGGTTCTTGTAGTAATGACTTTCATCAATGAACAGGCGGTCTATGCCCAGCTCTTCAAAGGTTACGACATCATCTTTGCGGCCCTGGTCATTGAGCTTTTTGAGCTTGAGTTCGATATTCTTTTTGCTCTTTTCGAGCTGCTTAACAGAGAACTTTTCACCTCGGTTTTCTTTCAGCTCACGGATTCCATCAACGATTTCGTCTCGTTCTCTCTCCAGAAGGGCGATCTGTCTTTCGATGCTCATGGGGATTTTTTCAAACTGCGAATGCCCGATGATGACGGCATCATAGTCGCCGGTGGCAATTCTCCCGCAAAAGCGTTTGCGGTTTTTCGTCTCAAAATCTTTCTTCGTGGCGACTAAGATATTCGCCGCAGGGTAGAGCTGCAAGAACTCAGCCGCCCACTGTTCAGTCAAGTGGTTCGGGACGACAAACAGCGATTTGCTACACAGACCGAGCCTTTTTGACTCCATAGCCGCTGCGGTCATTTCGTAGGTCTTGCCAGCGCCAACGGCGTGTGCCAACAGGGTATTTCCGCCATAGAGAATGTGCGCCACAGCATTTTTCTGATGTTCCCGCAGCTCGATTTCAGGGTTCATGCCAGAGAAAACGATATGACTACCGTCATACTCTCTGGGTCGTGTAGAGTTGAACTTCTCGTTGTAAATCTTGCAAAGAAGCTCTCGCCTTTGTGGGTCTTTCCACACCCAATCCTGAAAGCCCTGCTTGATCTGCTCCTGTTTTGCCTGTGCAATGGCGGTCTCTTTGGCATTGAGAACCGGCTTTTTCTTACCATCCACATCTTCAACATAGTCAAAGATTCGGACTTCTTTCAGGTTGAGGGTTTCTTCGATTATCTTGTAGGCGTTGATACGGTTTGTACCGTAAGTGCTGTAGGCTTTGACATTGCTGCGGTCATAGCTCTTCCCTTCAATGTTCCACTCGCTGGAAAACTGCGAGTAATGAACCTTGATGTTCCATTGAGCATAGCGGGGCGTATCCAAAAACTCATAGATGAACTGCTGAATAATCTCAGGAGGCACCCATGTTGAACCCAAACGCACAAAGATTTCACTTGCGGTCAGGTCTTTCGGCTGCACCCTTTCCAGCGCCTCGACATTGACTGTAAAATCATCAGGATAGACCTCTGCGGAGCGTTTCGCCCACGCCAGCTTTTCCCTGACATTGCCGGATAGATACTCGTCCGCCATCAGATATTTCGGCTCAGTTGCCGTTCCATAACCGTACATGGGGTTCAGGAAGATAACGCCCTTCAAGTCCTCATAGACTTCTTTTTCAGTCTTACCACAGAGGGAACTCATATAATCCATGTCAATCCGAGCCTTTTCGCCCAGCGACACCGCAAGTGCTTCACTCGCCGTATCCACCGAAGTGACCGGCACATGGGGCTTTATCGTGCGCTTAGTGAAGATGTCCGCCTTGCGCTCAAGGTTCTGTTCCTCATCAAGAATCTCCAATGCGGAGAGAAGCGAAAACGAGCTGTCCTGCGAAAAGGCAGAGACATTGGCACGGGAATTGATTAGCCCGTACTTTGCTGTGAAGCGGTCATATAGCTCGTTCAGCTTCTTTTGAGCCGCCTGTATCTGGTCATCTGGGAACCCCTCAGTTTGGATTTCAAGCAGATTTCTTACGGTATCCCGTATGCGGATCATGCCCTTAATGCGGTTCTCTGCTGTTGCCGACACCTCCACAGGGGTCATGCGGGAGTTTTCTCGGTAGTAGATTTTATCGTCCAGTATGGTGTAGGAAAAGTTGCGGACAGTAGGATCAGCGGGGATTGAATTGTCCTCATCGCCAAGCTCATCGTCCAGCTCATACTCTGTGATTTCACCATGAATATTGGCAACCGCTTCATCAAGCAAACTGCCAAGGTCGCTGCCCTCAAAGGGAACGACGGTCATTTCCTCGCCGAAGCGACCGGACACCATTTTGACCTCTCCGAGAATCATCTCTGGGTGCTGGACGAAATAGGAGTTCATCTTTATGCCGTTCTCGTCCGTATCCAGATGCACCCAATCCGGTTCAAGATCAATCAGTCGATCTCTCTTTTGCAAAATGAGAATATCGGACACAACCTCTGTACCGGCATTGCCCTTGAAGGTATTGTTGGGCAATCGGATAGCGCCGAGAAGGTCAGCCCTCTGTGCGATATACTTTCGCACAGAGCTATTCTCTTTGTCCATTGTCCCCTTGCTCGTCACCAAAGCCATCACTCCGCCGGGACGGAGTTTATCAAGTGATTTCGCAAAGAAGTAATCGTGGATTAGGAAGTGGTGCTTGTCGTATCTCTTATCTGCAACACTAAAGTCGCCAAAAGGCACATTGCCCACAACAGCGTCAAAGAAGCTGTCAGGGATATTTGCCTCTTCAAAGGGCTGGGCAGCGATAGAGGTGCGCTGGTAAAGCTGCTGAGCGATTGCAGCCGAAATGGTGTCGATTTCAACGCCGTACATCTTCGCCTGCTGCATTTCCGGCGGCAGCATACCGATGAAGTTGCCGATGCCGCAGGAGGGTTCGAGAATGTTCCCCTCTCGAAAGCCCATGCGCTCCATCACCTTGTAAATGCCCTGAATGACCTCCGGTGGGGTGTAGAACGCTGTCAGAACACTCTCCCTTGCCGAGTTATACTCATCGGGTGTCAGAATGTCCTTTAGCATCGCATATTCTGTATGCCAAGAATCTGCACCCTCGTCAAAGACCTCTGGAATACCACCCCAACCGACATACTTCGACAAGATAATCTGCTCTTCGGGTGTTGCAAAACGGTTTTCGCTCTGACAGTCCTTCAAGACCTTTATCGCCGCATAATTCCTGTGGAAGCGCTCTTTCTTGTTTACTTCCTCGACCTTGTTATTTGCAAGATCAAAGGTGTGGCGTTCTGCCATCGGAATATCTGGGTGCAGGTCAAAGGTCTGAACTCTTGTCTTATTCTGCTCCCAAGAGGGTTTCAGAACCTCTGTTTCTTCTTGCTCAAGCTCTGGCTCTGGCTTCTGCTCTGCCGCTGCAAGGCGCTCCACATCTGCCATGACCTGCTCCACAAAGGGGCTTGGTTCATCGCTCTCAAGCTGCATACGGATAAGCTCAGGGTCGATGTCCTCAAACTCGTCCGGCTCTTGTGGTTCTTCCTCAAGAAAGTGGGTAAGCAGCCTATCCGGTACAGATACAAGGTCATCAAAGCTCAGTCCGGTCAAGCCATGCTCCACCATATCCTCAAGGCTCTTGAACTCCGTAAAGCGCACGACCTGATTTTCAACTAAGGTTTTGATTTGGAAGTGGACAAGATCAACCTCGACCTGAACCTCCAGCTCCTTGTCTGTAATGGTCGTGTAGGCAATTCCTACTCTCGTCAGATCTGAAAAGTCAGCCTCTGAGCTGTACTCATCAACGCAAAAATTGTTAATCAGGTTCTTTGCCTGCTCCATCAGTCGCTCAGGATTCGGAACAAAGTCCTCAACCTTAAATCCCTGCGGCGGCGGGTCAAGCTGGGAAAGGAAGTCCTGAGAAATTGTCTCCCCGCTCCTGTTTCGATAAAGCACTATGCTCATCGGGGAGCCGTAGAAGTTTTCCTCCTTAATGTCTTTCAGGAATGAATACTCGTTGGTGTATTCGATGCTCTCCCCAACCTCACCGTTTGAACCGAGATACTCAATCCTTCCCACCGGCTGAGACTCTACGGGGTCATCTTTACTGGTGGAAATGATGTTTCTTGTAACCCGCTCCCCGTCCTCAATGGTCGAAACAGCTACATCAATGCCCCTGTCATTTAACAGGTTGATGAAAAGCTGCAAGCGGTCGCTTGGAATCTGTATGGGAGCTTCTAAGGTTTCTGCCAACTCCTGTGTTGACGGAGCAATCCCCAGACAGTCCCCAAGCACTCTTGCGTCCTCGTGATAAGCCACAAAGGTTTCGCCGCTCTGGTACAACAGAACACTGGTGAGATTCTCTACCTTTATCCGGTCGTATTCCTGAATCTGAGAGGGCTTTTCCTGAACAGGCTGCTCCCTCCAAGCGGTATTGAGCCTCTCTGCATAGGCATTGGCTTCCCACTCGCTCAGGAACTCCTCGCTGACGCCCTCATCATCTACATATTGAGCCTCCTGTTCATCGTCCCAGATGCCATAGGCGGTCTGATAACCCCTGTCCAGCTCCACTACATGGAAACGGTCATTGATTTCTGAACTCTCTTCTTTCTGTACGCCCGATGGTACGGTTAAACTTTCACTGTCTCGCACCTTCAAATGGTCGTTAAGGGGGTTCTCCTGCACCTTTCGCTCAAAATCGGCTCTTGTCTCCTCTCGCTGGAACAGGGGAAACTTGGTGTCATAAAGCAAAACCCTGTCACCAGCCAGCGACAGGATTTCAAACTCATCAGCGCCGAAGTAAACCTTGTCGCCCAGATGGTACTCGTAGTGAGTAGCTTCATCAGGCTCCTTTGCCGGTGGCGCTGTGTCCAAAACCTCACGAACGGCTTGACGCTCCTGCTGCTCCTGCCTGCGTTCTTCCTGCTTGGCAAGCCACGCAGGGTAAAGCTCCACTTCCTTGGGGTTCAGGTATCTATCCATGCGGATCAGCTCGGCTATACGCTTTTCGACCTTATTCCAGTTCAGGGTAATGCGGGGATTGTTCTCCCCGAAGCCTCTTTGCAGGGTGATTCCCTTGCCATCGTGCTGCTCGTCAATTCCAGTACCAACTATGACGGGATAGGAGCCGCCCCAACCGTACTCATCTTTGAGAAAATCGACATTTTCCTTTGCGGACAGGCTCTTTTGAAACTGCTCATAGATTCGCATTTTCCCCTCAGAGACACCGCTCCCACGAGTGAGAACAGCGTCGATGATCTCCTGTGAAAAGGAAAAGGCAGAGGATTTCTCCTCTGCCGAAGCAATCAATTCCTGTTGTCCTTCCATAGACGGGAGTGGTTTCATGTTGTCCTGAAGCTCTCCCAAAAGTCTCAATCCCTCAAAGTGGGCGGCAACTACACCCCAATCATAGTATGCCTGTTTCGTGCGGCTCAGATAACTGCCCTCCCACAGATGCAGCACATTCTCATAGGTCTTATAGCCCATTCTGCGCCCGTCATCAAGGATTACCTCGGTATAGTCGTTATTGAAGCACTCCTTGATGAACTCTGTTCGGGCATGGTCGTCCGGCTGACTTTCGAGAAAGTCACGAATGAGCGCCTTAGATTTTTTCAGGTGCGGTGTTGCCAGCAGAATGGCATTCACATCATAGTCAGAACCGAGGAAAGGAATACTCTTGTCCTCGTCAGAACGCTCATGCCAGTTTAGGCGTAGACCACTTCCTCCAATATGATCTCCTGCGCTGCGTTCCTCAGATTGTTCATCTTCCTCACCCAAGCCAGAAAATCCGCCTCTTTCAGGCTCTCCGTCACGCCCTGCTTCTCTCTCATCTGGAAAACGAGCTTCTCCTCCATCGAAATCGCTCTGCGCTGAACTTCTGCCAGATGTTCTGTGAGCTTCCCCTGCGTCAGCAGATTGTAGTACAGGACTCGATGATGCTCCTTCAGGTACTTTCTTCTCAGATTGGCGTACCTGCCCAGCGACACCTCCGGCTGCTCCGGCAGCGTCAGGTTCGGAAGCTCGTAGTCCCCCTGTCTCGTGTAAGTGATTTCGTTCATGTTCAGAACCCCTTTCTTCTGAAATTGTTGCAGCTTCATTGTAGCCGCCCTGCTCTCGTCCCGCAATTATGCGATTTTCCTTGTCCAACGCATGGATGGTTCGGGCAATCTCCGTCAGCGCCATCTCCGCTATATCGCTGGTGGCAAACCCAAGAGCGTTCAGGGTATCTCCCGTATTGAAGTTGATAATATCTTCAAAACCGCTGCGTTCAAAGTAGTCTCCGGTGTCAAGTCCCAGACGGCTCATCAGCATATAGGCGACGCTGTTCCGAACCACTTTTCGGTACATCGCCGCCACCATATCCTCGTCCAGCTCCTCCAGAAAGCTGTTTTCCACCGTATAAAGCAGATCTCCCACATAATCAGGAATATTGTCCTCAACGGCGTTTTTTGCAGCGCTCAGAATGGCGGCTTCCAGAGTGTCCTTTTCGGTAAGAGTCCCGAAGGTACTCTCCAAGGTCTCGATGACCTCAGCTTCATACTCTGGCTTCATCTGCCAGATAGGGACAGGGCGGGAATACCCGCTGGGATGCGTATCGGAAATATCGAAATAGTGCTTGAGTCGCTGGCGGCTGCGGTCGCTGTCCTCAAAAACAGCAATGCCCCTTGCTCCTCTGTTTACCCATCTGCCAAAGCCCTCGTTCCACCGCTCAATTTCCAGAACGGCAGTAGCATCAGGACGCTGGGCAAAGATCAGAAGCTGCTCATCGAAACGGAGCTTGAAGTTCCTGCAAGCAGAGTTCAAAAACTGCTGCCAACTCTCAGGGTTGCCAGACACCCTTTTTGCGGTTCGGTTGTAGATCTCCGAAATAAGGTCATACTTTCGAGCCATCGGCGTACACCTCCTTTATCGTTCTCGGTCTTTCTGCTTGATTGCCTTTCCGTTTTCATCATAGTTCTTCGGTCTTGCGGCAGGGGTATCCCAGCCAAACAGGGAGCCTGCCAGCATAGCGGCTTCCTGAGCCTTTGTCACACCCATTCTCTTGTTTGAGGTATCCACAAACAGCTCTCTCCCACCCTGTGTTTCAAAGGCTTCTCTTTTTCGGATAGGTCTATATCCCTTTTCATAACGAGTGACTTCGATGATGTCCCCGCTTGAGGGCAGAAGCGTCAAACACTTTGGCGGTAGCGGCGGCTCCTTTGGCGCATATGTGTTCCCGTTGCGTTCCATGCGCTCCGCAAACTCGCAGATATGATAAATGCTGCGCCCCACTTCAAGATGGGTTTCATCAATATAGCGGCAGGTTCTATCCAGCTTCTCATCAGTAGACAGAGTAACTGTAATCTGCTCTCCATCGGGAAGCCTGAAAAGCTCATTGTAGCCGCTGTCAATGAAACGAATATCCTTGCGGGCTTCCTCGATGTGCTGATCCAGCCATTTGGAGACATAGCAGAAGCAGTAGAAGTTATAGTCGCCCTGCTGAGGATTGCAGCGGATCAGGAGAGCATGTTCTTTGGTATCCACACGAAAACCATACTCGGTGGTGTAGTTTCCCTTAAAGGCGCTGTCCGGCTCCCTTCGTGCAAAGCTCACCATGCTGCGCCTATCTTTGAGCAAACCGTATTCCTCGGAGCGCAGAGCATTGATGACATCATCCAGCTCTGCCTTAAAAGCATCGGTTTTCAAGTCTTTCTGGTGATCCTCCCAAGTTGTCCAGAACTCCATGCCACCGGAGCCAAAGTCGCCTCTGAGTCGCCCGATACTTCCGGTCTGGCTCATGAGCTGCGAGCTTTGCTCATAGGCATATTTGCGCTCCTCAAAGCACATAGGTCTGATATGAAGCTCCATTTAGCCAACCTCCCTTTCAACCGTTGTTCTGCTCTTCGGAAAGTCCCAGCCGTAAACCCTGCCGATTTCATCACCGAGCCTCTTAGTAACCCTTGTGATGTCCGCTCTGGTCGCTTTCCCCATATAGATTTTGTCCTGCAAGCGTTCAATCTGGGAGTCTGTCACGCCCTCTTTGAATATTCGATAGAGGTAATGATTTGTCCCGTCATGGTGAATGGCATCCGCCCGCAGATCTCCGTACCGGTCAACATACCATTCGGTGAAATCGGTATCGGAATACAGGCAGTCCCTGATGTTGCCGGAGTCGATCATCTTATAGCCCATCACTCTGCCGTTCCAGCGTCCAAGGTCGCCAATGACGATAATGGGCTGGGAAAGCTGAATATCCAGATTCATGCGCTCATCGGAGAGATAATTGTCGTTGGTCTCAATCATCCAGTCGTAGAGAGCATCTTCATCTGCGGGGTCTATATCTAACCCGTTTTCTTTTATATACTCCGCAAAATCTTTTTGCCAGTCCCACCTGTGGAGATCCATGTCACTCCATATAATGCGGCGACTGTCATTCCTGAGCGGATTGTTCATCATCTCCACCTCCCAAGAAGCTATACAAAGAGCGGTTTTTCACACTTTTTTGCAGTGCCATGATGATTCTGAGATCGTCCATTGTGATTCCCTCAATCTTCAAAAGCGCTTCCATAGAAAGCGATTGCAGCTCGCTTTCCGTTTTGCAGCCGCTGGCAAACAGCTTTGCCATGACCTTGACCTTTCTCTGCAAGGCAAGTTCTTCGGTGGATTTGCTCACTGCCATAGTCATCAACCTCCGATCTGGATCAGCAGCACAAGCTCGGTGTTCTCCGCCTCGCAGGTATTGCGGGACAGCTCAGGGAAAAGAGACTGTACCCTCTGCCTTGCCCTGCGGATGGTTTCAAAGCAGGGCAGTCCGAACCGCTTGTAGTTGAACATCACATATCCAAAGGGCAGCTCTGCGATTTTCCGGTGTCCGTACCGGCAGTAATACTGCGTGGCAAGCGCCATATCGTCATATCTGGAACGAGGGCAAGCCCTCATGGTCTCAAGCACTCGGCTCTCGACCGTTGTTGTCTGATTCATGTTTTCCTCCTTGTAAAAGAATAGGGGCGAAGTTTCCTCCGCCCCATTATCTGTTTCTACTTTTTGCGGTTCCTGAGTTGCAGGAATACAAAGCCGCCTAAGATAAAGACGACCAGAACAATTCCAATGATGGTCTTTGCGTTCATAACCTCTCTCCTTTCCGAAAGTTCAAATCTGCGATCTGTCCGGTCGCATAATTGCTGTAAAACCCCCAAAGCGGTATGCTTACGGTGTCGAAAGACAAAACTACATATTTGGAGGTCACGAAAATGAAAACCAAGTTCTTATCGTTCGTTGCAGGCGCTCTTGCCGTACTTATGCTCGTTGCACTCCCCATTTCCGCTCTTGCGTCCGATGGCGCACTGTCCATCAAAGCGTATCCGATCAATGTCCTTGTCAATGGACAGGTCTTTGCGCCAAAGGACGCTAACGGAAATGATGTGCTGGTGTTCACCTACAATGGCACAACCTACGCCCCGCTGAGAGCTTTGGCAGATGCTTACGACCTTGAAGTTGGCTATGACGCAAAAAGCAACACCGCCACTGTCACAAATCCGGCTAAAGTGTCCGGCACCCCAGCCGCCGCCAACAGCTTCGCATCCTCTTGGACGGTCAAGGAAAAGCCCGTCACCAACTATGGCAGTGAGAAGATTTACACCGCTGCCTACTCCGGCTCCCTCAGCATGAGTGAGTTCAAGACATGGTGGAAGTCTCTCAGCGGAGACGAGATTGCGAGAGAGGCTGAGAAGCTCGCCGCTGAAGCACAGAGCCTCAACCCCGGCTATACCGTAACGATGTACTTCTCCTTCGGATCGTACAATCTCGGCACAGCCTTTGCTTACGGCGATTATGAGTTTAGCAACTTCGCCCCTGCCTCTGTCTGGATCAAATGATAGAACCGCATGAGCGGCTCCGTCCATTTTGGGCGGAGCCGCTTTTTTGCGCTCTTTTTGTTATGCTACATGGTCAGTCACACTCCCTCCTTCATGAGAGTTATATTAAATACACCAACCGTCTGCGTCCAGACAGCTCGTGTATGTAAACGACCTGCATGAGCAGGTCGTTGGAGCAGTAGATTACTTGCTCCATGTCTCGGTATCACCGAGGGTTGCGGTATGAGCGTTTGCCGCTTCCATTACGGCAAGATAAGCCCAATGCTTGCTGGACAGGTCGGAGAAGGTGTTGAGATAGCGGATATTCTTCTCGATATATGCCTTGTCCGGCGTTCTGCCGAGCATACGGTTCATCAGGGAGACCACCTCGGCACGAGTGATGTTGGCGTCGGCGTGGAAGGTTCCGTCGCCGTAACCGTAAACCCAGCCATGAATGGCAGCGTCCTTGATATATTCAGCCGCCCAATAGCCGGAGCTGACATCGGAGAAGCCCTCGTACTTTTCTACGATCTCCTCAGCGCCCTCGCCGTAGACCTCAAAGAAACGCACAGCCATGACGGTGAACTCCGCACGAGTGATCTCGTCGTTGGGGGCAAAGATTTTGTCTCCACGACCATAGACCACGCCGTAGTTCGTAAGGTACTTCACATACCCCGCATACCATGCGTTAGAGGGAATATCGGTGTATTTGGTGGTAACAGAACCCTTTTCAGGAATGCTGTCGCCCTTCTTCTCGGCAAGCAGACGGGCGAAGATAGCTGCCGCCTCGCTGCGGGTCATGTTGCGCTCTGCGCCGAAGGTTCCGTCCTCATAGCCATAGATATAAACGCCATGACGCTCTTCAACAACCACATCGGGAACGGTAAGCTCACCGTCCTCATCAGTCTTGCCGGAAGCACTCTGACCCATATCGCCCTTTACGGTCACATTCTCGTCTTCAAGGGGATTCTTGCGGTTGTCGGTGACAATGACGGTGATGCGGTTGTTCTCGTCCATGTCGGTGCCATCAGGCAGCTTCACAGTAATGTTGCCGGTCTTGCCGATGGTGACAACAGCACCCTCAATGGGTCTGCCGGTCTCAAAGTCCACGACCTTGACGGTAATGGTGTAGCGGTCTCCGTCAGCATCTTTGCCGCCTACGGTCGCTTTGCCATCATCGTTGGTGATACCGGAACCGCTGGGAATGGTCATCTGCCCAGCCTTATCGGTCTTTCCTGCGGAATAATTGTCGTTCATATCGGTAACGGCAATCGGAAGCTCAGAAACAGGAGTCTTGTCCTTCACCAGTTTCACAGTAACAGTAGTCTGGTCGGCATAGTCGATGATGCGCCCATTGGGGAGACGGATAGACAGGCTTCCGTCCTTGTTCAAGACCACATGGGCGTTAGAGATAGGGTTCTGGGTGTCCGTATCGGTTACGATCACCAGATAGCCGCCCACAACAGCTTCGCCCTTGCTGTCGGTGGTGGCAGTCAGATACAGCTTTTCAATGGTTGCCGTTTCCAGCTTCTCGCCACAGCTCAGGCATTCCTTGTGCTTGCTGCCCTCGCTGTTAGTGGTAGGCTCCTTGTCGATGATCCAATCGCTCGACTTGTGACCGGTCGCCTTCACATAGTCGCTCTTGTAGCTTTCGCCGCAGCGCTCACAGGTGTAGGTGGTGAAGCCCATCTCGGTGCAGGTGGGAGCCGTAACCTCGCTCTTGAAGCTGTGACCAAGGGCAGGCGTGATAACAGCGCCGCAGACGGTGCAGAGCTGGGGATTCGTGCAGGTCGCTTCCTCCCCCGGCTTATGACCGCTCGCCGCATTTCCGTCTACATAGTGGTAGCCGCAGCGCTCACAGCGGTACTCGGTCACGCCCTCGCCGGTGCAGGAGGGGGAGGTCACAACCGTACCCTCGTCAAAGCTATGCCCCAGAGGGTCGGTGTAATCGGTGATAAAGGAGCTGCCGCAGCCCTTGCACAGATGCAGGGTATAGCCGCCGTTCTCACAGTTGGCAGGAGTCGTGATGGCTTCATAGCTGTGGGGCTTGGCGTTTTGAATGTCAGTGATATGGCGGTCGCCGCAGACCTCGCACTCTTTGACCGTATAGCCGGGGCTGACGCAGGTCGGCTCCACAACGGAAACGCCGTACTTATGCTCACCCTTCGGAGTAGTTGCCTCCTCGCACTCGCCGCAGTTTTTGCAGATATTCAGCACCTTGCCGCCAGCCTCGCAGGTAGCGTCACGAATCACAATGCTCTGCCAAGCATGACCGATGGCGTTTACATAGTCACGCTTCTCGATCTTCCCGCAGTCTACGCAGAGATAACGGGTATAACCGAGGGTCTTGCAGGTGGGGTTGACCGTCTCAAGGACAACAAAGTTGTGATTATCTCCGCAGTTGTGCTTGTGGCAGCTTCCGTTGCAGTCGGGGTTTTTGCAGTCGCAGTCAGGGTCGCCGCAGCCGCAGGGGCAACCGGTATCCTCTTTTTCATCATGCAGCCAGACATAAGCAACGCCGTTCTCCGTCATCGTCACACCGGAATAGGTGTAGGTGATTTCATAGTAAACGGTGTACTGTCCCTTTTCGGTGTAGTTGGGGGCGCTTGTCAGGGTGCAGGATTCAGCGGAATTGCCATAGCGGATCTGAGTGGATACGCCAGCTTCGGACAGATCGGAAATCGTAACCGTATGGGGCTGACCGTCCACCACGCCGTAATAGTCCGCCACAACAGACTTGGCGGCAATATACTCGGTTTTGGTATATTCGCAGTCCTTGCAGTGCTTCACGATGGCAAAGCGGTTGTTGCTGATCTGCGGCAGAATCTCCGTCTGCATATTGTGGCGCTCCAGCTTGGAATTGCTAATATGGTTCGTGCCGAAGCAGAAGCAGCAGTAAGTGCCGCTGGAGGTGATCTTGTTGTGATAGGTGCTGTCGGCATACTCATACTTCACCTGTTCGGGAAGCTCCTCGGTAAACTCGGCGGCACAGTCATAAAGCCAGTACACATTCTTGCCGAAGCAGTAGTCACTGATGCCCATATTGCTGTTGAGCGTCCCGCAGGTATTGCAGCAGGCTTTTGTCCAGTGATAGCCGGTGTAATATGCGTCCTTGCCGGGCGTTCCGTCCATGACAGCGCCGGTTCCCTCGCCGCCTACCAGCGTACCGTCCGAATAACGGACATTGCGGGTCATAGCGGTCTCACCGTTACGGGTGTATTCCGGCGTCCGATAGATGATAAAGGTGGTGGACTGTCCGCAAACGGCACAGTTTCCCGTCTCACGAGTTACGGTCGCATTGACATCCAGCTCGTTGGTACGATTTGCGGCATTGAGCCAATGTTCAGCAGGATCATGGTAGTTATCCTCCTGCGCCGCAAACGCCGTAGTGGAAATCATCGAGAGAGCGAGAACAAGCACCAGAAACAGCGCTGTCACCCGCTTTCCATTGGTTTTGATACAGTGATTCATTGTCGAATCCTCCATTTTAGATTTTGGGCGCAAAAAAACCGCAGTCTAAAACTGCGGAAAAACATAGCCCATTGTTTTTTCGGCTGAAAAGACCTCTCCTGCCAAACTTCCCGAAAACAGGTAAAACTTGTGGCGGAATTTGCAGGGTAATCTTTTATCATATCAGCCGTTTGGGTTTGGCGTGAATGATGCGATTGCTGAGATAGACTGACTTAGGAGATAGAAAAAAAGAGAGATAGTTTATTTTATCTCGGTAAGTCAGGTAGTTCTCAGGGGGTAAGAGTGTGAGATGGGGGAATTAACGGGAATCACGCTCCGCTCTCCGCCGCAGAAAGCTGGCATAATGTTCCAACGCCTTGCAGACATAATCCTCCGTCTGGTTCAATGGTACAGACTTCGGGATAAGTTGCCTGACACGCTCTCCCCGCAGCACGATCTTCTCCCGCTGGTTCGGCTTCTCCTCCTCCATGATGGCTTGGATAACCTCGGTTGACAGCTTGCCTTCTTCAAAGAACTTCCTCATTCGGATAGTCTGGTCGTGGGAGGGGGTGGAATCGGTCATGTCGATTTCGTCCACCACATCACGCTGACAGTCCTCGTCCAGATAGGACAGCTCCACCGCTGGCCGCATCTTGATTCTGCCCTCGTCCACAAACTGAAGCAGCTCAGGGACAAGGTTCGTCAGGCGGACATAACGACGGATTTGTTCTCTGCTCTCGCCAACCTCAGCGCCCAAAACCTCGTTGGTACGAGCTTTCTGAAAATCTGACTCCACTGGTGTCAGATTTTCTTTCTTCGGTCTGCCTGCCTGTCTGCTCATTGCATCAAGCCGCATTTTGTAGGCAAACGCCTTTTCGCTGGGTAGGATTTGCGAGCGCTGGAAGTTACTCTCCACCATCAGAATCGTGGCTTCATCTCTTGTAAGCTCCACGACCTCACAGCGCAGGGTGTCCATACCGGCAAGCTCACACGCCCGTTTTCGCCGGTGTCCTGAGACAAGCTCATAGCGCCCATCGTCCTTTGGTCGCACCGTAGCGGGAGTAATTACCCCACGCTCCTTGATACTCTCCACAAGCTGGGTCATATCCTCATCGTCCCGCACCTTAAAGGGGTGGTCGGGAAAGCTGTCTATCAGCTCAATGGGAATATCCCGTATTCTGGCGAGCTTTGCTTCCTCCCGCTGCTCCTGTGTAGAAAACAGGTCATCGAGCGTCGGCAGAACGAAGTCGCTCTTTCTGCCTGCCACTGGCTAACACCTCCCTTGTGAAGTCGGTATAAGCCTTTGACGCTGGACTGCTCGGCTCATAGGCAAAAATGCTCTTGCCCTTAGAACTCACCTCGGCGGCTTTTACGGCGCTGGGAATGGAAGCCTTATAAATCCTCATAACGCTCCCAAAGTTCGCTCTGAGGGCTTCCACAGTGCTTCTGGCGAGGTTTGTCCGCCCGTCCACCAGTGTCAGCAGAATACCGTCTATCTTCAAGCTGGGATTGATGTGCTTCCTGACCTTTGAAACAGTCTGCAATAGCTGGGTCATACCCTTAGCCGGAAGATACTGTGCCTGAACAGGGATAATCACGCTGTCCGCCGCAGCAAGGGCATTGAGCGTAATCATACCCAGCGAGGGCATACAGTCGATCAGGATATAGTCATAATTTTCTTTTACCTGACTGAGATATGTCCGCAGGGTGGTTTCTCTGCTCATTACCGTTACAAGGCTCATTTCCAGCGCTGACAGCTCCAGATTGGCGGGAAGGACATCGACCTTTTCCTCATGGTGCAGAATACCGCTCATGGGGTCGCTTGGTTCCTCCCGCATCACCTCAGCCAGCTTTGTTGCCAGCGTGATGGGAATAGCGTCTGTATCCTGCCAGCCAAGACAGGTGGTAAGGTCGCCCTGTGGATCTGCGTCAACGAGTAAGACCTTCTTGCCGTTCATGGCAAGCCCGATGCCCAAG
>NZ_QWEO01000041.1 GCF_009936035.1 Neglectibacter sp. X58 | reverse complement strand
ACTGCTGAAAAACCGCAGTCTGCACCCCTGAAAACCAGCGGTCAAGAGTGCGGAATTTCCGCCCCTAATAATACTGATATAAATAAAACTGAAAAAAGCGATACTGATCTATCCATCACACCCCCTGCCCCCTCAGCGGTTTCTTCTCCTGCTGGTAAACGCGCTCCGCGCAGGATGGGATTGGATGAGATGGAAAGCTGCCGCGAACTGATTTTAGAAAATATTGACTATGACATTCTTCTGGAACGGAACCCCTGGGACAAGGACTTGCTGGACGGCTATGTGGAGTTAATGCTTGAAATCTGCTGCTCCACACGGGAATCTGTCCGTATCTGCGGGCAGGAAGTACCCACCGAGGTTGTCAAAAGCCGGTTCCTGAAGCTGAACAGCGAACATATTGGCTATGTCATGGACAGCCTGAAAAGCAATACTGCCAAGATTGGCAACATCAATGCGTACACGCTGGCGGCGCTCTACAACGCCCCCGTCACGATGGGGCAGTATTACACATCCCTTGTCAGCCACGATATGGCGCACGGGCTGCTGGACGGTTAAGCCGCCCGGTGCTTTGCAATACATCAATCAAACCAAAGGAGGACTTTTGCATGGAACATGAAATCAACATTCTGGTAGTGGAACCGGGCAGACCGCCCAGACCGGCGCGGGTGGACAACTCGCTGGAAACTTTTTCACAGCTTATCGGCGGCGAGTTGGCAATACCTGCTTCATGCGCGCCCCCCTTAGTCTGTGGTTTTGGTGTATTCTGCCGTAACAATTGCACTGGTAATATTGCGGCCCGCTACCACCAAGACGATGGCATGTGTCTCTTGGTCGTATACAATCCGCTGCTGATTTGCCGTACTCATATAGAAGGCATCGTAATACCGGGTAAAGCAAGCTGGACGGTCACAAAGATGTCTGAAACACACCAATCTCTGGTGAACACTGTCCACTCGGCAAAGTTTGCCCTGCTGTTTGAGTTCGATGGAGATGTGCGGAAGATCCGCCACGTCCTCTACAACTGCTCCGTCTCCCGCCCTCCATCTCCGCCAAGACCAACGAGGGGAACCGGAAGGTGCAGACCGAGGCCCTGACCGTGAAGGCCCGACCCCTGTCCACCGGCTATGTGAAGGCCAAGACCGGGGACTCCGCTACGGCCACGGTCTACAACAACTGGTACAAGAGCGTCTATCAGCCTGCGAACACCCCGGCAGAGGATGTCTCCGCTGGGGACGATCAGGGCTAAAGGAGGGCTGACACATGGGTATCAAACGCACCATCGAAATTGATGGCCAGCAGGTCGAGTTCAAGACCAGCGCCGCCATTCCCCGCATCTACCGGCTGAAGTTCCACCGGGACATCTACAAGGATCTCGCCGCCCTGGAAAAGAGCGTGGGGAGCAACGAGGAGGGCAGTTCCGGGCTGGATATGTTCTCGTTGGAGATGTTCGAGAACATCGCGTACATCATGGCGAAACACGCCGACCCCGCCGTCCTGGATTCCCCGGAGGACTGGCTGGACAGCTTCAACACCTTCTCCATCTACAGGTGCTACCCCAACTCATTGAGCTGGGGGGCTGAATGTGCAGACGGATGTTCAGTCTAAAAAACTTCGTCCGACTAACCGGGAAATGACCACGCCGTTGTTCCTGCTGTGCTGTTTGCAGGTCGGGCTGTCCCTTCGGGATCCCAACCTGCTGACGGCGAGCATGGTCAACGACATTTTGCGGAGCATCTGAACGATGGCTGCAAGTATGCGACCCTGGCAACGCAGGAGGATTTTGACCAATTCTAAGAAGCAACTCCCCACCGGAGCGAACCGATGGGGAGTTGCAAATTACCACTCCGGAGTTTCTTCCAGTTGGCGGCTGATGTCTCGACCTCCGTACATGATCCGGGCAATGGATACCGTGTCAGCATTCGGGTTGACCGTGTAGAAAACCAGATAGTTTTTGACACAGAAGAACCCCACGCCCTGGCTGTGCCACGGTTCATCCCGATACAGCGGATTGCGCTCTGGCAGGCTCTCCAACGAACGGGCCTCGCGCATGATCTTCAAGGAGTGTGTACGCAATATACTCGTAGATTTCCCGCAAATCGTGCCGGGCCGTATTGGTGTATATGATTGTCATCCTTAGCCACCATACAGGCCACGTATTTCAGCTTCTACTGCATCGGTGGACAGGACACGCCCTGCGGCGATATCGTCCATGCCTTTTTGAAGCTCTGCGTCAAACTGCTCCTTCGTCAGGCTACCTGCGGCGACAGGAACAGAACTGGGGAGTTTCATCTCAAACGGAATGCACCGGTGCATGACGATTTGCTTCAAAAACATTCCAATCGCATTGGAGATAGGGATTCCAAGCTGATTCAAAATCACTTCGGCTTGTTCTTTCGTTTCCGGGTCTACACGGGTAAAGACATTTGCGGTTCTGGTTGCGGTTCTCGCCATAAGAGACACCTCGCTTTTCATTTCTTCTACCAGTAGTCTAACACAAGAATGCCACTGTAAGAACCGGGCGTTTTCCTCTATGGGATTGCCCTTCATAAACTCCGCGATAATGCGAAGCTTGCTGCTGGGGTCGTTCGCGCCAATGCGCAGCGCCTCATATATTCTTTCCCTCCGCTCTGGTTTCTGCGGCCCGGATGTATTCGGGGATGATGGTGTCAAAGATGGGTGCATTGGTCAGGGATCTTGCTGATGGCGATATCGAAATGAGTACATGCCATAATGCAGCGACCGAGACTGATTTTGAAGCCCTGCGTAAGTTCGGGCTGATCCTTACTCGTGATTTGGTATCTGGCGAAGTGATGCCGATGACGCAGAAATTTGGGAATTTCCTTTCTGATCGGCAGAAACAGCGAATCATAGAGAACTTCCCAATTCAACACACCAGTGATGATATTACCCTGTCGTATGACTAGCCAGAAAATCTGCATGATACCATCGTGAATGAAGGCCTTCATTACCCCGAACTTAAGGGTGAAGATAACGAGGTCGATTTCGAAGAACTGTGGAGTTCATGATGAGGCTTCAGCAGCTGTTTAAGTGGGACATCTATGAGAAACAGACATTAGGCAAACCCGGTACAAACAGACTGGATTCCGTTATACGATGGTATTGTGCAATATTGCTCCGATGGATTCTTGGCAACGGCCTACGCACCATTATCCTCAGTGAACTCGCTATAAGGAGAACCATCCCGAGATCCAGGAATACATCCGAAATCAGATGGAAGAAGACCTGGCAGTGGATCAGATGTTGCTGAATGAGTACATGGACCCGTTTACGGGTAGCAAGAGTAAGTAGACAAAAAGAAACAGCCGCTTTTAGCGGCTACCTGTGATTGTGAGGCGATGGCAAACTCTCAGTACCCTTTCCAGGGGTCAGCATGGATTGACCCCTATGGGGTCTGAGCAAACCACTAGTTTACTAGTGGTTTTGATTTTTCAAAACTTAACACATTGGCCCCAAACATCATCGCAAACTGCAATGTCCGGCAAAAAGAGATGCAGAGATTTCTCTGCATCTCTTTTAAAACGGGGCCGCATGGTTCCCATCAACTTTTTCCTGGGAGCCACGCAGGCTGTTCCTGTTCGTATAGAAAATCAACGCAAAGGAGACAGCAAAATGATTGCAGAAGAAAAAACAGGACGCATGAAAGCCCATATAGCCAAAATCCGGACGGCGGACACCGCCTATTACCGGGATGACGCTCTCATCATGACTGACTAGGAATATGACAAGATGATGGATGAGCTGCGTGACCTGGAGATCGAAATGGGCCTCACCCTTTCTAAGCTCACCCACTCAGACCGTGCTGGGCGACATCTTGGCAGAACTCACCCCGGTGCGCCACACCCCCATGCTTTCAGCGGACAAGACGAAATTGGTAGAAGGCCTGGTGCGCTTCGCCAGAGAAAAGGACGTGTTGCTGTCCTGGAAAATAGACGGTCTGACGCTGGTGCTCCGCTACGACGATGGGCAATTCCGGCAGGCCATCACCCGTGGCCGGGAGAGCATCATCGGTGAGGACGTGACCCTTGCGGTGCGCACGTTCCTCAATGTGCCCCTGACCGTGCCCGACACGGAGCCTTTCGGGGTGTGGGGCACGGTGTCATCTCCTGGGAGAATTTCGAGAAGAACAACGCCGATCTCAGTGAAGCCTGCACCCATCCGCGCAATCTGGCGGCAGTGAGCGTCCGTAAACCCGGCCCGGCATAATCAAAAAAGCGGATGTTGGAATTCTGGGCATTCGACTAAGAACCCATCCCGAAATTAATGATGAACGCTAATGAATTAGACAATAACAGCGCAGGCAAACTGAAGCAGCGCCATGTAGTAGCTTTCTTCTCGCAGCGAACCAGAAATTTTCGGAATCGATTGAAAAAAGCGTGAGTAACCTCAACAACCCAGTGGTGTGCGCGAAAGTCTGGGTCGCGCTCCAGCTCCTTCTTTTCCTTGCCACTGGGCCGAATATGTGGAATATAATTGCGCTGTTCAACCGCTTCTCCGCTGCCAGTATAGCCTGCGTCCGAGCACAGATTCTGCGGATGCTCTTCACCCTGCTCCGGATGAAGCACTACGATGTGATCCAGACACCAGGACACTGCATTTTGTCCCCATTTTTTCCTCAGCCCATTGGATTCTTCCCAACGGACTCCAAAGCCAGAGGACTTTACCATGCAGCCATCTCCTGTGGTTCTACGCCGGAGATGTTTATCCTCACAAATTCGCTAAAGATTCCATCTGCTTTTGCAGATCGCCCACAATCTCCCCGTTTGTCGCCATTCCCTGGGCAATCCCGGCCATGTCCTCCACCAGCTCCTGGGTGCGGCCGGCTGCTCCGTTCACGCCTTCCGCCGCGCCGCCAATAGCGTCGGAAATATTGGCGATGGAGCCAGCCACCTCGTCCATGGCGACCCGCAGGCGCTCCACCCGGCTGTTAAAGGCTTCGATGCTGCTCTGCACATAAATCGCGTCATCGCGGTACTGCTTGCCGGACGCCGCCGAACGCTGGAACTGCTCCAGCACGGCATGGCTTAAATACTCCACCAGCTCCTGGGCGCTGCCGGACAGGTAGTCCACCGCCCCGGTAACTACGCCGCTCACCTCCTGGATGTGCCCGGCTGTCTCGGCGCAGGAGTCTGCCAGCGTGCGTATCTCCCGGGCCACCATGGCAAAGCCCTTGCCAGCCGTCCCAGCCCGGGCCGCTTCAATAGATGCGTTGACAGCAATCAGGTCAGTAGAGGAGGAAATGGACAGGATGTCCTTTGTCAGGCTGCCGATTTCCCCCACGCTTTTGCTCTTTTCAATCGCCGTACTCAACTGGGACACAATTTCCTCTGTCCGGGTGCGGACAGATTCCATATTCTCCCGGGCGGTTTTTTCAATTTCCTCAGCCCGCCCCCGCATTTCCACCGAATAGGAGGTGATGGCTGCGCACTCCTCTGCCATATCCTGAGCGTCGGCCTGGGTTCCGGCAGCACTGCTGCTGATGTTCCCCGCACTGCCGGAAACCTCCTCCAGCGCGGCGGAAAGCTGGGAGGTCAGGTTGGAAAGGGCCTGCACGCTGCCGCTGGAGCTGTGAATCCTGTCATGCACCTGCCCCACCACGCCGCCCAGGCGCTGGGAGCTGTCCTGCAGCGTGCCCATAGCCTGGCGGATAGGGGCAACCACGTATTTGCGCACAATCCGGAAGGCCGCCGCCACCAGGACAATCCCTGCCGCCAAGGTGCAGGCGCTGATAATCAGGGAGGTCAGGTATACGAGAAACAGCCTGCCCCGGGCCGTACCCGCCTGGGCGCTGGCAGAGGCGTACAGCGTGTCAATGCGCCCCTCCGCCGAGCTGCCGTAAGAGGCCACATCCCCGTTGGCCATGGCATAGGCCTCCTGGGTTTTGCTGTCCGCACTGGCGCACACCAGCTTTACCAGGGCATGCTTGAAGGCGGCATAATCCTCTAAAAGCGCCTGGTACGTTTCCCCCTCTTCCTCTGAAACAAAGCCCTCATAAGCGGCCAACTGCTCATCCAGCGCCGCCTCTTCCTCTTTGATTTCCTGCACCAGCCGGATCATGGTGCTGTGATCCGCCGCCACAATGTGGGACAGGGCCAGCCGGTGGATGCCCATCATCGATCGCCGGATTTCCTCCAGCTTTGTTTCACTTGCCATGTATGTGTCAACGATAGTGCCGGCGTTGGCGTTTACGTTGTTGATGCTGAATACAGCCAATATGTTGGAAAGCAGCGTCACCAGGCCCAGCAAAACGATGGGCAGAATCAGGCGCTGCTGCAGGGTCAGCTTGCCTTTCATAAAGTCCCCTCCGAGAAATATTTTAGAAACTAGGCGGCACAAAACGCCTTTACCGGGCCGTTACTCCCTCCACCAGCTTATCCAGTTGCGCCTGCAAAGGGTCGCCGCCAGGATTGCCCAGGGCCATGTTTCCGGCAAACTCGGAAACCGGATCCCAGAATTTCCCGCCTACCCGCTGCAATTGCGAAAACTCAGACTGGGCCAGCAGGGCCGCAATAGCCGGGGATCCCTGCACTTCAGGGGAATTTGCCGCGTGTATGTTGGAAGGGCCCTGCCCCCGCACCGCAAAACGGCGGGCCTGCCCGTTCTCGTTGGTAATCCATTCAGCCAGCCGGGCCGCCCACTCGGCCTCAGAGGAGTAGGCGTTCACCCCGATAAGCTTGCACCCGGAGAAGGAGGCCATTTGGATTTGCTGTCCGGCGCAGTCAAAGGTAGGCAGCTTGGCGGCCCCAGCGTTTTCGCCCCAGGCCTCCTCCACCGCCACCGCGTTCCACACGCCGCTGACCCCTGCCGCTACCGAGCCATCCTGCACCCCGGCCAGGAACTCCGTATCCGGCAGGTTGGCAAACCCCGGGCTGGCTGCAATGTCCAGCATGGCCTGGGCCACGTCCACCCCATGGATAGGCCCTTCGGTGCTGTTCCAGGTGCAGGTGTTGGTGATGCCGTCGTCGTTTATCTTCACTTCCATGCCGGTGTTGCCGAAAAAGGCATATACATACCAGGCAGAGGACCAGTCCATGGTTACCACCCGCCCGGCTTCTGCCGCCGCTTCCACCAGCCGGTTAAAGCTCTGCACATCTTCTTCTGTAAAATACGCCTTGTTGTAATATAAGAAATAGCCGTTGTCCGCTGTCAGCGGATAGGCATAAAGGGTGCCGTCCACACTGGCTGCTTCCACAGCGGCAGGCAGGTTGGCGCCGCTGATGCCCGCCGTATCCTCAAGGGGCGCCAAAGCCCCGGCCGCCGCCAAAGCGGCCAGTTGATCGTCCGCAAAGGCAAACACATCCGGGCCGCCCTCCAAATCAGCCAGCAAAGCGTCCTTGCAGCCCGATTCGCTTTGGGCCTGGTAGGTGAATTCAAAATCCGCCTGCCCCGCATACTGCTTTTGGAACGAAGCGAAAAGCTCCCTCAGCAATTCTTCATCCTCCTGGGCGCCCCACACCGTCAGGGCCACTGTCCGGGACGCAGGCTGCTCGTCCTCCTGGGGTAAGGGTTCCCGGCTTGTACAAGCTGTCAGCAAAAGCAGCATGCCTGCCGCCAGCAAAAAGAAACTTTTCCGAACCATAAAGCATCATGCCTTTCCATAACTTTTCAGCGCGGCGCCCGGCAGGTCCCGCAGGGAGAGGCGCTCCCTGCGCACATCCGCCCTGCGCAAAGCGTAACTATGTTATAGTATACCATAGCATGATTTTCCTGGCAAGCCTTTTGGGGCTATAAAAGCACAAAGCCCGGTGTGCGGCAGGCAGCAAAAAGCCGGCCCCTGGGGGCCGGCTCCACGCAGCACACACATTGTCATATGAAACGAAATCCTACAGGAAGGGACAAGCCGTCAGCCTCCCTGCTTCCGCCTTATGTCCTCCCGGCTTTAAGGGAACTGGCGGGGCGGGATGTCAGAATTCTGCACGTCAGGCCCGTCTGCCTCGGCAGCCTCCCTGGCGTCATCCGGCCCGGCCTCCTGGGGCACAGGCTCCGGATCCGGCATAAGCTTAGCGCCGCAGGCGCTGCAGAAGGTGGCGGAGGTGGGGCTTTGCTTGCCGCAGACAGGGCAGAACACCTTGTTCTGCTTGTCCCCCAGTTCCTTTGCAATAGCGGCCTGCTGTGCTTTCAGCTCGTCAATTTCCGTCATCTGGCCGGCGGCCTCCGGGTCGGCGGAAAGGGTGCTGCGGCTGCACTCATACACATACTGTCCCAGCACCTCATAGCGCTTGGCTATTTCGGCGTTGATCTCAGCAGCGCTGATGCGCAGCTTGGACACGTCCACAAGCTGCCCCGCCTTGCGGCCCACAGCCTCAGCGGCGGATTTAGCGTTTATGACCACGTCGTCTAAAATACTCATAACGATTTCCTCCTTTATTCTAGTGTCCAGATTTAAGAAAGCCTGCCGCTTTCTTATTTCCTATTATAGCACATCCTTCCGGAAAGTAAAGCGGTTTTCTCTGTCGAATCTTTTACGAATCCCTTACATCCCCGGAAAACCCTCGCCGGGGATGCAAGGCCCACCCTATCGCTTGCCTAAAAACTCCCGGAGCATAGAGCCGTCCGGCACCAGGGCGCAGTCCACCGGCTCGAAGCGCATAAGCCGGGACTCCAAATCCCGGGCCTTCTTATAGTACAGGCTGTCAATCTCAATGGCCCGCAAAAGGGGGATGGCCACTGTGCGCAGGACGCATGGCTCATAGATATGGATGGAGTTCACCGTATAGTCGGCCCAGATCCGGTAAGGCCGGATATAGCGGTTCTCCCCTTCAATCACCTGGGGCCACATGGACAGGGTGCGCTCGGCAGAGCTGTCCCGGAACTTGATGTCCCGGACAATGCGGCGGATAAGCCGCAGGTTCATGGGGGAGAGCACCTCGCCGTTTGCGTCCTTAATCTGCTGCTTCACGCTGACATACAGCTTAATGTAAGACTCCTCCGGCAGGCCCCTGGTAAACAGGGGGTTCAGCCCGTGGATGCCCTCTACAATCACCATATCCTCCGGGCCAATTTCATATTCCGCATCCGGCCCGTCCGGGCGGCCCAGGGAAAAGCTGTAGTGGGGCACAGAAAATTTCCCCGTTGCAATCACGTTTGAAAGGCACTGGAGGATTTTCTCCGCGTCCAGGGCTTCCACCGTCTCAAAATCGTAAGAACCGTCAGGCAGGCGGGGGGTTTTGTCCCGGCCCAGATAGAAATCGTCCAGGGAGATGATGGTGGCCTTAATGCCAAAGCCCTCCAGATACATGCGCAGCAGGTGGGCTGTGGTGGTTTTGCCGCTGCTGCTGGGGCCGGAAAGCATGACAATGCGGGCGCGCTTTTTCCGCTCGGAAATGTTGCGGGCCACGTTGCGCAGGCTTTCCCGGTAGGCCCCCTCCACCTCCTCCACCATCCTGGCAGGGTCTGTTACCGCCCCATCGTTTATCTGCTCCAGATGGTTGATGTATTTAATGTAGCCGCTGGCGAAATTGCTCATAAAGCTGTGTTACACCGTCCTTTCGCAGGAGTATTTCCCTGTGGCGGGAAATGTACTCGTGAGGATATTTAAAGTTGAAAATGCGCTCCAGCCTGCCGCTGTATGGATCCTTCAGCTTGGTTACGCCCCCCGCCCCGCAGGCAATGACCGAGGTGCATTCGTCCATGGTGTAGATGTTATAGCGGCAGATGCTGCCGGGCTTTGCCCAGCCCGTATTTTCCAGGTTCCCCGCCATGCGGGTCTGCCTGTAGAGATAATAGGGCACATAGCCTTCCTCTGTCAAGCGGCGGATGGAAAAGTCCATCATGGCGGCAGTCTCCCGCTGCTTCCTGTGCAGCTCTGTGCCCCCCTCGGCCTCAATGCGGGCCGCCCGCTTTAAAGCCAGGGAGTGTACTGTCACGTTGCTGGCGCCCAGCCCCAGCACCCCCTCCAGGGTGTTTGCAAAGCCTGCGGGGGAATCCCCCGGCAGGCCCACAATGAGGTCGCAGTTGATGTCCTCAAAGCCCGCCTGTTTTGCCAGGGCAAAAGCGTCCAGCACATCCTGGGCGGTGTGCCTGCGCCCAATATTCTCCAGCACCTGGTCTGAAAGGCTCTGGGGGTTGATGCTGATGCGGGTAACGCCCCCCTGCTTCAAAGCCGCCAGCTTTTCCGGGGTGATGGTGTCGGGCCTGCCGGCCTCCACGGTAAATTCCGGGCAGCGGGACAAATCAAAGAGGATGTGCACCGCTTCGCACAGCCGGGAAAGCTGCTGTGCCGAAAGGGTGGTGGGCGTGCCGCCCCCTATGTAGACCGAGACAAGGCGCAGGCCCAGGGCTTTCGTCACCTCCGCCGTTTTGGCAAGCTCCTCCAAAAGCAAGGCAAAATATGGCTCCATCAGCTTTTTGGCCTGCTTTACGTCCTGGGAAATAAAGGAGCAGTAGGCACAGCGGGTGGGGCAGAAGGGGATGGAAATGTAAAGGCTCCAGTCGTTTTCCAGCAAAGCGGCGGTAACGGGCCTTTGGGCTTGCAACGTGCGCAGGGCAAGGCTTGCGCGGGCCTCTGTCACATGGCACCGGCTGCGGAATTTCTCCACCCCGGCCTCCTCCCCCAGCTCCTCCGCATACTGGCGCAGCAGCTTCACAGGGTGTATCCCGGTAAGCATCCCCCAGGCAGGGCGCTGGCCTGTAAGCTCTATAAAGGCGGCATACAGCCGGTTTGTCACAGCATATTCCGTAAGGGCTTCCTCCTGCCCCGCCTTTTCCACTGTCCGCTCCCCATCCGACGCACGCACAAGCACCCTGCAGCCGCCGGAACATTCCTCCACAGCCGCCAAAGCCCATGGCTCCTTCCCGCCGGAAAGGCTTTCCACCACCTGCACCGGGCTGTATGGGAAAAACAGCCGGCACAGGTTTTCACATTCATAGCGGTATGGATGGTTTAGAAGCTGGAGTTCCAAAAGCGCCGCCTCCTTAGGGCAGAAGTCTTTTTTAGGGCGTGTTCCGGGAAATCTTCGCCAGCACCGCCTTCCTTAAAGCAGAAAGGCTTTCCCGGCGCATGTCCACGCACAGGTGGAACAGGTAGGCGGCAGACACCGCGAAATAGATAGTCACGTTAGGCCGGCGCAGGACATAGCCGGAAATCTGGGCAGCGATGATGGCCAGCAGGAAGGACATCCCCGCGGCCCCCATCTCCACTGTAAGGAACTGCCGGAAGCCCTGCCAGAACCCTTTTGCCCCCCACAGGCATTTTGCCTTCCTGTCGCCTTCCCGGGGAAACGGCGCGGCCTTCAGCCCCCAGGCCACGTCCAGCAGGAAGGCCCGGATAATGGCAAAAGCGATATAGACAAACACCAGCATATAAAGGGCAAAACCAATATACCCGAAGAAATAGTAGATGGCAGGGAAATCGTTCTCCAAGTCGTAAATGGTGCCTCCCACTACCACCTCGCTGTATTCATATCCCAGCAGGCGGGTGGCAAAATCCTTTTCCTCCCACACCATCTGGGAGAACAGGGACTTCATCACCCGGAAGTCGGATAATACCCCGGAAGAAGTGCTGTACCGGTAAGCGTCCATCACCCGGTACACGCCAAAGCGCTCGTTCATGTCCTTAAAGAAATCCCCGTAGGTTTCCGAGTCGGTGTATACATAGAAAAGCCCCTTATGGATCTGCTCCATGGTTCGCTCCGCTACGGGCTGCTTTTTCTTGTCTTTATCCTTCTCCTTGTCCTTCGTGCTGCTTTGAGCCTTCTTCTGGGCCTCCTCCAGGGCTTCTTTGTCCCCGCCGTTCTTCTGCAGGCTCTGTTCCACCTTCTGGTTATAGAGATCCCTTGAATAAGCGGACATCTGCTCCCGCAAATCCATGGGGGACTGGTGCCGGAACACGAACACCAGCACCATCATCCCCAGCAGGGGCAGGGAATACCGCAGGCAGGACTTCCCCTGCTGCAGGGCAAACAGGAAAGCATATGCCCCGGCGATGATGAAAATGGAATAAAAGGTCAGCTTTGTGCCTGTGACGAACATCATGGAAAAGCACAGCAGGCACATGATAAGGAACAAGGGATATTTTCTGGTGTGATAGGCCCAGTAAATGGCAAAAGGGGCTGTAAGCACAAGGATGGTGCTTTGGGCATTGGGGATGCTGAACCAGCCCATCATGCCCACAAACAGCTTGTCATAGGTATACTGGGGCATGCCCAGCACCCAGGGCAGCAGGGTGAACAGCCAGAAAAGGCCGAAATTGACCCCAAAGCCCAGAAGGATTGCCCGGCGCACCTGCCGCCCCTGGCGGAAAAAGGTGATAAGGGACAGGGTGAACACCAGAAAGCTTACAATGCGCAGGAAATTCGCCGCGTCCTGCACCATGGACTGATACCCGATGCGGAAACAGTTTGCCATGTGCAGAGCCCAGAAAACCCCGGCAGCAGCGTAAAAAACAATATAAAGCCGTTTTTTGCCGCTGACAATAAACCCCAGCAGCGCCACGACCGCCAGCAGCCCAAAACGCAGCAGGGTGGAAAGGGCGTTGCTGCCCATCTCCCCCAGGAAAAAAGACAGCACGTCCAAAAGGGGCTGCATTACAATCAGTATAAAAACGAGCAGGGAAAGCCGTTTGCAAACGGCTTCCTTTACGGATTTAATCATAGGCACTCCCTTCCCCGTCCAATACGCCCGGGGGCGCGTTCCCGGCAGGCAGCCTCCGGGCGCGCACAAATCATTTCCTGTCTGACAGCGCTGTGGGGCCTTTTACCGGCTGGCATCCAGCCTGGCCTCCACTTTCTTCTGCTTTTTCTTCTTTTCCGGCTTCACCTGCTTCCCCCGCAGCCGGCGGCTGAAGCGGGAGCTTTTCTGCAGCTCCTCCCCCAGGCCTTCCCGCATGGCGGCAAAGGCCTCGTCGCTCAGGCCGTTGAGCAATACGGCAGTAATGACAGAGCGCAGATCCATGTCCCCGTTTTTATACATGTCGTCCAGCAGGGCGCACAGCTTCTTCATGGCGTCGCTGCCCGCCCTGTTTTTTGCCAAAGCTTCGCATTTGGGCACCAGCTTGTCCCGCACAAAGGTGGCGGGGCGCACCTGCCCATACACTATTTTTTCCCCGTTTATGTCCTCTTTTATTTCTGGAAAAATATTGACCAGCCGGTTGATGAAAAACACAGGATCCACGCTGCGCTCCTCGTCCTTGCCCCGCTTGCGCTTCTGCTGCACCTGCTTTAGCTGCCTGGGGCCGCGGATGATCTCCAGAAAATCGTTGGCAATGCTTTCCGCGTCAGACCGCTCCCCCTCTTTTTCGTCAAAAAGCCACATGGCAAGCCTGCGCCACTCTCCCGGCTCCCCCTCGTCCACAGAGGCGGAACGCAGCTCAAAGTGCTGGGCCTTCCCGTCGTATAACAGGCTGTAGGCCGCGTCCTCTGTGGAAAAAATAACAGCCTCCCCCCTGCTGTCTGCCATAGGCTTTGCCTGGGAAAAGCCCTGTTTTAACAGTTCTTCGCTTAGCTGGCCCTGTATGAAATCAAAGGCGTTGAAATCCAAAAATCATCACTCCAAAAAATTTGTGTTTTCCTGGCGGCCCTGCCGCCGTTTAAGCTGTACTACCTGTAGTATACCATGGGAGAGGCAAAAAGTCTATAGGCAACACCGCACAACGCACATCTGCGGATTTTATGCCAAAAAAGAATTGTGGGTAAATCCGTACAAAAAGCGGCGCTTTGTAACCGGTTTTGTAACCTCTTGTAACCGATTTGTCATTTTTAAAAGGCAGCCTATCCCGCCAGCATAATAAGGGTTCCCCACACAATGGCGGCAAGGCCCGCGCCGGATTTCTTTGTCAGCTTTTCATGGAACACTATGTAGGAAAAAGCGGCAGTTACCAAAATGCTCAGCTTGTCTATAGGCGCCACCACGCTGGCAGGGCCTTCCTGCAAGGCCCTGTAGTAGCACAGCCAGGAGGCCCCTGTGCAGACGCCGGACAGGGCGATAAAGCCCAGCTCCTTTTGGGGGATGCGGGAAACCTCCCTGGCCTTCCCGGTGATAAACACCATCGCCCAGGCCATCACCAGCACCACCCCGGTGCGGATAGCTGTGCCCAGGTTTGATTCCACCCCTGTAATACCCGCCTTCCCCAAAATGGAGGTAAGGCTTGCAAACACGGCAGAGCCGGCGGCATAGAACAGCCAGCTTTTCTTCCTTCCCCCCGCAGCCCCGCCGGGTTTTTTCTCCAGCATCAGGAAGGTGCCCGCCCCAATGAGGGCCGCCCCTATGGCCCGGGGCAGGGTAACGCCCTCGCCCAGGAATATCCAGGCCAGCAGGATGGTGAGCACCACGCCGGACTTGTCCACTGCCACCACCTTGTTGATGTCCCCCACCTGGAGGGCCTTGAAATAGCACAGCCAGGAGGCCCCTGTGGACAGCCCGGACAGGATGAGGAACAAAAGGGGCACAGGTTCTATCCTGGCAATCTGCCCCTGGGATCCTGTGATAAAAACCATTACCCAGGAAAAAGCCAGCACGATAATGGTGCGCACCGCTGTGGCCACAGTGGAATCTGTGGTGCGGATGCCGCATTTTGCCAAAATGGCAGTAAGCCCCGCAAAAACCGCGGAGCCAAAAGCCAAAAGCATCCACATGTTTTTATCCCATTCCCTCTCCCAGCACACGCACCTCGCACTCCAGCAGGGTGCCGGTGCGCTGCTTCACCGTTTCCCGGATGATTTCAATCAGCTCCAGCACGTCCCGGCAGGTGGCGCCCCCCGCGTTTACAATAAACCCGGCGTGCTTTTCGCTGACCCGCGCCCCGCCAACCCTGCGGCCCTTTAACCCGCACTGGTCTATTAAAGCGGCGGCAAAGCCGTTTTCCGGGCGCTTAAAAACGCTGCCCGCAGAGGGCTGGTCATAGGGTTGCTTTTCCTTGCGCCGGGCCATCAGTTCTTCCATTCTGGCGGCAATCTGGGTGGCATCGCCCGGGGCAAGGGCCAGCTCCACGCTGGTGACAATGTCTGTCCCGCCGGTATAGCGGCTTTTCCGGTAAGAGAGGCCCAGCGCTTCCCCGGCGGTAGAGCCAGGCTCCCCGCTGGCGCTTATATGGAAGGCTTTCTTCAGCACGTCCTTCATTTCCCCGCCGTAGGCCCCAGCGTTCATATAGGCCGCGCCCCCTACAGAGCCGGGAATGCCCCAGGCGAATTCCAACCCGGAAAGCGCCCGATCCCTTGCAAAGGCACAGGCCGTGGCAAGGCTTGCCCCGGCCCCGGCCCGCAGGGTGCGGCCGTCCGGCAGCAGCTCCACTTTTTTGAAGCTGCCGGAAAGGCACAGCACCGCCCCCCGTATCCCCAGGTCAGACACCAGCAGGTTGGAGCCGTTGCCCAACGCCAGCCAGGGCAGGCCGCTTTCTTTTACAGCTTGCAAAAGCCCCGCAAGCTGCTCCTCTGTTTCCGGGAAAAGCAGGCGGTCGGCAGGCCCGCCGATTTTAAAGGTGGTGTGCAGGGCCATAGGCTCCTGGGCAAGGCTGCGCACTGAAAGGGCCTGGGCCGCCCTGTCCAAGGCCTCAAAATTCAAATATGTTTCCAAAGCAGTTGCCATGCGGCGCAGGCTTTCCCGCAAAAGGGCAAAGCGCTGCACCGCTCCTTTCTGTTTTATACTAATAATATAGGTGCAGGGGACGGGTTTATGCGGCTGTGTCCGCCTAAATATCCAGATCCACCTGCACATCCCCTGCCGCCAGGTCGTTGGGATCCATGCCCAGGCTGACAAGCAGCTCCCGGGCGGCGTTATAGCCCATTTCCTTCTGGCGGTTGTTCATAGCGGCCACCTCCACAATTACTGCCAGGTTCCGCCCGGGCTTTACGGGGATGGTGACCACAGGGATTTTAATGCCCAGAATCTCCGTAAACTCATTGTCAATACCCATGCGGTCGTACACCTTGGTGGGATCCCACACCTCCATGTTGATGCACATCTCGATTTTCTGGCTGGGCTTTACCGATCCTATGCCAAAAATGCGCCGGGCATTGATAACGCCCACGCCCCGCAGCTCAATAAAATGCCGGATGTTTTCCGGGGACTGGCCCACCAGGGACTTGCTGGACACCCGGCGTATTTCCACCGCGTCGTCGGCAATCAGCCGGTGGCCCCGCTTAATCAGTTCAATGGCAATTTCGCTTTTGCCCACGCCGCTGTCCCCCACCAGCAGGATGCCCTCGCCGTATACCTCCACCAGCACCCCGTGGCGGGTGATGCGGGGGGCAAGCTGCACGTTGAGGAAGGCCACCAGGCTTGCCATAATGTTTGACGTGGTGTCCTGGGAGGAGAGCAAAGGCACCCCATACTCCTTTGCCGCTTCCAGCATATCCTCCCCGGGCATAATGCCCCGGGCAATGATGACAGCCGGGGGCCGCAGGGCAAAAAAGCGGTTGATGGAGGCCGCCCGGTTCACAGGCTCCAGGGCCTCCAGCATGGCCATTTCCGAGCGGCCCAGAATGGCAATGCGGTTGGGGTCAAAATAGTCACAGAAGCCGTAAAGCTCCAGCCCCGGCCTGTCCACATCCCGGGAACAAATTAAAATCCCTTCCAGCGGTTTGGGACTCCACACCTCTGCAAGCCCCAGCTCTTTGGCAATCTGTTTAAGCGGCAATGTATATTCTTCCGGCATCGGGTCATCCACCTTTCCATAATCCTCCCCGGCGGCTGCCCAGCGGGGATTTCCTGGGTTTCTCACTATTTATTATAAAGCATACGGCCCAAAGGTGCAAGGGATAGCCGCAAAAAAGGCCGCTGGGAAGCCCCGGCGGCCCATATATTTTATTTTTATCCAATAGCCTGCTTGACAGACCTCTTTAGAATCTCCAGGCCCCTGCACAGGGTTTCCTCGTCAATGAGTAGCTCTGGGAACACCTTCACCACTGTGTTGCCCCGGCCCACCCGCTCTACAATCAGGCCGTTTTCAAAGCAGATGTCCAGCACCTTCTTGGACATCACGCCATCCCGGTCATACCGCCAGAAGTCAATGCCCCACACAAAGCCAATGCCCCGGGTTTTAATCCTGTCCGGGTCAAGGGCGCGGATTTCCTCCATGTACCGGGCTATCACAAGCTCCTGCCCGCGTACTTTTTCCTCCACCCGTTCCTGGAGCATCAGCTCCAGCCCGGCCTTTGCCGCCACCATGGAAAGCTGGTATCCCCGGAAGGTGCCGTTGTGCTCCCCTGGCTCCCAGATATCCAGCTCCGGCTTTATCAGCACCAGGGCAAAGGGCATGCCATAGCCGCCGATGGACTTGGACTGGGTGACAATGTCCGGCACAATGCCTGCCCGCTCAAAGGAGAAGAACCAGCCGGTGCGGGCACAGCCCACCTGGATATCGTCCACTATCAGCAGGATATCGTGGCGGTCGCATAGATCCCGCACAGCCCGGAGCCACTCCACCGGGAAGGGGTTGATGCCGCCGTCGGCCTGCACTGTCTCCAGGATAAGGGCGGCGGGCTTTTCCACGCCGGAGTGGTCGTCTGTCAGCAGGGTTTCCATATATTTCACCGTATCCAGCTCCGGGAACATATAGGGCGCCGGGATGTGGGTGACGTTTGCAAGGGGCACCCCGGCCCCGGCCCGGCTGGAAGCGTCGGTGGTCAGGGCAATGGAACCCAGGGTCATGCCATGGAACGCGCCCATCATGGCAAAAACGTTCTGGCGTTTTTTCACTTTCCTGGCCAGCTTCAGGGCCGCCTCTACGGCGTTTGTGCCGGTGGGGCCGGGAAACTGCAGCTTATAGGGCAGCCCCCGGGGCTTGAGTATTTCCTCCTCGTAAAATTCGATAAAATCCCGTTTGGGCGCGGTGTACATATCCAGGGCGTGCATGACGCCGTCCCCCTGGAGGTATTGGATCACTTTTTCCTTGATAAAATCAGGGTTGTGCCCATAGTTCAGGCCTCCCGCGCCGCAGAAAAAGTCGATGTACTCCCTGCCGTCCTCGTCATAGAGGAAAGGGCCTTTGGCGGTGGTGAACACTGCCGGGAAGTTCCGGCAATAAGAGCGCACCTGGGATTCGTAAGATTCAAAGGCTTGTGTGTTCATGGTTTACCATCCTTTCTACCACGGGGGCTGCCCGTGATTCAGCGATCTACGCCTGCGTTCTGTACAGGCGGGGCTGTCTGCCCTCCCAGCGAAAATTTAAGAGGGCCAGCGGCAAGCAGCAGCCTGTTGAAAAACAAGCTGCCCGCCAAAGAAAACTTTGGCTTATATTATTGTACCACACTTTCCCAAAAAAGCAAGCTGTTTTGCCGGGAGGGCCTGGGTTTTGCCTGTCTGGTTGACAAAGCCGGGCCTGGTGGGCTATACTACATGATATAAAGGAGTGGATGCGGTTTGGTGGCTGCGGATTTGCATATGCACAGCACAGCTTCCGACGGGCAGTACAGCCCCGGGGAGCTGGTTAAAATGGGAAAGGAAAAGGGCCTGGAGGTTTTGGCCCTGACAGACCATGACACTTTTTCCGGCGCCCAGGAGGCCATTGCCGCCGGGGAGCGGCTGGGGGTGAAGGTGCTGCGGGGCGTGGAGCTGAGCGCCAGGGAATATCCCAGCCTGCACATACTGGGCTATGGTTTTTCAGCCGACGCGCCCAGCATACAGGCGCTTTGCAAAAAGATGCAGGCGGCCCGGGATGAGCGGAAGTACCGCATTGCCGCGTTTTTGCGGGAAAAGGGCGTGGACATTGACCTGCGGGAGGTAGAGGATCTGGCAGGCGGCGCCGTTATCGGGCGGCCCCACTTTGCCCAGGTGATGGTGCGCCGGGGGCATGTGCAAAACAACCGGGAGGCCTTTGACCGCTATCTGGACACAGAGGAGTATCAGAAAATCGAACGCCGCAAGTCCAGCGCCCAGGAATGCGTGGCGGCCGTTAAAACCGCGGGCGGCAAGGTATCCTTTGCCCACCCCTACCAGGTGAAGCTGGAAAACGGGCCGTTGGAAGATTTGGTTATCAAGCTGAAGGGCTATGGCCTTGACGCCATTGAGTGCTACTATCCCAAGCACACCCCGGAGCAGCAGGCCTTTTATCTGCACCTTGCAGAAAAGCATGGCCTCCATGCCACCGGCGGCAGCGACTTCCACGGGGAGCGGGTGAAGCCGGAGGTGGAGATTGCCCGGCTGGAAATGGAGCTGGACTGGCTGCTGGGATGAGGGGGAACTGAGACGCCCAGATTTTCCACGAAAAATAAAAATCACCTGCCGCTGTCTAAACTTTGGGATTCAAAACTGAACAGGCGGTTCATTCCGCACTCTCACTTTTCACAAAAGTGTATGTCTGTTTGCATTCTTTCTTCTCCACCGCTTATATTCCATTGTTACTATTCCTTCTGCCCGCACAAAAAGCGCATCCCTTATGGGGTGCGCTTTTATCTATCCATCTGTCTTTTTACTCGCCGTCTCTGTCGTGATGGCAGCCACAGCCGCAGCCGTCTTCACCCTCATCTTCGTCAAAGTCGAACTCCAGGGTTTCGCCGCAGCCGGGGCAGACAATGCTTCCCTCTTCCAGCAAATCGTCTGTAAGCTCAATGGTATCCCCGCAGCTAGGGCAGGTTACCTCAAACTCCGCGCCGTCGAAATCATCTATATCCCCGTGATGGTGGCAGGAGCAGCCGCCTTCCAGCTCATAGAAGTCCTCTTCCACATTGCCCAGATCCTCGTCTATTTCATCCACCTGCTCGCTCAGCTCTGCAAAACCATCCTCCAGCTCCTCCACAGAGAGGCACAGATCGTCCAGCAGCTCTACTATAGCGTTTAAGACCTTTGTTTCCTTGGCGTTGGGGTCAAGTTCCAGGCCGTCCATCAGGCCCCGGATATAAGAAGCGCGCTCTGAATTTGTCATGACAGTTCCTCCTTTTGCCACCCTGTTTGGCGGCGCTCAATGGGTGTAGGGGCGTTATGCGCGCTCCATGTACTCGCCGGTGCGGGTGTCGATGCGGATTTTCTCGCCCTCGTTGATAAACAGGGGCACGCGCACCTCGGCGCCTGTCTCCAGAGTGGCAGGCTTCAGGGTGTTGGTGGCGGTGTTGCCTTTCACACCAGGTTCTGTGTGGGTAACTTCCAGCTCCACAAAGTTGGGAGGCTCCACGCCGAACACGTCGCCCTTGTAGGACAGCACCTTGCACACCATGTTCTCCTTCACAAACTTAAAGCTGTCCCCCAGGATGCTGCTGTTGATAGGGGCCTGCTCATAGGTTTCGTTGTCCATGAAATAGTACAGGTCGCCGTCATTGTACAGATACTCCATATCCTTTCTCTCTACAAAGGCAGTGGGATACTTTTCGTCGGGGCTGAAGGTGCGCTCCACCACAGCGCCTGTGATGACGTTGCGGATCTTGGTGCGCACAAAGGCCGCGCCCTTGCCGGGCTTTACATGCTGGAATTCAATGATGGAATACACGGAACCATCCATTTCAAAGGTGGCGCCGTTTCTGAAATCGCCTGCTGTGATCATATGCAAAAACCTCCAAAGCTATACTGATTACTTCCACGTACAACTGTCTCTCTGCTTATTTTACCCTATCCCGCCTGGTTTTTCAAGGGAAAACGTCCTTTAGGGGCACTTTTTTTCCAAAAAGAAACCACTTAGAAGCTGTACCGATAGGATTGGTGCGAAAATTTCCCGAAAAGGTTTGTGGAGGAGCCTATTGGTACAGCTTCTTACAGCTCCATAAGCTCCTTGGGGGACTTGGTGAGGGAGCGGCAGCCCTCCTCGGTGATAAGCAGCATGTCCTCAATGCGCACGCCATACTTGGCAGGCACATAGATGCCAGGCTCGTCGGTTATCACCATGCCAGGGGCGCAGGGCGTTTTGTCCAGGTGGGAGAACCGAGGCCACTCGTGTATCTCAAAGCCCACCCCATGGCCCAGGCCATGGCCAAAGGTGCCGGGATAGTCCTTTTCAATGATGTCCCGGGCAATCTTGTCCACATCGCAGCAGGGCATACCGGGCTTCACCTGGTCGATTACCGCCATGTGGGCCTTGAGCACTGTCTCATATACGGCCCGCTGCTCGTCAGACACCTTGCCCAGGGCCACAGTGCGGGTCATGTCGGAGTGGTAGCCGTCTAACAGGGCGCCGGTATCCATGGTGATAAAGTCGCCCTTATGCACCTGGTTGTCGGAGGGGACGGCGTGGCACTGGGATCCGTTCTTTCCCGCCGCCACAATCAGCTCAAAGGCTACGTTCTCCGCCCCGTTCTTCCGCATGAAGAACTCAATTTCCAGGGCTAAATCCCGCTCTACAGCCCCTTCCTTGATAAAGGGCAGGATGTGCTGGAAGGCCGCGTCTGTAATGGCCTGGGAGGCCTCGATTTTCTTGACCTCCTCCGGGGATTTTATCATCCGCTGATCCCGGATGGCATCGTCCAGGGTCTTGTCCAGCACGCACTCTGCGCCCTGCTTTTCAAAGGCCTCCTGGAATTTCCGGGACTGGGCCACAGAGAGCTTGTCCACCTCCAGAAAGACTTCCTTAATGCCGTGCTTGCCAAGCAGTTCGCACAGGACGGTGTTCAAGTCCTTAAAGCCCACCACTTCGCAATATTTCGCCTGATACCGGGCCGCTTCCTCATAGCGGAAATCCATCAGCAGGTAGGCGGCTCCGCTTGTCACCAGCAAAGCTCCGTCTGTGGCAGGGAACTGGGTGAAATACCGCCGGTTGCGCTCGGAAAACACCAGCGCCGCCTTTTGGCTGTCGCCGTTTATTACTCGTTTTGCAAGGCGCTCTATAGGGTTTTTCATTTCAAAACATCCTTTCGCACTGTAAATTTTTTCCGCAGGCCCTGCTCAAGGCAGCGCCGCACCCGGAAGGTAAAGCCCTCCTCCGGTTCAATAGGTGCCAGCAGCACTGACTTCATGCCGCAGAGGTTGGCGCCCACCACGTCGGTAAAAATCTGATCCCCGATAATGGCACAGGCCCGCCGCTTCACGCCCAGCCGCCGCCTGGCCCGCAAGTACCCAAAGGGCAGGGGCTTTATGGCAAAGCTGATAAAATCCAGCCCGAATTTCCGGGCGAAAGGCCCCACCCGCTTTTTATAATTGTTGGAAACGATGATGACCCGGAACCCCCGCCCCACCATTTCTTCAGCCCATTCCACCGCCCCGGGGATAGGGGTGTGGGAGGTGTAGGTGGCGATGGTGTTGTCCACGTCCAGCAGCAGGGCTTCCACCCCCAGGCTTTCCAGGAATTCCGGGGTTAGCTGCGTCACTCTGGCCCTCATAGCAGTGGGCCGCAATAGTCCCATAGGTACGCTCCTTCTCAAAAATGCGCCTGCGCCCAGCGCCCCAGCCCGCAAACCAGCGGCCCAAAGGGCCGCTGCCGCGCCTGGAGGCGCGGGCGGGGGCGTGCCCCCGGTTTGCGGGCCAGGGCAGCCGGGACTTTCCGGAAACAAAAAAGCGGGCAGCAAAGCCCGCTTTCCGTCAGGAAGGTTTGGAGCAGCGCTTACTTATACTTGCGTTTGCGAGCTGCTTCTGACTTTTTCTTGCGCTTGACAGAGGGCTTTTCATATGCCTCTCTCTTGCGGACTTCCTGGATGACGCCCGCCCGGGCGCACTGCTTTTTGAAACGGCGCAGCGCGCTGTCCAGCGATTCATTATCCTTGAGCCTGATCTCAGCCATGTATATCCCTCCCATCCGCCCAAAGGCAGGGGTCTCTGTCGTGTAATACAACACAAATAATTATATCCGCAAACTACCTGCTTGTCAACCTTTAATTTCTTTCGATTTTGTAAACGTAGGTTGTAATATTAAATGCGAAAGAACACGAAGCCCCCAAAGCGGGGCGGGAGAGTTCTTCCGCATTTATTTTTTTATACCATGAAGCGCGGAAAATGTCAATAAGAGGGGTGAAAAAGCATGGCGGGAAGGTACAAATACCTGACGTTTGAAGATCGGCAGAAAATCGAAGTGTGGCACGCCCGCGGGGATCGCCCGCTCGAAATAGCCGCGCGGCTGGGCGTGCATACGGCGACGATCTACAACGAATTGAAGCGGGGCTACGTTGGGGAGCTGGACAGCAGGCAAAGGGAAATCTACAAAGCGGAGCGGGCGCAAGCAACCGTTCAGGAGCATTTCAAGCGGCGGGGCCGGACGGCGGCCACGGCTGGGAAGGGAGGTTAAAACCGTGACACAGTATGAACGGATCACAGAAAGCCCGCAGGCGTTGGCGGCCTTCCTTCGGGAATTGCCCGTATTAGAAGCCCCGTGGGATCAGGCTTTCCAAAAGCAGTATTGTGCGGGGTGCGTTTCCACAGATTGCGACACTTGCCCGAATGAGGCATACCGGAATAATCCGGCGTGGTGGCTGGCGCAGACGGCCACGGACTAAAGAAAAGGAGCTATTCAAACTATGGTTAAATTCCTTATCGGCGGTTCGCCTTGCACGCATTGGAGCATAGCGCAAAGCAAGAACCGCGAAACGGCGGCGGCTGGGATCGGCTGGGAGCTGTTTAGAAATTACCTGATAGCAAAGGACAAGTTCATGCCGGACTTCTTTTTGTATGAGAATAACAAGAGCGCGGCGCAGGCGATCAAGGATCAAATATCGCTGGAATTGGGGCGGCCTTTACAATATATCAATTCGGCGTTGGTATCAGCACAGAGCCGTCAACGGTTCTATGTTCATAACTTCGGAGACGTGCCGCAACCGGAAGATCGCGGAATTGTATTGCGGGACATTCTGCAAAGCACAACGGGCGGGCAAACGATCCCACTAAATTGTGGGAAGGGCGGGAAAGCGCAATGCCTTCGGGCAACTTGCTATAAAGACGGTATGCGAAATCTGATTTGTAATACCGTCGATCGCCGGACTTGTGTTGCGGAATGCGTGCCGGTTGACTACAAGCCGCACAAAGACAGCGACATAGTTATAACGGGAAATTCTATGCGTTGCCAACGACGGGACAAGAAGCACAGCACAATTCAGGGTACGCACGTCACTTTACCGGGCGGGAAAACGCAAACCGTGTCCGTTGCGCACGTTCCTATGACGTTTGAAGAAGCCGGGGCATTGCAAGGAATGACGCCTATTTACAAGGTGGAGGGCGGCAAAATCACCGTAAAGGGGCAGGAATACGAAATAGACTTGCCGGACGGCTTTTACATAATCCGCAAACTGACCGTAACGGAATGTTGCAGATTGCAGACGCTTCCGGACGATTATTGCCGGGTGGCAAATAAGACACACGCATATATGGGGCTTGGCAATGGCTGGACAGCGGAAGTAATTATACACCTTCGGGCCGGACGTGTGCCACGCGGAGGTTGAAAAGATATGGAACAGGCCGTAAAGCGGCAGACGCGCCGCAACTGTCCTTCCCTTCCTCTTGCGTTGCTGGCGGCGGGGGTGGTGCTTTGCTTCTTCGGCATTGTGGCCGCGTCCAGAAAGCCGCCCCCGCAGGCCGCCGCCCCGCAGCTTCCGGAATTCACCGTTTCCACCGACACGCCGTTAATAACTTCCCCGTCTTCGGAGGCTGAAACGCCCGCAGCCTATGTACCGGACGAAGCGGAAGTTGAAATGCTGGCGCGGGTGCTATGGGGCGAAGCCCGCGGCGTGCCTTCGGACATGGAAAAAGCGGCGGTTGTGTGGTGTGTGCTGAACCGCGTTGACGCGGCGGGCTGGCCGGACACGGTGGCCGAAGTGGTAACACAGCCGTTTCAATTCGCGGGGTATTCGCCGGACTATCCGGCCACAGAAGAGCTAAAACGGATTGCCGCGGACGTTCTGACCCGATGGGAGCGGGAGCGGCGGGAAGGCGGCGACGTGGGCCGCGTCCTTCCCGCGGAATACTACTTCTTCACGGGCGACGGCGAACGCAACTATTTTCGCACAGAGTTCACGGGCGGCACGTTTTGGGACTGGACTTTGACAAACCCATACAGCAGTTGACGGAAAGGAGCTATTCAAACTATGGCAAAGCAGGACAAGCACGGCGGCGGCTGGGCCTTCCCCGCCCCGCTGGAAATTCTCATATGCAAGGAAGGAAACAAAGAGTACATGAAGGAACGCCGGAACAAACCCGGCGGGCGGCTTATGCTGGTATGCGAATATCAGCTTTCGGCGGCTGACCGCTTCGGCGGCGACGACGCGCGCTTGATCTGGCGGCTGGCGAAGAAGGCCGCGCGGGACTTTTTGCGGGTATCGTGGATCACAACCGCCGTTGTGCGTGCCTTCCCGAAGGAAAACGCCGTGCGCGTCTTTGGGAAGTATTAGGGGGGCGCGCGTATGCAGGGCGTTCAAGAGGCGTTTTCCGGAGGAGACAGCGAAGAGCCGCAGGAAGAGCAGGAAGAGGCAGCCCCCGCCGAAGAGCCGCAGGCCACCACGGATCAGTCGGACAGCGACGGCGAAGCAAGCGCGCTTTATGCCCGCTTCGCCGCCCTGAAAAGGGCGGGCTTCACAGAGGCGCAGGCGTTGGAGCTTGTTTCCAGCAAGGGAAAGTAACCGCAGGACACGGGACGAGGTGGCGGCCACGCGCCGCCGCCCGCCCTATATTATATATAAAGGAAAGGATGGGTTTGCAAGTGACGGCGTTTGATTTTATGGTTGCCGCCTTCTATTCCCTTGTGGGGGTTGTGTGCCTTTCGGCGGCGGTGGTGATCGTGTACGGCGTGGCCGTAGGCATTCGCAACGGATTGAAGGGCGGTGGAAAAGATGGACGAAAGCAGAAATAGCACCTTCGACGAAGAATTGCTTGCGCGGTGCGCCTATGCTTTGGGGTACGATCTGGCGCGCGCTATGGCCGTTATGGGTGACGCATTCGCCCGCGGGATGGCGGGCGGCTTCGCAGACATGGCCGCCCCCGCAGGCGACGGCGTGGAGCTGGTGCAGGAAGACACCGACGAAGAAACCTATACCAAAACAGAAATGCCTTTTTCGCTGGGCCGCCTATCAAAGCGGGCGTTTTCCGGAATTGGCCTTGCTTTACCACGTACCGAACGGCGGGAGCCGGAAAAAGGCAGAGGCCGGACGCTTCCGCGCCGAAGGAGTGAAGGCAGGCGTGCCGGATTTGTGCTTGCCCGTCGCCCGCGGTGGCTTCCATGGGCTTTACATAGAGCTAAAGCGGCAGAAGGGCAGTAAAACAAGCGACGATCAAAAGCGGTGGTTGTCGGAGCTGGAAAAGCAAGGCTATTTTACGGCCTTGTGCAAGGGCTGGGAGGCCGCCGCAAAGGTTATCACGGACTATTTGAGCATGGGAGGGAAACAGGCTTGAAAAGAAAACGGTTTGTTAAGCTGGCTATGTCCTACGGGGTACAGAGAAACGAAGCGGGACGGCTGGCGAAGCTGGTTTGCGTCTTAGGTTCGTATGAAGGCGTTTTTGCGCATTATCGCCTTCCCTTATCTGGACGCGGCGGTATTGGGCGGCAGGGGAATTCAAGTTGCTTGTGCCGTTCACAGATCGGCACGTT
>NZ_QWEO01000040.1 GCF_009936035.1 Neglectibacter sp. X58 | reverse complement strand
TTTATCGCTGCGGTACACGTCCGTTGTATCGCTATTTGGGCTGCTATTCGTGCTTAACTCATGTAGACACTATTTAAGTAACTCTTTTATTTCTTTTAGAGCAAATCCCACTTCACGAAAAAACAATATTTCCTGCAATCGACTTAAATCATCTTCTGTATATAAGCGATACTTCACATCCGTAAGCATAGTAGGTTTTAGCAAGCCTATTTCGTCATAATAGTGGAGCGTTCGTATTGTTATCCCGGATAATGTGGCGACTTCATGGACAATCATAGGCTTATTATTCATTCCAAAAATCCTCCGCAACTTCCAAAATCTCGCTTGCGGGCAATAAGGTTGCTTCAACAATTATTACATCATATCCATTAGGCGTTGATGCTTTCATTGGGACACTATAACAGTCCCATTTTTTCTTGAAAGGCATCATTAACTCATAACGATAGATGTCATTTTTCTTTTCAATGGACGCATTTGCGATTTTTTGATAAACGCCGTCAGAACGAATATACTTTACTTTCATTTTAATCATCCTGGGGCGGCTGGGTGGTCTTGTCCTTTCGCAAGGTGAAGTCCACGCCGTATTTCTTGGCGCAGGGCTTGAAAGCGGCGATGTTGGCGTCGGTGATCTCAATGTTGGACAGCGCCGCCCCGTGCTGCTTCAACTGCTTTAGGCTCTGCTGGCGGCGCTGTTCAACGCCCCCAGCACTATGGGAAGCTACTACACCGCTCTCGTCGCCCACGATATGGCGGAGGGTAAAATCTAAAACAAGGAGGCCCCGACTATGAAACAGGGCGCATTGATCTTCGACGAGCGGACAGACCGCTACGACATCCGCTTTGACCTGGCCGACTACTACGGCGGCTTGCACTGTGGACAGTGCTTCGACGTGATGGTGGGCGGGCGCTGGAAGCCCATCCGCATTGAGTACGCCGCCGACTGGTATCTGGTGGGCATCCGGGCCGACGATCTGAACGGCCTGCGGGTGCGTATCTGATGCGGATTTACCTGCGGCGGCTGGTGGTTCCACCGTAGCCGCCCTTTTCGACTTCTGGCAAAGGAGGTATGACGCTTGCAGGAGGAAGTCACTCAAAAGACCATCGCGTTATCCATGAAAACCGGGAAGCTGACGGCCCAAGTGCTGCAAATGGCCCTGAAAAAGTTTTTGGAGGCCCAGAAGCACGGCCCCAAGCTCCATCAGGGCCAGCAGGTATTTCTTGATGTTGCGGATTTTCGTGGTGTTCTCCCGCATACAGTCCATGACGAACTCGATATGGCCGCTGTTGAGTTTCAGCAGCTTGGCCTTTACCAGCTCGGCGGGGTAGTCGTCACCGGCCACCCGGATAGTCTTGCGGGCCGTGCAGACGGTTTCCACCAGCAATTCCACGATGCCGTCCAATTCCTCCCGGTCGATCTTGGAGTAGTGCAGGAGGTGGTCGTATTCGATATTCTCCTTGATAAGCTCCCGGTAAATCTCAACGGCGCTCTGTGTAGCCGCTTCCGTTCCTTTCCTTTCCGGCGGCGAAGCCGCAGCAGCCGCCCCAGCGGGAGGGGACGAAAGGGAGGGAAAGGAATGGGTAATTGATGGGTCAGTAATAGCTTGGTCTTTAGTTACTCTATCTTTATTTAATTGCGTTGGATTTTCCGACGTCGGTTTTCCCGTTGTCGGGTTTTCCGACGACGGTTTATCCAACGACGGCGGCAAAGAAACAGGCTGTTCGTGGATGATGTACTCGTTGCTGCTGAATTTGCCGCTTTCGTCCGTGGTCTGGTGGCGCTCGATGTACCCGGCCCGCTCCAATTCGTTGACGGCGGAACGAATAGCGTCCTTGCTCTCCCGGTTGATATAGCACAGGCCGGACAGGGTATAGTCCCAATCTTCCAGGAGTGACAAAATCTGCGACAACAGGCCCTTGGCTTTCAGGGACAGGGACTTGTCCCGCAGGTGGTAGTTGGACATCACCGTGTACCCTTTGTTCCTCTCCACGCGGAATACTGGCATGGTTCTCCGCTCCTTTCGGTGTCTGGACATGAAAAAACGCCGCAGACTTTTCTAAATCTGCGGCGTTGGCCGGGACGCAGAAACGGGCGGTGTCTTGCCGACATCGCCCGTTTTCTGTGCTGTTGTTCACTTGTTTGCGCCGCCCCGTTTTCCGCTGCCCTTAAAAAACATTGATTTTACTGGGGTTTTCCATGTTTTCTTATGGCACCACGGCGAATTGCCTGCGCTTATTTTTTATGCCTTTTCCAAAAGCCCTGCAGGCTGTGCCAGGTGTATATCCAGTTGCAGGAAAGGCTTGCCTCCCGGAAGGGTATGCCAGTGAGGAGATAGCACAAAAAAGGGATGGTGGCGGCGGTTTTCAGCACCAGCCAGCAGGCGGCAAGGTTCAGTGCCGTCATGCAGAGGGCTTCCAAAAGAGTTGCCGGGTAGTGGTTGAAAACGGCGATAAGGAGGTTGTGCATCAGGTAAATGGGCAGGCCCAGGGCCACCAGCGCCCGGCCTTCCCCGCTGGGGGAAAGCTTCCTTTTTACATTCTGCTTGAAGAACAGGAAAAGGCAGGCTGCCAGCGCCACCTCAAAGCCTGCGGACTGGTTCATAAAGGGACCTGTAAGGGAGCCGTTTTGCAGGGTGAGCACATGGGTGCCCCCGGCAATCAGCGCCCAAAGGCTCAGGATGATGGGCACAAGGACGCGGTTGGGAACGCGGCGCTCCAAGCGGCCCAGGTAATACCCCAGCAGGAAGGTGCACAGGTGCCCGTCGAAAATCCGCAGCCGGCTTATCAGCTCCAGGGCGGCAAATTTATCCAGTTCGTCCGGCAGCAGGGCTGTAAGCATGGCCTGGAGGGTTACCAGGCCGATGAGGGCCAGCACATAGCAGTGGCCCTGGCGGCTAAGCCCCTGGAGGGCGCTGTACAGCAGGGGGGAGAGGACGTACAGGGCTATCATCAGGTACATATACCAGAAATGCACGGCAATGGGGGAGGACAGCGCTTCAGCCAGCTTGGAGAAGAAGGCTTGGGGCGTCAGGGCGCCGTTCGCGATGCAGATCCGCAGGGCTGCCAGCATAGTCCACGCAGCAAGGGGCACCACAAGCCGGGGCAGCCGCTTTTTCAGCAGAAGCCCCAAATCCATAGTTTTTTCATTGGAGCACAGGAGATAGCCGGACATCATCAAAAACAGGGGCACAGAGGTGAAGGCAAAGGCTGTGCAGAGATTCAGCAGCTCCCACTGGAGGTCTGCCTCCCCTTGCAGCAGCAGGGCAGAGGTGTGCATGAAAATGACGCCGCACATGGCAAGCAGGCGGAGAAAATCAAAATAATCAATATGCGGCCTGGCTTTTTCCGGCAATCCCAATCCCCTCCAGTATAGGTTTCCCTCCAGTATACCGGATTTCCCGGGGAATTGCAACAGAAAGAAGCGCGGGGGGTGTCCAAAGCGAGGAGTTTATAGAAAGAAATTCATCAATTTGGATAAGTGGTTTTAGGATCAAACCCTTTTTTCAAAAGGGTTTGCAGGGTGTGGGGCGAAAATCGCCAGTGGCGATTGCCATGAGCTGACCGAGCCGGCAGGCGAGAGGAGTCCCATGGTCTTGCGCCGACAGCACAAAATGTGTGTTTTGGACACTCCCTTTGCGAAAATCCCCTTGACAAAAGGCTTTAAAGGGCGTATAATCTCAAAAGGAAAACAAAGAGGCAGGGCGCGATGGCTTTTGCCCACCGGTGCGGTTTTGTCCGCCACAGGTCAATAGGCGCAGGAAGGGTTCGGGCTGTTCAGGCTTGGGTCCGGAGTTTTGCGGGATTGATTTGCGGGCGGATGGATTTCTGCCCGTTTTTTGCGCCTTGGTTTTTTGAGAGGTACTTTGAGGATTAACGTGATGGAGGTGCTACCAATTAGCAACAAGGAACTGCAGATCAATGAACAAATCCGCGACAGGGAGATCCGCCTGGTGGATTCCGACGGCTCCCAGCTAGGGGTTATGCCCCTGCAGAAGGCCAGGGAACTGGCGGAGCAGCGCAACCTGGATCTGGTGAAGATTGCCCCCCAGGCTACGCCCCCGGTGTGTAAAATCATCGACTACGGCAAATTCCGTTTCGAGCAGTCGAAGCGGGAAAAGGAGCAGCGGAAAAACCAGCGCACTGTGGAGATTAAAGAGGTGCGCCTTTCCCTGAACATTGACACCCATGACTTTGAAACCAAGCGGAACCATGCGGTACGCTTCATTGGCGAGGGCAATAAGGTGAAGGCCTCCATCCGCTTCAGAGGCCGGGAAATGGGCCATCCGGAGCTGGGACAGGAGATTATGCGCCGGTTTGCCGAGAGCATGGCGGATGTGGCAAACGTGGAAAAGCCTGCCAAGCTGGAGGGCAGAACCATGCTGATGTTCCTTGCCCCCAAGCCCGTTAAATAATTTTCCCACATTATCTGTCTTTTAGAAGAATCGAATCAAGGAGGACTGCAAAATGCCGAAGCTGAAAACCCATAGCGGCGCGAAAAAGCGCTTCAAGCTTTCCAAAAACGGGAAGGTGATCCGCGGACACGCCTTCACTAGCCACCTTTTCAACGGCCATGGGAAAACCCCCAAGGTCAAGCGCCACGCCAGGGGCACCACGGTTACCGACAAGACCAACGTAGCCGCTGTCAAGCGGATGCTGCCCTATAAATAAGGCGCAGGAACAGGAAATTACGCAACGAGATACTCTGAAAGGAATGAATGATAAATGGCTAGAGTTAAGGGCGCGATGATGACGCGCAAAAGAAGGAAGAAGGTTCTGAAGCTGGCGAAGGGCTATTGGGGTTCCAAGTCCCGCCACTTTAAAATGGCCAAACAGGCCGTTATGAAGTCCGGCAATTACGCATACATTGGCCGCAAGCAGCGCAAGCGCGACTTCCGCCGCCTGTGGATCACCCGCATTTCCGCTGCCTGCCACATGAACGGCATGAACTATTCCACCTTTATGAACGGCCTGAAAAAGGCTGGCGTCACCCTCAACCGCAAGATGCTTTCCGAGATTGCCATTGCCGACGCCGCCGCCTTTACCGCTTTAGTAGAGAAGGCCAAAGCCGCCCTATAAAAAGATAAAACTGCGCCTGAGGCAGCAATGCCTTAGGCGTTTCCGCTTCTTGCGAAGCGGGCAGGACAGCTTGCGCCGGAAAGGGTGACAATGTGAAAACAGGAGAGAAGAAAAGCATAGGATACCCCCTGATTACCAGCCGGAAAAAACCTCTGGTGCGTTCTGCCGCCCTGCTGGGCAGCTCTGCTGCCGCCCGCCGGGAAAGCCGGGCATTCCTCTGCGAGGGCGCCCGGCTCTGCGAGGACGCGGCCCACTCTGGGCTGGCAATTGCCACCTGCTTTTTTACCGCCGGGGCCTGGGAGAAATACGGCCCCTACCTTACGGAGGTGCTGGCAGCCTGCGGGGAGGCGTACCAGGTGGAGGAGCATGTGGCGGCCCTGCTTTCCGGCACGAAAAACTCCCAGGGGGTTTTTTGTGTATGCAAATGGCCGGATACCCTGCAAGAGGGCGTTATTGGCTTTGCCCCGGCCCGCTCCTGCCTGGTGCTGGAGGATTTGCAGGATCCGGGGAACCTGGGCACCATCCTGCGCACTGCCGAGGCCCTGGGCATCGGGCTGGTGTTCCTGCTGGGGGACTGCTGCGATCCCCTGTCCCCCAAAGCCCTGCGGGCTTCTATGGGCGCGGTGTTCCGGGCAGGGCTTATAAGGGAGCCTTCGCCCCAGCGCCTGGCGGAACTGCTTAAAAGGCAGGGATATACCCTCCATGCCGCCGTTCCGGATAATGGCTCCAGGAAAATCACGGAGGTGGATTTCGGGGAAGGCTCCCACGCGGTGTTCATCGGCAACGAGGGGAACGGCCTGCGCCCGGAAACCTGCGGGTTCTGCCATGATGCGGTAACGATCCCCATGGCAGGGAGGGCGGAGTCGCTGAACGCGGCGGCGGCAGCTACCATCCTGCTGTGGGAAATGCGGCGGGGGACAGAAAAGAAGGAGGGGTAGCAATGGACTATCGGGCGTATTGGATTTGGCTGCAGCATGCCTTTGGAGAGGGAAGCCCCCTGCCCTGGCAGCTCAGCAGGCGCTTTCATGGCGGGGCGGCGGAATTCCATGAGGGCGGGCCGCGGCTGTGGAACTCCCTTTCGTTTTTGTCGGATCAGCAGGCTGCCGCCCTTTATGACTTTACGCTGGGAGAGGCGGAAGCCCGCCTGGAATATGCGGAAAAGGTGGGGTGGTTTGTACTAACGCCGGAGTGTGAGAAATATCCCGAGGCCCTCAGGAATATTTCTGACCCTCCCGCGGTACTGTATGGTAAAGGCCGCCTGCCGGAGTTCGGGAAAGGCCCCGCCGTGGCGGTTGCCGGGGCCAGGAAAGCCCTGCAGGAATCGGTTGCGGCTGCCAGGAAGATAGGGTATCAACTGGCCGCCGGAGGCGCTCTGGTGGTAAGCGGCGGCGCGGTGGGCATTGATTCCGCTTCCCTGGCTGGGGCCATGAGCGCCTCGGGCCGGGTGATAAGCGTGCTGCCTGTGGACTTGAACAGCCCTTATCTGGCGAAAAACGCTTCCCTGCGCCAGGAGATACCAAAGCGGGGCGGTGCCCTTTTAAGCGAATATTTTACCCAGCGGAACCCTGCCATGGGCGGCTTCCAGACGCGCAACCGGCTGATAACCGGGCTGTGCGACGGGGTGGTGCTTATCCAGGCCGCCATGAAAAGCGGCACCATTATATATGCAAGGCATGCCGCCGACCAGAACCGGGACGTGTTTGTATACCCAGGCCCTGCCGGGGCAGCGGAGTATGCCGGAAGCCAGGCCCTTCTGCGGGACGGCGCGAAGGCTGTCTCCTGCGGGGAGGACGTGCTGGAGGACTATGCCCTGCGCTTTCCCCTTCCCAGGAAAGAGCCAGCGTGCCTGCCTGATGAATATGAGGGCATTTTTGACGACATCTGCCTGCCGGAAAGGGAAGCCGTCCTGGCAGATTCCGCAGGCAGGGCTGTTTCTATTGGGCCGGGACTGTCCCCGGAGGAAGAGAAGGTTATGTCTGCCCTGCAGGGGCAGCTTCTCACAGCCGCCCAGCTCGGGGCGGACACTGGCATTCCCGCCGGGAGGCTTTTGGGCCTTTTGACGGAGATGGAGCTGGAAGGCCTGGTGGAGTCTGTCTCCGGGAAGCGCTACCGGCGGCTTAGGCGGTAAGCGGCTTTCAAGCTTTGCCGGGGCGGAGGGGCCAGGAGATATATTTCTTATAAAGAATTATAATGAGATGGAAATATTGTAATATGATATGGTTTGCAGGGAGGGCCTGCAAGAAAGGAAGATGGAAACATGTCGAAGCTGGTGATTGTGGAATCGCCTTCCAAGGCGAAAACCATACAGAAATATTTGGGGCCGGACTATGAGGTGATTGCCTCCATGGGCCATGTGCGGGACTTGCCAAAGGCGAGGCTCAGCGTGGACGTGAAGGACAGCTTCAAGCCCAAGTATAGCATTATCAAGGGCAAGGAAAAGCTGGTGAAAGAGCTGAAGGAAGCGGCGGCCAAGTGTGACGGCGTGCTGCTGGCAACTGACCCTGACCGGGAGGGGGAGGCCATCTCCTGGCACCTGGCCTATATCCTGGACTTGGAGGAGGGCGCCCGGGACAGGGTGACCTTTAACGAGATTACAAAAACCGGCGTGGCAGAGGGCATGGCCCATCCCCGGGCCATTGACCTGGACTTGGTGAACGCCCAGCAGGCCAGGCGCATTTTAGACCGCCTGGTGGGCTACACCCTAAGCCCTTTCCTGGCAAAGACCATCCGGCCCAGGCTTTCGGCAGGGCGGGTGCAGTCGGTGGCGGTGCGGATGATTGTAGACCGGGAAGAGGAGATAAAAGCCTTTGTGCCGGAGGAATACTGGAGCATTGACGCAAAGCTCACCGCCCCGCCCAGCAAGGCGGTGTTTGCCGCCGCCTTTTACGGGGACGAAAACGGGGAGATTAAAATCGGCTCCCAGGAGGAGTCGGATAAGCTGTTCGCGGAACTGGAGAAGGAGGATTTCGTGGTAGGCCCGGTGAAGAAGGGCAAGCGGAACCGCCAGCCCGCGCCTCCCTTTATCACCTCCACCTTACAGCAGGAGGCTTCCCGGAAGCTGGGCTTCCAGGCCCGGCGCACCATGAAGGCTGCCCAGGAACTGTATGAAGGCGTGGACGTGGAAGGCCTGGGCACCATGGGCCTTATCACCTATATGCGTACCGACTCCCTGCGCATTTCCGAGGACGCTATCCGGGAGGCGGGGGAGTATATTGAAGGGCGCTGGGGCAAAAAGTATCTGCCTGCGAAGCCCCGGCACTTTAAGTCCCGGGCAAACGCCCAGGATGGCCATGAAGCCATCCGGCCGTCCACCATCTCCCTGACCCCGGAGCAGGCCAAGTCCTCCCTGACCTCTGACCAGTATAAGCTGTATAAGCTTATCTGGGAGCGGTTTATTGCCTGCCAGATGGCAAACTGTGTGCTGAACACCAGCCAGGCCACCATCCTGGCGGGAAAATATATTTTCAAGGCCTCGGGCTTTAACGTCCACTTTGACGGCTTCACCGCCTTATATGAGGAAAGCAAAGACGAGGAAGAAAAGGCAGGGAAGGATCTGCCTCCCTTAGAGGAAGGGCAGAAGCTGAAAATTAAAGATTTAAAGGGGAACCAACACTTCACCCAGCCGCCCCCCCGGTATACGGAAGCTTCCCTGATTAAAACCCTGGAGGAAAACGGCATTGGCAGGCCTTCCACCTATGCGGCCACCATTTCCACCATCACCACCCGGGAGTATGTGGCCCGGGAGGGTAAGGCCTTCAAGCCTACAGAGCTGGGAGAGGTTATCACCAAGCTGATGAAAGAGCGCTTCCCCAAAATCGTCAACGTGCGCTTTACCGCCCAGGTGGAGGATGAGCTGGACGCGGTGCAGCGGGGGGACGAGGCCTGGGTGCAGACCTTGCAGCGGTTTTACGATGACTTTGATAAAACCGTCCAAAAGGCCAAGAAGGAAATGGACGGGGTGAAAATCAAGCTGAAAGAGGACGAGACCGGGGAAGTCTGTGAAAAATGCGGCAAGCCCATGGTGATAAAATACGGGCGGTACGGGCGGTTTATGGCCTGCTCCGGATATCCCGAGTGCAAGAACGTGAAGAAGATCGTCAATGAGACTGGCGCTGCCTGCCCCAAGTGCGGCGGGAAGATTATAGAGCGCAAGTCTAAAAAAGGCCGGGTGTTCTATGGATGCAGCGAGTATCCCAAGTGCGACTTTGTCTCTTGGGATCCGCCCTCCAAGGAAAACTGCCCTGTGTGCGGCAAGGTGCTGCTGCAGAAAAAAACCAAGGATAAGCGGCTGTACTGTGTTACAGAGGGCTGTACCTTTGAGGGCAAGCTGCCTGCGGAAGAATAAAGCCTTTGCGTATGCAGCCCTGTCCCTGGCTTGCAGATGGGTTTTAGGGTCACCCCCTTTTTCAAAAGGGGTTGTGGGGGTCTTAGGGGCAAAGCCCCTAAGCCGCCGGAAGCAGGAGGCATGAGACAGTCTGGGAAGGAGGCGCGCATGGAAGAAATCAAGGTGCTGGGGGCGGGCCTGGCAGGCTGCGAGGCCGCCTGGCAGATAGCCCAGCGGGGCGGGAAGGTTGTCCTGTATGAGATGAAGCCGGAGAAGTTTTCTCCGGCCCACCAAAGCCCGGGGTTTGCAGAGCTTATCTGCTCCAACTCCTTAAAGGCCGCAAGGCTGGACAGCGCCGCGGGGCTTCTGAAGGAGGAAATGCGGCGGCTGGGTTCCCTGCTGGTAGATTGCGCGGAAAAGTGCCGGGTGCCTGCCGGAGGGGCTTTGGCCGTGGACAGGGGGACGTTTTCCCGGCTGGCTACAGAGGCCATAGAAGGGCACCCCAACATTACAGTGCGGCGGGAAGAAGCGCCCGCCATACCGGAAGGGCCTGTGGTGACGGCAACCGGGCCTTTAACCTCCGGCGCCCTTGCGGGGGAGATTGAAAAACTGTGCGGCGGCGCCCTCAGCTTTTTTGACGCTGCCGCGCCTATTGTGGCAGCGGAAAGCCTTGACATGGGCAAGTGCTTTGCAGCCTCCCGGTATGACAAAGGGGAGGGGGATTACCTTAACTGCCCCATGAACAAAGAGGAATATGAGCGCTTTGTGGAGGCTTTGCTGGGGGCGGAGCGCGCCCCGGTACACAGCTTTGACGCAAGGGATCCAAAGGTGTATGAGGGCTGTATGCCTGTGGAGGTGCTGGCAGGCCGGGGCCGGGACGCTTTGCGCTTTGGCCCCATGAAGCCGGTGGGCCTGCGGGATCCCCGCACCGGGCACAGGCCCTGGGCGGTGGTGCAGCTCCGCACAGAAAACCGGGAGAACAGCCTGTACAACCTGGTGGGCTTCCAGACCAATTTGAAATTTGGAGAGCAGAAGCGGGTTTTTGGTATGATTCCCGGCCTGGAGCAGGCGGAATTTGCCCGCTTCGGGGTAATGCACCGCAACACCTTCCTTCATTCCCCCGGGCTTTTGGCGGCGGATTTTTCCATGCTGGAAAGGCCGGAACTGTTTTTTGCCGGGCAGATAACCGGGGTGGAAGGATATATGGAGTCTGCCGCGTCGGGAATTCTGGCGGGGATAAACATCCTGCGGCGGCTGCGGGGGCAGGAAACCCTGGTGCTGCCGGAAACCACCATGATGGGGGCCTTGAGCCGGTATATTTCCGGATATGAGGGGAAAGACTTCCAGCCCATGGGGGCAAATTTCGGGGTGCTGCCGCCCCTTTCGGAAAAAATCCGGGACAAGCGCCAGCGGTATATGGCCCTGGCAGAACGGGCGCTGGCTTCTGTGGATTGGGAAAGCGCCAGGGCTTAGGGCTTGTTTGAAAATAGAGGAAGTGCCGGAATTTTTGTTCCAAAGGGAGCGGTTTCAAGGCGAAGAACCGCAAACGCATACATGCGTTTAGAAAGGCTGAACATTCCGTTTATGGAATGTTTTCGCCTTTCGAGGATTTCCAACACAGAGAAATGCCCGTTTGGGGCAAAAAGACGGTGTTTATGATTTTTCAAACAAGCCCTAATGGAAAGCAGGGCGGAATTTTATTGTTTTTCAGGGCAAAGGAGGCTGGGTCATGAAAATTATTGTAGACGGGTTCGGCGGGGACAACGCTCCCGGGGAAATCCTGCTGGGCTGTGCGCAGGCCATGGAGGAACTGGGAGTAGACATCCTGCTTGCCGGGGACAAGGACAGGCTGGAGGCCGCAGGGAAAGAGCTGGGCATAGGGGACAAGCTTGCCAAAATGGAAATCCTGCCTGCCGGGCAGGTGCTTTCCATGGAGGACGAGCCTACCAGCGTGATAAAAGATAAGTCCGACAGCTCCATGGCTGTGGGCCTGCGGGCCTTGGCAGAGGGCAAGGGGGACGCTTTTGCCAGCGCTGGGAACAGCGGCGCCCTGGTGGTGGGAGCCACCACCCTGGTGAAGCGTATACATGGTGTAAAGCGGGTTACCTTTGCACCCATTCTGCCTAAGGCCGGAGGCTTCTTTATGCTCACCGATGGCGGCGCCAACGTGGACTGCCGCCCGGAAATGCTGGTGCAGTTTGGGCTGATGGGTTCTGTCTACATGGAAAAGGTAATGGGGATACGCAACCCCCGGGTGGGGCTGTGCAATGTAGGCGGTGAGGCCCACAAGGGAGATGATCTGCGCAAGCAGGCCCACGCGCTTTTTCAGGAGTGTAAAGGCATTAACTTTACTGGAAACGTGGAAGGCCGGGAGCTGCCTTATGACGGCTGCGATGTAGCGGTTACAGACGGCTTTACAGGCAACATGATGCTGAAGCTTTATGAAGGCGTGGCCCTGGCCTTGATGGATCAGATAAAAGGGGTGCTGACCAGCGGCCTGAAGAACAAGCTGGCGGCTGCGATGGTATATCATGACATGAAAAAGCTGAAAAAGCACATGGATTATAATGAATATGGCGGCGCGCCTATTATGGGGGCGAAAAAGCCTGTGTTTAAAATCCATGGCAGCGCCAAGGCCGCCACAGTGAAAAACGCTTTGCGGCTGACCCGGGACTACACCCGGTCTGGCATCATTGCGGACATTGCCGAAGCGGTTGGGAAGAAGCGGGAATAATGTAAAGCGTTTTAGCTTTACAGACTTTGAGAAAGGGACGTGGCTCCATGAGATCTCTGGAAGAATACGAAAAGCTGATTGGGTACAGGTTCCGGGACAGGAAGCTGCTGGAAACCGCCCTGACCCACTCCTCCTATGCCAACGAGCACAAGTGCAAAAGCTATGAGCGGCTGGAATTTTTGGGGGATTCAGTGCTGGGCTTTGTGACGGCGGAATACCTTTACGGCCATTTTCCCAGCCTGCCCGAGGGCCAGCTCACCAAAAACCGGGCGGCGCTGGTGTGCGAGCGCTCCCTGTGCGGGTTCTCCCGGGCGCTGGAGGCGGGAAGCTTTTTACGGCTAAGCCATGGAGAGCGCCACTCTGGCGGGCAGGACAGGCCCAGCATTCTGGCAGACGTGTTCGAGTCCACCATTGCCGCCATCTATCTGGACAGCGGCGACCTGGAGCGGGCCAAGTCTTTCATTTTGCGGTTCATCATCCCTGCCGCCAAGGCCCAGAACGCAAAGCCCTTTAAGGATTACAAGACCACCTTGCAGGAGATTATCCAGCAAAATCCGGAGGAAAAACTGGAATACCGGGTGACCGGGGAAAGCGGGCCGGATCATGACAAGCACTTTGCGGTGGAGGTGCGCCTGAACAGCAACGTAATCGGCAAGGGGGGCGGGCGCAGCAAGAAGGAAGCAGAGCAGCAGGCTGCCCGGGAAGCATTGGAGCTGATGGGCTATTGAGCAGGGGAAAGCACTTTAATGTGGCGATTTTCGTGCCCCACGTGGGATGCCCCCGTCAATGCAGCTTTTGCAACCAGCACACCATTACAGGGGATGCAGGCCAGCCTGCGCCGGAGGATGTAAAGGAATCTGCCTACACAGCGTTCCGCTCTTTAGGGGACAGGGTCAGGCAGGCAGAAATCGCCTTCTTTGGGGGCAGTTTTACTGCCATTGACAGGGCGTATATGGAAAGCCTTTTACAGGCGGCCCGGGAGTGCGTGAAGCTATATGGCTTTACAGGGATTCGCGTCTCCACCCGACCTGACGCTGTGGAAATGCCGGTGCTCCGCCTTTTGCAGGCATATGGGGTGACGGCTGTGGAACTGGGCGCCCAGTCTATGGATGACAGGGTGCTGGCCCTGAACAGGCGGGGCCACACTGCCGCCCAGACGGTGGAAGGAGCCAAGCGTGTAAAGGGAATGGGCTTTTCATTTGGCCTGCAAATGATGACAGGCCTTTACGGCGATACAGACCAAACGGCTTTGGAAACAGCCGACAAGCTAATTGCTTTACAGCCAGACACCATCCGGATTTACCCCACCGTCGTGCTGCCCGGCACAGGGCTGGAGGATTTGTACAGGCAGGGCGCCTACAGGCCCCAAACCCTGGAGGAGGCTGTGGCCCTCTGTGCCCGGCTGCTGCCAAGATTTGAGGAGGCAGGGGTGCGGGTTATCCGCATGGGGCTGCACGCAGAGCAGGAGGTGGAGGCCCAGGCCATAGCCGGGCCGTACCACCCGGCTTTCCGGCAGCTAGTGGAAAGCCGGATCTTTTTGCAGCGGCTGGAGCGGGAACTGTCAAAGACGGGGCCGGGGACTTATGAAGTGTCTGTAAAGCCCAATTGCTTGTCAACGGCGCAGGGCCAGCGGAAGGAAAACCTGGACAGGCTTTTGCAGGCAGGCTTCCGGGTGCGGCTCCTGCAGGACGAAGACGTGCCGGAAAAAGGTTTTGTGATAAAACAGGAGCCGGAATTTGTGAAAAAGGATGGAAACGGATGATTTTAAAGTCTTTGGAATTGCAGGGGTTCAAGACATTCCCCGACAAGACCACGCTGCAGTTTGAACCGGGCATCACTTCTGTGGTGGGGCCTAACGGCAGCGGCAAGAGCAATATCAGCGACGCCATGCGGTGGGTGCTGGGGGAGCAGTCTGTGCGCACCCTGCGCTGCTCCAAAATGGAGGACGTGATTTTTGGCGGCACGCCCCAGCGCCGCGCCCAGGGCTTTGCGGAAGTCACCCTGACCATTGACAACAGCGACCGGGGCCTGCCCTTTGACAACGACACCGTAGCCATCACCCGGCGGTATTACCGCAGCGGGGAAAGCGAATACTTATTAAATAAAAGCACTGTGCGCCTGAAAGATGTCAACGAGCTTTTAATGGACACGGGCCTGGGCCGGGACGGCTATTCCATTATCGGCCAGGGCAAAATTGACAGCATTGTGGCGGCCCGTTCTGAGGACAGGCGGGAGATTTTTGAGGAGGCCGCTGGCATTTCCCGTTACCGCTACCGCAAGGAGGAATCGGAGCGGCGGCTGCAAAAGGCGGAGGACAACCTGGTGCGCCTGCGGGATATCCTTGCAGAGCTGGAGAGCCGGGTGGAGCCGCTGCGCATCCAGGCGGAAAAGGCGGAACAGTTTATCGCCTTTGACGGGGAGAAAAAGGGGCTGGAAATCGGCATCTGGCTGGAAACCCTGGAGCGATCCGCCAAAGCCCTGCGGGAGCAGGAAGGCCGCATGGGCGAAGCCCGGGCCCAGCACCAGGAGCTGGAAGAAACGCTGGAAGCCCTGAGCGCCCGGGGGGAGGAAAACCTCCGGGAGACAAACCACTGCACCGGGCAGATGGATCAGCTTCGGGGAGAGGCCGGGGAACTGGAGGAGCAGGCTGTGCGGGCCGAGGGGGAAATCGGCCTTTTGGAAAATGACATTGCCCACAACAGCCAGGACATGGAACGGCTGGAGGGGGAGATTCTGGAGACACAGCGCTCGTCAGAGGAAACCGGGCGGGAAATAGTGGAAAAACAGCGGGAGGCCGGGGAAAAGGAGCGGCAGATCCAGGAAAGCCATGACAAGCTGTTGTCCTTTACAGAGCGTCTGGAAAAGCTGCGCCAGGGGGCGGACGAGGCCACCCGGAAGCTGGAACAGGCGGCGGTGGAGCTGGCCCAGGTGAACGCTGGCCTTTCCGAGGAGCGGATACGCCTAAGCTCCGCCCAGTCCTCCATGGCGGAAATCCGGCTGCGCCAGGGCGCTGTGGAGGACAGCGTGGGGCAGGCAAAAGAGCGGGAGCAGGCTGTGAAGGCTGAAAAGGAAGAACTGAACCAGATGCTGGAGGACACCCAAAAAAGCCTTGCCGCCCAGGAAAACAGCGTAAAGGGCTATGAAATGCGGCTGGAGTCCCGGCAAAAGCGCCTGCAGGCCGCAAGGGAGGAAATGGACAGGCTTACCCTGGACGCAAACGAACAGTTGCGCCGGGCGCGGCTTTTAGAGGATTTGGAGCGAAACCTGGAGGGCTTTGCCCAAAGCGTGAAAGCTGTGATGAAGGAAGCGGGCCGGGGGCTGCTTTCCGGGATATGCGGCCCGGTGACAAAGCTTTTAAATGTGCCCCGGGAATATGCCGTAGCCCTGGAAACCGCCCTGGGCGGCGCCATGCAGAACATTGTGGTGGAGACGGAAGGAGACGCAAAGCGCGCCATTTCCTTTTTAAAGCAGCGGGATTTGGGCCGGGCCACTTTCCTGCCTTTAACCACCATCAAAGGCAGGGTGGCGGACACAAGGGAAATGGAGCACATGCCAGGCTTTGTAGGGGTGGCCTCCCGGCTGTGCCGATGCGAGGAGAGGTTTTCCGGCGTGCGGGATTCCCTTTTAGGCCGGGTGGCTGTGGCGGAGGATTTGGACAGCGCCGTGGCCATTGCCAAGGCCACTGGCTACCGCATCCGGGTGGTGAGCCTGGACGGGCAGGTGGTAAACGCCGGCGGTTCCCTCACAGGGGGATCCCGCGCCAAAAACTCCGGGCTTTTAAGCCGCACGGCAGAGATTGGGCGCATTAAGGAAAAGGCCGGGGTTTTGCAGCAGCAGGCCCAGGCAGCGGCCCAGGCTCATAAAGAACGCCAGCAGGAGCTTTCCGCCTGCGAAGCCCAGCTAAGCGCCGCCAGAGGGGAGCAGCAGGCCCTGCAGGAGGAAAAAATCCGCATTGCCGCCGAGTGCGGCCGGGTGGAAAAAGAGCTTCTCGCCCTTTCCGCAGAGTTGGCAGGGCTGGAGCGGGAACAGAAGGATGCCGGGGGCCGTTTGGCGGAACTGGAGAAAACAGGGCTTGCCTGCCGGGAGAACATCCAAAAGCTGGAGGGGCAGGCAAAAGCCTGGGAGCAGGAAAGCCAGCGCCTTGCCGGAAGCCGGGAGGAGCAGAACGCCCGGTGCGGGGAGATTGCAGAAACCATACAGGCCCTGCGGTTAAGCGAGTTTTCCGCCCAGAAGGACAGGGAATCCCTGCTGGAGGCAGTGAGGCAGCTGCGGGCCAGGCAGGAAAATTCCGGGGAGCTGGCGGAAAAGCTCCGGGGGCAGATAGAGGAGCTGGCGGGAAAAAACAAAGAGCTTGGCAGTCAGATAGAGGGGCAGAAAGCCCGCATTGAGGAACTGCGCGCCAAAGCCGCCGCCCGCCGGAAGGACATGGAGGAGACAGCCCGCCGCCGCACAGAGCTGGAGCAAGAGGCTGTCCGCCTGCGCATGGAGGAGCGGGAAACCACCACCGCCCGGGAAAATGTGGGCCGGGAACTGGCCCGCCTGCAGGAACGGGCTGACAACCTCCAAAAAGAATACGACGGCATTATTTCCCGGCTGTGGGAGGAGTATGAGCTGACCCGGCGGGAAGCAGAGGAAATCGGCATTAAAATTGAAGATCTGCAGGCGGCCCAGCGCCGGCTGCAGGAGCTGAAAAATAAGATTAAGGCCCTGGGCGCTGTGAATGTGGCGGCAGTGGTGGAATATCAGGAAGTGTCGGAGCGGTATGAATTTTTAAGCGCCCAGGTGGCGGACGTGGAGAAGTCGAAACAGGAGCTTTTGGATTTGATACTGGATTTAACCCAGCATATGCGCCAGCAGTTCACCGAGCGGTTTGCCCAGATAAACCAGAATTTCGGCGCCATCTTCCGGGAGCTTTTCGGCGGGGGCGCGGCAGAGCTTTCCTTCACAGACGAGACAGACGTGCTGAAAAGCGGCATTGAGATTAAGGTGCAGCCCCCCGGGAAGATTGTCAGCCATATAGAGGCCCTTTCCGGTGGGGAAAAGGCCCTGGTGGCCATTTCCATTTACTTTGCCATTATGCGCGTGAACCCCCCGCCCTTCTGCGTGCTGGACGAGATAGAGGCCGCCCTGGACGATGTGAACGTGAGCCGCTATGCCCAATACCTGCGGCGCATGAGCGGGCGCAGCCAATTTATCACCATCACCCACCGCCGGGGCACCATGGAAGGATCGGACATGCTTTACGGCGTGACCATGCAGGATCAGGGCGTCTCCAAGCTTTTAGCCCTTAAAACCGAGGAGGCCGCCGAGTTCAGCGCGTAGCCTCAGGCGGGCAGGGAAACTTTTTTAAGGAAAAAGTTTCCCTGCACCCTTCAAAAACCTTTATGTTTGCCAGATTGCCACATATGGGAGGGAAAACCTTTGGATATACGGATAAAACGAAAAAAACGGCTGATAAACATTCTGCTTTACAGTGTGGCTGTATTTTACATCCTGCTCCTCCTTTTAATTCTGTTCCGGCAGCGCCATGCTGTGCGGTCAGTTAATCTGATTCCCCTGCGGGGCATCACCGCGTTTTTGACAGGGAAAGATTTGGTCACCGGCAGCATGGAAAATGCCTGGTTTATAAGAGGGTTCGCGCTGAGCAACATATTGGGGAACATCGTCATTTTTGTGCCGCTGGGCGTGTATCTTACATTGTTTCATAAGGACAAGGCAGTGTGGAAAAATACCCTGTGGGTCGTTTTGGCAAGCGTGGCGGCGGAGGCTGCCCAGTTTGCTTTTAAAATGGGCATAGGGGATATTGACGATGTGATCCTGAACGGGCTGGGAGGCTTATTAGGCGTGCTGCTGTGCAGGGGCATATACCGGGTGTGCAAAAACGAGGATTTTAAGGCGCGCTGCGTGGTAGCCGTTATGGCGCCTTTGGTGGGGATGCTCTGCTTTGGGATTTTGCTCATTATGAACTATACATAACATAACAGAGGAAGGTGAAAGCATGGGATTTTTTGACAAGATACGGGACGGCCTGAAAAAGACCAGGGACAACATCAGCGGGCAGATTACCCAGATGGTGAATTCCTTCACGAAAATTGACGAGGAGCTTTTTGAGGAGCTGGAGGAGCTTCTGGTTATGGGGGACGTAGGCGTGGAAACCGCCGGCTTTCTCACCGAGCGCCTGCGGGAGCGGGTGAAGCAGAAGGGGCTTACCGATCCCGCCCTGATTCTGGGAGAGCTGCAGGAGGAAGTGGCCCAGCTTCTGATGGGGGATGACGCCCTGCACACCTCCACAAAGCCTTCCGTTATCCTGGTGATTGGGGTAAACGGCGTGGGGAAAACCACCACCATCGGCAAGCTTGCCAGCCGCCTGAAGCAGGAGGGGAAATCTGTTATCCTGGGCGCGGCAGACACCTTCCGGGCCGCTGCCATTGAACAACTGGAGGTGTGGGCGCAGCGGGCCGGCGTGCCCATCATCAAGCACGCCGAAGGGGCCGACCCTGCCGCTGTGGTGTTCGACACCATTGCCGCCGCCAAGGCCCGGGGATGCGACGTGGTGATTTGCGACACAGCGGGGCGGCTGCACAACAAAAAAAACCTGATGGACGAGCTGTCGAAAATCCGCCGGGTCATTGACCGGGAGCTGCCTGACTGCGACAAGGAAACCCTGTTGGTGCTGGACGCCGCCACCGGGCAGAACGCGGTACACCAAGCCCGGGAGTTCCAAAGCGCGGCAGGCATTACGGGCATTGTGCTGACAAAGCTGGACGGCACCCCCAAGGGCGGCGTGGTGCTGCCCATCAAGCGGGAGCTGGGGCTTTCTGTGAAGTTTATCGGCGTGGGGGAGCAGGTGGACGACCTGCAGCCCTTTGACGCCGGGGCCTTTGCGGCAGCGCTCTTTGACACGCAGGGCCGCGCCCCTGTGCAGGTGGATTTATCCCAGGGGGAGCCGGAGGAAGCCGGGGAATGGGCAGAGGAAACGCCTGCGGAGGAAGAACCTGCCGGGGAGCCTGCGGCCCAGGAACCAGAGGGGGCAGAAGAGGAGCCGGGACAGGAACAGGCAGCAGAAGCGGCTCCCCTTGTATGGGATCTGCCTCCCATGGAAGAAGGCGGGCAAGAACCGGAGCAGGAACCGGAGGAAAAGAAAAAACGCCGGTTCTGGCCTTTCGGGCGGAACTGACCACAATAAAGGAGAGGCTGGGAATATGAAATTTGTTATCGCCACCCACAATAAAGGCAAGCTGGTAGAATTTAAGCGCCTGCTGGAGCCTATGGGCATTGAAGCTGTGACCATGGATATCACCGAACCGGAGGAGACAGGCGCCACCTTTGAGGAAAACGCCTATATCAAGGCCCAGGCCGCCTGCAGGGAAACAGGCCTGCCCGCTGTGGCAGATGATTCCGGCCTGTGCGTGGACTATCTGGACGGCGCGCCGGGCATCTATTCGGCGCGGTTCGCGGAGCCGGGCAAGCGCCGCCTGACTGTGCTGGAAAAGCTTCAGGGCGTGCCCAAGGGGCAGCGGGGGGCGCACTTTGTCAGCGCTGTGTGCTGTGTGTTCCCCAATGGCGACCGCATAGACGCCATTGGCAAATGCTTTGGGGAGATTGCCACAGAGTCCCGGGGGGAAAACGGCTTCGGGTACGATTCCATCTTCCTCCAGGGGGACTTGACTTTTGGGGAAATCAGCAGCGAGGAAAAGGACGAACGCAGCCATAGAGGCCACGCCTTCGCGGATTTTGAGCAGAAGCTGCGGGCCTATCTCCAGGAAAAAGAGGGGGAATAAATTTTGCTTACAAGCAAGCAGCGGGCGTATCTGCGCTCTTTAGCGGTAAAGGAAGACACCATTTTAATGGTGGGCAAAGGGGGCCTGAGCGGGGAGATTGCCGCCCAGGCGGACAGCGCCCTGGAAAAGCGGGAGCTGATAAAGGGCCGGGTGCTGCCGGAGAGCTGCCCGGTGTCCTCCCGGGAAGCGGCAGAGGCCCTGGCCCGGGAAACGGGAAGCGAAGTGGTGCAGGTGATAGGATCCAAATTCGTGCTGTACCGCAGGAAAAAGAAGGACGCGAAAATCGTCCTGCCCCGGTAGGCGCCTTTATGAGGACAGGCGTTTACGGCGGCACCTTCAACCCCATCCACTGGGGGCATGTCCGGCTGCTGGAGGAATTTATCAGGCGGCTCTCCTTAGACAGGGTACTGCTGATCCCCACAGGCCTGCCCCCCCACAAGCAGGTGCATGCCCTGGCAAGCGCCCAGCAGCGGCTGGATATGTGCCGGCTGGCAGTGGAGCAGGTGCGGGGCGCGCCCATAGAGCTGTGTGAAATTGAGCTGTTCAGGCCAGGGAAAAGCTATACGGCAGACACCCTGGAGGAGCTGCACAGGCTTTACCCTGGGGAGGAGTTTTACCTTTTGATGGGGGAGGACATGTTCCTGACGGTGGATAGCTGGTACCGCCCGGAAACCATTATGGCCCTGGCAGTTTTGTGCTGTACCCCCCGCAGCTCCAGCGGCATGGAAAAGCTTCGGGAAAAGGAAGCGCGGCTTCAGCGGGACTTCTCCGCCCGGTGCTGCCTGGAGGACATCCCCTATTTTCCCGCCTCCTCCACCCAGGTGCGGGAGCTGGCAGCCCGGGGGCAGAACCTGGAGGCCCTGGTGCCCCCGGCGGTGGCGGCGTATATCGCGGAAAACGGGCTGTACAGGGAGTGCCTGTAGGGACGCGGGAGAAAGCCTTTGGGCCGCCGCAGGCATCCGGGCCGCCCCGGCGGCCCGGACCGCGCTTTGCGCGGCGCCGGTTTTTTTAAAACCCGGCGGCCTGCGGCGGAAGCGCTGGGCGCGATGGAGCCAGAAAAAAGAAGGAGTGCAGGTTTATGACCTATGAGGAATATGAGCAGGAAGCAAAGAGGCGCCTGACAGAAAAACGCTTTGCCCATAGCCAGTGCGTGGCGGCGTGCGGGGCGGCGCTGGCGGAGAAATACGGGGCAGACCCGGAGAAGGCGCGGCTGGCCGGGATACTCCACGATATTATGAAGGACACGGGCGAAGAAGAACAGTTGAAAATCATGGAGCAATTTGGTATAATGCTTTCACAGGCCCAGCGCCATAACCCCAAGCTGTGGCACGCCCTCAGCGGCGCGGCCTACGTGGAATACGTGCTGGGGGTGGGCGACAGGGAAGTGGTGGAGGCCATTGCCTGCCACACCGGAGGAAAGTCCGGCATGGGGCTTCTGGACAAGGTGCTCTTTGTGGCGGACTACATCTCTGCCGACCGGGATTATCCCGGGGTGGAACGCATGCGGGAGCTGGCAAAGTCCAGCCTGGAGGAAGCTATGGTGGAGGGCATTGCTTTTACCGTGGCGGAAAAGACAGGGGAAAGGCAGACGCTGGATCCCCAGTCCATCTGCGCGTATAACGAGGCGCTGTGGGCGCTGGAGGACGGGCCTGCCTAACATGCTTTCCCGCCCTTGCGGGCGCCGGAGAAAAGAACGAAAGGGAAGTGACAATATGGAACCGTATGAACTGGCAAAGCAGGCGGCAAGGCTTTTAGACAGCAAAAAAGCCGAGCGCGTTAACATGATAAAAATTGACGATATTTCCAGCCTGGCAGACTATTTCCTCCTTGCCACAGGCATCAGCAGCACCCACGTGCGCGCCCTGGCGGACGAGGTGGAAGAGTATCTGAAGGAAAAGGGCAAGGCCCCAGCCCGGGTGGAGGGCTACCGTTCCAACTCCTGGATACTGCTGGACTACTCCGAGGTGGTCATGCACATCTTCACCCAGGAGGCCCGGGACTTCTATGACCTGGACAGGCTGTGGGCCGACGGGGAGAAGGTGGACTGGCAGGGCAAGGAGGGCTGACAATGAACCAGGGAACGCCTAAAACCCGGAAACGCGGCATGGGATTTATCTCTGCCCTGACTTTGATCTTTATTGTGCTGAAACTGACCGGGTATATATCCTGGCCCTGGATGTGGGTATTAAGCCCCGTGTGGGTTTCAATTTCCCTTATTGCTGTGGCTTTCGCCGCCATCCTGGTGGTCGGGAGAATCGCCAAGGGCAAATGGTAACGGAAAGTAACGCCTAATTTTAGCCGCGAAAGGCCCCTTGGCCCTGCGGGAAAGGATGATGGAAAATGAAGTATGAGCACAAGGCCATAGAGCCTAAATGGCAGGAAAAATGGGAGGAAGCCGGGGTGTTCCACGCGGAAGGGGCGGAGAGCAAAAAGCCCAAATATTTCGCGCTTATTGAGTTCCCCTATCCCTCCGGGCAGGGGCTGCACGTGGGCCATCCCCGGCCCTACACCGCCCTGGACGTGGTGGCGAGAAAGCGCCGGATGCAGGGCTATAACGTGCTGTACCCTATCGGCTGGGATGCCTTCGGCCTGCCGGCGGAAAACTATGCCATTAAAAACCATGTCCACCCCGAGGGCATCACCCGGGACAACATCCAGCGGTTTTCCCGGCAGATACAGTCTTTAGGCATTTCCTTTGACTGGAGCCGGGAAATCAGCACCATCGACCCGGACTATTACAAGTGGACTCAGTGGATTTTCCTCCAGCTTTACAAAAAGGGACTTGCCTATAAAAAGGAAATGAACGTCAACTGGTGTACAAGCTGCAAGTGCGTTTTAGCAAACGAGGAAGTGGTGAACGGCGTGTGCGAGCGCTGCGGCAGCGAGGTGGTACACAAGGTGAAAAGCCAGTGGATGCTGAAAATCACCGAGTATGCCCAGCGGCTCATTGACGATCTGGATTTGGTGGATTATCCGGACAGGGTGAAGGCCCAGCAGAAAAACTGGATAGGCCGCTCCACCGGCGCGGAGGTGGATTTTGATACCTCTGCCGGGGACAAGCTGACTGTGTACACCACCCGGCCCGACACCCTCTATGGGGCCACGTATATGGTTATCTCCCCGGAGCACCCCTACATTGAGAAGTGGGCGGACAAGCTGTCCAATATAGCGGAGGTGCGGGAATATCAGGCCCAGGCTGCCCGGAAGTCCGACTTTGAGCGCACGGAAATGGCAAAGGACAAAACCGGCGTGAAGCTTCAGGGCGTTACCGCGGTAAACCCTGTGACAGGCGGGGAAATCCCCATCTTCATTTCCGATTACGTGCTGGTAAGCTATGGCACAGGCGCCATCATGGCGGTGCCTGCCCATGACGACCGCGACTGGGATTTCGCGAAAAAATTCGGCCTGCCCATTATCGAAGTGGTGCAGGGAGGCAATGTGCAGGAGACCGCCTTTACCGACTGCGAGACAGGGGTTATGGTCAACTCCGGCATACTGGACGGCCTGACTGTGGAAGAAGCCAAAAAGAAAATCACGGCTTATCTGGAGGAAAAGGGCATTGGCCACGCCAAGGTGAACTTCAAGCTGCGTGACTGGGTGTTCTCCCGCCAGCGGTACTGGGGAGAGCCTATCCCCATGGTATACTGCGAGAAGTGCGGCTGGGTGCCCTTAGACGAAAGCGAGCTGCCCCTGCGCCTGCCGGAGGTGGAAAGCTATGAGCCTACAGATACAGGGGAATCCCCCCTTGCCAAAATGACGGACTGGGTAAGCACAGCCTGCCCCCGCTGCGGTGGCCCTGCCCAGCGGGAGACAGACACCATGCCTCAGTGGGCTGGTTCCTCCTGGTATTTCCTGCGGTATATGGATCCCCATAACCCAGACGCCCTGGCAAGCAAAGAAGCCCTGGAGTATTGGTCGCCTGTGGACTGGTACAACGGGGGCATGGAGCACACCACCCTGCACCTGCTGTACAGCCGTTTCTGGCACAAATTCCTCTATGACATCGGCGTGGTTCCCACCCCGGAACCCTATGCCAAACGCACCAGCCATGGCATGATTTTAGGGGAGAACGGGGAAAAAATGAGCAAGTCCCGGGGGAATGTGGTGAACCCGGACGACATTGTAAACGAATACGGCGCGGATACCCTGCGGCTGTATGAGATGTTTATCGGCGACTTTGAAAAGTCTGCCCCCTGGAGCAACAACGGCATTAAGGGCTGCCGCCGCCTGGTGGAGCGGTATTGGAATTTGCAGAACATCCTCTGCGGGGAAACAGGCATCCGCCCCGAACTGGAGGGGGCTTTCCACCGCACCATGAAGAAGGTCAGCGAGGATACGGAGGTGCTGAAGTTTAACACCGCCATTGCCGCCCTGATGGCTTTGATGAACGATATCACCGCCCAGGGAAGCATCACCAAAGAGGAACTGCGCGTTTTTACCATCCTGCTGAACCCCTTTGCCCCCCATGTCACAGAAGAGGTGTGGGAGGCGTCCTCGCTGGGGCAGGGCCTTGTGGCCCAGCAGCCCTGGCCTGCCTATGACGAGGAGAAGTGCAAAGAGGATACCCTTGAGATTGTGGTGCAGATAAAGGGCAAGGTGCGCGCAAGGCTCAACGTGCCCGCGAGCATCAGCCAGGAGGAAGCGCTGGCCCTTGCCAAGGCCGAGCCGAAAATCGCGGAGGAAATCGGCGGCAAGGCCATTGTAAAGGAAATATATGTGCCCGGAAAGCTTGTGAACCTGGTGGTCAGGTAAGCTGGGCAGAAAAAAAGCAGCGGCGTGAAAACCGCTGCTTTTTTATATGCCTTAACAGCGGCCCTGCGGCGCTTTTTGCCGCATACTCGCCCTGCCCCGCGCATAGATATAGAACACCGAAAAGAGGGGTGCCCAATTGGATCCCCAAAAAGAGGTGTCCAATCATGAACGTACTTGACGAACGCGCAACCAAGTTAGGGGAATTCATTGTGGAAAACAAGGCCACCGTCCGACGGGCGGCAAAGCAGTTTGGGGTCAGCAAAAGCACGGTACATAAAGACGTATCCCAGCGCCTGCAATACATTGACCGGGGCCTTTATCGGGACGTGAAAAATGTGCTGGCAGTCAACAAGGCGCAAAGGCATATACGGGGCGGCATGGCCACGAAGAAAAAATACGAGTCGCTGAAATAATGGGGCTTGAAGGATATAGTATAGCGCAATTCAAATAAGGCGGCCGCCTGCTTGAAAACCGGCAAGCACTGGTTTTCAAATGCGTTTGCTATACCGAGGGCCTGAGCGGCTAAGCCCCTTTGCCGGTTTTGAAGCGTTATGGCTGCAGCCTGCCGCGAAGCCCTGCCGTCCGTATCTGGCGGCAGGGCTTTCCTTTGCTTTCTAGGGCGTGTTCACATACTCATCTTATGTGAACACGCCCTAGAAGAAATTATGAAGCCTTCCGGCGCTCCGGCGATTGACGGAAGCAGGCGCTTTACGGTATAATAACCGTAAAGCGGTTATTATACTTGATTTAAATTGCCCCGCCCAGTTCTTCCCTTTGGTCAGACGGGCGATGGGCAGATACCAACGCGCTTTGCGCTTATGGTATAATAACCTTACAGGTTATTGTACTTGATTTAAATTGCCCCGCCCGGTTCTTCCCTCCGGTCAGACGGGCGATGGGCAGATACCAACGCGCTTTGCGCTTATGGTATAATAACTGTACAAAATCCGGGAACCCTTGATTTTTCAGGGGTTCCCGGATTTTTTGTTACTTTTGTGTTATTAGTTCAGAGTTGAAACCCGTTTAATATCTGGCAGTTCTGACCGGAGTTCCTTATAAGTTTCACAATGAATGGTTTGGGTTTCATCTACCCCATGAACCCAACCGGGGTTTAGGATGCACCAAATACCATCTTCATCTTGGTAAACCGCTTTGATGGCGGCTTGGTACTTTTTCGGAACTTTGAACATTTCAATCACCCCTTTATCAGTTCAATAGCGGTTTTCAGTTCTTCAAGGGTTTTGTGGTTATAGGTTCTATTGCCGGTATCTTTGGAGGTATGCCCCATAAGTAAATCACAACACTTCTGATCGGCCCCGGCTGATCCAAGGCGGGTTCTGAAGGTGTGGCGGGTTTCGTGTGGGGTGTGTTCCATACTCCATTCAGTCATGAACCCGGCCCACAATGCCCGGTATTGGCTTTCTGAACACTTCTTCCCGGCATAGCTGAACAGATATTCCCCCGGCTGTTCCATACGGGCTTCCACAAAGGGCCTGATCTTGGAATGAATAGGAACAACCCTGTTTTTCCCGGCCTTGGTTTTGGTTCCGCCTGTCATGGTTCCGACTTCCAAGTCAACGGCGGATTTCTTCAGGTTCAGCAATTCTGAAATCCGCCAACCGGAATAGAGGAATACCAACACACTATCCACCCAAGGTTCCGCCTGATGCGCCCAAACCGTTTCAACTTCCTGATCCGTGAAAGGTTGCTTAGACGTGGGCGGCACCGGATCAGAAGTCAACAATTCAGAATAACAGCGGTTGATCACATCCAGTTCTAAAGCGAACCGGTCAAGATGCCCCCAAAGGTTTTTGATTGCCGCTTGTGTACTGTACCCCTTGCCGCAACCGTCAATAGCTTCCTGCATTTGGAAAGCCTTGATTTGTTTATAGGGCTTGTTCACTAAAGTTGAACAATGCTTGAACGCTGAACAAAGGGATTGCCGGTTGGACGTTCCCAGCTTGGGGGCCTTTTTCTCTTTCCAGAGTTCAAACAGTTCCTTCAGGGTGATCTTGGCCTTCTCCACGTCCCAAGGGTTGCGGTTGTATTCTGCCAACATGGTCAAGCCCTGTTCCCGTGTTTCAGCGTAACCCACAACGTCATATTGGGGATAACCCCTATCGTCATACCCATACACCCCGCCCCTGACCATATACGGGCG
>NZ_QWEO01000039.1 GCF_009936035.1 Neglectibacter sp. X58 | reverse complement strand
CCTCTCACACTGCCTGTAAATAAAAAATTGTTTTAGATGCCTTTCTCAAAGTGTCTAAAACAATTATGACATCCGCCCAAAAAAATTCTTGCTTTTTTTCTGAAAACGTGGTATACTAACGGACGATTCAGTATGCTTTCACGGCGGCGTGCCGAAACCGCTTTCCGGAAGGCCTGCGGACACAAACAACGAACAGGGATAAAGAGGTGAAACGAGAATGAAGCAGAATATACATCCCGACTATCAGGAGACTACTATCACCTGCGCCTGCGGCAACGTGATTAAGACCCGGTCTACCAAGAAGGATATCAAGGTCGAAATATGTTCAAAGTGCCATCCGTTTTTCACGGGCAAGCAGAAGCTGGTTGACACCAGCGGGCGCGTGGATATGTTCAAGAAGCGCTATGGCCTGAAGTAAGCGAGAGTTTTATGAAATCGCTGGAAAATTTTTTGGATGAAAGCGGCAGGCTACTGCGTTTCCCGGCAAAGCAGGCCATGAAGCAGGAGGCTCTCCGGTATTTAGCGGGGAAATTCCAGCGGGGCAGGGCCTATACGGAACGGGAGGTAAACGATCTTCTGAACCAGTGGCACGTTTTTCACGATCCTGCCACACTGCGCCGGGAGCTTTACGACCACCGTTTTCTCAACCGGGACGCTTACGGCACAGCTTACGAGATGGCCCCGGAAGAAACACCATAAGTTTGCGAAACTGAAAGACGGCGTATTTTTGCGCCGTCTTTATCCTTTCGCGGAAGCGGGGAGGGCATGATGGAATATATCACTGTGATGGGCGAGGGCGATGCGGAGTTTGTGGAGAAGAAGTCCCGCTTTATCGGCGCCTGCCGCCCGGTGCGGACGGAGGAGGAGGCCCTGGCCTTTATCAATGAAAAGAAAAAGCGCTTCTGGGACGCCAGCCACAATGTATATGCCTATATCCTCCGGCAGGGAGGCGTGCAGCGGTTTTCCGACGACGGGGAACCCCAGGGCACGGCGGGGATCCCGGTGCTGGAGGCCATGAAGAAGTCCGGGGTGACGGACGCGGTGGTGGTTGCCACCCGGTATTTCGGCGGCATCCTGCTGGGGGGCGGGGGCTTGGTGCGGGCTTATTCCCACACAGCCTCCATCGGGCTGCAGGCGGCAGGGAAGGTGCTGATGCGCCGCTGCCTGCTGCTCTCCGCCTCCTGCGGCTATTCCCTTTACGGCAGGGCTGCCGCTGTTATCCCGGACTGCGGCGGCGTGGTGGACAGCACAGATTTCCTGGAGGATGTTACCCTGCGCTTCCACCTTCCTCCTGAAAGCCTCCCAGCCCTGGAAAAGCGCCTGGCAGATGCCACTGGCGGCAAGGCGGCTATAGCGGAAGAAGGGGAACAGTTTTTTCCCTTCCCCCTTCCCTGACCCCAAAGGCTGCCCCGCTCTATAAAATATACTAAAAGTACATTTTCTCCGGCGCTTCTTTTGAAAAAAACCCAAAAATTCTCGCTTAGAAAAAAGTAATCGGCCTGTTTTTTGCGTATATATTAGGCAAAACCGGACATGCGCTTTAAAGCGCGCGGGAGAAGGGAGTGGACAGGCTGTGACGGTACGAGACGAGATACAGCGGCGGGAAAAGGAAGGGCTGGCCCCCTGGGCGGCCCAGTCCGCAGATACGAAGGGCCGCAGGCGCCCGGAGGAGGAATGCCTCCTGCGCACCCCTTACCAGAGGGACAGGGACAGGGTGATACACTGCAAGTCCTTCCGGCGCTTAAAGCACAAGACCCAGGTGTTCCTCTCCCCAGAGGGGGATCACTACCGCACCCGGCTTACCCACACGCTGGAGGTTTCCCAGATTGCCCGCACCATTGCAAGGGCTTTGCGGCTGAACGAGGATTTGACGGAGGCGGTGGCCCTGGCCCATGATTTGGGGCACACTCCCTTTGGCCACGCCGGGGAGCGGGCCTTGAACGCCTTGATGCCGGGAGGCTTCCGGCACTACGAGCAGAGCGTGCGGGTGATTGAAAGACTGGAAAAGGACGGCAGGGGGCTGAACCTGACCTACGAGGTGGCAAACGGGGTTTTGTGCCACACAGACGGACTGGAGGCGGAAACCGCCGAAGGGCGGATTGTGCGGTGGGCAGACCGCATTGCCTACATAAACCACGATATTGACGACGCCATCCGGGCGGGGGTGCTCCGGGAGGAGGATATCCCGTCGGAAATAACGGACAAGCTGGGGCGCACCAAAACCCAAAGGCTTACCACCCTGATAAGCTCTGTGGTGGCAAACAGCTTTGAAGGCCTTATCGGCATGGATGAGAACGTGCGGGATGCCTACGAGAAGCTGCAAGGCTTTATGCATGAGGCGGTATATCTTAACGAGTATGCCAAAAAAGAAGAGACAAAGGTGCCCCACATTATCAAGAGCCTGTACCTGTATTTCCTTCAGCACCCGGAAAGGCTGCCGGATTATATGCAGGAAATTGCCAAAGAAGAAGGCCCTCAGCGGGCGGCCTGCGACTATGTGGCGGGCATGACGGATCATTTTGCTATCACCAGCTATCAGGATCTGTTTATCCCCAAGGCATGGCATCTGGGCGTCTAAAAGTGTCTGAGCAGCGCGGCTTGCATACCCGGATACCGGGCCGGAGGGGGCGCTGCTTTCACAGCAGGCGGGACAGTTGGCTTTAGGGTCTTGGTCTGGCTGAACTCTGCACGTTTGGGCACCGGGCCGGAGAGGCTGTGACTCTCACAGCGGATGGGGCGGTTGGTTTTTGGGTCAAGCCTTTTTTCAAAAAGGCTTGAAAGGAGGGGTGGGCAAATGGCGTTTTCGCCGGAATTTCTGCGGGAGCTGGAAGCCCGCAGCCCTATTGAGGACATTGCGGCGGGATATGTGCAGCTTAAGCGCCGGGGAAAAAACCTGGTGGGGCTGTGTCCCTTCCACAATGAAAAGACACCCTCCTTTAACCTGTACCCGGACAACAACTCCTACTACTGCTTCGGGTGCTCCAACGGGGGCGGGGTTATCCAGTTTGTCATGAATATCGAGCGGCTGGACTTCCCCGAGGCTGTCCGATGGCTTGCCCAACGGGCAGGCATGGCCCTGCCGGAGGAGGGCGGGGACGACAGCATGACCCGGCTGCGTATGCGCATTCTGGAAATAAACCGGGAAGCCGGGCGGTTTTTCTTTAAAACCCTGGGCACCCCAGAGGGCAGGCCGGGGCTGGACTATTTCCAGCGGCGGGGTCTGGACGGGCAGACCATCCGGCACTTTGGGCTGGGGTATGCCCCGGACTCAGGGTTTGCCCTGGTAAACCACCTGCGCGGCAAGGGGTATGCACCGGAAGAACTGGTGCAGGCGGACGTGGCCCGCATGTCCAGGAACAACAACCCCTACGACCGCTACCGGGGCCGGGTGATGTTCCCTATTTTCGATTTGCGGGGAAACGTGGTGGCCTTTGGAGGGCGGATTCTCACAGACGAGAAGCCCAAGTATATCAACACCACGGACACCCCGGTTTATCACAAAAGCAGCGGGCTTTTTGCCATGAACTTTGCGAAAAACCAGGGCAGCCGCACCTTGATACTGGCGGAAGGATATATGGACGTGATAGCCCTGCACAGGGCAGGGTTTACAAACGCCATTGCGTCTTTGGGCACCTCCCTTACCGAGGAGCAGGCCCGGGTGATAAAGCGCTATGCCGACGAGGCAATACTCTGCTATGATTCCGATGAGGCCGGGCGCAGGGCTACCCAGCGGGCCATTCCCATCCTGCGGGGGACAGGGCTGCGGGTGCGGGTGGTGACAGTGCCGGGGGGCAAAGATCCGGACGAATTTATGAAGCTTCATGGGGAAAACGGGCCTTTGCGCTTTAAGCAGCTTTTAAAGAGCGGGGGCACTGATGTGGAATACCGCATGGACGCAATCCGGGAAAAGTATGATCTGGAGACGAACGAGGGCAAGGTGGCTTACCTGCGGGAGGCGGTGGAGCAGGTGATTTCCCGCATCGGGGAGCCGACAGAGCGGGAGGTCTATGCCCAGAAGCTTTCCCGGGAAACCGGGGTGGATACAGCCGGGATTCTGGCCACAGCCGGAAGGCAGGCAGCCCGGGAATCGAAAAAGAAAGAAAAGAAGCTTATACGGGAGCAGCAGGAAATCAAGGCTGTGAAAGCAGGGGCCAACCCGGAGAAGGAGAAGCACCTGCGGGCAGCCCTGGCGGAAGAGCGGGTGCTGGCGTTCCTCTACCGGAACCAGGACAGGGCAAAGGCCCTGGAAGCGCTGCTGCCGCCGGAAAAATTCGTGACAGCATATAACAGGAGAGTATATAAGCTTTTGCTGGGTAAAATACGGTATGCAGAAGTATCATTGGCAGATTTTTCCCAGGAGCTTACCGGGGAGGAAGCAGCGGAGTTTACCCGCATCCTGGCGGAGACGGCGGAGGTGCCTTCCCAGTGGAAGGACATGGAGGCATACGCCAGGATTATCAAAACAGACGGGGGCTTTTCAGACCCCGCGTGGGTGCGGGAAGCCTCTAAAGAGGACATACAGCGGAGGATACAGGCGCTGCGGGACAGGAAGGCATAGCAGCAAGGGCACAGGACAGGCATAAAGAAAGGGATGGGTATACGCATGGGCGCACAGCCGGACAAGAAAACGATTATTAAAGACCTGGTGGAGCTGGGAAAAGGCAAGGGCCAACTGAGCACAAAGGAAATCCTGGACGCGCTGGGGGAGCTGGACTTTGACCCGGAGCACATAGAAAAATTCTATGATACGCTGGAGAGCCACGGCGTGGAAATCGTGGAGGACTTTGACGATATCCAACTGGACGACGCAGAGCTTGCCAAGGTGAGCGGCGGGGATCCCATGGAGCCGGGCATTGGCGCGGACGGGGTTTCCATTGACGACCCGGTGAAAGTGTATTTAAAGGAAATTGGCCGGGTGCCCCTTCTGACCCCGGAAGAGGAAAAGGATTTGGCGGTGCGGATTTCCGCCGGGGACGAGAGCGCCAAGAAGCGGCTTTCAGAGGCCAACCTCCGCCTGGTGGTGAGCATTGCCAAGCGGTATCTGGGAAGGGGGATGCAGTTCCTGGATTTAATCCAGGAAGGCAACCTGGGGCTTATCAAGGCTGTAGAAAAATTCGACTACACCAAGGGCTTTAAATTTTCCACCTATGCCACCTGGTGGATCCGCCAAGCCATCACCAGGGCCATTGCCGACCAGGCCCGCACCATCCGCATCCCGGTGCATATGGTGGAAACCATCAACAAGGTGAAGAAGGTTTCCAGCCAGCTTCTGCACCAGAACGGCCGGGAACCCAGCGCCGAGGAGGTTGCCGAGGAGCTGGAGATGCCGGTGGACAAGGTGCGGGAGATTATGCGGGTGGCCCAGGAGCCTGTATCCTTGGAAACGCCTATAGGCGAAGAGGAGGACAGCCACCTGGGGGACTTTATCCCTGACGACGAGGCCCCCGCCCCGGCAGACGCGGCCTCCCACACCCTTTTGAAGGAAACCCTGGGCAATGTGCTGGACAGCCTCACCACCCGGGAAGCCAAGGTGCTGTGCCTGCGGTTTGGCCTGGAGGACGGGAGAAGCCGGACGCTGGAGGAAGTTGGCAAGGAATTTAACGTGACAAGAGAGCGGATCCGGCAGATTGAGGCCAAGGCCCTGCGGAAGCTCCGGCACCCCAGCCGGAGCAAAAAGCTGAAGGATTTCCTGGACTGAGCGGCACAATGCCCCGCCTGATTCACAAAGGCCGGCTGGAAACAGACACTCTGAGGAAAGATGATGGAGTAGCGTATGTTCATGACACTGGAAGCGGACTACGCCGTACGAATCGTAGAATATCTGACAAAGCACCCCTGCCGGTGCGACGCCAGAACCATTTCCGAGCAGATGCAGATCCCCCAGCGGTTTTCCCTAAAAATCCTGCGGGAGCTGGTGGCAAAAGGCATGGTGTGCTCCTATAAAGGGGCAAAGGGCGGGTACACCCTGGCAAAGGGTCCGGAGGAGATAACCCTGCGGCAGGTGATCGAATCGGTGGAAGGGGAATATATGCTCAGCCGGTGCCAGAAGGAGGAGTATAGCTGCGGGCGCGCCCACTGCAGGCTGCATAAAATCTATGAGAAGATTTCCGAAGATGTGCGGCGGGAACTTGACAGCTACACCTTTGACGTGATTTGCGCGGAGGAAAAGGAGGGCTGCTGCGATGGTGCCGCTGGTTTTGATAAAGCGGAACAGGATACTGGCTAAGCTGAAAAAGGCCGGGTCCGTAAGCCCCCAGGCGGCAGTGACCCTGGAGCAGGCCGGCGTGGCAAAGGGCGACCGGAATTATCCGGGCCTTGTGGCGATGATGCTGCGGGAGGGAGACATCCTGGCGGCGGAGGAAGCAGGGAACCGGTTTTACCTGGGGAAAAAATGGAACTAAAAAAGCTGAGGTTAGATAACGTAACTTCTGAAAGTATAGGAAAATCAAGGTTTTCGAGCGGCGGACAAGCATGATATGTACTAAAAAATCGAATATCGGCGCATGAGCGACGTTCATATCCCCTGCCGGGGAGATGGGACGCCGCTTTTTTATGTCCAGACACCGAAAGGAGCGGAGAACCATGCCAGTATTCCGCGTGGAGAGGAACAAAGGGTACACGGTGATGTCGAACCATCACCTGCGGAACAAAGATCTGACCCTGAAAGCCAAGGGCCTGTTGTCGCAAATGTTGTCACTCCCGGAAGATTGGGACTATACGTTAAAGGGCCTGGCCCTTATCAACCGGGAAAAGATCGACGCCATCCGGCAGGCTATCCGGGAGTTGGAGCAGGCGGGGTACATCGTCCGTTCGCGGGAGCGTGACGAACGGGGACGGCTGCGGGGCGCGGACTATGTGATCTATGAACAGCCGCAGACGCCGCCTGCATTGGATTTACCTACGTTGGAAAATCCAACATTGGATAATCCTACGCAGGAAAAACCTATGTTGGAAAATCCAACGCAATTAAATAAAGATATACAAAGTAAAGACCCAAGAATTACAGACCTATCAATTACCCATTCCTTTCCCTCCCTTTCGCCCCCTCCCGCTGGGGCTGTTGCGGCTTCGCCGCCGGAAAGGAACGGAACGGAAGCGGCCACACAGAGCGCCGTTGAGATTTATCGGGAGATCATCAAGGAGAATATCGAATACGACCACCTCCTGCACCACTCCAAGATCGACCCGGAGGAATTGGACGGCATCGTGGAATTGCTGGTGGAAACCGTCTGCACAGCCCGCAAGACAATCCGTGTCGCCGGGGACGACTACCCCGCCGAGCTGGTAAAGGCCAAGCTAATGAAACTGAACAGCGGCCACATTGAGTTCGTCATGGACTGTATGCGGGAGAACACCACGAAAATCCGCAACATCAAGAAATACCTGCTGGGGCTGCTGTTCTTTTTTCACTCTTATACTTCCTTTAACTTTGCCTTTGGACACTCCCTTTCTTTCCCCGCGCCTTGACAGTGCATGGAAATTGTGGTACTATTCAATTGAAAGAAAGCTCTTTACTTTCATATGAAAAGAAAGAAGGCGGCATATGGACTATTTTGGCAGGCTCAGCCCCCGGATGGCGGATTTCCGGGAGGCGCTTTTGGGAACACAGCCCCAAATCTGCGTAGAGCGGGCTGTACTCACCACCCAGTCTTACCGGGAGCATAGCGACAAGCCCCTTGCCATCAAGCGGGCTTTGATGCTGGAAAACGTTTTGTCCCACATGAGCATTTTCATTGAGCCTCAAACCCTGCTGGCGGGGAACCAGGCAAGCACCAACCGCAGCGCCCCCATTTTCCCGGAATATGCCATGCAGTGGGTGATAGACGAGCTGGACTCCTTTGACAAACGGGATGGGGACGTGTTCCGCATCACAGAGGAGAATAAAGAAAAGCTGCGGGAAATCGCCCCCTTCTGGGAGCACAACACCCTGCTGGACAGAGGGCTGGCAGCGTTCCCGCCTCACTCGAAGCTGTATTACGACCTGGGCATTATCAAGTCCGAGGGCAACATCACCAGCGGCGACGCCCACTGCGCGGTAAACTATGGGGGCTTGCTGGGCCTGGGGCTGAAGGACTATGCCCGCCGGGCAAAGGAGAAGCTGGACGCACTGGATTTGACAGATTACAAAAACATACAGAAAAGCTATTTCTACCGGGCCATCCTCATTGTGGCAGAGGCTGTGAAAGCTTTCGCCAAACGGTATGCAGACTTAGCGGCGGAAATTGCCGCCAAAACCCAGGATGAAGCCCGCAAAAAGGAGCTTCTGGAAATGAGCCGCATCCTCTATAAGGTGCCCTGGGAGCCGGCGGAAACCTTCCGGGAGGCTGTGCAGAGCCTGTGGCTTGTCCACCTGGTTTTGCAGATAGAGTCAAACGGGCACAGCCTGTCTTACGGCAGGATGGATCAGTATCTGAACCCCTACTATGAGCGGGATTTGGCGGAAGGGAAAATCACAAAGGAGCAGGCGGAAGAGCTGCTGTGCTGCCTGTGGCTGAAAACCTACACCATTAATAAGATCCGTTCCTGGAGCCACACCCAGTTTTCCGCCGGATCGCCCTTGTACCAGAACGTAACGGTGGGGGGCCAGACAGCAGACGGCAAAGACGCCACGAACCTCCTTTCCTGGCTTATCATCCGCACAGTGGCCCGGTGCCACCTTACCCAGCCGAACCTGACCGTCCGCTACCATAAAAACCTCCCCGATGATTTCCTCCGGGAGTGCATCCAGGTGGTGCGCTGCGGATTCGGCATGCCCGCCTTTAACAATGACGAAATTATTATCCCCAGCTTTATTGAGAAAGGGGTAAAGCCGGAGGATGCTTACAACTACAGCGCCATTGGATGCGTGGAAACCGCTGTCCCTGGCAAGTGGGGCTACCGCTGCACAGGCATGAGCTTTTTAAATTTCCCCAAAGCCCTGCTCATTGCCATGAACAATGGGGTTGACCCGGCCTCTGGCACAAAACTGTGCCAGGGCATAGGCCACTTTAAGGATTTCACTTCGTTTGACCAGGTGCTCCAGTGCTGGGATAAGGTGATACGGGAGATGTGCCGCCAGTGTACCATTATAGACGCTACCTGCGATATGGTTTTGGAGCAGGACACTGCCGACATCCTCTGTTCTGCCCTCACCGACGATTGTATTGAGCGGGGCCTGAACATGAAGGAGGGCGGCGCGGTATACGACTTTATCAGCGACCTGCAGGTGGGCATTGCCAACCTGGCGGACAGCTTAGCCGCCATGAAGAAGGTGGTTTTTGAGGACAAGGCTGTATCTCCTGCAGAGCTTTGGCAGGCCCTTCAGGCTGACTTTGAAGGCCCCCGCTATGAGGAAATCCGGGAGCTTTTGCAGGCTGCCCCCAAGTATGGCAACGATGACGACTATGTAGATATGCTGGTGGTAGCCGCCTATAACGTGTATATTGACGAAATGAAAAAGTATCACAACACCCGTTACGGCCGCGGCCCCATTGGCGGCGTATACTATGCGGGCACCAGCTCTATCTCCGCCAACGTCCCACAGGGCGCAGGCACCCTTGCCACCCCGGACGGGCGCAAAAAAGGCGAGCCTTTAGCCGAAGGCTGCTCCCCCAGCCACGCCGCCGACAAAAACGGCCCCACCGCTGTGTTTAAAAGCGTGTCAAAGCTGCCCACAAAGGAAATTACCGGAGGCGTGCTGTTAAATCAGAAGGTTACCCCCCAACTGCTGGAAAAGGAAGAAAGCTGCCAGAAGCTGATGCTCCTGCTGCGCACCTTCTTTAACCGCCTCCAGGGCTACCATGTCCAGTTCAACGTGGTAAGCCGGGAAACCCTCCTGGACGCCCAGGCCCATCCGGAAAACCACCGGGATCTCATTGTCCGGGTGGCAGGCTACAGCGCTTTCTTTAACGTCCTCTCCCGGAAAACCCAGGACGACATCATCGCCCGCACAGAGCAGGTGTTCTAGGCGCCTGCTGGGGGTTCTGGGTCTCGCCTGCCGGCTCAATCAGCGCCTGACGGTTCCCAATGGGAACCAGCGCCCCCAGACCCCTGCAAACCCTTTTGATGAGAAGGGGAACCAATTTTTTACAGGAAGGTATGGAAATAGATGAAGCTGTTGATAGATACCGCGGACATACAGGCCATAGAGCGCCTGTGGAAGGTTTACCCCCTAACAGGCGTCACCACCAATCCCACCATTTTGAAAAAATCCGGGCAGCCGCCTTTTAAGGTGCTGCATGACATCCGCGCCCTCATTGGGCAGGAGGCCCAGCTTCACGCCCAGGCTGTGTCCTCCTGCCCGGAAGAGGTGCTGGAGGAAGCCCGGCGCATTGTAAAAGAACTGGGCGCTAATACCTTTGTGAAGGTGCCCGCTGTACCCTGGGGCTTTCAGGCCATGAAGCTTTTGGCGGCAGAGGGTATCCCCGTTACCGCCACAGCCATATACACCCCCATGCAGGCATATCTGGCGGGCATGTGCGGGGCAAAATATGCCGCGCCCTATGTAAACCGTATCGACAACATGGGCTGTGACGGTATTAGGGCCGCACAGGAAATCCATGACATCTTCGAGAAAAACAGCATCCCCTGCCAAGTGCTTGCCGCCAGCTTTAAAAACTCCCAGCAGGTGCTGGAGCTGTGCAAGCATGGGGTAGGCGCTGCCACCCTTCCCCCAGAGGTGCTGGAAGCCCTTGTGAAAAACCCTGCCATAGACAGCGCTGTGCTGGCCTTTGTGCAGGACTTTGAAGCCCTTGCAGGCCCTGGACGCACCATGCGGGACTGTTTATAGGTAACGCAGTTCAAAGGAGGCAGAATGCCTCTTTTGAACTAAGTGGCTCAGCCGTCTGGCTTGAAAACCGGGATGTGCCGATTTTTTCAAGTGCGTTTACTATAAGCCGGCTTTGCCGGAAAACACAGACGCAAAAAAGCCGCGCCCCTTCTACAAGAGGCGCGGCTTTTTGGGACTTATTTATATTTCCGCCGCCACTGGTTCACCACCGCCAGCAGGGCAAATCCCAGCACCAGAGCGCCCAGGACAAAGCAGACGGCCAGGAACAGGGGCGTCCAATGGAGGGTGCCCTGCAAAAGGCCATGGAAGGCTTTAAAGGGCCAGCTTAATACTGTGAACACAGCGGAAAGCAAACTCCCGCCCAGGTTCAGCAGCGCGCACAGGAGATCCCACATAAAATGGGCGCAGGCACTAATCAGTTCAAAAATCGCGCTTATCATTATAACAGCTCCTTACGGGTAAAATTGGGTTATATGCACTTCGCAAAAGTTTTTGGGGAATCATACGCTTTATTTAAGCCCCTTATGGCGGAGGAATCAGCCCTGCTCTACAATTTTATAATAGGTGCGGGCAGTGCATGCATAGATGATGAAATAGAACAGGGCAAAGACTGCCACGCAGCCGATGGTGGAAAACAGGACGAGCTGGTAGTTTACCATATTCATCAGGGTCATGATCCGCTGGAGCATGGGGAAAGCAAAGACGAGGTGGAGTATGGCGGCAAGCAGGGGCAGGAAGAACACCAGGATAATCTGGCTGTGGATGCTGCGCTTCACCTCCTGGCGGCTCATGCCTACCTTCTGCATGATGGAGAAGCGGCGGGCATCCTCATAGCCCTCGGAAATCTGCTTATAGTAGATAATCAGCGCCGTCCCCATAAGGAACAGAAGGCCTAAGAACATGCCCAGGAAGAACAGGCCGCCATACAGGGAGAGGAAATCCTCCCGGGCGTTAAAGGCATCGTCTGTGCGCAGGTATTCAAACTTTACCCCCGCCATGGGGAAATCCTCCTCGATGTGTCTGTCCATGGCATCGGAAAAGGCCTGCAAGGACTCGTCATCCCCGCTCAGGTCAAAATAATAGTACCACTGGGGCACATCCGCTCTATAGACACCGATCTGCTCCTGGCTTAACAGGGACAAGAGGGTTTCTTCGTCTGGGAACACGATGGTGTACACCTCGTACACCACGGCGTTCATCTCCCCTTCCGCAGCATAGTCCGTTTCCTTGACGGAAAACTCCTTACCATCAAAAGAGATGGCGGGGCTGTCGAAGCTGTTCCGGGGGTCGGACAGCAGCACCTGTCCTGGCTCCAGGGATTCCTGCCGCCCGGAAAAGCGGTTGAACTCCTCCAGGGTGCAGGCCTGGAAAATGGCATAGGTGGTGCTGTAGCTGTCGTCTCCGATGTGGAAGTCTGTGCCTGTGCGGGCTGTGCTCCACATACGCACCTTGTATTCATAGGCATTTTCCTGGGACACTCCCAGCTTTGCGGCCTCCTCTCCCGCCAGCGTGTGCATCGTCTCGATGGCGGCGTCGTTTGGGTTTTGCATGATAAGGGAATACTCCCGGGGATAGCGGCTGTGTATTAAATCCTCAATGCCTGTGTAGAGGGAGAAGGTGGTGGACACTGTCACCAACAAACAGGTGGACAAAATGCAGATGGAGGCAAGGCCCGCAGCGTTCTGCTTCATGCGGTAGAGCATACCGGAAACAGCGGTGAAATGCCGGGTTTTGTAATAGAAGCGCTTGTTTTTCTTCAAAAGCTTTAAAAGGGCGGTGATGCCTGTCACAAACAGCAGGTAGGTGCCCAGAATCACCAGGACAACGGCGATGAAGAAGAACATCATGGCTTCAATGGGAGACTGGATGGTAACTGCCAGATAATACCCGGCCCCCAGCAGCAGGACGCCCAGCACTGCCAGCAGCCAGTGGGCTTTCGGCTCTTTTTCCCCCACCTCGCCGCCATGGAGCAGCTCAATAGGCTTGCTGAGCCGCACCTGCAAGACATTATACAAAAGAAGCAGGAAGAAAATCGCCAGGAACAAAATGACCGTAGCTGCCAGAGCTTTAGGGGGCACCAGAAAGGCGATGGGCACCGTAAGCCCCAGCACCTTCTGCAAGGCCAGGAACAGCACCTTGGAAAAGAGGATGCCCATTCCCAGGCCCAGCACAAGGGTGGCAAGGGCTGTCAGCAGGGTTTCCGCCAGGATGACCCGGGCAATGTGGCGCTTCTCCATGCCTAAGATGTTATAAATCCCCAGCTCCTTTTTCCGGCGCTTCATGATAAAGCTGTTGGTGTAGAACAGGAAGATCACAGCGAATATGCCGATAACGTACACGCCCAACTCCATCATGGCTGCTACAGAGTTGCCGCCATACATGGCACTTTTGTCAATGCCCCCGCCTAAAGCGCAGAGCATGTAAAACATCATGCAGATACCGGTGGAGGAGAGCAGATAGGGCAGGGTAAGGCGGTAATTCTTCCGCAGGTTGCCCCAGGAAAGCTTCCAATACAGGCCTTTAGCCATGGTATGCGCCCCCTTCCTCCCTGCTGGTGGCAAGGACTGTGAGGGTATCGGAAATTTTCTGGTACATCTGATCCCCGTCCATGTCCCCTCTGTAAATCTGGTGGAACACCTGGCCGTCTTTAATAAACAGCACCCGCCCGGCCCGGCTGGCGGCCTGGATGGAGTGGGTAACCATGAGGATGGTCTGGCCCCGGCTGTTTATGTCCTCGAAAATCTGCAATATCTGCCCGGCAGAGCGGGAGTCCAGCGCCCCGGTGGGTTCATCCGCCAGAATGAGCTGGGGATTTGTGATGATGGCCCGGGCAATGGCGGTGCGCTGCTTCTGCCCGCCGGAAACCTCATAGGGGAATTTCTGCAGGATGTCTACAATCCCCAGCCCCCGGGCAATGGGTTCCAGACGCTTTTGCATCTCGTCAAATTTCTTCCCAGCCAGCACCAGGGGCAAAAAGATGTTGTCCTGGATAGAAAAGGTATCCAGAAGGTTGAAATCCTGGAACACAAAGCCCAAATTATCCCGGCGGAAGGCGGAAATCTCCTTTTCCCCCAAAGTGCAGATATTCCGCATGTTTAAAAAGATTTCCCCGCCCGTGGGCTTATCCAGCCCTGCCAGGATGTTTAAGAGGGTGGTTTTGCCAGAGCCGGATTCACCCATAATAGCGGTGAACTCCCCCTGCTCCACGGTAAAATCCACATCCGCCAAGGCCTGCACCTTGGCCCCGCCCAGGCGGGTGGCGTATATTTTCTTCACATGCTGCACGCTTAACAATGCCATTTCCAATTACTCCTTTTCTATAAGGCCGCCTTTCGCCGCCCTCCTTTTTTCTGCTTCCAGTATACCCGCTAGTTTTTACGAAAACCTTACGGCGGCATTACAAATCGGAAAGACTGTCTTACACTTTTGTAAGGCAGCCTCCGGCGGGAAAGGAAACTTTTTTAAGGAAAAGAAGTTCAAAAGATTGCCTTCGGCAACTTTCTTTATCAATCTTCAAAAACCTTTATCCATCAAAACGGCAGAGAACCGGGCACAGTACGTTTTTATTCCCCGCCGCTTTGTGCATCCCAGAAGTTTTTGGGGGTGGCCAGAGACAGAAAAAGCCGGCGCAGCTTAAACGCCGCGCCGGCCCGTGTTTCTGTATTTCCGCCTTAGTCCTCGCCGTTTTCAGCCTTTGCGGCCTCAATAGCCTTCTGAGCCACATTAGCGGGGGCTTCCTCATACCGCTCAAACTCAAAGGTAAAGCTGCCCCGGCCCTGGGTACACTGGCGCACAAAGGTGCTGAAATCATGCATCTCCGCCATGGGGGCCTCTGCCTCTACCGTCTGCTTGCCTGCGCCCGCAGGCTCCATGCCCAGCACGCGGCCCCGGCGCTTGTTCACCTCGCCCATGATGTCGCCCATGTTGCCGTCAGGCACAGTGGCCCGCAGGTGCCCGATAGGCTCCAGCAGCACAGGGTTTGCCTGGGGCATGCCGTTCTTATAGGCAATGGTTGCCGCCATCTTAAAGGACATTTCAGAGGAGTCTACCGGATGGTAAGAGCCGTCATACAGGGTGGCAGACAGGCCCACCACAGGGTATCCTGCCAGCGGCCCCTTGAGGATGCACTCCCGCAGGCCCTTTTCCACAGCGGGGAAGAAGCCCTTGGGCACAGAACCACCTACAACCCGCTCATTAAACTCCAGGCCCTCGCTGTCGCAGGGGGCAAACTCTATCCACACATCGCCAAACTGCCCATGGCCGCCGGTCTGCTTCTTGTGCCGACCCTGCACCTGCACCTTTTTGCGGATAGTCTCCCTGTAAGGCACCTTGGGATCCTTCAAAGTAATCTCCACGCCGAACTTGGCCTTGAGCTTTGACACAATCACATCCAGGTGCTGCTCGCCCAGGCCGCTTACCACCAGCTCGTGGGTTTCTGTGTTGGACTGGAACCGGATGGTGGGATCTTCCTCTGCCAGCCGCAGCATCCCCTGGGCAATCTTGTCCTCTTCGCCCTTCTTTTTCGGCACAATAGCCATAGACAAGGTGGGAGTGGGATACTCCACGCCTTCCAGGACAACCTTCCGGGCCGGGCTGCACAGGGTGTCCCCTGTGTTGGTGGCGGTAAGCTTGGGGATGGCGCCGATATCGCCTGCGCCGATAAACTTCACATCCTCCTGCTTCTTGCCTGTCATCATCACAGTCTTGCCCACCCGCTCCGTGTTGCCGGTGCGCATGTTCACAAGCTGGGACTCTGTAGAAATCTTGCCGGATATCACTTTTAAATAGGAAAGCTTGCCGATAAAGGGATCTGCCACAGTCTTAAAGACAATGGCCGCCGCAGCGCCCTCGCTGTTGACTGTAAGCTCCACAGGCTCTCCGTCCACATCTGTGCCGATTTCCCCGGCCTTTTCCTGGGCGGAGGGGGCAAGCCAGGCAAGGCCGTCCATAAACTGCTCCATGCCCCGCATAAGCATGGCGTCCCCGCAGAACACAGGCGTGATGGTGCCGGACTTCACGCCCTTGCTCACGCCTACAATCACTTCCTCGGGGGTGAACTCTTCCCCGGCGAAATACTTCTCAAACAGCGCGTCATCTGTCTCCGCCACAGCCTCATAAATGGCGGTGCGCAGGCCTTCCAGCCTGTCGCCCATGTCAGGGATGGCCACCTGCACAGGCTTGCCGTCGGAATAATCGTAAGCCTTATACTCCAGCAAATTCACATAGATGTTGGCCTGGCCGTCCTGAATATAGGGCACCACCACCGGGCACACCGAAGGGCCGAACTGGGCCTTCAAATCCTCAAAAACCCGGTAGAACCGGGCGCTCTCGTCGCACAGGCCGTTTACAAAGAAAATTTTCGCCAAATCCCGCTTAGACGCAGCCTCAAAGGCTTTCTCCGTACCCACAGCTACCCCGTCTTTGCCGGGGATAACTACCAGCACTGTGTCGGCGGCCCGCATAGCCTCGCACATGCCGCCCTCAAAGTCGAAAAGCCCGGGGGCGTCCAGCAGGTTTATCTTCTTGTTTTTCCATTCCAGCGGGGCAACCGCCGCGCCGATAGAGGTTTTCCGGCGGATTTCCTCGGGGTCAAAGTCGCAGACCGTGTTGCCGTCCCCCACCTTGCCCCGGCGGTCGGACATCCCGGCAAGATACAGCATGGCTTCCGCCAGGGAGGTTTTGCCTGCCCCGCCATGGCCCGCAACCGCCAGATTGATAATGTTCTTTTCCTGATATTGGTTCATAAGCGTTTGCCCCTTCCACAGGCTTCATAAGTATTTTGCACAAGCCCCAAAGCCTGCCCTAAAAACCGTTTTCAAGGCAGACCCTGCAAGGCTTTTTCTATTATATAGCATTCTGCCGAAAAACACAAGGACAAATGTGAAAAAATATCTGAATTTTCTGTAAAGCACCTTTCTTTTTTGTGTATTTTGGGACAGTCCGCCTGCTTGGAGGCTGGTCAAAACAGATGCAGGGCGGCTTCCTTTCCGGAAAACCTCCCTGCAACCCCAGTGCGTATATACCCTTCACTTCACAACCTGATATACTGTAATCGTATGCAGCACGCTGCCCGCCAGGACGAACAGGTGGAAAACCGAATGGATATAGGGAATTTTCTTCCCCATGCCATAGAGGACGGCTCCCAGGGTGTAGCACAGCCCCCCTGCCAGCAGGCACCAGAAGCCTGCCGGGCTGACGTTCTGGGTGAAGGTTTTCATGGCAAAAACCACCACCCAGCCCATGGCGAGGTAACAAATCATGGAAACTATTTTAAAGCGCTCCACACTGATGGCATTGAGTACAATGCCCAGCACCGCTGCCGCCCACACCAGGGCAAACATGGCCCATCCCTGAATGCCCCCCAGGCTGACAAGGGTGATGGGGGTATAGGTTCCGGCTATCAGCAGGAAGATCGTGCAGTGGTCTAAAGAGCGGAACACCACCTTGGCTTTGTTCAGCCCCAAAGCGTGGTATAGGGTGGAGACAGTGTACAGCAGCACCATGGTGGCCCCGTAAATGGAAACGCTGGATACCTTCAAAGGCGTTTTTTCACAGAACACCAGCAGCAGCACCAGACCCGCCACTGCCAGCAGCGCCGATACCCCATGGGACACAGAGGAGAAAATCTCCTCTCCCAGGGTGTACCGGGGCAGTCCCAGCCGTCTGCGCTTTTCCGCCTGCTGCTCTCTTTTTTGCATCAAATTCATTTTCATTGCCTGCTCCATAGCTTCCGTCCTTTCCGGTGGCTGCTTTGAAAACAACCCCTGCGCAGAGATTCGACATTTTTGCGACATCTAGTTTTTAAAACCATTTATGATGATAGTATACTCCTTATAAAAAGAAAAATCAACCGCTTTCAGGAAGAAGTTTGTGAATTTTTTAAAAACCTTTTTCCAGTGTTGACTTTTTTGCACTGCTATGCTAATATTTTCTATACCGTCATTCCTGCCCGCTGTCTGCTGTACGTTGCACAGAACCGCGCTGGCATAGCCAAACTGTATTTTGCCCCTCCGTGTCATGGGGCCGGATGCCTTGGCTTGCCGCGCTTTTTTTATGGCGCCAGCGGCGCAGAACCTTTTTTGAAAAAACCATTTTGACACGCTTTCAGCGCACGAGGTACATATGTTATGAAAAAGAAGAAAAAAGAGAAGGAACAGAAAAAGTCCACCATCCTGCGGTTTTACCCCTATACCAAGGGGTTCCGGCTGCAATTTGTGCTGTCCATGGTGATGGTGGTCATTTCCGTTATCGCAAACTATATGACTCCCCAGGTCATCCGGGTCACTGTGGACTCTGTCATAAACGACAACGCTTTCCAGCTTCCCGGCTTCCTTTCAGGGTGGATAGCGTCCATCGGAGGGGAGGAGGCCCTGCGGGAGCTGCTCCGGGGCAGCATTGCCATATGCGCGGCAGTGTCCCTGGGCTTTGCCGCCATTGCAAGCCTTAGCAGCTACTCTTCCCGCATGAACCTGGCCCGGGCCTGCGAGGGCACTGTGGCCAGAATCCGCGACACCCTGTTTGGGCACATCCAGCGCCTGCCCTATGCCTGGCACAACTCCCACCAGACCGGGGACATTATCCAGCGCTGCACCATGGACGTGGATCTCATCCGCAACTTTGTCAGCGACCAGCTTATGGAGTGCATCCGCATTTTCCTGCTGATTGTAGTCTCCCTGGGGCTTATGTTCGCCATGAACGTGCGGCTGTCCCTGCTGGTCACCGCCTTTATCCCTGTGGTGTTTGTCACCTCTTTCGTTTTCTTCGGCATTGTGGGCAAAAAGTTCCAGAAAGCCGATGAAACAGAAGGGGAACTGACCGCCCTGGTGCAGGAAAACCTCACCGGCGTGCGGGTGGTGCGGGCTTTTGGCCGGGAGCGCTTTGAAATCGACCGCTTTAATAAGAAAAACGAAGAATTCACAGGCATGTGGGTGCGCCTGGGCAAGGTGATGGGCATTAACTGGGGCCTGGGAGACTTTTTCGCAGGCTTTCAGGTGTGCGTTATCATTGTGGCAGGGGCTTTCCTGGTGGAGCGGGGGGAGCTTACCGCCGGGGAGTTTTTGGCCTTTGCGGCTTACAACTCCATGCTGGTGTGGCCTGTGCGCAACCTGGGCCGCCTGCTCAGCGAGCTGAGCAAAACCACCATCAGCGCCACCCGCCTGTTTGACATCCTGGACGCCAAAGAGGAAGAAAACTGCCCCAGCCCTGTTTCCCCCGCCCTCACCGGAGACATCGTATTTGACCACGTAAGCTTCGGATACACCGGCAGCGCCGGCGTGCTGGAGGACGTGAGCTTCACCGTAAAAGCGGGCAGCACCTTTGGCATCCTGGGGGCCACTGGCAGCGGCAAATCCACCCTGATGTACCTGCTGGACAGGCTCTACGAGCTACCGGAGGGCCAAGGAAGCATTACCATCGGCGGGGTGGATATCCGTAAAATGGACATTGCCCACCTGCGGAAAAACATCGGCATCGTGCTGCAGGAGCCTTTCCTCTTCTCCAAAACCTTCCGGGAAAGCATTGCCGACGGCGCGGCCCGGGAGGACATTGAGACGGTGCGGCATTATGCCCGCCTGGCTGTTATTGACGACGCCATTGAAAACTTCGCCCAGGGCTACGATACGCCTATTGGCGAGCGGGGCGTGACCATTTCCGGCGGACAGAAGCAGCGGGTAGCCATTGCCCGGATGCTGATGCAGGACACTGCCATTAAAATCTTTGACGATTCCCTCTCTGCTGTAGATATGGAGACAGACGCGAAAATCCGCCATTCCATTAAGGAGAACGTTCACGGCACCACCATCCTTATTGCCCACCGCATCACCACCCTCATGAACGCCGACCAGATTCTGGTGTTGGACAGAGGCAAGGTGGCCCAGATGGGCACACATGAAGAACTTTCCCAGCAGGAGGGCATTTACAAGCGCATTTTCGACATGCAGTCGGCAACGTGACGCTTGACCCAAGACGCGCAAGCGTAACGCTTGACCTAAGACGCGGGGGACGTGGATAAAATTTTTCGCCGCGGAATGATATTCCGCGCTTACGTAAGCCCTCGCGTGCCCAACGCACTTTCAAAAGTTTTTCGATCAAACCTTTTTCCAAAAAGGTTTGCAGGGTGTGGGACGGAGTCCCACGACCGTACAAAGCCGTGCGAAAAGCACGGGAAGGTAAGAGTGACAGTCCGGTGGGCTGTCGCCTTGTAGGGAACACCTGGTAAGGGTTTCCCTGCGGGGATTTTTCCCGAGGGGAAAATCTCCGGCCCGGAAAGAGCGCGAGAAAACCACTGCGAGGGGTTTTCTCGTGGGACACCCACTAAAAGCAAAACCCGAAAAGGAGGCTTACCATATATGAAAAATCAAAATACAGAAAGAAAGGAAAAGTTTTCGTCGCTGAAAACCTGGGCCAAGCTGCTGCCCTTTCTGCGGCCCTACCGGGGGCTGATGGCAGTGGTTATCGCCACTATGCTGGTAAACGCGGCGGTAGACATCTGCTACCCCCTCTTGTCCGGGTACGTGGTAGACCGCTTTGTCACCCCCAGGACTACAGAGGGCATAGCCGGATTTGCGGTTGTATATATGCTGGTGGTGCTGCTGCAGATGACCTGCACCATCGTATTTGCCCGGTCAGCCCTGAAGGTGGAAATGTACTTGGGCCGGGACTTGAAAAAGACCTTGTTCACCCACTTGCAAACCCTTAGTTTTTCCTATTACAACACCACCCCTGTGGGGGTTATTATGGCGCGGGTGATGAGCGACACCAACCGTATCGGCGGCGTGTTCGCCTGGAGCCTGGTGGACATCTTCTGGAGCCTTGCCTATGTGCTGGGGTGCATGGGGGTTATGCTGTTTATCAACTGGCGGCTGGCCCTGCTGATTATTGTGGTGGTGCCTGCCATTGCCCTTGCCACCCTCTATTTCCAGAAGCGTATTTTAAACCTGAACCGCAAGGTGCGGAAAATCAACGCGGAGATTACCCGCCACTATAACGAGGGCATCTCCGGGGCCAAGACCTCCAAAACCCTGGTGATTGAGGACAAGAACATCGCGGCCTTTCAGGAAGTGACAGGCCGCATGAAGCACACCACCATCCGGGCCGTCATGCTAAACGCCATTTATGTGCCCATTATCGGCTTCTTAACAGCCCTTGCTGTGGCCTTTGTCATCACAGGGGGCGGCAGCATGGTGATGTGGGGGAACATCGGCATCGGGGAACTGACCGTATTCGTCAACTTCGCCCTGGTCATTGCCGACCCTGTCCAGACCCTGGCCCGCACTATCTCAAACTTTATCGCCACCCAGGCAAACATTGAGCGCGTCTCCGCCCTTTTGGAGCTGGAGCCGCAAATTCAAGATACCCCGGAGGTAATAGAAAAATACGGCACCTCCTTTGAGCCAAAGCGGGAGAACTGGGAGGAACTCAAGGGCCACATCACCTTTGACGATATCACCTTCCAGTATCCCGACGGCACAGAAAATGTGCTGGAGCATTTCACCCTGGACGTGCCTGCGGGCACTACAGTAGCCATTGTGGGGGAGACAGGGGCGGGAAAATCCACCCTGGTGAACCTTGCCTGCCGCTTCTTCGAGCCAACCGGGGGCCGCATCCTGATAGACGGCCGGGACTACCGGGAACGCAGTATGCTGTGGCTGCACAGCAGCATTGGGTATGTATTGCAGACCCCCCACCTGTTCTCCGGCTCTGTAAAGGAGAACATCCGCTATGGGCGCTTAGACGCCACAGACGAGGAAGTGATGGCTGCGGCAAAGATGGTCAACGCCCACGATTTCATCATGCGCATGGAAAAGGGCTATGACAGCGACGTGGGCGAAGGGGGCGGGCAGCTTTCCACCGGGGAAAAGCAGCTTGTGTCCTTTGCCCGGGCAGTGCTGGCAGATCCCCGCATTTTCGTCCTGGACGAGGCCACCGCCTCCATCGACACCAAAACCGAGTCCCTCATCCAGGAGGCCATCTCCACCATGCTTACAGGCCGCACCTCTTTCCTTATCGCCCACCGGCTCTCCACCATCCGCAAGGCAGACTTAATCCTGGTGGTGCGGGGCGGCAAGATTATCGAGCAGGGCACCCATGAGGAGCTGATGGCTCTGGGCGGCTACTATGCGGATCTCTATAACAAACAGTTTGAAACCGAAACCGCCGAGAGCGTGTTCAGCGCTTAGGGGGCTTTTAGAAAAAAGCCCCCTAAGAACCCCAAAACCTAATTCGCGTTTTAGGCAGGCGGTATGCGCCAGGCACTGCCCGCGTAGAAAAGCATATTCTATGCGTAAAGCTTTGCCCGCGCCGGAACGCGCCATAATTACATACATTATTAAGAAAAGGGAGGCCTCTTCGTACCCTTCACATAAGGAAGTGAAGGGTACAAGGGCATCTCTGTATCAAATTACGGTATAGTCTTCGTGGCTATGCCGTTTTTTCTTCTTTGGAACGCTTCTGTTTCAGGCGTTCTTGGAACATTTCTTCATATTCTTCAGCGGATGGGGCGTTGATAATACCGACTCCATTATAGTGAATATCAATAGGAGAACCGTATTCTGTACTGCCTCCACTCAGCGTACTCTCAGATAGTTTCTGCCCATAGGTCAGGCCATTGGCGGTAGGCCAGGTAATGGCGGGGGCGGCTGCCTTATTGATGGTCAGTGTTCCCGGCTGATAAGTAATTGTATAATTGGCGGTCATATCTGCGCCACTGCTGTTCTTGATTTGAGCGGCGGAGAGTTCGATGGTGCCGCCGGGTACATTCCTGGTGCTGGCGGCGAGGGCAATGCCGCTTAAACTATCACCAGCGCAAAGCCCGGTGGCAGTTACCTGCCCTGTTCCCTCTGTGATGCTCTGGCCGTAGGTGATGGTCTGGTTGCTGGCCTTGATGGTCAGTGCAGCCGTTCCAATGGTAAAGGTCGTACTGGCGGAGCCGGAATAATTTCCATCTGCTGTGGCGGTGACGGTCACTGTGGCCTCACCTGCGTTGATATTGTCGGTGGCGCTGATGGTGTACTGGCTGGCGTCAATCGTCACTCCGTTCAGTTCTACCGTCACATTTCCCGCTGCCGGGACAACCGCCGCCCCAGTATAGGTATAGCTGCCGCTGACGGTCACAGTTGCGCCGTCCAGCATGGTTTTCTTGGTGGTGATAGGCTTTCCCTCGCTGCTGGGGGAGGCGTTGTGGTTTTTATCCCCCTTCAGCCGGACATAGAAGGTGTATTCATGGTTTGGATCAAGGCCGGTAAATACGGGGCTGGTCTGCCATTCGTCATTGTCTCTCTTGTACTCCGCATTTTCGATAGTGTCCAACGTGATACTGTTGTCTCTGATGTTTTCCTCTGTTGCGGTGGGAGCGGCAGGTGCAGCCTGATCCGCCGGGTTGATGTACAGCGTCAACCCGCCGCTCTCAGCGGCGGTGTAGTCGTCCTGCTCCGGGATACTGGCCTTGACTGTATAACCCGCGGCATCGGTGGGCCGATCAGGGCCGGAATATACTCCATATTTGTAAGTGATCGTTCCGCTAAAGGTTTCGCCACCCACCAGCGTCACAGTCGGCTTGATGTTGGCGGGCTGCACTGTTTGGAAAAGAAAATATCTTTGATACACCGAAGCCGGAGACACTAATTGAACGTATTATTCACATTGCCACCAAGCTGCTCCATCTCGTAGACCGAGTTTTGCAGCCGTATGAGCGCCCGCTCCGCTGGCATCTGGGGTATCTCCCTGCAATCCCTGCCCAGCGGACACTCGTTGACGCAGTACCACGCTCGCAGCTCCGGCTCGTTGTATGCGTCTGCCATGAGCGCCACGACGATGTTTGGCGGCCTTGTGATGTCCAGCTTGTACTTCTTGAGGCTGTCCTCCGTCACGCCGGGGAGGAAGTCGATAGCTCCAGCTCTTGTCAAGAGCTTTTCGTTCCACCTCGCGGCCCGCATTCGTGCCTCAAAGTACCTGTTACCGCAGGCTTTTGTGGCTTGCCTCGCCATTTATTTTCACCTCCCTCTGCGGTAAAATTATTGCAGGTTGAGAAAAGAAGTTGACGTATTCAGCGACGTTTCTTTGGATTGCCTGTGCCCGTGTTGTCTCTATCAGCGTCATTCGCTGGTAAAAAAATTAGCGACGCACGGGAAAGGTGTTGTCGAAGATGTCGTCTCCGTAGTAGTTCAGCGCCCGCTTAATCCGCAGGGCCAACCGCAACGACGGCTGTTTCTCTCCTGTCTCGATCTGCGAATAGTGGCTGCGGCTTGTCCCGACCGCGCTGCTGAACGCCTGCTGGGTATAGCCATTGGCCTCGCGCAACCGCTGTAACTTGGCTCTCATACTCATGTCTCCTTTCCGTTTTGTCTCTATTGGCGTCGCCTATGGTCTATTATAGTTCCTGATTGGGGCAAAGTCAACCATTTCCAAAAATTTTATTTTACTATGACGCTTTTAAGGGCAAACACTACTCAAAACGGGGCAAATCTGCTATAATTATTTTTTGGAGGTGCTTATCCATGCAAAAGTTTTCCGCCCGCCTGATCTCCCTGCGCAAAGAGCGCGGCCTCTCCCAAGAGGAGCTGGCCCGTATCGTCAACAAAACCCGCTCCGCTGTCTCAGGCTATGAAATCGAGGACAAGGAGCCGCCGTTTGAAGTGCTGTGTTCCCTCGCAGAGTATTTCGACGTGTCCACTGACTACCTGCTGGGCCTCTCCGACGAGAAAAACCATGTTGAGCAGGTTTTCTATAACGACCGGGGAAATTTTGAGCGGCACTACAAGGCCATGTCTGCGGAGCTGCGCCCTGTCGTCGCCAAGTGCTTTGACAGTTTCTACCTGCTGCTGGGCCGGGATATGCAGCTTTCCCGCCCCGAGCGCCTGCAAGTCTACCAAGAGCTGTTCCAAACCCTGCAATCCCTCCGGGCTGGTATCCGCAAGGCTGTCGAGGCCTCCGGCGGTGCTATCACTGACCCGCTGGCCCTCTCCGAGCTGATGGCTATGCAGAGCCAGCTCAAGAATGAGGTCTGCGCCCTGCTGGACAAGCTCATGCAGGCGGACATGGAGGTCGCCTTTAGCCTCAAGAAAGGCGAGGGGGCCGGGTTATCCGAAAAGTCGGCAATGTGATTTTTGTGGATTTCCGCCCCTCCTCGTGAGGGGCGTTTTCCGTGGAGGTGATACCCATGCAACCGTACTGCATCTACCTGCGCAAGTCCCGCGCCGACATGGAGGCCGAGGCCCACGGCGAGGGCGAAACACTGGCCCGTCACGAAAAGCTCCTCCTTGAGGTCGCCCGGCGCGGCCCCTACAACGTCATCCAGATTTACCGGGAGGTCGTCTCCGGCGAGACTATCGCCGCTCGCCCCGTCATGCAGCAGCTCCTCCAAGAGGTCGAGCAAGGGCTGTGGGAGGGCGTTCTCGTCGTCGAGGTGGAGCGTCTGGCCCGTGGCGATACCATCGACCAGGGCATCATGGCGCAGACGTTCAAGTATTCCAGCACCAAAATCGTAACCCCCCTCAAGGTCTACGACCCAAACAACGAGTACGACGAGGAGTATTTCGAGTTTGGCCTTTTCATGTCCCGCCGGGAGTATAAAACCATCAACCGCCGCTTGCAGCGCGGCCGCCTTGCCTCCGCCAAAGGAGGGAAATGGGTATCCGGCGTGGCCCCCTATGGCTACGAGCGCGTCCGGGTGCCGAACGACAAGGGCTGGACGCTGCGCCCAGTGGAGGCCGAAGCCGATATCGTCCGCTTTATCTTCCGGCTCTACACCTCCGGCGAGGAGGGGGACGGCGGCTCCGTGAAAAAGACTGGCACCTATTCGCTGGCGCTGCGCCTCGACCAGATGGGCGTTACCCCTCCGGGGTCTGCGCTCTATTGGAGCGGCACCACGGTACAGTCCATTCTCCAAAACCCCGTCTACATCGGGAAAATCCGCTGGAATGTCCACAAGTCGAAAAAGCGTATCATCAACAACGCTGTCCGGGTGGAGCGGTACACCGCGCCGCCGGAGGAGCAAATCCTTGTGGACGGCCTGCACCCCGCCATCGTGGACGAGGCCGTGTTCCTCGCTGCCCAAGACCTCATAGCCCAAAAAGGGCCACCGCCTGTCCAGTCCGAGAACATCGTGAAAAATCCTCTGGCCGGGCTGCTGGTCTGCGGGAAGTGTGGCCGCAACATGACGCTCCGGCCCAATGCCTACGGCGGTATGCTCCTGTGTCCGAGCCGCGTTTGCGACAACATCGGCTCCAAGTACGAGATCGTGGAGGAGCGCCTGCTGCAAGCCCTCTCCCGTTGGCTCGACGACTACCGCCTCGAATGGTCTGACCGCCTCCCTGCGGAGGAGCAGGCCCTTATCGACCTCAAGGAGAAGTCAATCCGAAAAGCTCAGTCCGAGGTGGAGACGCTGCGCAAGCAGCTTTTCCGCACCCACGACCTATTGGAGCAGGGTGTCTACGATACCGACACGTTCCTCGCCCGCTCCCGGTCTATCTCAGAGCGTATCAGCGCCGCCCAAGAGAGCGCGGAGGCTCTGGCTGCCGAACTGGTGGAGGACGAGGCCCGCGCCGCCAGCCGGAAAAACATCGTCCCAAAGGTCGAAAAGCTGCTTGAGGTGTACGCCGCCCTGCCCTCCGCGCAGGCCAAGAATGAAATGCTCAAGGAGGTTATCGAACGGGCCGAGTATATCAAGCTCTCCCGCTCTGGGAAGAACGGCCCGTTTGACAATTTCGAGCTGGTGCTGTTCCCCAAGCTCCCCCGCACTATCGGGGAATGAAAAAAGCCGTCCAATTCCTTTTGGGCGGCTTTTCTTTATGATAACCTTGCAGGTACGATATGTCTTTGTATTCCTCATTCACGCCGAGACCGAAAAGCTCGTCCGTTTCCAGCGCTTTAAGCAGGCTTACATCCACCTTCTGGCGCTCGTCATAGAGGCCGGCTGCGGCCTGCGTCACTTCCACGGTTTCGCCCGCATAGGTAAGCTCCGCATATTCCGGCTGGGTGTTTAAGACCATCCCCTCCGGAGCCTGGCGTTCCTCCAGGCGGTAGCGCCCCAGGTATAAAAGCCCGCTCTGCGCCGTTCCGTCCTCCCCGGTGGCAAGGGTCTCCACGACGGTATCTTTTGCCGCCCTGAGTGTCCCGTCTCCGGTATAAATATCTTCATCTGCAATCACGTCATAAACCGCACCCGGAAGCCCCATGACCTCATACACCGGCTGGTACAGGCCGCCGTTCTCCTGGACGGAAGCGAATACCTCGCCGGTCTTGGTGATGGCAAGCTGCCCTTTCTGCGGCATATTGTACTGTGTGACCGTGACAACCGCCTCGCTGCCGTCAATGGTAAACGGCACCGGCTCACTGGATAATACATACCCATAAGGCGCCGCCACCTCATACAATTCATAATCTCCGGTGTGCAGAGGCTCCGGTAGCATCAGCCAGCCTTCATCCGAAACATAGAAGGTATCAAGGGTTTCCGGGTTCGGGTAGTAGATTTCCTGGGTGACAAGTTCCCCGGTGGAGAGGTCCTTGATCTGGAAGCCTGTGCCGGCTATGGGGATAATATTACCGGTTTTTGGTGTAGAATATACCAATGTCATTAAGTTAGTACGCAAGGACGCACGCCAAAGGGCCAGGGGGCACAAAAAAGAGCAAAAGGAATTGGG
>NZ_QWEO01000038.1 GCF_009936035.1 Neglectibacter sp. X58 | reverse complement strand
TCCGTTTTTCTTCATCCCTCCTTCATTATACCGCCTTCTTCTTTTCTTGCGTAGGTTCGTATCTATTTTTCGCTTACCTGTAACATAAGCACACAGCACGTTGCTTGCCTTCATTGAATGCCAAAAAACCGCGCCACAGCGCGGTTTTTCAGGGGTGGTATCTTTTTTGTATGCCATTCATGGCAAAGGTGGCCTATTCTGATACAAATGCACCCCCTTGGGATAAGGGGGTGCATTTGCCATGGGGGTGTGCAGCCAATCATCCTCTACATTTATTAGGTTTGATCTAAGTAGAAAAAAATTACATTCGTCAATGCCTTACTCATAACTGAAATGGTACGATCAAAATTTTCCGGAATGGCACTTGAATCATTATGCGCTAAAATATTACGATAATATGTAATATCATCCTCATCAAAATTTTTCCCAGGTCGGCGAGTTTTATGAAAGCCGACCTTAGTAGGCACACTTGAAGTGTTAAACTGATTTTTGATAAAATCGGTGACATCTTTTTGCTTACGATTTTGAGAAATAAGTGACAGTAAGAATTCATACTGCATTAGATATCGAACAGCAATATTTTCAATTTTCATTATATTTCCGAAGATGGTGAATCGGTCCTTTTTTCGCAAGTCTATAGACGAATTCAAAAAAAGTCCTGCATATCGCTGAATAGGATATGAAACCGTCACAGAAAGAGTATCCACCATCAATATCATGTCATTAATAATGAGAGGACCATCTTTAGGCTGTTCATTTGGATTGTAAATATCCCCTGTTCGAACGGAAAATTCAGTAACAACTGCATCAAGGTGTCCAATGATATTTGTGATAAATAATTCTACAGACTGACGTGTAGAGTCTATTATTGAACTATCGATAGTTATATCTGGGGCAAAAAACACCTTTATGCCGACTATGCAAAGATCATCTTGAAGTATTTCGATAGAAGTAATATTTTCGTGCCGTTCAATTGAGAATGCGCGACATTCTCCGTTTACAGCAATTCCATCTATGCCAGAAACGTCAAAAATAATGAAAGGGTTCATGGCCATCTTCCTTTAGCTCAAAAATACTGTATTATTTAATTTTAGCACAAATCTCTTAAAAAATGAAGACCCTTTTCAATAATTCTCAAGTTCAGGTCAAAGATTCGGATACCAGCGCAGCAGATCACCGCGCCCTTCCTCCTCCAACTGCTCCACCGCATATCGGAGCCATTCCTCCGGGGTGGGAATGTCCCCGGCCCGTGGTATCCGCTCCCAAGATGCCCGCTTTACCGGGTCGGGGTCATTCATCCCCTGTTCTATGCGGGCCGAGATGATGGACCGCATTTCTTCCACAGAGATGCCCCGCTGACGGGCCAAGCGTTCAAATAAAGTTTTCGGTTTTTCCATACTGACCTCCTCGCAGTAATCAGTATTTCCCGGCAGAGAACCGGGCAAACCGTATTTCCCTTTAGGGGATGTCACTGTCTACCTATCGTGCCTATTATAACACCATTTCGGGAATTATAATAGTTACAGATGGGTGGTGATGGCTTGGATGCACAAAAGCAGATCAAAAAACTGATGGAAGAACGGGGCTGGACAGATTACCGGCTGGCGAAGGAGTCCGGCCTCTCCCACTCCACCGTTACGAATATGTTCAACAGGAACAATGCTCCCACGCTGCCGACCTTGGAGGCCGTGTGTAGGGCATTTGGCATCACATTGGCGCAGTTCTTTTCAGAGGGAAATCCGCTGGAGCTGACCGAGGAACAACAAACGCTATTTGCCCGATGGAGTTCTCTGACCGACCGCCAGAAAAACCTGCTCCTCGAATTGATGGACACAATGTAAATCCCCGCTGATTCCACTTGGAAGAATCAACGGGGGTTTTGCTTGTGTCAGCTCTCTATTTCGCTGCCATTCTGGAATCTGAACACCAGCCGCCCATCATGGTAGGCCGTGGCCTTCTCCACCACCGCCAGCCAGAGCCGTTCATCAAATTCGTTGATGGCATCGCCGCGCTCGGACAGTTCAAACATAAAGCCGCCGATAGCATCGGCCTTGGCCTGCCGCTGCTTTTTCTGCTCTTGGAGGGCATCCGCCCTGGCCTTGGCCTTTTCATACCTCGCCACATATCCGTTGTAGCGTTCGGTGTATTCCTCCTGGCTCTGCGCACTTTGGGCATTTTCCTGGATGCACCGCTGGGTCAGCTCGGTGACCACCTCGATTTCCTGGAGCAGCCCGTCCAGTTCCGCGTCAATGGCGGAGCAGTCAGTGAGGGCGGTCTGCATCAAGCGGCAGTCCTCCAGCAGAGCATCCTTGCTGCCCAGCAGTTTGTTGAACGCCGCCAGGAACCGGGCCTGGATGTCCTCCTCCCGCAGATGCGGAGTGGCGCACTTTTTCTCGCCACTGAACTTCTCATTGCACTGCCAGATAACGCGGCGGTACTTGCTGTTGGAGTGCCAGACCTTGGGGCCGTAAAATGCACCGCAGTCGGCGCAAACGATGCGGGAGGCAAAAATACTGCCGCCGCTGTAGCGATGGCCCAGCCCTTTGCGCCGCGCAAACTCGGCCTGTACCTTATCGAACTCCGCCGGGTCGATGATAGGCTGGTGGCTCTCCTCAATGTAATACTGCGGCACTTCTCCCTCGTTGACCTTCATCTTTTTCTCCAGAAAGTCAACTGTAAACTTCTTTTGAAGGAGCGCCGCTCCTTTGTACTTCTCATTCGTCAAAATCGAGGATATCGTGGTAGTTCCCCATCCCCATCCGGGCCTTGTAGCCATCACCGTCCTCCATGTCGAACCACACGCCATACGCGGGGCGGTCTATCTGCTTCAGCAGGCGGAGCGTGTGCGCGGCCTCACTCCTGGCCTCGGTTACGGTCAGCGCATAGGAGTAAAGGTACACGCCGTATGGAACGCCAGCGGCTTTGGCCTTGCGGACATTTTCTAGAAAACGGCTGTCATCCTGGCTCACATCATCGTTTCCATAGCCACAGCGGATCAATGCAAACTTCCTCGCCTTCGCCGACCTTATAGGTGACTGTGGGCACGGGAAGTCCATCTTCAAGATCCGGGTCATGAGGATTCTCTACACGGACGCTCACCGGTACGGTGCGGCCCGCCTGCTGGCGGCTGGGGGCGGTAATGGTTATCTTGGGCTGGGCAGGATTGACGCTGACCGCCACCTGGGCCTCTCCAACAGCATAGTTTGCCGCGTCCTTGGGAGTGAACTTCACCTCATAGCTCCCGCCTGCCAGAGGCCGGGTCTGGGGCTTTGCCCAGGACCAGGCCCCATCAACTGCCTGCCCGTCGTTTACGGCACTGCCCCCAGACAGCTGCGCATCCGCCAGCGTTTGGCCGTACTCAATGGCCGGGGCTGTGGGCGCTGTCAGGGTCAGATCGGCTTGAAGTTCTCTTTTTTGCCTGCTCCTCGACTTGCTGGCGCAGGTTGGTCCCGTCATAAGTCAAGTCCATCTCGACAGCGGGCGTAAGGCTATCCTCGCTATACTCAATGTAGTATTTATTGGCCGAACTGGTAACCGTCCCGCCCCCGGTCAGGTTCTCCGCGCCATGAATGGTGATCGCTCCGGCCACCTGTATGTTCGCGCCGCTGGGAACCGTCAGCTTGCCTCCCTTGGGAACATACATACTCTTGGGAGCATAGCCCCAGCTAGTGTCCCATGTGGCATTTCCATAGACGTAACAGCACCCGGTTTCGTCGATGCTTCCTGTTGCACTACGGTTCAGCACAGCGTTTTCTGCATGACTGCTCACAGCCTGCCAATAGGAGGAGGTTAAGTCGATCAGCCCGCCGCCGGTAATCCTTCCTTCTCCCTCATAGCTGTTGTTCACGCTCACACGGCCGCGGTTATCCAGCGTCCCATTATTTTTGAGATGGTTTGTACGGACACGCACACCGGCGGGAACTTCCAGAGTTTTACCCGCTGGGATTTCCAGAGCATAGGCGTCTGTAGTTGAGAGCTGTCCCGTAGTAAAGTTCGCAGGCAAAGCCACCGTCCCAGGCGAACTTTCGTAGAATAGGTTGCCCCTCACCTCGTGATCCGCACGTATGTTGCCGCCGGTTATGGACAGCCCTTTAAACCAGGCGTCAGAGATGCTGCCATCCGTGACAATTGTGCCGCCGGAAATTGTGATGGATGGGGACACCACTTCACCCGTACCCCCTGCCAGTGTTGGCCCGCCATATATACCATAGCCCAAATTTGTCATGGTAAGGTTTATATTGCCGCCGCTGATTGTGATTGGACCCTTTTCCGATCGTATGCCGTACTCGGATTTGAACGTCATACTACCGCCAGTAATGGTTAGGTCCTTTTCGGTGTGGAACAGGTAGCCTGCCGAGCTACCTTCCGCTATAGTTATTTTGCCGCTCTCCATCGTAAGGGTATCGCAGTTGACCAGGGTACTGTTCTCATCCACCGAACGGAACTCCAACGAGCCCTCCCCACTGATCGTGACTTTTTTTCCGGCTGCTGCGAAAATGTCGCATTGCCATGTATCGGTCTTTTGGATTATGTTGCTGCCCTGTAGGACAATGCGAACATCGGTTATCCCGTTCGGGAAAGCGACCATATCCTTTACTTGCCCATTAACAAGAGAGGGCGCTTGCAGGTATAGATCGTTCAGGGTCAGCGTTCCCTTGCTCCCCTCCACTGTCCATGTCCAGCCCTCTGTGTTGCCATCAGTAGTTTGGCTGGACAGGTCAAGGTAAGTGGTCCGCGTGGGTGCCTCCGCCGCGCTGGCGCCTATGGCAAGCCCGAAAACGGTCAGGGCCAGGATCAGAATTGCAGTGAATATTTTCTTCATGGTAATACCTCCATTTTAGTTCTATATCAACCCCAAGCCCCGGGCGGCTGCAATGGCTTCAGCCCTTCCGCCGACCTCCAGCTTGCGGTAATTTTCCTTGATGTGATAACGCACCGTGTCCGGCTTCATACCCAGCCGCCCGGCAATCTGAGTGGCCGTGAAGCCCTCGCTCTGCAAGCGCAGGATTTCCAGCGCCGTGGAGGAGAAGTCCTCCCTCGCCACCCCCGGCAGAAGGTAGCGTGGGTAGCGCCGGGCCATCTGCCTGGTTTCGTCCAGCACCTGCCGAAACCAGGGGCCATCCCGGCTCTGGGCTTTCAAAAGTGGCAGGACGGCCGGGCCCAGCTCGCTGATGAACCGCACGAACCGATAGCTCCCGGCCTCGTCCAGGGCGGCGGTGAGCATGGGCTCCCACTCCGTCCCAAGCCGCTGGCGCACGATGGCCCCCAGCACTCCGGCCTCCATGCGGATGTACGTCCGATAGCAGCGCTCCGCATACTCGCCCAGCTTTTCCAGCAGGGCCAGGGCTTTGAGATTTTCGCCCAGCGCCAGGTAGCAGCGCACTTTGGTAAGGTAGCGGTAGCGCTCCATGGTGATGAACTCTTTGTCCTCGTCCGGGGCCTGTTCCAGCCACTCACGAACCGCGTCCATATCCCCACGATATAGTGCAATTCTACACCGCACGGCCCGTATATTGGGCAAGAGCTGCATCACCCGCTGTTCCTCCACCGCCGACTGGAAGGAGTCCAGGATAGCCCCGGCGTTGGTCAGGTCCCCTTGCAGGATCATCATCCGTACCCGCTGGCCTACTGCCGAAAAGGCTACCTCCAAAGTGCCGCCGCACTCGGTTTCCACCTGACCTCGGGAGAGCAGGGTCAGCACCTCGAAGGTGTTCTCGCCTTTCTCAAACAGGCTCTCTCCCAGGGCGATCTTTGTAAGGCCCTTGCCGTACGGCCCAGCACACGTTCCACAATCGGGCCGACTGTCCTTGCCAGCGCCCGGTCAGAGCGGCTCCACTTGCAGAAGTCCTTGCCGCCGCTCATGGTGCTTGGCACGTTGCTGGTTACGGAAAGCTCCGGCAGGCGCACCCCCTGGTCCAGAAGCATGGCCGGGGCTTTCAGCATGATTTTCAGCACGTCCCGGCTCCCCCGGTGGGGCAGGCCGATGTCCAGATAGCACAGGCGGCTCTGAGCCTCGCGCTTTGCGCCGCCGGTGGCGGTCTTGGCGAATTCAGCCAGCCTATCGTACCAGTATTCGCCCTTTTCCGGGGCCATGAGCATGGAGTGGAGCATGGAGAGCCCCGCCATCAGCACCGGGCTTTTGGCGGCTTCTTCCTCGTCCATACCAAGATAGTACCGACGCAGCTCATAGTAATGGCCAGCGCCGGGGTTCACCCGGACGTTGCGGATGAGCAGCTCTCTGATCTGAGCCTGATCGCCGCTGCGCCCGTACATTTCCAGGGCTTCGGTCACCTGGCCGTTCATCTCGTACCAGACCCCGGCGTTCTTCTGGCAGGTCTTGATTTGTTCCTCGCCCAATGCCTGCACAGCCTTCTCACGCAGAGCGTGAAGAAGCACAGAACGCAGGCGGTAAGTTTCGCCACTCTGGATAAGGAAGTTCCCGGTTTCAGCGGCCTTTTGCAGGTAAGCCGAAGCCTGGCGGCTGGCGGTGATGAGCTCAGACAGGGGCAGAGTGAATTCCTCCACCACGCTTATTTTCATGAGGAATTCCAGCAGGTCGCTGTCCCATTCCGCCATCACATGGTCGGTAAGATAGCGGGTGAAGGCGTCGTAAATCTCCTTCTGCATCTGGGGACCGGGGGCCATACCCTCGGCCATTTTCAGGGTGGCGTGGCGCACGATGTAGGCGTTGCCGTCAGAATGCTCTGCCAGAAATTGCAGCTCATCCCCGGTGTAAGCCAGCCCCAGGCTGTCCAGGAACCCGGCGATCTCCCTCCTGCCCAGCTTCAGGTCGGCCTCGCTGAGGATCATGAAGCCCATGTTCACATACTCCGGCATGAGCCAGGCTGGAACCGGGCTTCTGCTCACCAGAATCAGCCATATATCTGGGCTGGCTACTAAACTCTTGACCAGTTCCCGCCTGGATTCGTCCAGCAGATGCAGGTCGTCCAGCGCCACGGTTCCCTGGGCGGGCAGAGCGCTCTCGTCCCAACGGCGGTCGCTGCACGAGAGGTAAACATGGCGGCGCTTTGCCAGGAACTTCTGCAAAAATGAGGTCTTGCCGTAGCCGGTGGCCCCGTAGATGTAGGCGGTCTGGCCAAAACTTTTTGCGGCTTTCAGCTTGCGGTACGCGCTCAGCGGCATGATGTACTGTTCCAAGGCTTACACCTCCACTCTGAAGATTCGCGCCAAAAAGCCACAGGCAACACTGATGTGTTCCTGCGGCTCCGTATTCGGTATGGGGTAAAAATGGGCGCAGTTATCCCTTGCTTGCTTGCTTGCTTGCTTGCTTGCTTGCTAAACAATTATTGGCGCTCATCTCGAAATTTCAACCCTTTTTCTGTAAATTTTTTGTGAAATCTAGGCTTTTATCGGGCATCACAAGCCGATGATATCACATTATACAGCTTGGGGGCCGGGAAGTACACTCCCTAAGTTGGGTAGTTTGGGAATACTTTTTGCAAAGGTGGTATCGCCACCCATGATGACCATTTCTTTTTGTACGTTGATTCTATCAAGAACAAAATATGCAAGCATCATCTAATTCCTATAATTATCTACTGGGAAGGAGAGCCTGCGGTCAAGAAACAGTGATGGTTTAACGATAGCCCTAATAAAATAACGATACCAAATAAATCAACGATAGCCTCATCACCAAAATCTCAGAAATGCAAAAAGGCCCGCCGCTGGTTTGGAAATTTATCCGGCCAGCGGCGGGCTTTTGATTAACAATGCTGGAAAAACGGCCATTTTAGGCGGGTTTGGGCGAAAATAAAGGACATTTATCCTGATACTCTTTGTATCAAAATAAATGTCCTTAGATGGCAAAGGTGGCAAAACTTGATACAAATGCACACCCTTTTTGCGTAGGGGGGTGTTTGCAGAGGGGTGTGCAAGGCTAATAAGTTCAGCGGTCTAACAGCATTTTGTGGAGAAATATTAGCGAGGGAACAGAATCACCGGCACTCCGTGCTGCCTTGCGTATTCTATCGTGTTCCGTGTTCCGCTGGGCTGGCCGTTATAAACGGCAATCACCCGCGCCGAATGGTCAACCATCCACTGGTTCCGCCGCTGGAAACAATCCCGGCTGTATCCGGGGCAGATGAAGCGCACCAGGTCGGCCCGCTCCATGACTTGGCGGTACCGCTCCTGCCACTCCCGGCTCCAGCGGCTCTCGAAACCTGTGTAGGGACTGGCGCAGATGAGGCGGATTGCGGCCCCCTCGTCCCGGAGTTCCAGTACAATCTCCGCCGCCCAGAGATCGACTCCTCTTGCCATCCCTGAGATAAATGTTTGGAATCCGTCAGCAATAGCCTGACGGATTCCTTTTTTCAACCCAGAAATAACCTCGATTTCCGGCATTCCGAGGCGCTCCGGTCTGTGGCCTGTGAAGCAGCACCGATGTTGTCTCAACTCTTGCTCCGTCATTTTACCGTCCTCCTTCGTGTGATAACACTGTTTAATATAACGGTATATTCAGTACAAGTCAACGGTATAAAACCATTTAAGTGAACGGTAAAATATGAGCAAGAGGGAGGTGACATCATGGACACACATTCCAGATTGCGGCAGTTGATGGCGGAACGGGGCTGGACAGCCTATCGGCTGGCGAAGGAGAGCGGGCTTTCCGAGTCTACACTGGCGAATATTTTTAAGCGAAACACAGTTCCATCCATCGCAACCTTGGAGGCCGTATGCTCTGCTTTCGGCATCTCCCTGGCTCAATTCTTCGCCGAGAGCGAGATGGTGGAATTGACGCCAGAATTGAAGGAGTTGTTCGACCATTGGGTGTCTCTTTCCCCAGAGCAGAAGCAGGCGGCGCTACAAATGCTTCGGGCTATGAATACAAAATAAAATCTGTGCCGGGGATGTCAGGGTTCCCGGCACCGTTGATTTTCTGTATCAAAAGATTTCATACCAGCGCAGCAGATCGCCGCGCCCTTCCGCTTCCAGTTGTTCCACCGCATAGCGGAGCCATTCTTCCGGCGTGGGGATTTCCCCGGCGCGTGGTATCTCCTCCCACGATGCCCGTTTCACCGGGTCAGGGTCATTCATCCCAGCTTCAATGCGGGCCGCGATGATGGCCCTCATTTCTTCTACTGTGATATTTTGCTTCTGGGCCAAGTATTCAAAAATTGTTTTAGGTTCTTCCATGACAACCTCCTGTTTCAGTCAGTATTCCCCAGCCAGGGCTATTAAAACACTATGTCCTTTTTGGGCTGTTCGCTATCTACCCATCGTGCCTATTATAACACCATTTTGGGAATTATAATAGTTACAGATAGGCGGGTGATGATGTGGACGCACAAGGCCGAATCAAAGACATGATGGTGGAGCGGGGCTGGACGGAATACCGGCTGGCAAAAGAATCGGGCTTGTCCCACTCCACCGTTACAAATATGTTCAAGAGAAACAACGCTCCCACGCTGCCGACCTTGGAGGCGGTGTGTACGGCGTTCGGTATTACTCTGGCACAATTCTTCGCCGAAGGGAATCCTCTGGAGCTGACCGATGAACAGCAGACGCTGTTCGCCAAATGGACCTCGCTGTCGGACAGGCAGAGGAACCTTCTGCTGGAGCTTATGGACACAATGTAAAACCCGTTGATCCCATTTTGCGGAATCAACGGGTTTTATCTGTGTCAGCCCTCTATCTCGGTGCCGTTCTGGAAGGTGAACACCAGCCGCCCATCGTGGTAGGCCGTGGCTTTCTCGACTACCGCCAGCCAAAGTCCCTCGTTAAATTCAGTGATGGCTTCGGTGTACTCGGAGAGTTCAAACATAAACCCGCCGATGCTATCCGCTTGGGCCAGCCGCTGGGCTTTCTCTATCTGGAGCGCGTCCAGCTTGGCCTTTGCCGCATCATACCGTGCTACATAGCCATTGTAGCGTTCAGTGTATTCCTCCTGGCTCTGGGCGCTCCGGGCGTTCTCCTGGATGCACCGCTGGGTCAATTCCGTCACCACCTCAATTTCCTGGCGCAGTTCCTCCAGCTCGGCGTCAATGGCAGAGCAGTTGGTGAGGTGGTTCTGCATGATGCGGCAATCCTCCAGCAAAGTGTCCTTGCCGTCCAGCAGTTGATTGAACGCTGCCAGGAACCGGGCCTTGATGTCCTCCTCCCGCAGATGGGGCGTCCGGCACTTCCGCTCCCCGGCAAATTTCTCGTTGCATTGCCAAATGGTGCGGCGGTATTTGCTGTTGGAGTGCCAGACCTTGGAGCCATAAAAGCTGCCGCAGTCACCGCAGACGATGCGGGCGGCAAAAATGCTGTTGCCACTGTAGCGGTGGCCCAGCCCCTTTCGGCGCACGAACTCGGCCTGCACCTTGTCAAATTCCTCTGGGTCGATGATGGGCTGATGGCTCTGCTCGATGTAATACTGCGGAACCTCGCCCTCGTTGACTTTCATCTTCTTGTCCAGGAAGTCGATGGTGAATTTCTTTTGCAGGAGCGCCGCTCCCTTGTACTTCTCATTCGTCAGGATGGAGGCCACCGTGGTCGTTCCCCATTTCGATTTTCCCGCCGGGGTAGGGATGCCGTCAGCGGTCAGGGCCTTGGCGATGAGGTAGGGCGTTTTCCCCGCCATGAAAAGGCTGTAAATCCTCCGAACGATGATGGCCTCCTCCTCCACAATGACGGGGAGGTCATCCGGCCCCTTTTCATAGCCGAGGAACTGCTTGTAGGGGAGACTGACCTTGCCATCCGCGAACCGCTTTCTCTGGCCCCAGGTCACGTTCTCCGAAATGGAGCGGCTCTCCTCCTGGGCCAGCGAGGACATGATGGTCAGCAGCAGCTCGCCTTTGGAATCGAAGGTCCAGATGTTTTCTTTCTCGAAGTAGACCTCGATGTGGTTTTCTTTCAGCTTTCGGATGGTGGAAAGGCTGTCTACCGTGTTCCGGGCAAAGCGGCTCACCGACTTGGTGACGATGAGGTCGATCTTCCCGGCGAGGGCATCAGAAATCATCTGGTTGAATCCATCCCGGTGGCGGGTGTTGGTCGCCGAAATGCCCTCGTCCGTATAGACTGACACAAATTCCCACTCTGGGTTGTTTTTGATGTAGCGGGTGTAATAGTCAATCTGTGCCTCATAACTGGTGAACTGCTCATCGCTGTCAGTGGACACGCGGGCGTACCCCGCCACCCGGCGTTTCCCAGCCGCCACCACGGGAATCTGGCTGTGCAGATTGATGGTGGCCGGAATGACCGTTACTGCTCTTGCTGCTGGCATGATCTCATCGCCCGTCCTTTCTTCGCAAATTCTCTGGCGGCAGCTTTCATCTCTGGGGTCCAGCTTTCCGCTCTGGAGCGGTCTGCCCATCGTTTAACGGTTTGAGTGCCGTCCTTGAACAGAAATACCACCCCGGTTGGGCAGCGTCTTTTTGGTGATGTGGTTTTCCCGGAATGTGGTCTGGAGGAGCAGGTTTCCTGTGTAGGAGTAATTCCCCAGCACCTTCCGAACGCTGGAGCGGCACCATGCGTGGCCGTTGCGGGAGGGTTTGCCCTGGGCGTTCAGCTTTTTCATGATGGCCTCAATGCCCATGCCGGAAAGGTAGTCGGCGAAGATACTCCGCACGATCTCGGCCTCCTCCGGCTTGACGATGTAAACGCCATCCTCGTACCGATAGCCCAGCACCTGCCCCGACCAGGGCTTACCATCCTCGAAATTTTTCTTGATGCGCCATTTCTGGTTCTCGCTGGCGGAAAGGCTCTCCTCTTGGGCGTAGGATGCCAGAATGGTGAGCATCAGCTCTCCGTCCGCGCTCATGGAATGGATGTTCTGTTCCTCGAAATAAACATCCACACCCAGCGATTTCAAATCCCGGACGGTTTGGAGCAGCACTACAGTGTTCCGGGCGAACCGTGAGATCGACTTCGTGATGATGAGGTCGATGTTCCCAGAGCGGCATTCCGCCAGCAGACGCTGGAACTCGGCGCGGTTCTCCTTCGTGCCGGTCAGGGCCTCGTCCGCATACACCCCACAATAGAGCCAGCCAGGATGGTTCTGGATAAGGTCGCTGTAGTAGCTGACCTGAGCCGACAGGGAATGGAGCATGGCGTCCTTGCCGGAGGACACTCTGGCATAGGCCGCGACCCGCTTGGCCTTGGGCTGGGCGGGGATGCTAAACCCCACCCGTTGAACTGTTCTTTCCAAAAAATCGCCTCCTTGGTGGTCACATATTCGCTCTAAACCGCAGTTTTATCAAGTTATTGTGCGAAAAATGCTATCCAAAGACAGGCCGTACTTTTTGGTCATAATTGTATCAATTTCGGCGTAGTCCCTCTCCGAAATAATGCCTTGCCGAAGCATTGCGGCGGCGAGGCTCATGGCTGCTTTGTAGGCGACAAGGCGGTCGAAGAACTCCATCATTCCACCCCCTTCCGCCGAGCGTCATCGTAGCAGCGCCGGGAGCAATATTTCCGCTTTTGGTTCCCGTAGCTTTCAAAAGGCTGGCCGCAATGTGCGCAGACCAGATGATAAAAAGCCTTGCGGTTGACCCGCTCCGGGTGGGAGTTCCACCAAGCCACGCGGCAGGCATCCGAGCAGAACTTCTTTTCCTTCCGATGGGGCGTCTGCTCCACAGCGGCCCCGCATTGGAGACACCGCTTCTCGACTGCCGCCTGACTCCTCCGACACACAGATTTGACCGTATTGAGGGAATAGCCTGTGATGGCGGCGATGCGCTTATAGCCCAGCCCCTGCCGCCGATATTCCATAATTTCGATTGATTTGTCCGTAGCCATGTTGTGATACCTCCTTACAGGTAGGCCACAGAACAGCGAAACTATAACCGAAAATCAAAAAAAGCCTGCGGGAAATCTCCAAAAGAGAAACCCGCAGGCTTTTGATGCGCCTTATAGCTTTGTCACATAGTCCAGGGAAATCCAGCCTGCGCCGGATTTCAGCCTGCCCCAGCCCTTGGCAGAGCCGGGGCCGTCCTTGACCTCGGTGATGGTGAACACGCCAATGCCAGTGAAGTTCCCAGTGGCGGCGGTGTCCGTTCCGGGGCCGCTGCGGATGCGCAAATCGGGGACGGACACCTTCACCAAGAAGGGAACGGCGTCAGGAACAGGGGCCGGAGCAGCCCCGCCAGAGGTGGCGAGGATGGCTTTGAGGATGGCGATGATCTTCTTCCCGTAGCCCGCGCCGGTGGCCCAGCCCTTACCCTGGGGATTCTCCCGCTGTCCCAGCCACTCCACCACCTCGGCACAGCCCCGCGCCACATACTTGAACCGGGGGTCGATGCACTCGCCTTTCAGCGGCTCGGTGGAGGCGTAGGCTTTGAGGTGCTGCACCTGCGCCCGGATACCAAGCTGGGCCGTGGAGAAGGAGTTGCCCTTCATGCCGTTGGCGGTGACACCCATGCCGCAGAAGTTGTTCTGGTCCAGTGTGACGGCGGAGCCGGAGAAGGCAAAGTTCCCGGTCTCCAGACAGGACTGCGCAAAGGCGATGTCGCCCCGTACACCCTCCGCTGCTCCCTCGGACAGATAGAGCGGCACCATGTCCAGAACGCTCTGGGCCACCATGGGATTCTTGGCCTTGAGATAGGTGCACATCTGTTCCGCAGTAGCCACCGCCGCGCCCATGATCTTCGTGCCGGACACACCGCTGGGGGCAGCGGCCCCGCCACCCATCGCCGCTTTCACGGCCTTGCGGAAGGTGTCCATCGTGTAGGGCAGGCCGAGCTGCGTCCACAGATGCTCCGGATCGCCGTGGTTGGAAGCGATGCCACGCTTACAGCCCTCCTTATGGCTGACGATCACCCCATCGCCGAGCGGGTCCAGGGAGAACTTCTGGCAGAGCATGGCGAACAGCTCCACCGCCGCGTCATAGGTGCGCTTGGCGACCGTCTGGGCGGTGGCCTTGTCGGAGCAGGTGAAGGTGGCCCCGCCGGTGTACTTGATGCAGGCGGGTTCGCACATCTCCACCCCGATGTGAGTGTTGTTGCCGCTGGCCCCGCAATGCCAGCCCCGATGGTCCCAGGGGAGGCACTGGTAGATGGTGCCGTCATTGCCGTCAATGAAACCGTGGACGCAGGCCCGGTCGTAGCTGGCGCTGTTCCAGTTCTTGATGAACACTTGGGCGCTGGGCTGGGAACAGCCCACGGAGTGGAGCATCAGCCCCTTGACCGTAATCTTCCGGCCAGCGGTGTAGCAGGGATTCTTGGTGAGGATGGATTCAATGAGCCTCATTCGTCCTCACCGCCTTCCTCCGCCCGGTCGTGGAGCTGGGCCAGAACATCCTTCAGCTTCTTGGGGATAGGCAGACCAAGGTGGGCGGCGTTCTCCAGCAAGGACACACCCTCGTTGGACAGGTAAAAGAAGATGATCGCCGTCCGCAGCACCGAGCCGGTGCCAATGACCTCCACATCCAGGATGTTGGCGATGCCCACCAGGAAGAAGATCAACACCTTCCGGCAGATGCCGCGAAAGCCCACCTCGCTGGACAGCTTCTGGTCGTTGATGGCGCACATGACCCCGGTGATGTAGTCCACCGAAGCGAACACCACCAAGGCAATGAGCAGGCCGTCACAGCCGCCCAGAAAATAGCCCAGCCAGCCGCCCACAGCGGTGAACACGAACTGAACCGTGTTCCAAAATTCCTTCATTGCAAAAACCTCCGTTTCTGAAAATGTGTATAATAAAAGGCCATCCGCCAAGCGGCGGACAGCCTTTCATCCGTTATTTGGTTTAGGTCGATCTGGCCTTGATATAGGCGGGGATACCATCCTTGCTCATGACCGGGAGCCACGCGCCCTCGCCGGAGAAATCCATCAGCCCATCGAACAGCAGCTTGCACACCACCGGGATGCCAGCGGAGTTGAGGCCGCTGAGATACAGTGCGTTCTCGCCGGGGAGATAGGTGATGCAGCCGTTCTTCGCAATCAGCCCCAGGAGGCCCAGCGTGTCGATATAACCCCAGCCGCCCGCAGCCAACTTGGAGCCGAACAGCAGCCCGGTCCCCACAAAGATGAACCACATGGACTGCTCCGCCACATAGCAGACGGAATCGGTGAACAGCACCGCTCTGGACGGGAGTTTGATATTGATGTCCCTCCACTCCGGCAAAGTGCTGCCGTTGTACCGCCCATGCATCAGTGTGACCTTTCGGTCAACGAGGTCTACGTTGTAGAGATACTCATTGTTCGCACCAGTAGGGAGCGTGATCATCTGGGGGGTATAATCCTCAGCGACAAATCTTTTCAGATACCTGCCGCGCTCATCCTGTTCGATAGCCGTTTCCATGTTGGTGTAACTGTTATAGGAAGAATACGGATCACTCTCCGGCGTTCCATAGAGGGACTGAGACACAGAAGCGATGCTGAACCAAAACTTGTATCCGTAGTTGTTCGAGTAGAGATAGATACCAAGGAAACGCGAAGCATAGAGCGCCTCGTTCTGATTCTTCACGGAAAAGCCGAACTTTGCAGCCAACTTCGGCGTGTAATGCTTACTCATGCTGCCGCTATAAGCCATGCAGTAGCCTTGAATCTGCTGCGCCGAGGAAGAATACTGCCCAGCCGTCCATGTGATATAGTAGAAATAGCTGTCACTCATATAGAGGGCCATCATCTTGGTGCCGCCCACATCTACCACATAAGGGATGGTGTACTGGTTCGCCGTTTGAGTCACCCGACCACTGATATAGGTGGTTACCGCCGTCATTTTGATAGAGGTTTCCGAGCCGGTGAACGACACCAACTCAAACAGGAGAATCTTCGCCTGCGTTCCACCGATCTGTGTCAGGTAAAGAGAACCACCGCAGATAGAGAGATACACCGGGCTTGCTCCAGACAGGGCCTCGGCTCCAGTCACAGGGATGGTCTTTGCCGCGCCGGTAGCCGGAACGCAGACCAGCAGATGGGCATCCACCAGATATGCCCAGATGGAGCCGTTGAACACACAAGTGTTGGTGATGGCTCCGGCCTTGTCTGCGGTGTAGGCTGTTTTGAGGTCCTGCGCCGTTGGCTGCTTGGTCCCCAGCAGGGCCACCAGCTCCGGGTAATCGTCCTCGCTCACAAAGCTGCCGTCACACTTGAGCCAATCATCGCCCATGCAAGTGTTCCCAGGATGGTAAAGGTGATTGCTGAACCGGCGGCAAACACCAGCGACAAATGAAACGCCTTTTTAGGCTCTGTACCTGTTCCCCCCACATAGCCGATTACCAGGGGGATGCTGGATAGAGAACATGGCGTAAACGAGGTCAGCACTCCCGCCAGCACAGCCAACAGCGGGGCCAGCCAGACACTTTCAGAGATCAAAGTGCCGAGGGTGTTCAGCCAGGAATCAATCATGCCTCCACCCCCATTTCCGTGAGGATCAGCCGCATTTGTTCTTCGGTCAATCCGCCCTGATGGACGGTAAAGACGTGTTCCCCGGTTTCCCGTGAATTGTATAGGATGAAGTCAATCTGTTGGGCCAACTCAACGCTGGGAACAAAGGGTGTTCCGTCCGCGTTTACTATCACCTGCGTGGGAATGACTTGAACGGGGACATTTGATGCGGCCTCGGCATACTCCCATACATCCACAAACTTGATAAACGCCTTGCCGGTCATTTCCTCGTTCATCGTTTTCAAAACCGGAGCCATTTGCTGGCAGGGGACGCAGGAATCAGAGCCATAGTCCACGATGATAGGCAGGCCATGCTCGGCCAGCGTCTCAAAGTCAATGGCCTCCGTTGCGGTCAACGTAAAGTCGGTATCTTCTGGGGCGGTAGAATCCTCCGGGGCCTGAGTGGTCGCAGGTGGATTTTTGAAAAGATAGATACCGGCGATAATCGCCACAATCAGGCAGAGGACCAGAATTTTTACAAGATTTTTCTTTGTCATAGTGCCTCCGCATTAAATAAATACATACTGCAACGCATTGAACAGATAGCCGACAAGGATGATGCCCACAGAACAGATTGTAATGAACAAGGCCAGCAGTTTCGGCTTCACCGCCTTGCGGAGCATGATGATGGAGGGCAGGCTCAAAGTGGTTACGGCCATCATAAAGGAGAGAATAGTGCCAAGCTGTGCGCCCTTCGCCAGCAGTGCCTCCGCCACGGGAATTGTGCCAAAGATGTCCGCATACATGGGAACGCCCACCAGGACAGCCAAGAACACGCCAAAGGGGTTGTTGCTGCCGAGGACCGCTTGAATCCAGCTTTCGGGAATCCAGTTGTGGATGATCGCGCCAATACCCACGCCGACCAGAATGTAGGGGAACACTTTTTTGAACGTGCTGACAACCTGATCTTTTGCAAAGATAACCCGGTCACGCTTTGTCAAAGTGGGGGATTCCAAATCCACGCTGCTGGCATTTCGGATAAATTCTTCCACATACTGCTCCATGTGCAGTTTCTCAATCAGAGTGCCGCCTGCAACGGCGATAACCAGCCCCAGCACGACATACCAAATGGCGATTTTTGCGCCGAAGATGCTCATAAGGAGTACCAGACTGCCCAGGTCAACCATTGGGGAGGAAATCAAGAAGGAGAAGGTCACGCCCAAAGGTAAGCCCGCGCTGGTAAAGCCGATAAATAGCGGGATGGACGAGCAGGAGCAGAACGGCGTTACTGTTCCCAGCAGAGCGGCGATGATGTTGGCCCCGATGCCGTGGAACCGGCCCAGGATACGCTTGCTCCGCTCTGGCGGGAAGTAGCTCTGGATGTACGAGATTATGAAAATCAGAGTGCAGAGCAGAATAGTGATCTTGATTACATCATAGATGAAAAATTGAATACTACCGCCCCAATGGGACGCAGTATCCAGGCCGAGCGCCGATACCAAATTTCCGATCAGCACGTTCATCCACTTCATTCCGAGGATTTGATCCTGGATGAACAGCCAGACGGTTTGCAAGATTTCCATATGTTACCTCCACGAACAAAATCTATAAATCGCAATTTGTCGATTTATTATTGCTAAAGTAAACCGCCACTGGCCACATGGCGGCTCACTTATCGCACAAACAAAAATTATACAACGGCACGTCTTGAACCACACAAGCAGTCAATATCTTCTGCCTCTGCGGTGCAGGTTGTCAGTTGGGTGAGCAAGGCAACCGCCTGTGCGCTCCCCTCCGGGTCGATACGGTAATATACCCACTTTCCCTCTTTCCGGCCAACAACAACACCAGAATCACAGAGGATTTTCATGTGGTGGGAAAGGGTGGACTGCCCTATGTGCAGTTCGTCTAACAGCTTGCAGGCACACTTCTCACCCCCGCGCAGCAGCGACAGGATGTGCAGTCGGTTTTCATCACAGAAAGCCTTGAAAACTCGTGTACTCTGTTTATCGGATAGGTACATTGTCTCACCTCACATCTAAGTTCTTCGATATTATTATATGCAACACTTCGATAATTGTCAATATGTTTTTTGAAATTTTTTGTCGTGTGGCTATCCAAGGCAAGATTGCCCTGCTCATTTGCTGTATAACGATAGCCCCAATAAAATAATGATACCCAATAAATCAATGGTAGCCCAGCCCCTGATGACCCTCAAAAAACAAAAAAAGCACCGCCCCGGCCCGGTTTTCTACCAGGCCAGAGGCGGCGCTTTCTTCAAAATTGTTAGAAAACCCGCTATTTTCAGCGGTTTTAGGCAAAAAGCAAGGACGATTATCTCGATACTCATTGTATCAAAATAATCGTCCTTACATGGTGCCGCTGACCGGGATCGAACCGGTACGATGTTGCCATCACGGGATTTTAAGTCCCGGGCGTCTGCCAGTTCCGCCACAGCGGCATATAACTAATATTATCATACAGATCCTGCAAAATCAAGAGGGGAAAGCAAAAATTTTGCCCCGCAGCCGCCAAACCTGCAAATTTTTCGCTTTGGAAGCAGCAGAAGCTTCTGGTTCGGGAGGCGTTTTACCTGGGATGCGCAGGGCAAAACCCGGAGAAGAATAGTATACAAACTTTGCCAGAAATCACCGGGGGGGATTTGTTATACTGCTGAAATTTAAAATTCACACAAACCCATCTTGCTTTTTCTCCTGGCAGGTCTATAATAAGCAGGGTTTAGAACCCGCGCCCATGGAGATGCCGGCAAAGCTTTCCGATACGGGTTTTACCGTAAGCGCGCTTGAAAACCGGCAAAGGCTGATTTCCAGGCAGCGCTGACTACCCAAAAGCAAAAGGGCGCCAGCCCGCCTATCACGCCGCTGCCCGTTCAGCAGGGAGGAAATGTGCTATGTTTCAATTAAGATGGGTGTGGGCCCGCTTGCAGGGCCTGCGCAAAAAGTACGTGTTCGCTTTATGCTCCACCGTCGTGCTGGCAGTGCTGGCACTGGGCAACTCCGCCATAACCGCCCGCATTATGGACACCATCTTCCGCCCCCTCCAGGAGTCCGGGACAGTGGCGGAGGATGCCATCCGCCACCTCATCATCATGGTGGCAGTCCTCATAGGGTTCACTTTGTTCCGCACAGGCTTCGGATACCTTTCCATCATGACCTATGAGAACGTGTCCCAAAAGCTGATATACGACCTGCGCCGGGATCTCTATAAAAACATGCAGGAGCAGGATCAGGCTTTCTACAGCGCCTACCGCACCGGCGACCTGATGACCCGCCTTACCGGCGACATGGACATGATCCGCCACACTGTGTGCTGGGTTGTCCGGCAGCTTATCCACTGCGTGGTGCTGTTCACCACCACCACTATCACCTTCTTCGCCACAGACTGGCTCTTTGCCCTCACCATGCTGGCTGTAACGCCTTTCATCTTTGTCATCACCCTGGTGTTTTCCCGCCAGGTACACCCCCTCTATGTGGAGCTTCGGGAAAAGCTCTCCCGCCTGAACACTGCCGCCCAGGAGAACATCGCCGGCAACCGGGTGGTAAAGGCTTTTGCCCGGGAGGAGTATGAGAAAGAACGCTTCGACGAGAAGAACCGGGACTATAAGCAGGCCAACGAGACGGCGTCTTTGCTATGGCTGAAATTCAGCCCCTATGTGGACACCCTGTCCCAGTCCCTTTCTGTGGCTGTGCTGCTGGTGGGCGGCATATTCCTGATCAATGGCCGTATCACCATTGGCGCTTTCACCCTCTTTAACGGCTTAACCTGGACGCTGGTAGAGCCTATGCGTATGCTGGGCATGCACCTGAACGATTTGCAGCGGTTCTTTGCCAGCTCCAGCAAAATCATTGAGCTTTACTATGCCAAGTCTACCATCACCACCCGCCCCGACGCTGTAAATCCCAAAGGCCGCCTGCAGGGCAGGGTGGAGTTCAAGGGCGCGGGGCTGAAGCTTCATGGCGCCCAGGTGCTGCGGGATATCGACCTCACTGTGGAGCCGGGGGAAACAGTTGCCATTATGGGACCCACAGGCGCCGGCAAAACCTCCCTTATCAGCCTTATCCCCCGCTTTGCCGACGCCACCCAGGGGGAAGTGGACATAGACGGCGTGCCGGTGCGCATGTATGACCTTAAAAAGCTGCGCTCCTCCATTGGCATTGCCACCCAGGATGTGTTCCTCTTCTCCGATTCTGTAGACGGCAACATCTGTTATGGCGACAGCGGCATGCCAGAGGATGAGGCGAAAGCCTTTGCCAGGATGGCGGCAGTGGATTTCGCTGAAAAGCTGCCCCAGGGTTTTGACACGGTTATCGGCGAGCGGGGCACAGGCCTGTCCGGCGGGCAAAAGCAGCGCATTGCCCTGGCAAGGGCTTTGGCAGTGAAGCCCAGCGTCCTCATCCTGGACGATACCACCTCCGCTGTGGATCTGGAAACAGAAAAGTACATTCAGGAGCAGCTTTCCGGCCTTAGCTTCCCCTGCACCAAGATCATTGTGGCCCAGCGCATTTCCACCACCAAGCGGGCCGATAAAGTGGTGGTAATTGAGGACGGCAGGATCACCCAGGCAGGCACCCACAGGGAGCTGATTCAGCAGCCCGGCTATTACCGGGAAGTTTACCTGCTGCAAAATGGCGGCACAGAAAAGGAGGTGGGCTGAAATGGCGCGCAACCGCTTTGACGTAGACGAAAACCTGGAAACCCCGTTTAACTTGAAACACCTGCTGCGGGCAGGTACATACATCGGGCAGCACAAGAAAAAAATGGTGCTCTCCCTGCTGTATTCCGCCATTTCCGCAGCAGCCGCCCTTGTAGGGCCGCTGCTGGTGCAGCGGGGCATCAATGTCTCCGTACCCAATAAAGATTATGGGGAGCTGGTGCTCCTGTCCGCTGCCATGCTGGCCGCCATTGTCGTGTCAGTGCTCTTCGGCCGGGCGCGCAGCAGGTACATGATTTCCGTCGGCCAGGAGATTATCTATGATATCCGCAAGGATCTTTTCGCCCACCTGCAAAAGCTGCCCTTCCAGTTCTATGACGACCGCCCCCACGGCAAAATCCTGGTGCGGGTTATCAACTACATAAACAGCGTGTCTGACGCGCTGTCTAACGGCATTATCAACTTTATCCTGGAAATTTTCAACCTCCTGCTCATTGCCGCCTTCATGCTCATCTGCGACCTGCGGCTTTCCCTGGTGGTGATGGCGGGGGTGCCTTTGCTGCTCATTGTCATCTTCTTGGTGAAGCCTGCCCAGCGCCGGGCCTGGCAGGATGTATCCAACAAATCCTCCAACCTGAACGCTTACCTTCATGAAAGCCTGGACGGCATGAAAATCACCCAGGCCTTTGTGCGGGAGGAGGAAAACGCCGGGATTTACGACAAATTGAACCAGAACTACCGCCGGAGCTGGATGCGCGCCCAGTACACCTCCAACCTGATTTGGGTGTCTGTAGACAACATCTCCACCTGGGTGGTGGGGGCCATGTACCTGGTGGGCCTGTGCGCCCTGGGGCCTGGGATGCAGATAGGCACCATTATCGCCCTGTCCTCCTATGCCTGGCGCTTCTGGCAGCCCATGCTCAGCCTGTCCAACCTCTATAACACCTTTATCAACGCGGTGGCCTATCTGGAGCGCATTTTCGAGATGATGGACGAACCCGTTACGGTGGACGACGTGCCGGGAGCCGCCCAACTGCCGCCCATTCAGGGCGCGGTGTCCTTTCAGGACGTGACCTTCTCCTATGACGGCAGCGTGAATATTCTGGAAAATTTCAACCTGGAGGTTGCCCCCGGCGAATCCATCGCCCTGGTAGGCCCTACAGGGGCAGGCAAGACAACGGTAGTAAACCTGCTCTCCCGCTTCTACAACCTGAACGGCGGCCAGGTGCTCCTGGACAGCCATGACATTGCCGGGGTAACGCTTCAGTCCCTGCGCAGCCAGATGGGCATTATGCTCCAGGACAGCTTCATTTTCTCCGGCACCATTATGGACAACATCCGTTACGGCCGCTTGGACGCCACTGACGAAGAGGTGATTGCCGCCGCCAAAACCGTATGCGCCCACGAGTTCATCTGCCAGATGGAGGACGGGTATTACACCCAGGTCAACGAGCGCGGCTCCCGCCTGAGCCAGGGCCAGCGGCAATTAGTGGCCTTTGCCCGCACCCTGCTTTCCGACCCTAAAATCCTGGTGCTGGACGAGGCCACCTCCTCCATAGACGCCAAAACGGAAAAGCTGGTGCAGCAGGGCCTCCAGGCCCTCTTAAAGGGCCGCACGTCCTTTATCATCGCCCACCGGCTCTCCACCATCAAAAGCAGCGACCGCATCCTCTATATTGCCAATAAGGGCATTGCTGAAATGGGCAGCCATGAGCAGTTAATGGAGAAACAGGGCAAATACTACCGCCTGTATACCGCCCAGTTGGAGGATTGAGGCAATTATAGTGGTGGTAAGGAAAAAGGAAACGCCTTAGAGACAAAATACACAAACTGTCATAGCAAAGGCGAGGGAAGAATATAAAACACGGAGATGTCCAGAGTATCAAGGAGGTCATCAAGAACAGCAAATCCGTCTGTCTGCATCCTGCAATCTGCAGTAATACCGCCTGTCGGAATTAAAAACCGCCCAATCGTGAGTATGGAGTTGTTCGACAGTGCCCTCGCTGAGGCAAGCATTACAATTAGGTTACACAAGGTCAAACGGCCTGTGTAGCCTAATTTTTTTGCAAAGAAATAGGAGAACAACAGAACCAGGGGTGAAGAATCTTGCGGAAATATAGGTATTTGACATTCGCGGACCGCAAGCAGATTTCCGCATGGTATCAGTCAAACGACCGTGCGGCGGACATAGCGGTTCGGCTGGGTATGAGCGTAAAAACGATATACCTTGAATTGAAGCGCGGGGAAGAAACGGACGAAAGCGGGGCCGTTATCCTTGACCGCAACCAGCGGCCCGCATACAACCCCGTTCTTGCCCAGCAGAGGTTACAAGCGAACTTCAAGCGGCGCGGGCGCGTCGCGGCGGAGGAAGCGACGGAAACGGCGGGAGCATAAGCCCGCGAGAATTAAACAGGAGGTTTTGACAGTGACAGAATTTGAACGAATCACGCAAAGCCCGGAAACGCTGGCGGCGTTCCTTGCGTCCTTGCCCTGCATTGAGGGGCCGTGGGACGAAGCCTTTCACGAACGGTTCTGCAATTACTGTCCGGAGAAAGATTGTGGCAACTGCCAGTATGGGGAATACCGCAACAATCCCCTTTGGTGGTTGAAGTTGAGGGACGAACCCAGCGAGGGGACAAGACAGGCGGCGAAAAGGCTTGCAGACCTTGTAAAGCGATATTCCGCGCTGGAAGCCGCAGAACTGCTGGATATATCCTTGAATGCGGCAAAAATTCTGAACGAAGAAAAAGACATTGATTGGGCAATGGCTATCAGCGCGGCGCAGTCAATAGGAATCTATGACCGGGGATAGTTCACAGGAGAACGCGAACGGCACTAATAACCGAATCAAGCCGGAAAACTTCAAGTTTCTGCTGGCGTTCTAACTGTTCGATCCTCCATTTTATAGAATCCTGATCTTCTCCATACGGCAACAAGGCTTTGTAGATATTCCCAAAGCCGATAGCAAGCCCTATATCCTTATACATAGTGGGCTGAATTTGACGTATCAGGTTAAGAAATTGAGCGTCGTTCATAGGCGCGAACCCTCTATTCTGTATTTTACCACAGATCGGAGGAAAAAGAAAGACGATGAAAAGATGAACATTGTTTCTTTCGGCGGCGGTACGAACAGTACCGCAAAGCGGGAGTTTTGCAGGGAATACGGGATAAGCCCCGGCGACTATTGGTGCGGCCTGTCCGACCTGACCGCCCGGCGGTTGAAGCCGGAAGAGGTCAAGGCGTGGGAAGCAGACGCACAGACGGAGCGCGACACCCTGATTTTTATTCAGGGAATGCTGGAGATCGGAGCGAAAGCCTATGCGGAACGGGGGTGCGTTGTATGAGTGTTTGCCGCGGGTGCGGGCGTGCTATCGACTGGATAAAGACGACCGCTGGAAAGAATATGCCCGTTGACCCTGAACCCGTATTCGTGATCGAGGGGGACGGGTGCGACCGTTTCGTGACAGACGACGGCGCGGTGGTTGTCGGGCGGGTTGCCCGCCCGGAAGAGGAAAGCCGCGATCTTCCCGTTGCCTTTGTGCCGCATTGGAGAACTTGCCCGAATGCAGGGGATTTCCGGCGGAGCGGGAGGGGGTGAGGACATGAAGCGTCAATTCTGCTTGCCTTGCTTCCTTGAACTACAAAAGGCAGGAAAGCACAACATAAAGCGCGTGGGCGGCAGGAATCAGAAAATCACGTGCTGGCGGTGCAAACGCCGCCGCTATGGGACCGACTATGAAATTTCCCGAAAGGGGGGTGCGGGCCGTGACGCGTGACGAACTAAAAGCGGCGTTCGATGAGCAATGCCCGGTTATTCACGGGGGCATTACATATCAGCGCATTTCCGCCCTGATTAGCCGCAGGGAACCCGGAAAGCGGCGGGCGTTCCTGCAAGTTGAACTAATGGACAGAACCGGGCGTTCGGTCACGATTGCCGACCCTGACAGAATCGAAAGGAGCGGGAGCAATGCCAAAATATGAGTTTGTCGCCGTCGATTTCGACGGGACACTTTGCGCCGACGCATTCCCGGAAGTGGGAGAGCCGAGAGCCCTTGTCGTTGACTATGTGAAGCGGCTGGCGGCGGAGGGGTCAAAGATCATTCTTTACACCAGCAGGGAGAACGGAACGCGCCCTTTGCTTGATGAAGCGGTGGCGTTCTGTAAGGCGCAGGGAATCCCACTGTATGCGGTCAATGAGAATCCGGGGAACCCGCACGCCGCAAAGAACGGCTTGAAGCATTCCGACGGGCGGAAAGTGTTTGCCGATCTCTACATTGACAACAAAGCCGTGAACCCGCTTGCAATCGAAGCTTTCGGCGCGGTGGAAATTATCGCCCCGGAAGTGCAGAGGATTTCGGCGGTTTTGGGTCAAGTTGTGGAAACGCTGACCCCGCCTTTATGGAGAATCGCGGTATATACGCGGGCGGTCATGAGGGGCGGAAGATGAAGCCGATCAAGATTGAACGCAGGAACCCCATACGGCCCCGCAGGAAGCGGCAGGGGTTCCCGTGGTATGAGCGGGCGGAAGTCTGGACCGTTGCGAAATATGCGGCCCTGACCCTTGCGGGAATCATGCTTTTTCGAGCGGGACAAGCCCGCGCCCTGATCGACCGCGGATATGCCGCAGTAGGCGGAGAAGTATTCGCCTTGTTTCTGCCAGCCTATTATTTCATCTTTTCAAAGCTTGCCCGCGACGTTATCGCGGAAAAGCAGAACGGTTCAAAAAATGATTAGGAGGTCAACGACCATGAAAAGACAGCAACTTTCAACCCTGAAAGACGGCGCAAGGTTCGTTTACGGCGGCGTGGAATGGGTCAAGCTGGAACACTTTTTCACAGAAACAAACGATTTAGGGACGGTTGCCATTGCCGCCGAACCCGTCTTTGAACGGGCTTTCGACGAAGAGAACTGCAACGATTGGCGCAAGTCGTCCTTGCGCCGGGAACTGAACGGGCCGTTCCTTGACGCGCTGATTGCAGAGGGCGCAGACCCGGCGGCGTTCATGGAGTTTGAAAGCGACCTGACCGCCGACGACGGAATGACGGACTACGGAACCGCACGGGACAAAATCGCCCTGATTACGTGCGATCTTTACCGCGAACACCGGGCCTTGCTTCCGAAAATCGGGTGCTGGTGGTGGACGCTGACCCCATGGACGTGCGTACATGAATATTCGTGCTATCAACCTATGGATAAGGTATAGCATAGATCGGCGGAAAAGTCAACAAAGAACGCCGTTTTTATGCGGCGTGGCGGGCTTGTAGTGGGTATTAAGATTCCGGCGAAAGCTTGTCCACGTCATACAGGAAGCAACGGGGAGATCAGCAGGGTTCGGCCCTTGCCCTTTGCCCTTTTCTCTTGTCTATATCTCTTCATACGCCGCCGAGGGTGATGGGGGGTTGCAAGGGGGGAAGAGGGAGGGGGCGTTGTGTGAACCCTCTTCCCCCCTTGCAAGGTTAGGTATAGCAGACAGCCGGAAACAGAACACGCCCGCTTTATTCATCGACAGAAAGAGGGTGAAGCACGGTGCGAAGTTTCATTCGTGAAAAGAAAATCTATTGCGGCAAGCAATATCGGGAGGTTGATATTTTTACCTACACCGACGCGCAATGCAGGGCAGTAAAGCGCGGCACACGGTCAAAGAAAATCAAGGAATCGGAGCCAAAGCAAAAGAACTTGAATGACAAGAACGCCCGCCGCTATTTCATTCAGACCGCAAACTTGAATTTCGGGGACGACCCGGACGCGTTGCACGTGACGGCTACATATAGCACAATTATGCCGACGGCTGGGTTCTCAAATGCGACATATCGAAGTATTTCTATTCGATTCAGCATGAACCGTTAAGAAGTTATATTGTTTGTATTCAGGATAAAGAACGTCTTTGCCGTCGCTGATTTCGGAAATCGTGCCGTCGTCGTTCATCATAACTTCAAGGGTATTTGTCCCCCAGCGAACCTTGTAAACGCCGTCGGTTTCGGAAACCGTGCTGATCTTCCCGTCAAGGCCGCAGGACACAAGCGCAATGAAAACGTCGTCGGCCTGTTCCGGCGTGATCTGCATATCTGCCCGAATTGTGTTCATCGAATCCGGGTAGAAATCATATTGCGCGGAAAGTTCGCTTGATTTCGGCGTGTCGAGATCAACCAGCACGTTGCCGCACGCGGAGAGGGACAGCGCAAGCCCCGCCGCAAGGATAAGAGAAAGAACCCTTTTCATTTTGGAATCCTCCATTCCGCCGCCCGAAAGGTTAGGCGGCTTGCTTATTTTTTCAAAGGTGGAACCGTCTGTTTCAACGTCGTTCTGACCTTTAACACAATTATACACTTGACACGTGTTAAAGTAAAGAATAGAGCGGAACTTTAACACATAGGAGGGAAGCCGCATTGAAGATTTACGAATACAAAGGCCGAAAGAACCTTTGCGGACAGCGGATAAAAGAAGCCCGCGCCCGTCGGAACATAACGCAAGCCGAACTTGCCGCCCGCTTGCAGATTGCAGGGGTAACAATGGAGCGGGACAGCGTAAGCCGAATTGAGATCGGGACCCGCTTTGTTACCGACTACGAATTGACCGTGCTTGCAAAGGTGCTGGGCGTGTCTATGGAATGGCTGACAGAACAGGAAGATTAAAAGCCCGCCGGGAATCGAACCCGGCGGGCTTTTGGTGTTGGCGGATTGTTCCGCCAGCCCGCATGAAATGCCCCGGCGCGGTTTTCAATCTTGCTTCATGCGAATATTTTTGAAGCAGGCCTTTGTTTCCTTTTGAATTTCGCTGATTCTGTACGGGATAAGATCATTCAGCATGAAGTTTTTTTCCTCTTCAAATTCCGCTTGCGTGCGGACACGCCAAAAACCGGGCTTTTCGGGGTCCTCTATACGCTGAAAACAGCCGTCGGCCTCCGCCTCTTCCGGGGTTTGCCAGCGGGTTCAGTTTTCGCGCATTTCATTAAACGATTTTATGCGGTCCGCCTGTTTCTTTAGGGCTTTTGCGCCGTATTGGGAAAGGTTAGTTTTATTTACAAGCTTATTAAATAGTGCCTACATGAGTTAGGCACGAATGGCAGCCCAAATAGCGATACAACGGACGTGTACCGCAGCGATAAAG
>NZ_QWEO01000037.1 GCF_009936035.1 Neglectibacter sp. X58 | reverse complement strand
AACAAAACGCACGTCTAAAAAGGGAAAGATTTGCTCCAAGTACTGGCCTGTTTCCTTGTAATTGCGTCCAAACCGGGATAAGTCTTTCACCACAATGCAGTCGATTTTCCCGGCCCGCACATCATCCATCAGGCGCTCAAACTCCGGTCTTTGGAAGTTCGTCCCCGTGCGTCCGTTGTCACAGTACAGGCCGCAAAATTCCATATCCGCCTGAGCTTCTATGTACTCCAGTACCAGATTTTTTTGCGCTTCAATGGTATCAGCTCCGGGCTTGCCGCTGTCCTCAACAGAAAGACGCACATAGCCGCCAGCCTTGTAAATCTTCTGCTGGGTTGTTGGTTCCACAGGGGCCGGGGCCAGTGGGTTTACCTTGCGTTTTGTCCTCGCCACGTCAGCCCACCTGCCTTTCGGCCTGGGCCATGCGCAGCAAATCCCGCTGCAAGTCAAATTCGTTTTGCCAGCGGTAGACGATCTCCACCCGCTTGTCTCGGAAAATTATCACTCGCACAATCAGCGACACCACCAGCCTTCTGTCCAAGGCTATGATGTTCCGACAATGGCGAAATTGCTCCATCCAGCTTGTATCCATAGAAGCCGATTCCCGGTCCATCTCTTCCCGCAGAAGCTCGGCCCGTTGCTCAGCTTCCTCCCTGCGCTGGGTGTAGGTCTTTTTTAAGTCCTTGTACTCGTCCTGGTCGAGAATACCGTCTGCCAGGTTCTCGTAAAGTGAGCGTAGCAGCGTGTGCATCCGGTCAATTTCTTCCTGCTTTTTGTCCAATCGCGCCTGTAATTTCCGCATTTTAGCCTGCTGGAGTTGGGCCGAATCCGCCAGCTTTGATAAATCCTCCAAGTCGCAAACCTCTTGGATATGCGCTTGCAGAGCTTCCAGAACGATGTTTTCCAAGGCTTCCGTTCGCAGGCTGTGCGGGTAACAAGCTCTGCGTTCTTTGTGATTGGCGCAGACATAATAGACGTACTTTTTCTTGCCATAGGGCACCGTTTTCCGGATCATAGCCCCGCCGCACTCACCACAGTATGTTATGCCGGAAAACAACTCCACGGGCTGGCCTGCCTGGGCTGTGCGGGTATCCATGGCCAAAACGCGCTGTGTGGTCTCGAAGTCAAATTTGTCAATGATGGGTTCGTGGTTATTCTCGATTACCGCCCATTCGTCCCGCGGTTTTTGTACAATCCTTTTGACTTTATAGCTGGGGGTGGTGATACGGCCCTGCTCCAAAACGCCGATATAGACCGGGTTTTTCAGAATACGCAGCACCATGGCCGCATCCCATACGGATTTCTCTTTGATACGGAAAGACGTGTTGTATCGCATCCCCAAAGATTGCTTGTAGTCCATGGGTGTGGGGATGCCGCTGGCAGTGAGTTTTGCGGCGATGTCCAGGGCGCTGATGCCGTCCAGCTTCCAGTTGAAAATGTCCCGCACCACGTCAGCGGCGTACTCGTCAATCACCAGCTTGTGGCGGTCAGCCGGGTCTTTTTGGTATCCAAAAACAGTAAAGGAGCCGATGAAATCCCCGCGCTGGCGTTTGATTTCAAGCTGGCTCCGAATTTTAATAGAGGTGTCCCGGCAGTAAGCCTCGTTTATTAGATTCTTGAAGGGGACAAGTATTTCATCGGATTCCGCTTGGCTGTGCAGGCTGTCATAGTGGTCATTGATGGCGATAAAGCGTACCCCCAAAAAGGGGAAAATGCGCTCGATGTACTCCCCTGCTTCCAGGTGGTTGCGCCCGAAGCGGGAAAGGTCTTTCACCACTATGCAGTTGATTTTCCCGGCCTTGACCTCGCCCATCATCTCCTGAAAGGCGGGGCGCTGGAAATTGGAACCCGTAAAACCGTCGTCCACTTTCATGCCGCGCTCATGCAAGTCCTCGTGGCGCGACAAATAGTCACGGATCAAGTCCTTTTGCCCCGTGACGCTGTTGCTTTCCTCCTTGTCGCCGTCCTCCCGGGACAGGCGAACGTAACCACAGGCGTTCCATACCTGTGTTTTAAGGTTTTTCATGATATTCTCTCCAATCTGTTAAGGCTAAAAGTCAGCAAAAAACCTTAACAGCGGAGAGCACTGGCTGTCCTGTTAAGGCCATCTTAACATAACTTCTTTGCTTTGTCCAGGGTTTTCATAAATTTTCATTGGCATTTTGACTGAATGTAATGCACCAGGCATTCTTCCAATGTCAAACCCGTGTCTGCGTGGGAAATTTTCACCACATATTTGCCGTGCCTGTAGCAGTACGGGTTGCCTATCTGCTCAAGATAATCCAGCATCCGCTCCGCTTTGGGCAAGTCTGTGTTGATCTTCACGTCCCGGATATCCCGCAGGGTGGCGGGGTCAACGGTGCGCACATCCACATTTTGCATGGCTTCCAGAGTTTCTTGTGTGATATGTTCCATTTATTTTTCTCCCTTGTGTAAGTCTGTGTTCTGGAAATTAGTCCTTGAACCGATACCGCAGCTTCTTCCCGCCGGGGTACGCGTTGTACTTTTTACGGAGTACACGAGCATATCGCAGATTGCGCCTGTCTGTGGTGAAGTCAACTTTTGCAAGCTGGGCGATGTCAAAGGGGTCAACCTGGGACAACCGGGCCACAAAGGTGTAATCGTCGATTTCTGTTTCGTAAGTCTTGAGGAACAACGCCATACCTGCAATCATGCAGGATTTTAAGGAAGATGGGGAGCCATGCCACGCCCCGGCCAGCAGCTCCAGCATACGGGAAAAGGCAGGCCCGCCCAACAGCTTGTAGGCGCTCTTAATGGCCCTGGCGGGCTGAATTTCGTAGGCCGCGCCGGTGGGCCTGTCCAGCGCCCAGGTAAAGCCGCCCTCCGAAATGCGCTTGTCAATATCCAGCACTACGGCATCCGCGCCGGATTCCAGGCTGGCCTTGATCTCGTGGGGCAGCTTCAAGTGGCCTTTGGATTTATCCAGCCTTACATACATTTCAGCCTCCTGGGCATATGTAAGGCCAGTGTAAACCAGGCAGGGTACAATTACGTCCTTGCCGCCGTTCATCCTGCGCATGGCGCTGACACGGTGCTGCCCGTCCAGCAGATAGTATTTCCCGTCGCGGCAGCTCACCACGATGGGTGTGAGGTATTTGTTGTTCCAGCATTTTATGAGCCGGTTTACTACCGTCTGCTTCACGGGCCGCTGGTAGGGAAGGCCCGAGGTCAAAACGGCGGTGGAAAGCTGCTTTTTCTCACCGGGGTTGGAATACTGCACTAATTTTTCATTATGCTTCATACTGCTTGCTCCTTTCCATTTCGGCCACCAGGCCCTCCAATGCGGTGGTCACGGTGGCAACTCTTTTTTTCACAAATTCAAATTGTTCTTGCGAAATTTGCGGAAAAACCGCCACACATTCCGGGTCGCCGTACCAAGCGAAATCCCTATGAAAATTGTCAATCAGGCCGTCCAGGGCAATCAAAAACATATCCGGGGTGCAGGTGCCATCTTTGTCGGGGTTTTTGAGGTCGGCAACGGATTCCTCAAAGGTCGCATATACCTTGTTTCCAACAGAATAGGGCTTGTAATCGTCCACTGAATCTATCTCGCCTGCCACTAGCTGAGTGGCGGCATCCTCCTGCTGCTCTGGCTCCAGGCGGGACAATTTGAGAGCGTTTGTTTTGGTGACTTTTGCATCTGAACCACGAATGATTTCTTTTGCAGCGGGGGTAAGATTTTTAGCTGTCTGTATCTGTGTTTCCACCGTTCTTGGTGATACACCTAATTTTTCAGCGGTATCTTGAACGAAGCCTTTTGAGGTGGGCGAAATTTTTTCGCCCACCTCGCTGTGCTGATTTCCTCGATATGCGCCACCCTCGTATGTGGCTTTTGTCTCTGGATGAAGCATTTCGTAAATCTCCTTGCGGCGCAGGAGCAAGTTGCCAAAATCAATAATAGACAGATTTTTGCGTACAAAATTCTCATCAATCTCGGCAAGCTCTGCCTGCAAGCCCTGTAAATCCGTGACAGTACATTCTATCTCCGTCCAGCCTAGCAGCTTGGCGGCTTCAAGGCGGTGACGGCCCGCTATCAAGGTGTGGCCCTGGTCGATGGTGATGGGATTTAGCAGGCCCAACTCGGCTATACTGTCAGCTAATTTTTTTATGTCCTCCGGTTCGGCGTCCCGCCTGCCGGGGTTCAGTTTGATATCTTTGATGGGGATAAGCATCGGTTCCACTCCTTCCAAGGTTTATAGGACACAGCCTACAACTGCGCGATACGCTTGTCACGGCGCTTCCACCTCCATGGGGAGGCAGCCGCCATCCTCCAGGTAAAAGTGTGACCGCAGCGCGGCATCGACCTCCTCCATCTGCCTGGGAGTGAGCTTTCCGGCCCTTCCCCGCAGGCGGCGCTTGTCAATGGGATAGGGCTTCTCCAACCGGAATACCACATTTCCAGGCAATCCCCCAGCATCTTCCACCATAACATGGGTTGCCTGAGAAGGTTTATGAGCGGTGTGCCGCGCTTCTGCAACAAGGACGGTCGGACAACTGTAAAGGCCCTGGTCGGTCAACAGGACAAGGACGGGCTGCAAACTTGTCATCCTCTGCGAAAAAACAGTGTTCATATCGGCATAGTAAATTTCGCCGCGATAAAACTCAAGATATTTCTGTTCCATTTTGCCAGTTGTTCTTGCGTCAAACCTTTTCCCTTCCGCAGTTTCTGAATCCTTCTTCCTGTTTCAATAACGTCATAGTACATAAAAAGTCCTTCCCCGAACACAGCGGGAAGGACTTATAACACCGCACAAGGCAAAATCGGGCAAGCAAAAAGCGCCGTACAAATCAGGGCGGTTATGATATAGTAAACGTATTTACTATTATCCATAACCACTCCAACCTTGTACGGCGCTTGGCAGTCTCCACTGGCTCACGCCGGTTTCTCTCCGCTTGCTCGATTATAAGTTGTAGGTTTCTCTATTTGTTTATCTGTGCTGACGATGGAAGTGAAAGCCATCGTACTTTTTCTGATAGCTGGCCCGCCGGAAATAACCCAGGTTGACCGGGTATTCCTCCTTGCATTTCCTGCAATGCACCATCTTGTGGCCGGTAACATCGGAAAACACCCGTTCTACAAGATAGCCGCAGTAGGGGCAGCAGATATCCCGCAGGGAAAGCCCTTCCGTTTCGTGGCGGGAAAGCCGGAGCTTATACAAATTATTCTTGCTCACGGAGGTCTGGCGGTGCATTTTCACGGTATTCACAGGGCCATCACCCCATCCCCAAGCCCAATTTCACCGGTAATGTACTCGGAAATATCATGCCTTTCCATAAGGGACAGCTCTTTTAACCGGATGAGGAAAGCCGTGTAAGAAACGCCCATGGCACGGGCCATCTTCTGTACCAGCAGCTTGTCCCCCAGGCGCAGAAGGTTATCCCCATAGAGCGGGATCGGCCTGGAGGCCCCGAACCTTTCCAGCACTTCCCACACCATAAACCGGGGCATAAGCAGCGCTGCCGCCAGCCTGTCCACCCTGGTTTCCTGGATATTCAGCAGTTCTTTCAATTCCCGGGGGCTGTAGGCGCGTCCTTTGTCATACTCACGATGGAAGCAGGCCCGTGTTACCGTCCTGTCCATGATGTAGTGCCCCGCTTCATGGGCCAGGGTGAACCGTCTCCGGCCCTCCTCGCCCCGGCGCTGCAGGCCCTTTTCCAATACTACCGTCCCCTTTGGAAAGACCTCCCGTATGGGCCGGCGACCCGCGAAAACCCGGAGAGGGGTAATCCCATCGGATATAAACCCGATTTTGCCGGAATCTTCCTCCGCAAAGCTGCGGAATTTCAGGGGGAGTTTCAGATACCTGGTAAGGAAGCCCTCTATGTCCACCTTTAACGGGGCATTTTCCAGGTTTCCGAGATACTGGCGTATCATCCCCTCTGCCAATTCCTCGATTTCCATGTCTGTAAAACAAGAATTCAAGTTATACACCTCCTGCGGGGCCAGCCCTGCACATAGGCAAAACCGGTTCCTGCATATGATAATAACCGCACGAGCCGTTTTGTGTGCCCTGCGAAATTCCCTCTGTTATACTGCCGCCCGTCATTACAGCGCCTTAATAATGTGGCGGGCTACGCCCTGGACAACAAGGCTGCTTACATAAATATCCTCATAACCCGCATTCTCAGGGTGGAGGTAATAACGGCCCTTCTGTCCGTCAAAGCAAAGGCGTTTTAAGGTACTCAGGCGGTCGTCTGTCAAGGCTACAACGATATCCCCCACATTTGCGATGCTTGTTTTTTCAATCACAACCAGGTCGCCGGAGTTGATCTGCGCATCCACCATGGAATCGCCGGAAGCGCGCAGGACATAGAAATCCCCGCTGCCAAATACCGAAACCGGGAGGGGGATATATTCTTCCACCATGGCTTCCCGCTCGTCCGGCTCGCCGCAAGGGATAGAACCCACCAGCGCCGCCTGGTTGACCTCCGGCATCAGCTTGCGTATCTTCTCTGTGGAGATTACGCCGTTTTCGTAGGAAATCATGCCCCGCTGTGCCATGTCCACCAGATAGTAATACACGGTTGACCTGCCCATGCCCATTGCGCCGGCAATGGTTTTATTGGAGGGTGTTTCCCCGTTCTCCCGGAAATAGCCCTCTGCAAATTCTTTTATCTTTTCCATCAACTCAGGGCTTTTGCTTCGCATTTTATTCCTCCTATCACGAGCGACTGCTCTTGATAGGAGTATTGTAGCATATGGAAGAAGTGGAGTCAATAGGGTAAAATTATAGTGCGGCAATTTTGCCGCACTATTTGTAAAATATTAAGAAAATTACTGCTCCCGCCGTTTAGGCTTCTTGTTCAGCATCTGCCCCAAGGGCCTTCCCCAACATTTCCTGATATTGCATCTTTACGGAAGCAGGCCCCATGATTTGTATTTTTCCGGCAAACTGGAATACCCAGGCAAAGAAAGTCCGGCTGACAGAAACCTGCGCCCTTACCAGAAAATGCCCGGTGTCCGCTGTCTGGGTGTCCGCTTCTTCCCCAAAACGGTCAACAATAGAATCCATCATGTCATTTTCACATAGCAGCTCCACGGTTTCCAGACTGCCCTCATACATACTGAAAACATCTACTGTATAATCAACAGGATCAAATCCTTCCGGTTTCGGATGGGCTGGCTCGGCCAGTATCTCCGGGATGCCCATGCGGTCTACACGGAACGTGGTGATTTTATCAAAAAGGCTATAGTACCCCAGGACATAATATTTGTCCTCGTTGTAGAGCATAGCATAGGGCGAGAGGACGAACGGGTCCCCGCCGTGCCGGGGGACGCGCTCGCGGTTGGCGTCATAGCGGAAATACTGGAAGGAAATCCTCTGCCCTGTCTGGATGGCGCGGAAGATAGCGTCTATCACATAATAGATGTTTTCATTTTCGGGTTTGATACGGCCAACTGTGTACAAGTGGCGGTTTAACTGGTCCGCATAGCCTGTGCTGGCCATGGATATGATTTTTGCCACCAGCTCCCCGCTTTTTTTCGCGGTAATAAATTTAGAACCCTCTACAGCGTCAACCAGCAGCTTCAGCTCTGGGAGTTGAAATTTGCTGTCAGTAAAGTAGTACCGGTTGGGCCTGCCCTCTAGTATAATAATTTCTATCCCGCAAGCATTCAGAGTATCCACGTCGTCCCGGATCGTATTCCGGTCTATGACAGTCCCCAGCCCTTTAAAATATTCGATGATTTCAAAAGTGGAAATAGGATGCTCCTCGTCCGTCTGGGTTTGGAAAAGCCGCAGCATGCGGACAATCCGTTGTTTGTTGGTCACGCTTTACCCCTCCTTTCATAAAAATAGCCCATAGCAGCAATTTAATCAACGAAACGGCCATCCCGCTGAAAGTATAGCATGGCGGGAGGGAAAAGTACAGCCCTGCTAAGGCAGGCCCCGGCCTGCCTTTCCATAAAATCTCAGTTGACTTTTGGGAACAACTGTTCTATAATTAAAGCAAATAAGAACCTGCGTTCGACTGAAGGGGGCGGTACTCATGGGTCAATACATCTGCATTGACCTGAAATAGCTTCTACGCCAGCGTAGAGTGTGTGGATAGGGGCCTAGACCCCCTCACCACAAACTTGGTCGTGGCGGACGAAACACGCTCGGACGGCACCATCTGCCTTGCCGTGTCCCCTTCCATGAAAGCCTATGGCATCTCCGGCCGCGCCCGGTTGTTTGAGGTCAAACAAAGGGTGCAGGGCATTAAGGAGAGTACAGGCAAAGAAATCCAGTATATTATCGCGCCGCCCCGGATGCAGCGGTACTTGGATGTGTCTGCGGACATTTACGGCGTGTATCTGAAATACGTTGCGCCGGAAAGCTGCCATGTCTACTCGATAGATGAAATTTTTATTGATGTAGCAGAATACCTATCATTATACGAAATGACCGCCCATGAGCTGGCTATAGCTATTGTAAGGGACGTGCTTGCCACTACCGGCATTACGGCTACGGCAGGCATCGGCACCAATTTGTACCTGGCAAAAATCGCTATGGATATTGAAGCGAAGCACGTCCCCGCCGACAAGGACGGTGTGCGTATCGCGGAACTGGACGAGATGTCTTTCCGGGAAAAGCTGTGGGGGCATAAGCCCCTTACAGATTTTTGGATGATAGCGGAGGGCACCACAAAACGGCTGGAGAAATTCGGCGTACACACCATGGGCGACCTTGCCAAACTGAGCCTCACCCATGAGGACTTGCTTTTCCATGAGTTTGGCGTGGATGCGGAAATACTTGTGGATCATGCATGGGGCCATGAGCCTTGCCGGATGGAGCACATTAAAAACTACAAAAGCGACACAAAATCCTTCAGCAGCGGGCAAGCCCTCAAGTGCGGGTATGATTATGATAAAACGAAAATTGTGATTAAGGAAATGACGGAGGAGGTTATCCGCCGCCTAATCGCCACGGACATGGTGGCCGAGGGCATCCACCTGCATATCAGCTATGACTGGAAAAGCACGGCGGACGGCACCTACTCCGGGCCGACGCAGGTCAATTATTATGGCAGGAAAGCGCCCGTATCGGCGCGGGGCACCACCAAGCTGGGCGGGCCGACTGCCTGCCCGTCGCGCATTATGAAGGCCACCCTGGAGCTTTTTGAGAAAATCATTGACCCGAAGTTGTCCAGCCGCAAGCTGTACGTCACGGCCATCCGGCTGTCCAACCGGGAGGATGTACCGCCCCAGCTTGGCTTTTTCGTGGACACGTCGGCAGAGGACAGGGAAATTGCGCTGGTGAAAGCCATGCTCCGGGTGCAGGACCGGTTCGGCAAAAGCGCGGTTTTCAAATGCTATGATTTGCTGGACGGGGCTACAACATTGGAGCGGAACGAGCAGATCGGGGGACACAAAGCAAATGGGTAAATATGATGATATTTTGCATATGGAGCGGCCCGCCTCCAAGCATCCAAAGATGGACTTGACCAATCGGGCGAAATTGTTCAGCCCATTTTCAGCCCTGCGAGGTTTCGACATAGCCGTGCTGACGATGCAAAAAGAAAACGCCCTTGTAGAAAGGGCGTGGCTGTCGGAGGATATGCGGGAGGTCCTGGAACGCAAGCTACGGCAGATTAGCGCGGGGGACAGGGTGACAGTTACCTACTTCTGCCTGCGGAAAGCCATCGGGGACTATGAGATAGGCGAGTATGTGACAGAGACGGATGTAGTAGAGGAAGTGGACGAATTGGCCCAGGCCCTGGTGCTGCCGGGCACGTTCATCCCTTTTACGGACATTTACGATTTGCAGGGGGATTTCAGCCATGCTGACGGAGAGCATACGGAAACAGTATGTTGAGGTTTTAGCCACCCATTATGTGGACGGGGAAGTGCGGCCCCGGTCAATCCACATCCCCTTGGTGGGCGAATTCGACATTGAGGAAGTAAAGCGGGTAGGGCTGACAAAAGACCATACAACCCATGAAATCGCCAAGCAGTACACGGTTGTGGTAAAAGGCAAGGAGACGCATTTATTCGAGGACAGCGGCAGATGGTTTGTGCTGATGAAAAGCTAAATAGAAAGAGGGCCGCTGCGGTATTCCCGCAACGGCCCTTTCGGTTACTCTGCTAGATTTCAATGCCCATCTTTTTTGCAACTTCTTCGGGGGTAATCCCCTGCTCTTTAAGTTTTGACATAACTGACCGCATGGTCACAGGGTGCAAAAGTTTTTGCTTTTGCGCTTCCAAAGCTTCAATTTCGGCCCTCTTTTTCTCAATTTTGGCATCAATTGACTGTATGCGTTCTTCTACTGTTTTGGCTGCCATACATAACCCGCCTTTCTTTTTTGTTTTAATTTTATCTCATAGGAAAGATGCCGTCAAGTCAATTTTTGGATGCCAAACTATTTTCGCAGCCCGGCTGACCCTCTGTTTCAATCCCTCCACAAAAATCCGCCAGCATTTTGTCTATTTCTGCAATTATTTCTTCTTTTTCATATCTGTTTACACCACGCATATTGAAGCCGGGATCACCCCACTTTTCCAGAAAGGTCCTGGGGGCCCATATTCTTTTCCATTCTTCTATCGTCCTTGTTGTAGCAAAATATAACGTACCGCTCTTTCTCGTAAGAAGTGAGATCACCTGGCCTCGCGCTTCCATTATGCGCAAGGTAAACCTGCCCAGGGCTGGGAAATGGATGATTCCTGCATCTATCAAATCGTCCACTGAAAAAGCGGACTGCCTTCTCCAAAAGTATTTTAAAATCTTCCACTGGGTGGGGGTTGTAAATCGCCGCAAAGTAGCTTCCCCTTTCATATTTTCATATGGCGGTATCCGGGCAGCACCTCCGGCTGCTGGTGCGTCTTGACCTCTTGGCAACATACGACATCCGGCTGTATACGGGCAATGGGGAAAAAGCCGCCTTTCCCCATGCAGGCCAGCAGGCCGTTAACGTTCCAGCTTACGATTTTCATGTAGCTGCCCCCAACTCAAAAGGATAAAAACAAAAGCCGCTATGTTGCTCTACAAGCTCTATATTTTTATTATAATCTTCACCTGGGTTTTAGGCAACAACCAACTAAACAAGGCTTTCAGGAAACGGTTTCCCTAAGTCACAGAAAAACGGCACCTGCCCTGTTGCCATGAATGCCTCCCGGATTTGTTTGGCAAGCTCTGGTGGGCAGAAGCGCAGATTGCTAATACGGTAAGGGGCAGCAACTTGAGCAAGGGCGGCTTCATCCAGCAAACAAGGCGCGGCTTCTTCTGTGAGAAAAGTTTCAAGGTCAAAATGCCCTGTATCCAAGGAGCCGGGGCAATCCCCGAGACATAACATCTGCACATTGCTTGCGGGTATGTGTTTTTCTAAAACGAACCTAAAGGGGGACATGGAAAAATTGGGGGCGACAAAAAAGGTTTGGACATTTTTTTCGCGGACAAGATAATTGACCGTTTTATCAAAAGCGTTTAAGGATTTATAGGTAGCGGGGCCTAGCATGAAAACCGTACAAGCCTCTTCAACTGGCCGGTATTCCCTGCCCCGCAATTTTTCGCGTATGGCCCTCGCCCCTTCGTATATTAACTGCTGGGGCCTGCTCTTTCCCGTCCCCAGCGCATCCGCTATCTCCAAGGCCGTTTTCCCCTCCAGCCGGAGTTCCATCGCCTCTCTTTTCCTTTCCGGAAGGATGGAATACTTTTCCCGGATAAGGGCATAGGTTGCGGGGGAGGTCAAGTCCACAATGGCCTTCCCGATTTTAAGCGCATAATCCAGGGCATGGCTGTCGGCTTCATGCAGGCAGTCATAGAGATAGGTAAAAACATAGTCCGCCTGCCCTATCATCCAACGCTGCATCCGTTTTTCTATGGCCACGCCATCCTTAATGCCCTGGGGCGCAGGCGGCGAGAGGATTTCATCAAGCATAAAGGACGGCAGGGGATACCGCCATTCTTGCAGGGCGCTTAGTACCTGCCCCTTTTCCGTATCATGGACAACAAGGGATAAACTAATTTCTTTGTGCGGGTTTGCCAGCTTGGCCCGGTAGGCGGCGGTGGCAAACAGGTCATGGAAGCGCCTGGAAGAAATATCCCAACAACCGTATAACAGGAACCTGACTGTATCGTTTTCCAGTACAATTTTGGCGATAGCTTTGTCCAGCCGTTCTTCTATATCGTTATCGTACACGGGGTCTTGGCATAAAAAGCAGCAAGTAGCCATATAGTGCCTCCCTGGATATTCTTTTATCCTTCTTCTTTTTTGTTTTTCTTTTCCCATTTCCGAAGGACTCTTTTGCAGATATACCGCTCGGGGTGAAGGAAAGCCTTTGCTGGTATGTGCAGGAGCTTTTTAAGGGCAGGAAGCATTTCTATTTCCGGTAAGATTTTCCCTAGCTCGAAATAAGCATAATTGGACATATGTATCCCCAAGGCTTCCGCTGCCTGCTGCTGGCTTAACTTCCGTTTTAAGCGCCTGCTGTGCAGCATCGTGCCAAAGTTTTCACTGAATGTAGGCATAAAAATCCCCTTCCTGATTTGGATAGGCTTAATTTGGCTTGGGCAGTGATAATAATGTAGGATACCTGCTTGAAATTCAGTGCCTGACATTGTGGGTATTTCCACAATGTTGTTTATCGAAATATTCCGTTATAATTGAATTATCAGAATGTAAGTGGGTGGTATTATCATTGATTACAGCCCATTGTGGGAAACCATGAAAAAGCGCGAGGTTTCGCAATACCAGCTTTTACAGGCCGGTATTGACAATAAGACGCTGGACGCGCTGAAGAAAGGTAAAAATATAACTTTGCTTACTTTAGAAAAGCTGTGCAACATCATCCACTGCACACCCAATGACATTGTAATGTTTACGAAAGACCGCTAGGTATATTAGCGGTCTTTTTATTTTCTGCGTATTTTCAGGGGTTACACCGTTTACAAGGTTCATACCCCATGCCAGCCACTTCGTCGCGTGTTCTCGTGAAATGCTGCTTATTGGCTTCTTTCATTTTGTCCACACTGGAACAGCCGGGGCGGTGGAATTTGCCTGTGTTGGTATTCAGAATATAGTCGGAGCCTACAGGCTGGGCCTGCTCGGGTTCCGGGGCAGGTGCCGGTTCGATGTAGGTGCTTTCCCCATCTGTGTAATCAATGCGGATGCTGGGCTGCACGTTATAGGCGAACACGCAGAAGGATATGCCCGCGCCCCCGTCCTCCATGGAGCGGCCCTCCAGCAACACGCCGTTTGCCAGCAGGTTATCCCCGTCAAAGACAGGTGTAACCCGGTACAGCACATGGTTTTTCGTCTCTTTTACATAGTCGGCTACCATATTCTCAAAGGGAAGCATACCTTCTATATTGAGATACCGGGTGCCGGTGATAAGGTTCTGCGTGTTGGCCTTTTCGCCGGAAAGCTGGTAGCCTATCAGGTGGCAGCGGTTGTAAAGGTAGTTGCCGTCCACTATGCCGCCATAGCGCACAGTATGCCAGCCGCTGGGCTTTACCTGGCCGATTTCCCCCCGTTCTTCCGTTGGCATAATGTCCTCGCCAATGCAGGCAAAGGCTGTGCCGCAGCGGCCCAGGCTGTCCAGCTCGGAGTAGCTTTCAAAGGAAACCTCTGTATAGTTGTCCTCCGTGAAGTAAGGCGCATTGCCGTTTACCTCTACATAGGCCGCGCCCTCATACGCTGGGATAGATGCCAGGTCAACGGAAACCGGCGCAGGCGGGAGGGTGGCGGTCGGGGCAGGGGTGGGGCTGGGTGTGGCTGTCTCAACGGCGATAGGTGCCGCGCTGCTGGCAGCAGGTTCCATACCCGGCGATTCACACCCGCTGAAAATCAGCGCCAGGACCAATACGAGTGATAAAAGCCTTGCCCTGTTTTTCATTTCTTGTAGACCTCCATGGTAATCCTCTTGTGGGAACTGCCCGTAAAATCTTCCCTTGCCGTACAACGCCACTTCCCATTATGGATGTCGATAGGGAAATGCCGGTCGGCTGGGTATGCCCGGTTCCAGTTGAAAAGGATGATTTCCTCAATGAAAAAGCTGAATGGCAGGATGTCGGCCCCCTCCACCAAGCAGAACTCCCCAGGCCCAGCTTTATCGAGGAAATGTTCGTCCTCCTGCACCTGGGGCGCGTCATAGCCCGCAAAAAGCTGCGCCGTATACGTGTTTACCCAAAGCACAGAGCCAGCCGTCATGCCAATGATTTTCTGCAACGCCTCCCTATCCTGGGACTGCCTGCGGTGATTGAATGCCACGCCGTTGCGGCTGTCTATAAAAGCAATTACTATCACATTCCTCCCCCCGTAAAAGAAATAAAGCAAACTAATTGATAAACCCCTCTTTTTGCCACATTATGGGTTTCTTTTTTTGTAAGGTTAAACAAAATTATATGTACTATCTTGCAATCAGGGAAGGAGTATGGTAAAATTATACGAAAGTAATTTTGTATCTAAAAGTTTACCTTTTAAGACGATATAATCTTACATCTTATAAGCTTTGTTTCTTCGTTTTCGCGGATTTTCCGGTAGAATGTGGGCCTGCTCATATCACAAAGCCGCAGGGCTTCCGGTGTGGAGATTTCATGCCGTTCCCATTGCCGCACGATATCCACAAAGTTTTTTGGGACAGGCTTTTCCGGTCTGCCAAAGCGGACACCCCGGGCCTTTGCCGCCGCTATGCCCTGGGCCTGCCGCTTCTTGATGTTGGCCCTCTCGTTTTCTGCTACAAAAGAGAGGATTTGCAGCACCAAGTCGGCAATAAAGGTGCCCATGAGGTCTTTTGCGGTACGGGTATCCAGCAGCGGCATATCAATGACGCAGATATCCACGCCCTTATCTTTTGTTAGGATTCTCCATTGCTCCTGTACCTCCTTGTAGTTGCGGCCCAGGCGGTCGATGCTCAACAGGTAGAGAAGGTCACCCCGTTTCAGCTTTCTGACCAGCCGCCTGTACTGGGGGCGCTCAAAGTCCTTGCCGGACTGCTTGTCCATAAAAATATTTTTCCTGGGGACGCTTTTGGCGTCCATTGCGATTTTCTGCCTGTCCTCATTCTGGTCTGTGCTGGAAACGCGGATATAGCCATATGTCAATATACATCCCTCCTAAATCAAGAAACAGGCAGCAGCCCATAAAGCTGCTGCCTGTTCTGTAGTTTTTCACATTTTCGCCTGTTAATTCTTGTACTGCGGCCACGCCTGTTCGGCGTAGATCACCCCGCCCGAAGATGGGCTGCCATTATAGTAGAGCGCCAAATGCAAGTGCGGCCCGCTGCTGTTGCCTGTACTGCCCACATAGCCGATAAGCTGGCCTTGCTGTACTGTTGTCCCCGAAGCCACCACGATAGAGGACATATGGGCGTACCGGGATTGCCAGCCGCTTCCATGGTCAACGAAAACGCAGTTGCCATAGGAGGCAATGCCGTCAACCCCCATGCCGCTGTGCCAGCCAGCTTGTGCATAGGTGACAGTACCAGCGGCACAGGCGTAAACAGGGGTGCCCGTCTCCAAGGGGATGTCTATGCCCTCATGGCCGGGGTAGGTGTTCCAGCCGTGGCCCTCGCAGGGGTATGCGAAAGCCCCGTTTGCGATGGCGCTTGCCGCGCCCATGCCGCCCCCGCCGGTTTGGTAATAGCGTAGGACGTGCTCAACATAGCTGGCGTCGCCGTAGCCGCCGGGGTAGCCGTGGCTCATCTGGTACTGCTGGAAACTCAGGGCATTTTCCTTGCTGTAGCCCCCGCCGTGGGACGCGGCCCAATCAAAGTAGCCGTCGCCGTAGTTATAGGCTTGCAGGGCAAGGCTGATAGCGGGAATATCCGTTGGCCCAGTGGAGCCAGCCCGTGCCAGCTTGTGGGCCAGCACCCCCACGCCATGGTTGATGGATTCCTCTACCGGCACAGGCGTACCCGCAGGGTAGCCCAGCGATTCCGCGCATTGCATTACGTCCCCATTCGTAAGGGCCACGTTGCCGCCGGATTCCTGCATCATCACAGCCGCTGCCAGAGGTGCGTATTCGGGGATGCCATGGGTTTGGCAAGCGGCATTTATCTGGGGCATAAGGGCCAGTACATCCGCAGAAAGGTTGACATTGCTGGCAAACCCGCCGCCCCGCAGCACCCCGGCAATACCGAACATAATTAGGAGCGGAACAAGGAAAAGCGCCGCCAGGGCCCCCAGCGCCTGCTTGCTGGATTGTGCCCTGGCGGCGATATTTTCTACCGTTTCTTTCATTTTTGTGACAGCCTTTTCCGTAACTTGATAGGCAATGACAACCGGCCCCGCGCTGGAAGATGCAGCCGCAGACGCGCCCCCCTCTGCGGCCTGCCCTGCCGCCTGGAAGGTCTGCAAGCCTGCGCTGGATTCCCCTGACAAAGCCAGCCCCGGCCCCTGGCTTGGCAAGCTAAAGGCCAACTGCTCACCCTGGTATGTAGCGAGGGCGGGGTTCTCGTAAAGCTGTAGGGCGTCGGCTTCGTAATTCCCCGCCTTGATGGCTGGCGGGGCTGTATATGCAGGGGGCTTCCCTTTTTCCCCTGTGGGCGTGTGCCGGTTTTTCATGCTTCGCGCGGTACGGTTGCCCTGTTTTGCCGACGAAGTCTGCGGTCTGTCCGGTAAAGGGCGAGGCATATCTGCGCCCCGCCCTGGGGGACAATCTGCCTGCATGGGCGGGTTTTGCGCGGGGACAGGTCCAGAAAAAACATCCTCTGTTACGGGAGTATAAGGTGGTGCTCCCGATGCTTTCCTGTATGTGGGGCGATCTCCAACCGGCACAGCCCTGGGCGCAACCGGTTCTGCCAAAGCAGCCTTGATGGCCTGCCCGCTTTTCTGGGCAATCGTATTTGCTGTTTGCAGCGCCCTGCCGCCTATTGTGTTAATGGCATACTGCTCCGGGCTTTGGGCTTCTGCGCTGGATTTATCCAGCGTGGCTAAACCCAATGGGGCCGTAATCTTATCTTGTAAATCCATCGGTATCAAATCCTTTCCTTTTGCAATATTCCTTCCATGTCTCTTTGCGGAAACACCCGCTGTACACATACCGATGGGCAAACTCCAACTGCATTTTATTGGGCGTTATGCCCATGCCCTCGTTGTGCTCTGCCTGGGCGTAAAGGCTTATGCCCCGCAGCTTTTTCAAGGCTTCCACCCGGCGGGACGCGCTGCCTATGTCCTTTGTAACCAGGAGGTACACGAACACCCGGTACGGCTTCACGCCACGCTCCTCTAAAAGCTGGCAGGTACGCAGGATATGTTCAATCTGGCTTTCCTGGTCGCAGGAGAAGCGCAGATACCGTATCCAGGTGAGCCGCGCCAAAATGTCCGCAATTTCCGGCGTTACCAGCCGGGCGTCCATGCCCTGGTTCAAGTCGATTTTATACCCGCTTTCAATCATGCCCGCCAACTGTTCTATGCCATAGTCACAAGCTAAAATGTTATTGTCCATAAGTACCAGCCTGTCCGTATCGGGCCGCACTAGCTGCCGCCATGTGCAGTAGGGGCGGATATCCCCCTCCTTCTTCGGCACGATGCACCAGCGGCAATGATTGGGACATCCCCGTGTTATGCAGCCGATAGCGTAATCGCACGAGGGGTAAATGCTGTAGTCCGGGAACGTGGCTTCCACTTCTGGGGCCAGCTCCGTAAACAGCCCATATCCTGTGCCGCCCTTGACAGTATCCGGAGGCAGATACGGGTTTTCCGGTGTAAAGTCAAATACCTTGCTGCTGTATACCTTGTCGTAAGAGTTTAAAGGCTCCCACCATTCTACAAGGTCGCCCTGGGCCTTATGCCATGCAGAGATTTTCATCAAGGCATAATTTGGGAAGTGCTTTTTGCCTTTAAAATGCTCCATTTCTGCGTCATGCAGGCCGATTTTAAGGCTGTTCATGGTGCAGCCTCCACCTGATACCGCACCTTCATCTGCGCCGGGTACAAATCCACCTGCGGCCTGCGTCGGCCCGTCCAGCGCAGACCACCTGCCTGCCCAACGCACTTCCATCCAGCCGCCCGCAGGCTCCCGCCGCTTTCGGTTTCCAAAGTATAAGTGATAAGCCGCTTATAGCCCATGGCCCGTGCGGCCCTCCATGCTGCCGCGTATAACATGGAACAGGCGTTACGGGTGCCGTCCGTGCAAAGGCGGTTCACTTCCAGCGTCCAGCCATCGTCCAGATAGCGGGATACGGGACGGCCTACAATCACCACTCCCACCACCTTCTCGCCGTTGGACAGTCCGATGGAAAATTTGTGGCCCGTGACCGGGCCGTGGTGGCGATGGCGCTCTGCCACAAAGGCATTGGCTTCTTTTAACGTCATGGGGATAATCTCAAGTTTCGTCTGCTATCACTCCAATCTCGCGGGCTTTACGGCCCGTGAATTTTGTTGTATAATCCCTTTATAGGGGGAATATAGATGTTTTTTCGCGCCGACAACCGGGCAGCCGTTTTTATTGATTACGAATATTGGTATGTGTCCATGAAAGACCGCTATAGGGTAAGGCCCGACTTGGATAGCTGGTGCCGGCAGATACGGGAAAAGTACCAGGTGGAGCGCCTTTCCTTTTTTGGTGATTTCCAGCATCCCAGCTTTTCCGGCGAGGTAGCCCGTATCCGTGCGGTCAGCAATGACATCATTGAAACAAAATGGGAAAGCCACGGGCAGGCGGTCAAAGACATGTCCGACGTTATCATGCTGGACGCCATATACAGGCTGGCGGCAAAAAAGAAATCCCCACCTAATTTCATTCTGTTCACAGGGGACGGGCATTTCCAGCCTGTTGTGCGCTATCTGGTGCAGGACTTGCGGAAGAATGTGGAGGTCTATGGTGTGCGCACCACCATGAGCCGCGCCCTGCGGGACGCCGCGTCCGCTTCCTTTGAAATTCCCAGCGAAGACGATCAGCTTACGGCCTGTTTCCGGTACATTGTGGCGGATTTTGACAGGATCGCACAAAACCATGGCAATGCCTTTGCCACCTATCAAAGCCTGGTTTCCCGCGTATCGGCCAGCAACAGAATCCCCAGGGAGCAGGTGGAAATGGCTCTGGGTGAAATGCTGGACAGGGGATGGCTTACAAAAAAGAAATACCGTGTGGCCTATGGCGAGCCTATGATAAACGCTATCCTGCCCGAGTGGGATGAATTGATTGAAGCAGGCCTGCACAACCCCGGTTAGGCGGTTCCATAGCTACAAAGAGGGTTCCACCCCCCGCACAGGGCTGGTCCGTGCCGTTGCCTCCATGGATATATTTTTGTACCGCCGCCGTATCTGCTCATCTGTAATACCCGGCAGCGGTACATGCATACCCAGGTCGCCGTACCATTCGGTCAAGCGTTTTGCATAAGGGATATTGTGCCGGTTTTCCCATTCCCAGATCTTCCTGCACATATCAAAAAAGTCCTCGATAAAATCATCCTCTTTCCTGTAAGAATTTGGAGAGCCAAGCCCTTCCCTCTACCCCCAACCCTGGGGGCACAGAGAAGGGCTGCGGTTTCCCACAGCCCTAAAGCTATTCTTTAACTGCTATCACCGCCAACCTTCCGTTTTTCTGTGAATATTCGCACGTCACCAGCGTAAGCAGCTTATCCCCCGGCCCGATTCCCACGGCTGTGTCGTAGAGCCGATGCGTCGTTATTTCCTCCACGGTCTGGCTGTCAACGTCCATAGGCTGAAAGATACTCCACTCACCAGCCCTGTAGCTGCCCTTCACGCGCAGCACAGCCGCTATGCGGTAGCTTTCCACCCCTGACGGAGTTTCAAAAACCACTTCCTTGTGGGCCTGCCAATACGCCTTGTCCTGGTACTTATGCAGGCAGGAAAACATACTGCCGTCGTTCATGTGGTGGCCGTATACCAGCAGATTGCCGCTGTCCAGGCTGCACCTGGCGTCCAGGAAGGGCAGGCCATAAATGTCATACTCGCGGGAAAAGTCATGGTCTAAGTAGAATTCGGGTTTATCCTGGCTCTGCATAACGGGGAAATCTATAGGCGTACCGGGGATAGACACCCAGCCGATGCAGTCCGGGTTTTCTTCCTGCAACGCTGTGAAATCGCGTAATACGGCTGGCGGCTCCTGCGCTTCTATATGGTTTTCCGGCAAAGAGGTTTCCTGCGGCCCTTGCCCCATATCCGTAACAATGGGGCTTGCCGCCAGCCTGCGCAGGGCATCCATTTTCAAATCCTGTTCCTGCCCCTGCCAGTAGAACCCTGCCAGCCACAACCCCGCACAAACGGAACCCCCCAATAAGGCCACGGCAAAAATTGCCGCCAGGGCCTTTCTCATTTCAGCCCCCTGCCGCGCTTGCGCTTACGGAGGAAAGCAGCGATGCCCGCAGCCGCGCCAGCCAGTACCAGCGCGGCCCCGCCCACATAGGGCAGTAGAGGTAGTGTCCCGGTAAAGTCAAGTTTTGTGCCGCTTTCCTCCCGGATTCCAGGCAGATAGGTTTCCGCCCGCACCTTCTGCAACGGCGTATCGCCGCCCACAGAAAAAGATATTTTGTCCTCCCCGTCCTTTGATTTTATCCGTAAAGTATATTCCCCTTTGGGAACCCGGATAAAGCGGCGGGGGCTTTCCGCTGTAACCCAGCTTGCTAATTCGTCCCCGTCCTCGCTGCAAAGAACCGCATCGGCACCTGCAACGGGGCTGTCTGTGGCGTTGCTGTAGACGGACAAATCCACGGCAATATACGGGCAGGTGACGGTGAAATCCTCCTCCATGCCCGCCGGGATTTCGGTGGGTATTTTTTCTGTAGAGTAGCCGTCCGGCACTTTGACAGGTACAGCTATAAGCTCGGTGGCAGGCGCTTTTGGGAAGCTGGCCCGCCCCTGTTCATCCGTCCGTGCGGCCTGCAAAGCGGCGCTTCTCTTATAGGGGTCCTGGCTGATTTTCTCTGTCTCCCGCTGATTATGGAGGTTAGAGAGCGACTGGCTGATGTCGGCGGGGTCGGCTGTGCTTGCAGGCACGGGCATATCCTCCATAGGCTCAAACAGGCCTACGGTCACGCCGGGTACAGGCTTGCCGTCCGTGTCCAGTACAATAACAGCCAAATTCCGCTTATCAGCTTTGACTTCTTCGGGTTCTGCGCTGGGTTCGACTGTAGGGGCCGGGGTGGCAATGGGGTTCACGCTGGGAGGGGCTTGTGTAGCCGCTGGCGTGGGAGCAGGCGTGGCGGCGGGGGCCGCTGTTGTGCCCGCGCTGCCGGAAGCCCCGCCCTGGCTGGGGGCCGGGGGAGTGGGCGTGGGTTTCGGCGCGGGCTTCTCTGCCAGATACTGCGTGAGGTTACAGGCAGGCTCTTTCAAAGTGTAGGCGATATGTACCGCGCCGCAGATTTCCTCTTCGTCCTTTAGATGGTTGATTTCTTCCTGCGCGGCCCGCAAGGTCACATAATCGAAGGATTTTTCCGTGCCCGGTTTGCCCAGGAAAGCCCCAAAGTTCTCATACGTTACGGTAACGCCCTCAATCTGCTTTTCATTTTCAGCGGTAAGCGTGATATCAGGGGAAAATGGCCCTGCAATCAAAACCTCGTTCCCGCCAACCGTGATTTTCCTGCCCCCGCTGGTATGGATTTCCGTATCACCGCCGGAAACACTAAGGCCCGTGACCGTGAATTTCACGCTGGCCTTGGATGGCTGATACCCTTTAGGCACAGCCGTTTGGCGCAATTCGTAGGAACCGGGGGTAAGCAAACCAAGGGAAACCATACCCTTTGCGTTGCTTTCCACGCTGGGTTTTACAATACGCCCGCCGCAGTACAGCGTATACTTTGCACCAGGGATAGGCTTCAAGGTTCGGGCGTCCTTTACAGTTAAAATGGCGCTGCCGGTGGCCGGGGCTATGTCCAGCGTGTCATAGACTGCCAGGTTTACCTCCTGGCTGACGCTTTCCCCGTCACAGGTGGCCCGGATTGACTGGCGGGTGCTGGTATAGAGGGAATCAAACAAAACCGCCCCGTCCTGGACGGAAAGGGAAAAGGCGGGTTGCCCCGCCTCCACTTCTGTAACACCTTTTTCCATGTGGATTTTGCCGGAGAAGGTCTGGCCCGCTTCTTCCCTGTAGAAAACCTGATGGGGTGTGGGCGTGCCTGTAGCTTTCGCGGCGCTGGCCGGGATGGCACTGGTAAAAAGCAAGGCCCCTGCCAAAAGGGCAGAGGCCAGTTTCCTTTTATTCATATTGGCTTTAACCTCCTGTTTACTTCCTGCGTTTTTTGATGAGATAGGCAATCAAGCCCCCCGCGCCTGCCAGCATGGCAACCATAGCTGCCCCCACAAACCACGGGTTTGCGCGGGTATCGCCGGTCTTGGGGACGCTGGTGGTGGGGATATCCGGAGTTTTCTTCTTGTTCTCCACGGTGATTTTTGCCTCGATGGTATCCTCCCCGATTTCGATTTCTGTTTCTTTATTATCCAGGATATACCCCTCCGGGGCATAGATTTCCTCCAAAAAGTACTTGCCCCAGGGCAGATTGTCAAAAACCAGTTCGCCGTTCTTGTCGGTTTTGCCGTCTGCTACCACCTGACCGTCTGCGTCCTTCAGGCAGAAGGAGGCCCCTTCCAGGCGGGTGTCCGTCCCGGTTTCCACCTTGACAATGCGCAGGGAGCCGCGCTTGAGCTTGTTGTGAAACTCAACCACGGCGGGTTCGCTGCCGTTTTCTACGGTGACAGTCTTGCCGTTCTCTATCACATAGCGGGAGGTGGTATCGTTTTCCACTTCTGTGATGGTGTACTCACCGAGGGGCAAATCCTGAATGTAGATTTCGCCCTGGGCGTCCGTTTTGAAGGTTTCCGCATAATCTTTGCCCGTCACCAGGAAGGAAATGCCCTCCACCATGTTGTCCTCGGCGGTTTTCTTGATGAGAAGCCCGCCCTTTGCGTTGACGGTGACAGTCTGTGCCTCGTCCTCGATATCCGCATGAACAGCCAATTCAAGGCCATCTTGGTATAGCGTCTCAAAGACCACGATGCTCTTGCCCGCCAGCCCGGAACAGTCAAAAGTAAACGATACTTCAACAGTACCATTTTCTTTTTCTGCCGTAAACTCTGCGGAGGAGGTGATTTCCTTACCGTCCACCAGCAGTTTCTCATTGGTAGACTTGTCCATCAAAACGCCCGTGACATTGTAGGTTTTGCCAACGGTTAAACCTGTGTACTCCACAGTGTCTATGATGGTCACTTCGCCCAGCGGGTCTGTGACCTTGTTCCCGTCGATGGTGGCGGTAGTCTTGATGTCGGGCTTGCCAAAATCAACAGTCTGGCCTTCATCGTCAATATCGGCGTGAACAGCCAGTTCCATATCATCCCGGTAAAGCGTTTCAAACACCACCACGGATTTCCCGGCCAGACTGGAGGCGTCGAAGGTAAAGGGGATGTCGATGCTGCCCTCTGCCTTGGACGCTGTGAAGGTGGCTTCGGCGGTGATCTCCTTCCCATCTACCAACAGTTTTTCCTTGGTGGATTTGTCCATGAGGGTGCCGGACAATTTGTAGGTTTTGCCAGGGGTAAGGCCAGTGTACGTTGAGAACATCGGCGGTATTCCTTGCAAATCGGCTGATGGATTTCGTGATAATCATGTCGATTTTACCGCGCCGACATTGCTTTATCATCTTGTTGAACTCGTCGCGCTTTTTGGTGCTGGTACCCGAAAGCCCTCTATCCGCAAAAATGCCCACAAAGGCCCATTTCGGCTCGCTTCGGATCTTCTCGGTGTAGTACCTTACCTGCACGTCATAGCTGTTGAGTTGCTCCTCTTGGGCCGTGGAAACGCGGCAATATGCCGCCACCCGAAGCTGCCGGTGGGCTTGCTTGATTTCTTCAGCTATGTTGATTTTCGCCGGGATTTTCCGTACTACTTTCTGCGGAGTATTCACTGTCGGTTGCATATTCATCGTCCTTTCCGATCATCTGGTCATTTATCAATTTTATGCTCACGGCGCCATCTTTTCCGAGGTGGACGGCTTGAACCGTCCTCTTGAAAAGTGGCATTGAAAAAGTTGAAAGCGGCTCTGCATCTGCGAGAACCGCTTTCAATCTATGGGCTATATAAGGAGCGGAGTCGATATCCGCGTATTTCAGAGAAGCACACTCCAGTATTTTCTTTCGCAAGGCACTTTTATCATAATCGAGCGTGTCAAATGTCCTGGTAATCTCATTTTCAGCCTTTAATGTCTGCACACCTATGGATTCGTCTTTAGCTGGAATTTGTACTAATTCTGGATTGACAATTACCCGATTTAGCAGTACAGTAATATCATCCAGCAGCTCGCTGTCAGCCTTGTGAATTACTGTGCGGCAGCCCGCATTTGAACATATCCATCGCTGCTGGCACGTTTTGAATCTGCTGTCATGCCGACGGTTCATTTCAAAACCGCATATCGGGCATATTACTGGTACATTTATATGAAAAATTTCACAGGTGCGGTCGGTACCGTGCTGGGTATTCTTTTGGGTTTTCATCTCAACCATGGCCTGGTGCGTTCCCTTATCAATAATTGCTGGAAAATTGTCAATGCCGGTATATCGCTCATCCTCGATCAGGCGCATGATGCGGGATTTGTTCCAGCCGGTAACGCCAGGCTGATACTCAATTTTTTCGGCATTTAGCCGGTTTGTGATTTCCAACAGGGACAGACCATTTTGGTACTCGCTGAAAATGCGATTCAGCACAGCAACTTCTTGTGGATGGGTGGTTATCACGCCGTTCTGATACTGATACCCGAACGGAATATTTCTCTTTTTCATGCTGTGCGACACCTCGCATTCTCCGGGATTTGCTCTGTGAATGCCAGCCCGCCGACGAGATGGAAAGTCAGCCGCGCATTGCCTACAACTGTGATGCTTTGGATAATCTCATAGAATAACTCTTGACTAAATTTTGCACCCGCCACATATCCTGCCAGGGTATCGTCCAGCGATTTCAGCGTGTATATCAGCTCATCGTCCTCATCTTCAGCCAGTGCCTTTTTGCGGTCGAGCCGCAGGGCGTTGATTTTGTTGCTGATTACTGAGGACTGAGCCGCAAAGTCAGTAGCATTAAGCACACCGTTGGTGTGTAGCCGGGCGACCACCAGATTCTGCGCACTCAAATCGGCTATCTGCTTGTCTATCTGCCGTATCTTTTCTTGGCTCTCGCCGCTACGATTTTGCATCGCCTCCAGCTGGTGGATAATCGCTCCTAATAGGTCTTGCCGATGGGAGGCCAGCTTGTCTGCCATCAAGCAGAAGGTATCATACACAGCAGTTTCTCGGACACGTCTACTCTGGCAATTTGTCGCACCTGCCGCCTTGCCGCTGCATAGCCAGTAGGCAGTACCATTCAGGAGCAACCTGCGGAACGTCCGGCCGCATTCAGGACAATGGAGGACAGATGTTAACGGGTAGTCACTTTCGCGCTTATGGCTGACATTCCTTGATTTTTGCAGTTCTTGCGCCGCCATATAGGTTTCTTTGCTGACGATGGGCGGGTTGCTATTCTCCACATAATACTGCGGCATTTCTCCGCGGTTCTTTTTCTTTTTGAAGGGCAGGGTGTCCGTTGTGAACTTCTTTTGCAGGAGTGCATCGCCCATATACCGCTCGTTGTTTATCACATAATTAATGGTATTATGATACCATTTCTTTTGAGCATACCGGCGAGGAACACCCTCCGCATTGAGGATATTAGCAATATTCTGCTTGCCAACACCTTGCAGGTAAAGGTCAAAAATGCGGCGAATCACAGCCGCCTCCTCCTCTTTGACAACCATCTGCCCATCCACTATCTCGAAACCGTAGGCAGGAGCATTGCAGTTAAACTCACCAGACTCCATGCGCATCTGATAGCTTCTCCGAATGTGGTCGGAGATGTTCACGCTTTCCTGCTGTGCGGCCATGCCGGGGAAAGTCACCAGCATTTCCATATTCATCTTCTCACTGTCGATGCCCTGTTCCTCGAAGTAGATGCTCACGCCCAGCTCTTTCAGAGTGCGTAGGGCCACCAGAAGTTCCTGCGTGTTGCGTGCGAACCGAGATACAGAATTGGTAATAACCCGGTCGATTTTACCCAGCTTGCAGTCCCGGATGAGCCGGTTTTGCTCATCGCGCTTTTTCATATCCGTGCCGCTCAAGCCCTCGTCTATCTAATAGCCCATTTTGATACAATTTTATTTTCCCTACACTTTTTTATTTTGCCTCCAAAGGGGGTTCAAATCACAATACTGCACTAAAAAACGCCTCTTTGGACACAGCAAGATGATATTTTCCATTAGGAAACATTACTTCTATTACACCTTTACAAAATGTTGGGCGTGGCTTATGTGGTGTTTCATACGGCTCAACTAATGTAGGCTCTTTTTCAATATGGATAGTAAATTTTTCACCAAACAATTCATCAACTTCTACGCATTGACAAATATCACGAATATCTCCTATTTCAAAATATATCCAGTCTGAAAGTGAAAGTGGATTATTATCAATCTCATATTTCCCCGGAAAAGTCAATTTTGCAAAATCTGTCACTTCCTCAAGTATTGTAGAACTAAATCTTCCTTCACTGAAATCTAACGATATTCTAAATTCATTTTGCCATGAATAAGATTTGGATTTATGAAACTCACTGTAATTAAACTTCTCATATAAATCAACATCATAAGAAACCTTATTATAAGCTAGGCGATAAGAAGCATGTTTCTCCTGCTGGTATCTATCAAACGCCTTATGTACTCTTTTCAAAAATTCTTCTACGTCACTAATAATTACTGCGTATTTTCCGAACTCTTTCATTTTTAGAGACGGCTTTATAATCGCATGACGAGGTTTATAATAGTCAATTGCTGCAAGACAGTAAACTTTCTTCCGCAAAGCAAGTATATCAATAGAACCAAGCATTCCATCTCTTATGATACCGTCTCCATCTTCTTTATATAGATGTGGATTATATCCAAAACCAAAACTCTCCGAATATCCCTCAAGAATATCTCCCCTAAAATCATTGTCTGAAGATGCATCTCTCTTTGAAATATCTCCAAACTGATCCAATGTTTTCATAAACAATTTTCCATCCAATAAATCCTGAGCATATTTATCTTTAGGCTGTCCTTTTTCATTACATTCTGGAATTACTTTTACCAGAAGAAAACAGCATTCTTTTCGTAATCTTTCGTCTACATCAGATATATCTTTCTTGATTTGAGCATTTCCTAAAACTCCAACCTGTTTCTCTGCCAACTCTTCCACTTTTTTAAGATACATTTTTGCACATAACAAATCAGGCTCAGGTATATTAGCAAAAAAATATGCTAACATCCAAAGTGCAATGGGATTGTTATTTTCTCCTGCATCATTAAATAATTCCATTGCCTTTTGCGTATCTCTACCAACGCACAAGCCATGATCATAACACAAGCCTAAAATCCATTCTGCCTGTGTATTGTTATCATTCACCAACGATATGATTACCTTAATATCAACATCTTTATTATGAATTGCATCTAAAATATTTTGAATGACATTATTTACTCCCATTAAATAGGCAGATTCAAGTATATATAAAGCTGCACTTATATCTTTTTTTATTCCCTTTCCAATCAATAAACACATTCCGAAATTCGCCATAGCTTCTGGATTCCCTTGAGATGATGCACATTGAAACCAATAAACAGCTTGTTGTTCATTTAATTCCACTCCATCGCCTGTCATGTATGCTACACCTAAGTCATTCTGTGCCTGTGTAACACCATTTTGCGCAAGCTCTTTAACTTTATTTATATCCATTGCATTAACCTCCAAAAATAAGTTACATTATCCTCAAACATACTCTAAATTATAGTTAAAGATTAATAGTTTTTCAATATGCTCTATCCCACTTCAACCCTAAAAAATAAAAATAAGAAAACACTCCACATTCCCGTGAAGTGCAATCTGTATTTCCTATTTGGTTTTTACCGGAATCTCCATCCCGTTCTTAAAGGTGAACCGCACATCTTCCTTGCTGTAGACCGTCACAAAGTCCACCATGGCATACCAGGCCACCTCGTCAAAATAATCCACCTGCTCCGGCAGGCCCCGCAGCACCTCCATGAAGTTCTCCATCATTTTCCGTTGCGCCTGTTTCTCCGTGACAGCCGCCTGCACTTCCTCCAGTCGTGCTTTCGCCGTTTCAAACCGCTCCACCAGGGCATCATACCGTTTGGCGTATTCACCCTGGTTCTGTGCGACGCGGGCATTTTCCCCGATGCATTTCTGTATCAGTTCCGCCGCCACATTCATCTCCCCATTAAGCTGCCGTGCCTCCGTCTCCAGCTCTCCGGTTTCAAATGCCGTGTCTTTGACTTCCCCAAAGCCTGCGATAATAAGGTCTTTCTCTTTCCCTATGATGTTCAATGCCTTTATGAAAAGCTGTTTGATGGTTTCCTCGTCCAGATGCGGCGTGGTGCATTTCTCCCCGCCGTCAAATTTATGGTTGCACTGCCAGACCACCCTGCGGTATTTGTCGTTGGAATGCCAGACCTTGGAGCCGTACCAGCTCCCGCAGTCCCCGCAGCGAATTTTGCTGGAGAAAATGCTCACGCAGCTATTCCGGCCGTTCCCTTTTCCCCGTGACTGCATCAGCACCTGCACGTTGTCGAAAACGGCGGGCGGTATGATGGCTTCGTGGTTTCCCTCCACATAATACTGCGGCACTTCGCCCTCGTTCACTTTTTTCTTTTTGGAGAGGAAATCCACCGTATAAACCTTCTGCAGGAGCGCATCGCCTTTGTATTTCTCGTTTGCCAATGTCAAGCCCAGACTAAAAATTTGGGCATTTTATTGAAATCAGCCTGCAAAAATTCCTATTGCAAGCTGCTTTAGCTTATCAAACTCATCTTGAAATCTCCATTGAATCT
>NZ_QWEO01000036.1 GCF_009936035.1 Neglectibacter sp. X58 | reverse complement strand
AGCCTTTCAACACTATCACCTCATCTTTTTAGTGGCGGCTCCCGGGATTCCTTCCCTCAGCCGCTTTCCCTAAAACAATATGGTTCAACGCTTCCTTTTCAGTACTTTTCACCAATCCTTATATAGAAATTGGCGGCGGAGAAAGTCCTATTACCTTTTCTCCGCCGCCTTCTTTCTATGCAGGGCCTCTTCTGCACAGGCCCTTGCTCATCTCAGTTTTTCTGAAATGTACTGCAAAACCTCTTTAGCCCTCAACCAGCTCCAGATTGAACATGGCGGCATAGCCATAGCCGTCATAGCAGATCATGGGAGGGATATTGGTTCCATCGTCAGCCTGGGGGAAGTTTGTCCAGACAGTTTCATTGGTGGAATGGAAGTTGATGGGACGATACATAACGGACACAGCGGGAACATCGTCCAGATAGAAGATGTTCAGCTTCTCCCACATATCCTTCAACTTGGCCTCGTCAGTCTCACGGGGGATCTGCTTCAAGAGCTCATCCACCTCAGCGTTGTAGTAACGGCTGTAGTTGAAGGTCATGGTGTCGGGGAAGTTGCCGCCGAAGCCATACATGGTCTGGTAAGCGCGCAGCCAAGGAGCGGAAATGCCGCCGCCAGCGTAGCCGTTTACCACGATGTCAAAGTTGCCGGTCTGCTGGTCTTCTGTGTAGGTAGCAGACTCGGGGAAGTAAGCTTCGATGCTGATGCCGATGTTCTGGCCAGCAGCAGCGCAGATGTTGATAGCAGCCTGGTAGTCAGACCAGCCATCGGGGCACTCAGCCTTGAACACCAGGTTCTGGCCCTCATACTCGCGGATGCCGTCGCCATCAGTGTCAGTGATGCCAGCTTCGTCCAGCAGCTTGTTGGCGCCTTCAACGTCGCCGCCTGCATGCTGATAGGGCTTCAGAGCCTCGGGATCCTTAATCAGGGCCTGCTCAGGCTCAGTGGGGTTGAACAGGGTGCGGGGCACCTCTGTGAAGGTGTAGGACTGACCGGTCATAGCGGAAGAAACTACCTGATCATAGTCGATAGCCATGGCGATAGCCTGACGCACAACCTTCTGATCCAGGCCGGGCTTCTGGGTGTTGAAGATGATGCTGGGCATGGTGCCAGCCATCTGATAAGGAGGCTCATCATAGTAAGTGGAGATGGGCAGATCCTTCTCCAGCCACATATCCTGGAGGTTGGCTACATACTGCTGGTTGATGTCGATTTCGCCGTTCTCAAAGGCACGGGCGGAACCGGAGTTGTCCTTGTACATGTTGTGGGCAATGTACTTCGGCACAGGCAGCTTGCCCCACATGGAGGCGTCCTGGCCCCAGTACTCGTCATTGCGGGTGAACACAACGCGCTGCTCGGAGTCATAGGTGGTGGGACGGTATGCGCCGGTAATGGGAGCATCCCACATGGTGGCGTTCTTCATCTCACCGGAGTCGCCGTTCAGCTCGCCGTCCAGCTTCTCCAGGTATGCCTTCTGCATCATGTATACCTTGTTCAGGTATTCCATCATCTTCAGGGGATTGTAGTTCTCATCATCAACGGGCTTGCCTTTCATCAGGACAGTATGCTCGTCAACAGCCTCAAAGCCCTCAATGTACTGGCTGAAATCAATACCTGTAGCGGACTCATACTTTACATGGGCATCCCAAGTGGCTACAACGTCGTCAGCGGTGAAAGGAGTGCCGTCATCCCACTTGGCAGCTTCCTTTACCTTGAAGGTGAGCTGGGTGCGATCCTCATTCCACTCATAGTCGCCGTCAGCCAGCAGGGGATATGCCTTACTGTCAATGGTGTTGAACATGTACAGGGTTTCCCAGACGATAACGGTGGCCTGGTCATCCTGCTCCATGCACATCAGGCCGGAGTTGCTGGACAGGGGGTTCATGTTGATGGGCTTGCCCCACTGCTCACCGCCATAGTACAGGGTTTCATTACGGGGTGTGGTAGCAGTGGCCATGGGATCATCCTCTTCTTCCCCGGCCTCAGAGCTTGCAGGCTCGCTTTCGTCAGCGGGCTCGGAAGCTTCGCTGCTCTCAGCAGGCGTGGATACGGCACTGCTGGTCTTGCTGTCAGTAGCAGACGTGCTGGAAGAGTTTTCCCCGCCGCCGCAGGCAGCCATGGAGACTGTCAGGGCCAGGGCCAGCAGCAGTGCTGCGACTTTCCGCCAATTTTTCATAGCGTAGATCCTCCTTAGATTTTCGCGGTCAAACCGCAAATTTAGAGTGTGGGAGACGACCGCCCGCCTGTTGTGTTGTATTTGCACAAGGGACAGACAGGCATCTCCTGTGTTTGTTATGAATTATAACCCTAAAATCAAAAAATTGCAATAGGAACTTTGTGAAAACAGGCATATATAGTGGTTACAATTTGGTAACAGCAACACCTTTCAACAACCTGCATAAAACTTCTTAAAAAATATCGGTTTTATTGTGAGAATGCTTGCTAAGAAGCAATTGTGCAAAATGCACAAAGCTTTTTCGCCCCTATTTATGGTATTTCGTCCCCGCCTGTATTTGAAAGCCCCGGTACAACTGCTCGCAGAGCATCACCCTGGCAAGCTGATGGGGGAATGTCATAGGGGACATGGAAAAACCTTTGCCAGACTGCTTCACCTGCTGGCTCAGCCCAAAGGAGCTTCCTATAAAAAAGGTGACGGCGCCTGGGGACTGCATGGCCTGCCCCAGCAGCACCGCCATGCCCGGAGAATCCAAAAGCCTGCCCTCTATGCACAGGGGGCACAAAAGCCCGGCGGACTTTTGCAGAAGCTGCTCTCCCTCCCGCTCCAGCGCCCGGCGGATCTCTCCCTCTGTGGGACTATCCGGCAAGCGGCTCTCCCCTATTTCCAGGATTTCAAAGCGGCAAAAAGGCCGCAGGCGTTTTTCATATTCCGCCACGGCCTGCCGCCAGTATTCCTCTTTCAGCCTGCCCACGCAGGCCAGCCTGACTAAAAGCACAAGCTTTCCCCCCTTACAGGATAATAGACTTCCCCGCCCGGTTTTCCACCGGCGCAGCTTCCAGCAGGAAGTCCACCTCCGGCACAAAGCCCGCCTGCACCAAGGAGGCAAGGGATGTCTGGAGGGCCAGCTCCGGGGTATTGTTCTGGCGGCTTAAATGGCCCAATACAAAACGCCGGGTGCCCGCCCGCAAAAGCTCCGGCAGAAAAGCAGCGCAGGCAGCGTTGGACAGATGGCCCCTGTCTGACAGCACCCGCTGCTTCAGAGGGTAAGGATACGGGCCGAACCGCAGCATGTCAATGTCATGGTTGGATTCCAGCACCACCAGATCCGCCTCCAGCAGGCCGGCCTTCACCTCGTCGGAAAGAAAGCCCAGGTCTGTAGCCAAAGCAACCACCCTGCCGTCCGCCGTATGAATCCGATAGCCTACAGGCTGGGCGCAATCATGGGAAACAGGGAAATGGGTAATTGCTATATCGCCTATTGTAAGCTCTGCACACAAAGGCCGCGCCTCAAATTCCGCCGCAGCCGTACCCAGGGCTGAAAGGGTTCCGGGAGTGCAGAACACCGGCACGCCGTATTTTTTAGCAAACACCCGCAAGCCGGACACGTGGTCGCTGTGCTCGTGGGTCACCAGAATGGCGTGTACCGCTAGCGGGTCGATGCCGCAAAGCTTCAGCATCCCTTCCATCTGCCGGGCGCTGCGACCCGCGTCAATAAGCACCCCTGCCGACTTGCTTCCTATGTAATAGCTGTTCCCGGTGCTCCCGGAAAACAGCGGACAAACCCTTGCCATACGCCAGCCTCCATAAAAAAGGGGAAACCCCACGGGCTTCCCCCACATATCCAAATTATTATCGTTTTGGGAACTTATCCCAGCTTTGCCATGTCCCGGTCAGGCTCCCGCTTAAAATAGATATCTGCGCCAAGGCCTGCCAGCTTGTCCACAATGCTTTCATAGCCCCGCTCAATATACTGGATATTCTCCACCTGGGTGGTGCCTTCGGCAATCAGCCCCGCGATAACCATAGCTGCCCCGGCACGCAAGTCCAAAGCCTTTACAGGAGCGCCCTTCAGCTTGCCCACGCCTTCTACAATCGCCATTTTGCCGTCAACTGTAATCTGGGCGCCCATACGGCGCAGCTCGTCTACATATTTGAAGCGGTTGTCCCAAATGCTCTCCATCACCATGCTTGTTCCGTTGACAATAGACAGCAGAGTGGTAATCTGGGGCTGCATATCCGTGGGAAAGCCGGGGTGGGGCATGGTCTTGACCGTACAGCGGCGCAAGGGGCCTTTTTGGTATACCCGCACGCTGTCATCCCCTTCTTCAATAGTCGCGCCAATTTCCGCCAGCTTGGCAGAGATAGACTCCAAATGCTTGGGCGTGACATTGCGCACCGTTACGTCCCCGCCAGTGGCCGCCGCCGCAACCATATACGTACCAGCTTCTATCTGATCCGGGATAATGGAGTAATCCGCACCCCGCAGCTTCTGCACGCCGTGTATTTTAATGGTATCCGTACCGGCCCCCAGGATATCTGCCCCCATCATGTTCAAAAAGTTTGCCAAGTCCACCACATGAGGCTCCCGGGCAGCGTTCTCAATAATGGTAAGGCCCCGGGCCTTTACCGTGGCCAGCATAATGTTAATGGTGGCCCCCACGCTCACCACGTCCATATAGATGTTGGCCCCCCGCAGATCCCCTTCCGCTTTCACGGAAATCATGCCGCCGCTGTCCAGGCTGTGGGTACAGCCCAGGGCTTCAAAGCCTTTCAGGTGCTGGTCAATGGGCCGCACGCCAAAGTTGCATCCTCCGGGCAGGGGCACCACAGCCTTCTGGCACCGGCCCAAAAGCGCGCCTATAAGGTAATAGGATGCCCGGATGCTCCGGGCATCGTCAGCGCACACGCCGCTGGTGGCAATAGGCCGGGGATCGATAAGCACTGTATGGCGGTCAAGATACTCCACCTCCGCGCCCATCTTTTCCAGAATATAGGTGAGGGTTTTTACGTCCGAGATGTCCGGCAGGTTCTCAATCCTGCAAGGGGAATCTGCCAGCAGGACTGCGGGCAGGATGGCTACCGCCGCGTTTTTTGCGCCGCTGATATCCACAGCGCCTTCCAGGCGTTTTCCGCCATGAATCACATATTTATCCAAAATTTACACTTCCTAACGGCCGGAAAACCCGGTCTGAAAGATTTCGATTTACATAATTAGTATGGGGGTTGGACTCTATAATAATACATCGCGGCGAAAAAGTCAAGTTTAACCAGCGGTTTAAAGCATTTTAAACAAAAACGCCTCTTTCCATTCATGCGCTTTCCCCATAAAATGCGTTTTTTACTCAAAAACCGTAACAAGCTCCAGGTGCTCCGGCAGGGCTGGGAAGCACTCCTTTAGGCATACGGGATAAAGCCTTGCGCCGCGCACTTCTTCGGGGGTAAGCCAGCGGAAGATATGGGAGGCGCCGTCGCTGTCAGCCTGCTCCCAGGTATCGGTAGCGGGAAGGTTTTCATAGGGCAAATCTGCCAAATAGCACAGGCAAAGTTCATGAAACTTTTCATTTTTCCCTTCCAGCATAAAGAAGCTTTCCACCAGCCACAGAGGCCGCTTTATCTCTGCGGGGAGATACAATTCTTCTGCAAATTCCCGCTTGAGGGCGGCTTCGGCGCTTTCATGCAGCTTTACCCGCCCGCCGGGAAGATACCAGTGGGGGATATTTTTTTCAGTCATAACCAGCAGGCGGTTCTGGCGGGAAACAACCCCTGCCACCCGGTAGTTGAAATTGCCCTCCGGGGTTTTAAAAACACAGTCCATAAGTACGCTCCTTTCCACAGCAAACGAGAAGGTTTTTGGAGATTCTTGAGCCGCTGGGGGCAACTCTCACTTCTTTCCAAAGGCCACAGGCTTTTCCTCTCCCCGGCGCAGGCGCCCTATGTTGGAGCGGTGCTTGATGAGCACCAGCAGGCCTAAGAAAAGCGAAACGCCTGTGATAAACAGCAGATAACCCAGGGAACACCCATCAGATCTGTAATCAAAGAAATAGATAATAAGGAAGGTGTAGACAGGGTAGGCGGCGGCGCAAAGGATGGAAGCCAGGGAAATGATGCGCTTCCAGATAAATGTGATGAGGAAGGTGGCGATGACCAGCAGGAAAACGCGCCAGTCCACAATAAGGATCATGGCGGCAGCCGTAGCCACCCCCTTGCCCCCTCGGAATCCGTAGTACAGGGGGAAAATGTGGCCTATCACGCAGAACACCCCGGCGATGTATTTGCCTGCCTGGATAAGTTCGGGACTCTCGCCGTCCAGAATGACTTGGAGAATCAAAACCATCACAAGCCAGCCCAGCAGTACAGCCGCCACATTTTTCAGAAAATCGCCGATAAAGGTTAGCAGGGCCGGCAGCTTGCCCACCGAGCGCAGCACATTGGTCATGCCCGCATTGCCGCTGCCATAGTTCCGGATATCCGCCTTCTGCTTGAAAAGCCGGGTGACAATGATGGCAGTGTTCACGCTGCCCAGCAGATACCCTATCACCGCGCAGGCCAGCATGCCCAGCAGGACGATGCCCCGAATCGCGTTTTCATTTACCATAGTCTCGCATCCCTTCGTTATTTTTGCTCTCCCCGCTCCCGCACCACAAGCCGGATGGGCGTGCCCTCCAGGCCAAAGGTTTCCCGGATACGGTTTTCCAGATATCGCTGGTAGGAGAAATGGAACAGCTCATGGTCATTGACAAAGCAGACAAAGGTAGGCGGTTTGGTGGAGGCCTGGGTCATATAGAAAATTTTCAGGCGCTTGCCCTTGTCCGTGGGAGGCTGCACCCGGGCGGTCGCCTGGGCCAGGATGTCGTTGAGCACCCCTGTGGGCACCCGCATGGCGTTGTTCGCTGCCGCGGCCTTAATCAAAGCAAACATTTTGTCAAGCCGCTGGCCTGTTTTAGCAGAGATGAACAGGATGGGGGCATAAGACATGAAGGAAAAGTCCTGTTCCAGCTTCTGGCGCATCTCCCCCATGGTCTTGTCATCCTTTTCCACCGCGTCCCATTTGTTCACGCAGACAATGCAGGCCTTGCCTGCCTCGTGGGCGATGCCCGCCACCTTGGAGTCCTGCTCTGTAAAGCCCACCTGGGCATCAATAAGGATGAGGCACACATCGGCCCGCTCCACCGCCATTTCCGCCCGCAGGTTGCTGTAATGCTCGATGGCGTCCTCCACCTTGGATTTCCGGCGCAGCCCGGCTGTGTCGATAAAGGTAAAGGTGCCAAACTGGTTCTGGATGGTGGTGTCCACTGCGTCCCGGGTGGTGCCCGCCATGTCGGAAACAATGCAGCGGTTCTCTCCCGAAACCTTATTTACCAAAGAGGATTTGCCCACGTTGGGCTTGCCGATAACCGCCACCTTGACAATATCGCCTTCCTCGTCCTCTTCCACAGTTTCCGGCAGGTTTTCGCACACCCTGTCCAGCAGATCCCCTGTGCCATGGCCATGGACAGAGGAAACCATAACCGGATCCCCCAGCCCCAGGTTGTAAAACTCATAAAACTCCACAGGCGGCTCTCCAACGCTGTCGCATTTATTGACGCACAGCACCACAGGGATACCACTTTTCTGCAGCATATCCCCCACGTCCGCGTCTGTAGCCGTCACCCCTGTGCGCACATCTGTCACAAAGATGATGGCAGAGGCTGAGTCGATGGCAATCTGCGCCTGCTCCCGCATTTGGGTCAGCAGCACATCCTTGGAGGCAGGCTCTATGCCCCCGGTGTCTACCATAGAAAAGGCCTTGCCGCACCACTCCGTATCCCCGAACACTCTGTCCCGGGTAACGCCGGGAGTGTCCTCCACTATGGAGAGCCTCTTCCCCACAATTTTATTAAACAGCGTGGACTTCCCCACATTGGGCCTGCCCACGATGGCTACAATCGGCTTTGCCATAACTGCACACCTTCCTTTCCCTGTTGAGGGCGCCGCCCTCAAACTCCTGGCTTAAGATGCTTTTTTGAAAAAAAGCATCTTAAGCATCTTTAAAAAACTTTAGGATTCTGCCGGGAAGCCCCTGAACACGCGAGAATCTGTTGCCCATGGCACGTTCCCCGCGCCACAGGTGCAGCGTTACGCTGCCGCGTCATAGGTGCAGCGTTGCGCTGCCGCTGCCCTCATAGGGGTTCTGCCCGTCATGCCCCGGCGTTTCCTCGCCCAGGATAGCCATAAGCAGCGCGTCTCCTGTGTTGGGCACCCGCCGGGCCGGGGTATGGAGGGCCTGGGACAGCTCCTCCAGCGTCATATCGTCCAGAAAGATATCCTCTCCGGCCTTCATCATGTTCCCCGCCAGCAGGATTTCATCCCCCAGCTCCCGGCCCTTCAGGGCCTTCACAATGTCCTGCCCGGTGAGCAGGCCCGTCACGTCCACCGTACCGCCGAAGAAATCATTGCGGACAGGCACCAGATCTATTTGCAGGGCGCTGCTCTTTGCACGCAAAGCGTCCAGCATGGAATTGAGAAAGGGGAACACCCCTTCTCCGGTGGGGATGGTTACCCGGCGGGGCTTTTCCGGCAGGACACAGTCCTCCAGCGCCCAGAGGAAGGCATCCTCTAAGTCCCGGAGCATCCCCACGCCGTTTTCTATCTGGGGCAGATCCTCATAAAATTCCAGAGGCGGCAGGGGACGCTGGGCAATTAAATAAAACTCGTCCGAGGGGTATACGGTGCGGCTGCCCCTTTCCCTCCGGAATTTTTCCCCGTATTCTTCCAGTATGTCCAGGGCCGCCCGGGCAGATTCCCGGTCAAAGGGCTGCAGGGGGAAAAGGCCCTCCCGGAAGCGTGTCAGCCCTACCGGCACACAGGCCACGCTCAAGAGGCTTTCCCCTAAGCCCCATAATTTTTCCAGGGTATAGGCAAGATGCTCCCCGTCGTTTACCCCCGGGCACAGCACAATCTGGCAGTTCAGCTTCACACCGCCTTCCGCCATCCTGTATAAGTGCCGGAGGGAGTCCCCTGCAAAGCGGTTCTGCATCATTTTGCACCGCAGCTCTGGATTCATGGTGTGGACAGAAACATTGATGGGGCTGATGTGCATTTGCAGAATGCGGTCAACCTCCCGATCGTCCATGTTGGTCAGGGTGACATAATTCCCAAAGAGGAAGGACAGGCGGTCGTCGTCATCCTTGAAATACAGAGTCTCCCGCATACCCGGCGGAAGCTGGTCGATAAAACAAAAAATGCACTTATTCCGGCAGGAGCGCTGCTCGTCCATCAGATAGGTGGCAAACTCCAGGCCCAATTCCGCATACTGGGGCTTTGCCAGCTCCAGGGTATAGGGGTTCCCCTCCCGCTCCAGTTCCAGGCGCAGCTCTCGCTCTGTCTCGAAAAAGCGGTAGTCCAGCACATCTATAATCCCGTGCCCGTTAATAGACACCAGGCTGTCCCCTGGGCGGATGCCTATGCGCTCCGCCCTGCTGTGAGGCTCCACCCCTGTTATGGTAACTGCCATATCCTGCCCTCCCGGGATGCATAATCAAGAAAAGAGGGAGCGCCACCGCGTTCCCTCCTTTTTTACCATTCTGTATTCCGCGCCATCAGGCATCCTTCTTCACAACCACCCGGCCGTTATAATAGCCGCAGTTGCCGCATACTCTGTGAGGTGCCTTGTAATCTCCGCACTGGGGGCATTTCATCAGAGCGGGAGCCTGAAGCTTCCACACGTTGGAACGCCGCTTGTTCTGTCTTGCGCTGGATACTTTTCCTTTGGGTACTGCCATGAGATACACCTCCTCCTTATACTGCTGAGACTGGGGATAACCCCTTGTCCCTTACTTTTTTCATTTTCCGGCATTTACAGCAGCCTTTGCAAAACTGCCAGCCTGGGATCTACCTCCCGCTGGGTACAGCCGCAACTGCCTTCATTGAGATTTTGCCCGCAGGTGGGGCACAGCCCTTTGCAATCCTCCCGGCACAGGAACTTGACTGGCAGATCCAGCAGGATATCCTCCTGCAAAAGCCCGTCCAGGTCAAGTTTCCCATCCGGCACCAGTATCCAGTCGCCATCTTCCTCCTGGGAAGAAAGCTCCTGCACCAGCGTATGGGAAAAACAGGGCATGCAGGTGCGGCTTACAGTTTCAAAGCATCTGTCACAAGGCATGGTAAGCGTATACGCTGCCTCTGCCTGCAGCAACACGGAACCGCCAAAAGCTGTAAGCCTGCTACTGGTCTTTACCGGCGCACAAAACGGCTTGACACCGCCCAATTCCATACCGGACAAATCCAGCTCGTGGGAAAAGCTTTCCGAAAGCCCGTCTGCTTGAAAAAAACGTTTCAGATCGATGATCACAACTACGGCCTTTTCCTTTCCTGCCAATAGGGCACAAATCCCCGCATACCGTACTGCTATATTATAATAAGCGGCGCAGGGTTTGTCAAGCGCTTTTTGCCAGAGGTTGGAGGTTTTTTTCCGCAGGGCACCATATACAGGTGTTTTCTAAAAGGCAAAAAATGGAGGATGCGCTTTCCCCACTCCAAAATTTTGTAATGCAGGAGCCGCCGCACTGAGCCGAAAACCCGCGTGTGAACAGACGTCGCTTGGAAGGGAACCGAAAAACCGCCGCAGGCCTTTTGAGGAGGCTTTGCGGCGGCTGTTTCCCAGCGCAGTTTATTTCAGCACAAACTCCTGCACAGAGGCGGGGATTTCCTCTTCCCCGGCGGAGATAGAGAGAACGAAGTTGGTTTCTGCGGCAGCGCTGAGCTTTTTCAGCTCCGCTACCAGGGCTTCGGTAACCTCGGCGCCAGTGCCGGTTATTTTCAGGGTGGAATCTACGAACACGTCGGTAACATCATAGTTGCCTGCGCAGATACCGCTGATAAAGCCCAGCAGCGCGTCAGCGCCCTTCACGTCATAGGCATCGGAGTCCACCAGGCGGACGGAATAGGGCAGGTTGTAGGTAAGCTTCTGGCCCTTTTCAATGAGCACCACATTGCCGTTGGACTTCTCCACAGCCTCCTTAGCCAGTTCAATAAGCTTTTTTGTCTTGCCGGAACCCTTCTTACCTGTTAAAAGTGTAACCATATAGTCAACTCTCCTTTATTTTAATTCCGCAGGGGGCTTTTGTACCGACGCCCCGGCGCGGCAGCTTCCTGTACCTTAAGGCAATACCGCACAACTCACGGCTGTAGCCTTAACCGTTTAAGCGGGCTTCCAGCGCAGCCTTTTGATCCTCATAGCCGGGCTTGCCCAAAAGGGCGAACATATTCTTCTTGTAGCTTTCCACGCCGGGCTGGTCAAAGGGGTTTACCCCCAGCATATAGCCGGAAATGGCGCAGGCCTTTTCAAAGAAATAGATAACCTGGCCCAGGCTGTCCTCAGAAAAGTCAGGCACGTGCAGCACGATATTGGGCACGCCGCCGTCGTTGTGGGCAAGCACTGTGCCCTCAAAGGCCTTCTCGTTGATAAAGGCCATTGTGCGGCCCTCCAGATAGTTCAGGCCGTCCACGTTCTCCGGGTCGTTGCCCAGAGCCACTTCATATTTGGGCTTATCAATCAGCACCACCGTTTCAAACATAGTGCGGGAACCGTCCTGGATGAATTGGCCCAAAGAGTGCAGGTCAGTGGAGAACACCACAGAGGCCGGGAACAGGCCCTTCTGGTCTTTGCCCTCGCTTTCGCCATAAAGCTGCTTCCACCACTCGTTCATCATGGTGTAGCAAGGCTCATAGCTTACCATAATTTCCGTAGACTTCCCCTTGCGGTACAGCATGTTGCGGATAGCGGCGTATTTGTAGCAGTCGTTCTTCTCAAGGTCAGGATCGCTGTAAAGCTGCATTGCCTTAGCCGCGCCTGCCATCAGGGCGTCAATATCCCCGCCTGCCACAGCAATGGGCAAAAGGCCCACAGCGGTCAGCACGGAGAAGCGTCCGCCTACATTGTCAGGCACCACAAAGGTTTCATAGCCTTCCCTGTCAGCAAGCTGCTTCAAGGTGCCCTTCTGCTTGTCGGTGGTGCAGAAAATGCGCTCCTTTGCGCCCTCCTTGCCATATTTTTTCTCTAAAAGCTCCCGGAACACCCGGAAAGCGATAGCAGGCTCGGTGGTGGTGCCGGACTTGGAAATCATGTTGATGGAAACGTCGCGGCCTTCGCAGATGGAAACAAGCTCCTGCAAAGCAGTGGAGCTGATGCTGTTGCCTGTGAAATAAATATCCGGCGTATCCTTTTTCATGTCATTATAGCGGTCTGACTTTAAAAACTCAATAGCAGCCCTGGCGCCCAGGTAGGAGCCGCCAATACCGATAACCACGAATACGTCCGAATTTTCCTTCACCCGGGCGGCAGCGGCCTTGATTCTGCTGAACTCTTCCTTGTCATAGTCCTCAGGCAGGGTGACCCAGCCCAGGAAATCGCTGCCCATGCCGGTTCCGGCATGAAGCGTCTCATGAGCGGCTTTAACCTGCGGCTCCATGGCCTGATACTCGTGCTGGGCCACAAAGCCCTTTAAATACCCGTCTTGCAATTTCAACGGCATAGTAAAAACCCCTTTTCTCCGGCCTGGGCAAAAAACCCGGCCCGGATATTTTTCTTCCGCCGCTTCCGCCTCACGGGAGGCCTTCCCGCCGGCACAACGGCCCTTTCACAACCTGCCCGCCCTGTCCGGAGCTTCCGGGAAAGGCGGCAGTCTTTCTTTGTGTTTCTATTCTACAATAAACCGGCGCGTTTTGCAAGTTGCTTTCGCCAATCTTCATAAAAAGTTTTCCAAGGGCCTGGAGCAGGCCCCTAAAAGCAGCCTTACAGGGAGAAGAAAGCCCCCAGCAAATAGCGGAAGGCAGATCCAAACGTGATGGCCTCCACGTCCTCAGCGGCTGTGATGGGCACCTGGGCCAGGGTTTTCCCAGAGGAAGAATACACCACCTGCCCCAGCACATCCCCCTTCTGGATGGGGGCCGCAATATCCGCCTGCATTTGCACCTCCTGCTGGACAGACTGGGAATCTGCCGCTTTCATCAAAATTTTCGGACTTTTCCCTGCCTTCACCGCCACAGTGGGGGCCATGCCGCCGGCAACCGGGGCAGGCTCCAGGGCCGGGGCTTCCGGGATCGTGACAGACCAGCCCCCAAAGCCGTAATCCAGGAGGGCGCGGGCGTCCGCAAAGCGGTTGTCCGTGGAATCCGCCCCCAGCACCACAGCAATAAGCCCCAGCCCGTCCCGTTCCGCTGTTGCGGTGATGCAGCTTCCCGCCTGGGAGGTTGTGCCGGTTTTCAGGCCTGTGATGCCGTTATAGCTGCGGATAAGCTTGTTGGTGTTTACAAGCTGGGTGGACCCGCCCCGGACATAGTCAATCCAGGTAAGGGTATAGTCCTGTATCTTGGGGTATTTTAAAAGCTCCCGGCTCATCAGGGCTACATCATGGGCGCTGGTAACGTGGCCCTCCTCGTCCAGGCCGTTGCAGTTTTTAAAAACCGTATCCGCCATGCCCAAGGCCTGGGCCTTCTCGTTCATCTTCTGCACAAAGGCTTCTTCGCTGCCTGCCACGTTTTCCGCCAGGACAACGGCGGCGTCGTTGGCGCTCATAATCACAGTGGCCTTTATCAAGTCGTCCACAGTCATCTGCTCCCCCTCCTTCAGCCAGATGTCAGAGCCGCCCATGGAGGCCGCGTGGGCAGAGGCGGTGAGGGTGTCCGTAAGATTCAGCTTGCCGGCCTGGATGGCTTCAAAGGTCAGGCACAGGGTCATCACTTTGGTGATGGAGGCACAGGGCCGCACAGCATGGCTCTCTTTCTCAAACAGCACCTGGCCTGTAGAGACTTCCATCAGCACCACAGAAGGGGCGGTGACTGTAAGCTCGTCGGCTTGGGCGGGCAGGGCCAGAATCCAGCAGAAAAGCAGGGAGGAAATCAGCAGGGCGCACAGGGGTTTTCGTTTCATAGGGTTCATCCTTTCTTTTGGCTGTATACGCTATGGATATGCCCCCTGCCCGCAAAACATGAAAAGGCCGGGCACTGTGCCCGGCCTTTCTCCCTATGTTTTTTGAATGCGCAGGTATGCCCCGGGGGCTGCTTCCACATCTGTTTTCCAGTAGACTGTCATCTCCGCGTGGGGGGCTGATTTCATAGGCTCCCAGTCCTCGTTGAAAATTTCCCCAAGGGGCGCTGTGATGCTTGCCTTTCCCGGCTGGAGGATGTCCGCTGTATCCCCCCTGAAAAAGCGGTTGCGCTGGGCAAGGCGGAGATACTCCCCTTCCCGGCCCAGGCACACAGCCGCCACCTCATATTTCCGGGTGTACTGGCTGCGGTCTGTGGTCTGGCCTGGCTGGCCCCCAAAGTAAAACCCCGGGGAATAAGCCCTGTGGCTGATTTTTTCCGTCTCCTCCAGAATCTCCGGGGGCAGGGGCTTTTCCGGGTGCTCATGGAAGAAATCAATAGCCCGGCGGTAGGCCGCTGTAACGCAGGCCACATAGTAGGCAGATTTTGCCCGGCCCTCCAGCTTCAGGCTATGCACCCCCGCGTCCATCATGGCGGGGATGTGCTCTATCATCCGCATATCGTTGGAGTTAAATACATAGGCGCCCTTTTCCTCCTGGATAAGGGTAAATTCCTGCCGGGGCCGCTCTTTTTCGATAAGGGTGTATTCCCAGCGGCAGGGCTGGGCGCATGCCCCCCGGTTGGCGTCCCGGCCCGTCATATAGTTGGATAAAAGGCACCGCCCGGAAAAAGACACGCACATAGATCCGTGGGCAAAAGCCTCCAGCTCCAATTCCGGGGGGGTGTTCTCCCGGATGCCCTTTATTTCGCTGAGAGGTACCTCCCGGGCCAGCACCACCCGGCTGGCCCCTAAATCATAGCAGGCCTTGGCGGCGGCATAATTGACAATGCCCGTCTGGGTGGAGATATGGCGCTGCACCAGTGGGGCGTGCTCCCGGGCCAGGGCCAGCACCCCCAGATCGGAAATAATAAAGGCGTCCACCCCTTCTTCCTGGCAGCGGCGCAGGAAAGGGATGAGGGCAGGCAGTTCTTCATTGCGGGGCAGGGTGTTGCAGGTGACATACACCCGCACCCCCCGGCTGTGGCAAAGCTTCACCGCCTGCCGGATTCCTTCCTCGTCAAAGTTCTGGGGTGCGGCCCGCATACCAAAGCTTTTCCCTGCCAGATAAACGGCGTCGGCCCCATATTCCACAGCGGCCGTCAGGCGCTCCATGTCCCCCGCAGGGGCCAGAAGCTCCGGCTTGGGCCTTATAGTTGGCATAAGCGTCCCTCCCATACCAGACTAATCCATCAGCCCGGCAGCATACAGGTTTTCTTCATGCTCCCAGGAATTGGTGGCATAGTAGGCTGTGCCGTCATCGGCATGGCAGAAGTACAGATAGCTGCTTTCATTGGGGCGCACTGCCGCCAGGATAGCTTCCGCCCCAGGGTTGCAGATTGGCCCGGGCGGCAGGCCGTCCAGCTCATAGGTGCTGTAGCCTGCGTTGGGAAGCGCCCCCGACTCAGGGATAGCCCCTGCGTTGCGGTACGGGTAATGCATGGTGGAGTCGCATTCCAAACGGTAGATGTCATACTCCGCGCCAAAGTCAAGGCGGTTGTGGAGGACAGACGAAACATTGAACATATCCGAGGTGTCAGCCGCCTCCGCCTGGATGATAGAGGCCAGGATTACCACCTGATCCTTGGTCATGCCCCGCTCCTCCCCCATGTTCCAGGTCTGGCTGGAGATGCGGTTCTGGAAGTTGTTAATCATCTTGCCGATAACAGACTCCAGCTCTTCCCCCTCATAGAAATTATACGTGTCGGGGAACAGGTAGCCTTCCAGCTTATAATACCGGCCTTCGCTGTTCATGGCAGCGATGACCTCATAATTTGAAAAGTCCTTGTTGTTCAGCGCGTCCAGGAACTCCTGGCCTGTGCAGACATTCTTTTCCTCCAGAAGCTGGGCTATCTCCAAGGCATTATAGCCTTCGGGGATGGTGACAGACACCTCGTCGCCGTGGGTGTCCTGCCTGGTCTGCAGGGTGTTTATCAAATCCTCATAGTCCAGGTTTGTTTCAACATGGTGGACGCCCGGCACGAAATACTTCGGCTCTTCCTTCTTCACCTTGCAGTACAGGGAGAAAAACTCCGGCTTGTCAATGGCCCCGCTTTTGGCCAGGATTTCCGCCAAAGCATCAATGTCCATCCCGCTTTCCGGAATTTCCACCTGGGTGGTGCCCTCATTGCGGCCTACGGCGAAGAAATCGTTAGAGCCACTGATAAGGTAGCTTGCCAGGGTAAAGGCTGTTAAAAGCACCATGCACAGCCACATAAAGGCAAAAATGCGCTTGTTCTTCCTGGCCTTAATACGGTTGCGCTTGCGGTGGGCCTTCTTTTCCTGCTTGCGCTCCTCCTCGGTGAGATAGGCCCGGGCAGAGGCAGGCGGCTCTCCGTAAGGCTCCTGCCGCCGGTTGCGGCGGTCGGGCGGTTCCACGCTGCCAGTCATCAGATCCCGCTGGTCAATATTCACCTTAAAGCTGCCTGTGGCCCTGGGTTCCCCTGAGGTTCTTCTGTTCTGATCCGGTCTTTCGTTCATAGCAGTTGCCATGCGATACAGGATTTACACAAAAAGCCATGAAAAGCGGCCTTTTATGCCCGGTATCGTTCCTTTCTTTGATATTTTTCACGCCATACGCCTTTTTCCAATGCAGGCGGACACGCCTGCCTCAGTGGCTGTAAAGCCAACCTTCCTGTCATGGCTTCCAGCAGGGAGGCTGTCAAAAAGCAGTTCCCCATAACACAGCCCCACCGATTCCATTCCCGCCGCCAGGAAGCGGTCGTAATAGCCCTTTCCATAGCCCAGCCGGTTCCCCTGCCTGTCAAAAGCAAGGCCCGGCACAAGGCACAATCCCGGCCCTTTTCCGGGTACGCGCGCCCGGGACTCCGGTTCCAGTATGCCCCATTTGCCGGGGCGCAGATCCCGAAAGCTTTCAAAGGGGAAAAAAGCCATTTCCCCCTCCCCTTCGCCGCACGCCGGGGCCAGCACCTCCTTGCCCTGCTCCCAGGCGGCCTCTATCAGCATCCCTGTGTCCGGCTCGCCCCTGGCGCTGAGGTAGAGAAACACCCTTTCAGCCTGCCGCCATTGGGGCATAGCCAAAATCCACCGGCAGATAGCCCGGCTCTTTCCTTCCTTATCCGGCAGGGCCGCCCGCTTTTCCAAAAGCGCCCGGCGCAGGGCTGCTTTTTCCTCCTGAAGGCCCATGGGTCAGGGCTTCTGGATGGAGGCCTTTATCTCCTCCGCCTTTTCCGGGGAAACCAGGGCCGCTGCCAGCGCAAGGCCGAATTCCGTGGAAACGCCCATGCCCCGCCCTGTGATAAACTGCCCGTCCTGGCAGACATATTCCTTGCTGAGGGACGCGCCCCCTTCTATCAAGTCCTGCTGGAACTTGGGGAAGGCCGTAGCCTCCCTGCCCTTTAAAAGCCCCTTGTGGGCAAGGATGGAGGGGGCGGCGCAGATGGCCCCGATAAGCTTCCCTTCCTTTACGCAATAGTCCAGCGTCTCCTGGACAATGGGGGATTTTTCCAGGTTCAGGGTGCCGGGCAGGCCTCCGGGCAGTACCATACCCACAAGGTTTTCCCGGGAAATCTCCTGGGCGGTGCAGTCCGTCCGCACCGTCACCCCATTGGACGCGGCAACCTCCCGGCCTTCCACGCCCACAAGCTGCACCTCCGCCCCGGCCCTGCGCAGGATGTCCACAGGCGCCAAAGCCTCTACCAGTTCAAAGCCCTCCGCCAAAAACACATATACCATAAAGCTTTTCTCCTTTCTGCCAACTCATAGCGCTTCCAGCGCCTTTTCCAGCACCTGCCGGTGTATCTCCTCCCGGGGCAGGGGCTTTCCCTCCCTACCGCAGGGGATAACGGCCCAGCCCTGCTTCTCCGCCACAAAAGCGGCGCTTTGGGCGCAGGCCTTTAGAAACGCCAGATGGTTCTCATGGATGTCCTTTTTCCCGCCCTTTTCCGCATAGCGCGCTGCTAAGAGCTTTTGGGAAACCTCCACAGGCATCGCAAGGTAAATCACCCTGTCCGGGCGGGGCAGGCCCAGCCTGCCATATTCAAAGTCCTCCGCCCAGGCTATGAAGCCCTCCCATTCCTCCCGGGGCAGCTTTACAAGCTGGTAAATCAGGTTGGAGGTGGCGTAGCGGTCGCAGAGGACGGGCACCCCCCGGCGGTAGTCCTCCCCCCACACCCGGCGAAAGCTTGCAAAGCGGTCTACCGCGTAAAAGGAGCTGGCGGCATAGGCGTTCACGTCTCCAGGCTCCCTGCCGAAATCCCCGTTTAAATACATTTTCACCAAAGCCGAGGAAGGGGAAGCATAGTCCGGGAAATCCACCTTTCGCACCTGCCCCAGCCGCTTTTCCAAAGCTTTATGGAGCAACTCCGCCTGGGTGGCCTTGCCGCTGCCGTCCAAGCCCTCCAGTACAATCAGGCCCATATCTGTTTCTCCTCCCCATGCAATATGCCGGCCCTACAGGCTGGAAAATTTCTCCCGCACCTGCGCCGCCTGCCCGCAGGACATTTTCCCCTCCGGGCAGCTTCCTCGCAGGCAGGGCGGGCCTGCCTTTTCAAAGATATGGGGAGCCGCTTCCCGCGCCTGGCGGAGCATTTCCACTGCCAGCCCGCGGATTTCCCACTGTGCCCGGTTGCAGCAGCGGTGGGTGAAAAAATTCAAAAGGGATCGGGCGTTCATGGTGCAGATAAGCTTGGTAGCGCAGGCATTTGGCAGCACGAAGCGCGCGTCCTCAATGGCCTTTTTCTCCGCCTTCCGGGCAGCGGCCTTAGGCTCCTCCCCTTCCCGCAGAAAGGCCTCATAATGCTTTTCCTGCAAAAGGGCGGCAAGACGCTCGTAATGCCGGGCATCCTCCTCCATGGCCCGCAGGAATTCCTCTTTCGCCTCGGGCAAGGCTTCTATCTCCGGCGGCAGCACAAACTCAAAGCTGTCCTCTTTTACATAGCGCTGGCTCTGCACGCTGTAGGAAGCAATCCTGTGGCGGGTAATCTGGGCCAGCAAAGAGCGGGACACCCCCTCAATGCCAAAGGTGAAGCTTGCGTGCTCAATAGGGCTTTCATGGCCAATTTCAGAGAGCATCTCCAAAAAAGAGGCGGTTTTTTCCGGCGTAAGCCCTTTTTGCACTGTGCTGATGTCCGCCTGGGCATAACACAGCTTGGCGGCACAGGCCACAGTGGCCTCCGGGCTTGGGGTATAGGCAAGCAGTTTCACCTGCATAAGGCTTCCTCCTGTTTATATAATCATGCTCAGCGGGTTTACTCGTTCCCGCTCTCCTCGTCCTCATCTTCTTCCGGTTCTTTCAGTTCCCAGGTGTTGGGCTGCTCCAGGTATACCTGCTGCCAGAAGCCGTTTAACTGGGACAACATCTCTTCCTGTGTAATCTCATCCTGTAAAAACGCTTTTAACAGCCGGCGATACTCCTCCTCAAAGGCCTGGCTTTCTTCCCGGTACATGTCCGGGCGGCAGGCATACTGATATTCATTGCCCAACTGGCACATGCGCATTTCAACGGCCCGCTCCCCCTCCTTTAAGGAAGGCTCCATCTCCAGGCCTTCCCCGTGCAGGGGCAGGGTGCCCGCTGCCTTGGCGATATGGGTGTTGTTGTCCGCATTGGCAAGATACGTGAGAAAATGGATGGCAGTTTCCCGGTTCCCGCTGTTTTCGCTGATGCCCCAGCCCCAGAATCCGGCGGAAAACACAGAACGGTTATTGTCGCACCGGGTAAAGCCTTCCACCCCCAGCGCCCCTTGGGGCAGGGCCTCCCGCAGCTCCGCCGTATGGGAGCTGTCTGCCAGCAGCATGCAGGCCTCTCCGTTTTTAAAGGCGGAAAGGGCCTCCTCCTCTGTCCAGTCCACACTGCCTGGCAGCACGTCCTCGTTCATGGTCAGGTAAATCCGCTCTGAGGCAAGCTCTGCCGCCTGGGTGGCAAACAGGGTGTCCCCCTCGTCCATGCCTGCGGCAAAGTATCCGGCGGCAGGGTTTATCATGGCGCCCCGGCCTGCGCGGCTCCACATAATGGTGTCAAAATAATCTCCCAGCCTGTCTTTTCCCGCAATAGCCAGCCTTCCCTTTTCTCCCAGCTTCTCTCTCACAGCGGAGATCTGCCCCCAGGTGCGGCACCAGAGCTTGTCCTCTTCCTGCTCCTGGGTTTCATTATAGGCGTCTAGCCAGTCGGCCCGATAAAACATGACCTCCTGGCGGAAATCCGCCGGCATAATGTACGCCTGCCGGGCGCCCATGGAATACACCGCCTGCCTTGCGGCATTTGTCAGGCCATATTCCTCCCGCCACACCTGCAGGTAGGGATAAAAATTCCACAACAGCCCTTCCCCTGCCAAAGCAGGCTGGCTGCCGCTGTCCACCTGCACCAGATCCGCTTTCCCGGTGCGCAGCAGCTCCTCTGCCTGCTGCTCTGTATCGCAGGGCACAAGGATGATTTCCGTTTCAGGGAAATCTGCCCGGTATTTCTCAATAATCTCCTCCAGTGCCTTCTGATAGGCTTCGTCCAACTGGGTGTAGGCCATTTTAAGCCCAGCCGCCTCCCCTGTGTTTTCCAGCGTAACCTGCGGCCCGCTGGAAACGGGAAAATCTTCCTCCTCCGGGGCGCAGCCAGCAAGGCTGGCCATCAGAAGAACCAAAGCTAAAAGCAGTGCGGTATACCGTTTATATCCCATGTGAAGTACCATTCCTTATTTTTGCTTCAGGGGATTCCCATCCACAGCGCACATGCCATGGAACCCCATATTGTTTTATTATATCTGTATATGGCAAAAAATACAAGCTAAAAAATATGAACAGTGATTTTCGGCACAGAAAAACCGCCCAGCGGGCTTCCCGCCGGACGGCCTGCAATTATACTTTTACAATATATCCCGCTTTGCGGGGCTTTGCCTCCGGGGCAGGGCCGTCCCCATAACCCACTGCAAGGGAGCCTACGCCTTCCAGCCCCTCCGGCAGGCCCCATTTGCGCAGCAGCGCCTTGCCTTCTGGCAGACGGAACATCTCCCGTTCCCCGTGTATCCAGCAGGTAGAAACGCCCAGCGCGTGGGCAGCATGCATCATAGCGGACAGCACGCAGGATCCGTCCTCCACCCAGGTGTTGGAATTCCGGGGATCCCCCAGCACTAGGAGGATGGCCGGCGCGCCGTAATAGGGATCGCCTGCGCCTCCCCGGGCCTTACAGTTAAGCTCCTGCACCGCCCTGCGATCCTCCGGATTTTCCACTGCCACAATGGTGGCGGTCTGCTTATTCATGCCGGAAGGGGCATAGGTGCCCGCCTCCAAAACAGCGTCCACCTTTTCCTTTTCCACCGGCTCCGGGCGGTATTTCCGCACGCTGCGGCGGGTTTTCAGCAAAGTGATCATGTCGTTTTCCATAGGTTCTTCCTCCTGTCCGGCCTGCCGCCCGCCCCAGCGTCCTTGTCCGCAAACGCCCGCCGCCTACGGCGGGCCGCCAAGCCAAAGGCCAGGCGCAGGGGGCAAAGCCCCCTGGTTTGCGGGCGGGACGCTGGGGATAGCCTGCAAGCCAAAAATTTCAAGTTTTAGGCTAGAGTCTGTCTGAGAACAGAGAAGGCGCTGAATTTTTGACACAGAAATCCTTCTAGCTTGGGCAAAAAGGCAGTATCTGCGATTTTTAAACAGGCCCTCAGTCAACTGTTTTTCTCTAAAAGCCGCAGCAGCAGCGCCGCCACCCCCACATTGTACCCGCTGCAGGCATAAAGCCCCCGCCCCTGGGAATCTGCCAGCAATACTAAAGGCAGGCGCTCCGGGTCTGTAAAGAGCTGGCGGGCAAGGGCCGGCACCTCCCCCATGTCGGCCTGCCAAAGCTGTGCCTGGGGCAGCGCCTCCATCACCTGCAGCAGGGCGGGATCTTCCCGCGCGCCAGGGGGCGTTATCAAATAAACCTGGCAGAAGTCCCGGCGCTCCTCAAAGCCTGCCGCCGCGTCCTTCAGTTCCAGCAATAAATGTTCCGTCGGTTCCCGGCCTGGTTCCAGCCAGCAGAGCAGGCTGACAGGAGCCTCTGCCAACACCTCCCTGCTGGAACGGGCCTGACCCTTTTTATCTGTAAGGAAAAAAGGCGGCAGGGGCAGGCTCTGCAAAAGCTGGCTTCGCTGCGCCTGGGGGAAGCAGAGGGAAACCTCCCGGCTATCGCCTGCGGCCAGGCAGACATCCTCCTGCCTAGCCAGTTGATCCCCGCAGGGCAAACGCAGGACAGTCAGCAGGCGGTAAAATCCTGGGGAAAGCTTTAGGGACAGGCTTTCCCCGGCGCGTATATGCCCGGTGGAAAGAACCTGCCAGACCCCTCCTTCCCAGCGGGCAAGGGTATACCCCTGTCCCCACAGGGCAGGGCGGTTTTCCGGGTTTACCAGGCGCAGGCAGGCCTCTTCCGGTTTTTCCACCCGGCAAAAGCCGCCGTCCTGCCAATATTCCGGCACGCCGTCCAAAGGGGAAAGCCGGGCGGGTATGCCTAAGGCCCGGCACATCCCGCAAAACAGAACCTGCCTGCCCTGCTCCCCTGCCGCTTCCAGCTTCAGGGCGCTGTAAGGGCTTTGGGGCAGTTCTCCATAGGTTTCTGCCTGGGAAATGTGCTCCCCCACCCACTGCCACGCTTTCTTGGGATCTGCCCGCCAGCAGGCCGCCATTTGCTGTTCCGGAGAAACATCCTCCCGCCAGGCCCTTAAAGGCTCCAGCCCTATGCGGGGGCAAAGCAGCGCCTGATTGAACACCTCCAAAGGAAAGTCCTTTTCCCACCGGAGGGCATGGGCGCAATCAGCTATTACCTCTGGGGGCACGCCGTCGGCCCTGTCCTTTCGGGGCAGAAGGGCAAGCACCCGTTCTGCGAGGCCTAAAGCCTTCTCCCCCTCTTCCCGCCGCACAGCCTGCTTTTCCCTGCGGGAAGCCTCCGCCTGTTCCAGCACAGCCTGCCGGGCTGCTTTCTGCTCTGGGGTTAAGGGCGCTGGGAAGGTTTCCGGGGCGGCTGGGGCTGTAAACCGGAAATCCCCAGGTGTTTGGGCAGAAAGGCCTGGAGATGAGGGCAGCTCCAGCACCAGCGTCTGGGCGCGGGCAGTGTCCCATAACACCTCTGCTGCCCGCCCCTCCTTCTCTGCCGTCACATATACGCATCCCAGCCCCAAGTGCAGGCAGGCTCGGCCCTCACTGTCAGTTATCCGGCCGGCAATGGGCCGGTAAGCCGCCATGTTCAGCAGGGAAAAGGTGAGGCGCGCGCCCTTTACCGGGGCGCCGCCTGCCTCCCGCACTGTAACGGTGCAGGCCTCCACAGGGGCATACCGGGATGTAAGGGTTTCATAGCATACACCCTCCCGCACGTCCAAGTCCAGCGGATCTATGCCGGGATAAAGCCATGGCGGGGCAGGCAGTTCCCCTGTGAAAGACCGGGTGTGTATAAGCATGGCCCGGGCCGCCGCCCCGGTAAACCAGCCCCTGTCCAGCTCCGGTTCCGGTTCGCAGGCCCCTAAATACCGCCACGACTTCCCGTCCCAGGCCTCTGCCCAGGCGTGGTTGTCATCGCAGTGGCTCCACCAGGGAGCGTACACCTGCCGGGCAGCAATGCCTATACTGCGCAGGGCCGTTACCGTGAAGGTGGATTCCTCCCCGCAGCGCCCCCAGCCCCGGCGGTAAACAGCCAGGGGCGAAGAGGTGCGGCTGTCTGTAGAACGGTAGGTAACCTGTTCAGCGCACCAGCGGTTCGCCTCCAAAATGGCCTCCTCCAGGGAAAGGCCCCGCACCCGGGGGGCCAGTTCCTCATAAAAGAAGGGACGGCAGTCTGAAAGCTCCTCCGTATTAATCCGGGGATAGAGCACGTCTTTGAGAAACAAATGCTCCGGAAGCTCCCGGCACCAGGAAAACTCCTCCCGCACCCGGCAGGCGTGGCGGACAAATCCTGCAAAAAGGGACGCAGGATACTCCCCTAAATCAGGCAGGGGCAAAGTGCCAAGCACATAGCGCAGAAGGGGTGCGTTTTTCCCAGCGGCAGCTATCTCCCGCTCCCAGCCCTCCGCCCGCGCCCCCAGGCGCTCAGCCCTGGCTTGCCAGGCGCTCTGGGCAAAGCCGCAAAACTCCTTAGAAAGGCCCGTCATTTCAACTGCACCTTCAGCACAGTGTCCACCGGGTCAGGCAGCACCGGATCAGGGCCTAAATCCGCAAAGGCCATGTGGGCATAGTCGTTATGCACCCAGCTATTGGACAAAGGCACCTCTGCCCCGGTTTCCAGCATCCGCACGCAGTCAATCTGTTCCGGGGAAATCCCGGGCAGGGGCATGGGGCCGATGGTATTTTCAAACAGATGGTAGTAGAGGGTATTGCCCTTGCGGGTGACGCGGCCGCTGTCCGGCTTTTCCATGCCAGCCTTGCCGCAGCCATAGATGCTCTCGCTGTTCTTGCCCATCCACGCGCCAATGTCCCGGAGGATTCCCATAGATTCCGGCGGAATGTTCCCTTTGGCGTCCGGGCCTACATTCAAAAGCAGGTTGCCACCCTTAGAGACGCACTCTACCAGCTTCTTGATAAGCATGGGGGCAGGCTTGAAAAAGCGGTCGTTGGCGCAGTATCCCCAGTTGTTGTTCATGGTAACGCAGGCTTCCCACACCATGTCCCGGCCGTTTTTGTCCTGAATGCCGTTTGGCGGGATAATCTGCTCGGGGCTGACAAAATCCCCGTGGAAGGGAGCAGGCTCTCCTGTCCACAAAGACCCAAAGCCCTCGCCGCTTACCTCCAGGCGGTTGTCAATAATCACCTCGGGCTGGAGCGTGCGCACCATGTTCACAAGCTCTGTGGCGCGCCACTTTTCCCCCCGCATGACGTTATACTTGTCCTCATAGGAGAAATCAAACCACAGGATGTCCAGCTTCCCATAGTTTGTACACAGCTCCCGCACCTGGTTGTGCATGTAGGTAAGGTAGTTGTCAAAATTGCGGCCCTCGTTGGGATACTCCGGGTTAAAGCGCATGGGATGGTTCCGGTCGCCAAAATGGGGGTAGTCATCGTGATACCAGTCTAAAAGGGAGAAATACAGCCCCACCTTCAGGCCCTCGGCCCGGCCAGCCTCCAGAAATTCCCGCACCAGATCCCTGCCGCATTTGGTGTTGGTAGACTTGAAGTCCGTATACTGGCTGTCGAACAGGCAGAAACCGTCATGGTGCTTGGAGGTGAGCACCATATACTTCATCCCCGCCTCCTTTGCGGCCCTGGCCCACTTCTGGGGTTCATAGTCTACGGGATCGAACTCCTGGAAATACCGCATGTAGTCCTCTTTTTTGATTTCCTCCACGCTACGCACCCACTCGCCCCTGGCAGGGATGGCATAAAGCCCCCAGTGGATAAACATGCCAAACCTGGCTTCCGTATACCAGGCCATGCGCTTTTCATATTCCTCGCGGTTAAACTGATACATACGCGTGCCTCCTTTTTGCTTTTTTGTCATGGCGCCCACCCTGCTGGTTTGATGCCATAGGGGAAACGGCGTGACAAAAGCCACGCCGCCTTCCTGAAACCATTACGTTTTAAGAAGCTGTACCGATTAGAATTGGTGCGAAGATTGAAGATTTTCGAGCCAAATTTTAACAGGATTCAAGGTGAAACCCGCAAGACAGGCTCCCGCCTGTTGAGGATTTTCAACACAGAAGCTTGTAAAATTTGCCGAAAAAATTTGCGCTACGGCCTATTGGTACGGCTTCTTATATCTTTTGCCCATCCGCCTTATGCAGCCTCAGGAGCCTGGGCCTGCTCTTCCTGCTGCTCCGGCTCCTCAGGATTTGCCTTGGTAACAGTGCGGGTGGTGCCGCCGGAAACATAGGTTTCGCCGCACTCAGGGCAGATATCCGTGTGCAGCGTCACGCTCTGGCTGACCACCTTCCTGTCCTCCCGCTGGGCTTTGGCCTGCTCGTGGGACACATGCTCCATTTCGTGACCCCGCACAGCGGAAGCCGCCAAATCCGGATCAATGCGGGTGGGCGTTTGGTAGGACACGCTGGAATCATCCGAGCCATCCTGATACTTGCGCTTTTCGCAGGTTTCGCACTTGCCTTCTTCCAAAGCTTCCTGTGCGCCTACAGCCCCGGTTTCCACGCCCTGCCCTTCTTCCGCCCCATACTGGATGCGCATACGTACCAGAGACTCAGCAGCATTTGCGCCCGGCCAGCCAGGCAGTTGGCTGGATGCATTTGCCTGCCCCTGGATTTCCCCGCTGGCAGCCTGGCCCTGGGGATACTGCACCCGGGCGCGGTTCATCTGCTCTGCCGCATAGCTGTCCGGCAGGACAGGCATGGCATATTGGGAAAATTCGCTGGGCAACCGTTCGCTATAAACAGCGGGCTGAAGCTCCCGGGCCGTAGCAATGGGTACAGGTTTAACAGGCTGCACAGGCGTTTCCGGGGCAGCCGCCTGCCCTCGCAAAACACCTGTGCCCATACCCGCGCCATACATCCGGGAATACCCTGCTGCCCCGTAAACAGCCCTGGCCCCATAAAGGGGGCCGGTGCCTGTAATACCGCCTATCATAAAAACCAACCTCCGTTGCAATGACCGAAGAAAAACATAGCCATCGCGTTCGTTTTGCATCATGATAATTATACCACGCTCTGCCTAAAATGCAAGTAGGAATTAGGAGGGTGAGCCGTATCGTGGGTTGTCATATTAAAGCCCACCAAGTCCGGAAGCATTTATTTTTAGAAACAAAGATTCTTAGCCGGGGGGGCTTTTTCACTAAAGCTATAAAATAAAAACCCCTCGAAACCGCATAGTTCCTAGGGGTTTTGTGGTGACCCATCGGGGATTTGAACCCCGGACACCCTGATTAAAAGTCAGGTGCTCTGCCAACTGAGCTAATGAGTCTTGCTCACGTATTGAGTATTATACCAAAGCTTCTGTAGGCTGTCAAGTGTTTTTTGCGACAAGGTTTGCCTTGGCAAGCATTACAATTAGGTTACACAAGGTCAAACGGCCTGTGTAGCCTAATTTTTTTGCAAAGAAATAGGAGAACAACAGAACCGGGGGTGAGAAATCTTGCGGAAATACAGATATTTGACATTCGCAGACCGAAAGCAGATTTCCGCGTGGTATCAGTTAAATGACCGGGCGGCGGACATAGCAGAACGGCTGAGAATGAGCGTGAAAACGATCTACCTTGAATTGAAGCGCGGGGAAGAAACGGACGAAAGCGGGACCGTTATTCTTGACCGCAACCAGCGGCCCGCATACAACCCCGTTCTTGCCCAGCAGAGGTTACAAGCGAACTTCAAGCGTCGCGGGCGCGTCGCGGTGGAGGAAGCGGCAGAAACGGCGGGAGCATAGGCCCGCAAGAACTAAACAGGAGGTTTTGACAGTGACAGAATATGAACGAATCACGCAAAGCCCGGAAACACTGGCGACGTTCCTTGCGTCCTTGCCCTGCATTGAGGGGCCGTGGGACGAAGAATTTCACAAGCGGTATTGTTCCGTGTGCGTTGAGCCGGAATGTGACCGTTGCCCGAATGAGGATTTCCGCAGCAACCCCGGCTGGTGGCTGACCCTTGCTGCAGGACAAGCGGCAGGAATGGGAACGCACGTGATCGATCTTGACACGGCGGAAGTTGAAAGGCCGCTGACCGCAGAGGAAGAAAAGGCGTTGCAAAAGGCCAAGACGCTTTTCCGCTATGCAATAGAAAGCGGGAACGAGCCGGGAGCAATAACAATAATGCCGATGGGTGAAAGCGCGGGTATAACACTTCACGGCGAATCAGAGGTTCGGATATTTATAAAACTACTGCTTGATTCTTTCCGTGAAGCGGGAACGGCGGTGCGGAATGCTTGAAATCGTCCCTATGACATTAAAGGAAGCAAACGCATTTGTCGAGCAGAAGCACCGACACCACGGGCCGGTTGTCGGACACAAGTTTTCAATCGGGCTTTCAAACGGTGAAGAAATCGTGGGCGTTGCCATTGTGGGCCGTCCAGTTGCGCGGCATTTGGACGACGGCTGGACACTTGAAGTACTACTTTTGAGGGAAAGAGCCTTGATATGCCGCCCGGAACCCTGCCAGCCCAGCCACCAGCACACAGCATTGAGAAAGAATAAATGAAAACTGAATACGACGCAAACGCGGCGTTTCTCTATCCCTATACAGGGAGAACAGGAACGCCGCTTTTTTTATGCCCTCATGTTACGCAGTAGGGGCGAAAAGAGCCTTGCTATATGCGGCTTTGCGGGCGCGTTTCTGCCGGGGATCTATGTTGGAATCTATTGGTATGGAAGAACGACAGGTTCGTAATATGCTATTTTGGGAAAGCTTTCTTTTTGCATTGCAGAATATTTTAATAACCTTGACTTTTGGTACGGTAACAGGATTTGCCTTTATTTCATTTATGCAAAAATCGGCAACCTATTTGGAATATCATTTTCCAATTATTGCAGTTGTTCTTTATATTATCGGTATGATAGGTATTCCGATGTTGATTTCTCTCGGTTGTCTAAAAAGGCAAAATAACATTTCTTTAGTAGAAAGAATAAGAAATGAAGATTAGTAAGGGGGAGGTGTCGATGAAAGAAAACATATGGATATGTTGCCCTGTTTGTAAGAGTAAGACGAGATTACAGATACGGAAAAATACCGAATTGAAGAATTTTCCCCTTTATTGCCCGAAGTGTAAGCAGGAAACTTTAATTAACGTCAAAGAATTACAGATAACTGTAATTAAAGTATGAAACCAGATAAGGACAAAACTCAAAAATTGTGTTTAAGACAGCAGACACAAATATGTGGAGTGACTATCATATCTGGAGGAAATAGAAAATGGCAAAATCATTATTTGAACAGTTAGGCGGCACATACCACGAAGAAAATGGGTATCTTATACCCGATTTGAGATTACCCACCGAAGAA
>NZ_QWEO01000035.1 GCF_009936035.1 Neglectibacter sp. X58 | reverse complement strand
TTTATCGCCGCGGTACACGTCCGTTGTATCGCTATTTGGGCTGCTATCCGTACTTAATTCGTGTAGACACTATCTAGTGAAAAAATGTAGTGAAACCGGGCCTTGAATGTGGTACAATATTTGTAGCATATCAAGGCTCTTTCCTTTTTCGGAAAGGAGCAAAAACCATGTCACAGAAAAGACGCGATAACAGGAACCGGATTTTGCGTTCAGGAGAGAGCCAGAGAAAAGACGGAAGATATGCCTACAAATACACGGACGGCTTTGGAAAACCACAATTTGTCTACGCTTGGAAGTTAGTACCCACAGACAAGACCCCTGCCGGGAAACGCGACGATTTATCCCTGCGGGAAAAGGAAAAGCAGATACAGAAAGACCTTGACAACGGCATAGACCCTATCGGAAAGAAAATGACTGTCTGCCAGCTCTACGCGAAGCAGACCCGCCACAGGGCAAACGTGCGGCAAGGCACACAGCAGGGGCGAAAACAGCTTATGCGGATTTTGGAGGAAGATAACCTTGGAGCCTGCCCGATTGAAAATGTAAAGCTCTCCGACGCGAAAGAATGGGCTTTACTCATGAGGGACAAGGGATATTCATTCAAGACCATCAACAACCACAAGCATTCACTGAAAGCCGCGTTTTACACGGCGATACAGGACGATTGTATCCGCAAAAATCCTTTTGACTTCCAGCTTAACACCGTGATTGAGGACAACATAGAGCCAAAAGCTCCGCTTACGCCAGCGCAGGAAGCAAGCCTTTTATCCTTTGTGGAGAGCGATAGCATCTATCAGAAATACCTTGACGAGATCGGGATACTGTTAGGGACAGGGCATTAGGATTTCCGAGCTTTGCGGGCTGACGGAAACCGACCTTGATTTTGAGGGCAGGACAATTCAGGTAGACCACCAGCTTTTATGAGGGGCGGGCGGCTACTATATCGAAACCCCCAAAACGAGAAGCGGCGTCCGGCAAATCCCTATGAGCGAGAAGGTCCACGACGCACTGAAACGGGTGCTTGAAAACCGCAGGAGTACAGAGCCGATCATAGTAGACGGCTACGGCAATTTCCTTTTCCTGAACCGGGACGGAAAGCCGAAAGTGGCGGCGAACTATGAAGCTATGTTCCGGGGGTTTGTGAAGAAGTACAGCAAGACCCAAACGGAAGCCTTGCCAAAGGTTATGACGCCCCACACACTCCGGCACACGTTCTGCACCAATTTAGCCAATGCAGGAATGAACCCCAAAGCGTTGCAGTATATCATGGGACACTCCAATATCACTATGACGCTGAACTATTACGCACACGCGACTTTTGCTTCTGCAAGGGCTGAAATGGAACGGCTGGCAGCGTAAAGCGGGATAAGGTTTTACTACTTTTGTACTACCTTTCACCGCAAAAACCTAAAAACTTTTGCAGGTATTTGTGAGTATCTTCCTTAATCAAAAATGCCGGAAAGCCTTGATAAATAAGGCTTTGACGGCATTTGAGAACTTCTAAAAGGATAGTCAAAATCTATATAGAGATTTTACATTAAAAACCACATAAAATTCGGGAGGGATTTTAATGGACAGGGAAAAAAAGCTGGCTATACAAAAAGGGGAAACCGCGCTTGGGCTGGAACTTGGTTCTACCCGCATTAAGGCCGTTTTAATCGGGCCTGGCCACACGCCGCTGGCAAGCGGCGATTATACCTGGGAAAACCGGCAGGCAGACGGCATATGGACATATCCCCTGGAGGAGGCCTGGGCAGGCATCCAGGAGGCCTACCGGTTGCTGGCCCGGGAGGTACGGGAACAGTATGGGGAAACTCTGGTTACAGTGGGGGCTATGGGGGTGTCCGCCATGATGCATGGCTACCTTCCCTTTGACCGGGAAGGGCGGCAGCTTGCCGCATTCCGCACCTGGCGCAACACCATCACCGAAAAAGAAGCCGCTGAGCTGACAGATCTCTTTGGCTTTAACATTCCCCAGCGCTGGAGCGCCGCCCATTTATATCGGGCTGTCCGCCTGCAGGAGGCGCATGTCCCCAGCATCGGCTTTCTCACCACCTTGGCGGGATATGTACACTGGCAGTTGACAGGCAGGAAGGTGCTGGGCACTGGAGAGGCCGCCGGCATGTTCCCTTTGGACAGCGCTACAAAGGACTATGACAGCGGGATGCTGGATCAATTTGACAGCCTGACAGAGCCTTACGGGCTTCCCTGGAAAATCCGGGATATCCTGCCTGCCGCCCTGACCGCCGGGGATGACGGCGGCTTCCTGACCCCGGCGGGAGCCAAGCTGCTGGATCCATCCGGCTGCCTGCAGCCCGGCGTGCCCTTCTGTCCGCCGGAGGGGGATGCGGGTACGGGCATGACGGCTACCAACAGCGTTTCTCCCCGGACAGGGAATGTGTCGGCAGGCACATCCATCTTTGCCATGGTGGTGCTGGAAAAGCCCCTTTCCCGGGTGTATCCGGAAATCGACATGGTGACTACTCCCACTGGCAAGCCTGTGGCCATGGTACACTGCAACACCTGCACTTCCGATCTGGACGCCTGGGTAAAGCTGTTTGGGGAGCTTCTGGGGGCTTGCGGGACGAAAATCAGCAAAAGCGACTTATATGCCCTCCTTTATCAGGCAGCCCTTGCAGGGGAACCGGACTGCGGCGGGCTGGTAAACTTTAACTGTTTCTCCGGGGAGCCTGTGATGAAGCTGGAGGCAGGGTGCCCTATGTTGCTGCGCAATCCCTTGGCTTCCCTTACCCTGGGAAACTTTGCCCGGGCACAGCTTTACGCCGCCATGGCCCCCCTGCGTATAGGCATGGCGCTTTTGAAGGAAGAGCAGGTGGCGCTGGACAAACTTTACGGGCACGGCGGCCTTTTCAAGGTGCCCGAGGTGGCTCCCCGACTGATGGCCAGTGCTCTGGATGTGCCTGTCGCTGTGCTGGAAACAGCCGGAGAAGGCGGCCCCTGGGGCATGGCCTTGCTTGCCATGTTCCGGAAAAACCGGGAAAATGGGGAGTCCCTGGAGGACTACCTCTCCCACAAGGTTTTTGCCAATTCCCAGGAAAAATGCCAGCTTCCAAACGAGAAGACGGCGGAAGGTTTTTCTCTTTATCTCAAGCGGTATAAAGCCGCGCTGTCCGCCCAAAAAGCTGGGGCAGCGGTGTGGGCGTGAATACTCTGACACTGCGGAAGTTGTGCATAGTATAGTTAACGCAGTTCAAAAGAGGCCGAATACCTCTTTTAAACCAGGTGGCGTAGCCACCCGGCTTGAAAATCGTATATACCGATTTTCAAGTGCGTTTACTATACAGTGGAAAGTCTTAAGAACATGAAGCCTGGCAAAACGAAAGAATCCCCCGAGGCGGAAAACCTCGGGGGATTGATAATTTATTTGCTTCCATTGTTCAGCGGATGGTAGCAAAGCACCTTGCGCTCATCGCTGAGATAAGTCTCCTTGGGCCGTTCCTTCCGGCACTCGTCAGTAGCATAGGGGCAACGGGGGGCAAATTTGCAATACTCAATGGAGAATTCCTTGTCCTCCATGTCAGGCATTACAAGATCTTCCTTCCACTTATCGCCTACGCGGGGAACCGCATTCATCAGCAGCTCTGTGTAAGGATGGGCGGGTTCGTCCATGATTTCCTTGGCAGGGCCATATTCAATCAGGCAGCCGCGGTACAGGGTTGCGATGTAATCGGACACATAATATGCCGTGGACAGGTCATGGGTGATGTAGATAAAGGAAACGTTGTACTTCTCCTTCAGATCCTTGAAGAGGTTTACAATGTTCATCTTCATGGAAGCGTCGATAGCAGCAACAGGTTCGTCAGCGATAATCAGCTTAGGCTGCGTGATCAAAGCGCGGGCGATGGAAACACGCTGCAGCTCGCCGCCGGAGAACTGGGTGGGATACTTGCCCTTGACAACGGCCAGGGACATACCCACGCTCTTCAGGGCCTCGTCTACCTTCTGATCCGCTTCGGCGCGGTTCTTGGCAATGCCAAGGCGCAGGGCGGTATTGTACAGGTAGGAGTCCACTGTCTTTCTGGCGGAGAAGGATTCATAGGGGTTCTGGAAAATGGGCTGCACATCCAAACGGAACTGCTTGGGGTCATAGCCCTTCTTATCCTTATAGGATCTGCCCAGCAGGGTGATATCGCCCATGTCGGGCTGGTGCAGGCGGAGAACCATCTTGCACAGAGTAGACTTTCCGCAGCCGGACTCGCCCACAATGGAGAGGATAACCGGCTTGTCGCTGTCGATGGACAAGGACACGTCGTCAACGGCCACCAGCTTTTTGCCGCGGATCATGCCGCCGATACGGAATATCTTACTGACGTTTTTGATTTCCAGCAATTTTTCAGCCATTACAAGCCCACCTCCTCATTCAGCAAATGGCAGGCGGCAAAGCGCCCGGGTTTGACCTCGCGGAACTTGGGCACTTCGCTGCGGCAGCGGTCTGTTGCCTTGGGGCAGCGGGGTGCAAAACGGCAGCCCGGAGGGGGATTCTTCAGGGCTGGCGGACGCCCGGGAATGCCCACTTTCTGGCTCTTATCGCCTACGCGGGGCAGAGCCGCAACCAGCATCTGGGTGTAGGGATGGACGGGATCGGAGAAGATCTCTTCCGTGTCGCCCAGTTCGATGACGCTGCCGGAATACATGATAGCCATGCGGTTTGTGATCTGGTAGTGTACGCCCATGTCATGGCTGACGATAACCAGCGTGTTCTTGAACTGCTTCTGCAGGCGCATAAGCATCATCAGAATGCCGCGCTGTACAACCACGTCCAGAGCGGTGGTAGGCTCGTCGGCCAGCACCACGTTGGGGGACATGAAGGTGGCAAGGGCGATGATAACGCGCTGCCGCATACCGCCGGACAACTGGAAGGGATAGGACTCCAGTACGTCGGGGGACAGGCTCAAGTCCTCCAGATATTTGGCCACGCGGGCCAGGGTCTGCTCCTCGGTTTCGTTCTTCTTATCCTCATCAGGGATAGAATCGAGGAACTGCTTCTTCAAACGCACGATGGGGTTCAGAACGCTCTGGGCGGCCTGGGGAACATAGGAAATGTTGTTCCACCAGCTCTTGCGGATCTGGCCGGACTCATAAGAGAACTTCTGCCCGTTCTTTTCACCGCTGAGGATTACCTTGCCCTGGTCGATAACCAGAGGGAATTCCACGATATCATAGAGGGTCTTTAAAAGGGTGGTCTTGCCGCAGCCGGACTCGCCCGCGATACCGAAAATTTCGTTTTCCCGAATTTCAAAGTCCAGGTCTTTTATAACATGGACGTCGCCATCAATAGTCTGATAAGAAGCGGACAGATTTTCGACTTTTAGCATATACGTTACCTGCCTCTCTTCATGGATAGATAATCATTGTACCCCGTGATCAACAGGAACAGCCCGATGAACAGGATGACTGTTGCCACAATGGGGGAACCGATCCACAGCCACTGCCGGGTGAAGATCGCGTTGCGCTCTTTGGCCCAGTTGATCATATTGCCCAGGGACAGCAGGTTCGCCGGGGACAGGCCCAGGATAGCCAGGCTGGATTCCTGACCAATGGCGGACAAAACAGCGTTCATAAAGTTAGACAGGGACCAGGTAAGGGCAAAGGGCAGGATTTCGGTGGCAACAATCTGGAAGGTGCCCTCGCCGGAGAACCGGGCGGTGTGGATGAAGTCGCGCTCCTTGATGGTCAAGGCCATGGAACGGATCTGGCGGCTGGGCCACGCCCAAGCGAACATAGCCAGAACCAGGGCCAGCAGGATAACAGTAGAGCTGGAGCTGCCGCGCATCAGGGAGGTCATCAGAATCAGGATGGGCAGAGAAGGGATAACTACGAAGGTATCGGTGATGATGGTGAGGACGCGGTCCAGGGTGCCGCCGGCGAAACCGGCCAGCAGGCCCACGAACACGCCTACCACGGTGCCGATAGCCGCCACGATAAGGCCCATGGACAGGGAGTTATGAATGGCCTCAATCAGGGACCACAGAATGTCCTGGCCCATGCCTGTTGTACCCAGCAGATGCTCAGATGAAACCCCCAGCTTGGCGGGGTATGTATTGAACATGAAAGGATCCGCATGGGGAATGAAATAGACAACAAATCCAATAATGAAGAAGAACGCAGTAATGATGATGCCCGCTCTCAAGCGGAAATTGGCATTTTTCCAAAACTTTTTCATATGCTACGACTCCTCCTTCCTTAAGCGTACCGGATACGGGGATCGATGAACGGGTAAATCAAGTCCACGATCAGCGTTGCGGTGGAAACAGCTACAATAGAGATTGTGATACAGCCCAAGATCATGTTGTAGTCAGAACCCAGGATGGCGCCCTGAATGAGCTGGCCAACGCCGGGATATGTGAAGATGATCTCCGTCATGATGGAGCCGCTGAAAGCGCCGCCCAGGCTCATGGCCAGAGCCGTGATCTGGGTAAGGATGGAGTTGCGGAGCACATAGCTGATGCCTATGGTCTTTTCAGACAGGCCGCGGTACCGGGCGAAGAGCACAAAGTCCTCTTCTGCGGTAGTGCTTGCCAGAGATTTCATAGAGATAATCTGCCAGCCCATGCCTACCAGCAACAGGCCCATGAAGGGCAGGAACGAGCCTCTGGTATAACTGCTGATAAAAGCGCCAAAGCCTTGGTTGGTTACAATGTTAGACTGTAAGGGGAACCATCCCAGCACAAAGGCGAAGACAATCTGGAAAACCAGGGCTACGATAAAGTAGGGGATGGGATAGATGCAGATAGCGATGCTTTCCAGAATCTTAGAAGAACGGGCGTTCTTCCGGAAACCAGCCAGCAGGCCGATGGCATTACCGAAGATCCAAGCCACGATAGTGCCGCTAAGGGACAATACCATAGTATAAGGCAGGTTTCTGCCGATAATGTCATTCACAGGGGTGGGGAAACTGCCCAGAGAGGGGCCAAAGTCAAAATGCAGCAGGCCTCTCCACAGGAAATCAAAATACTGCTGTATAAGGGATCCATCCAGGCCGAACTGTGTGCGCAGGTTTTTGCGCAGCAGTTCCAATTCGACAGGATCCATCTGTCCGGCGCGGGCTGTGATCTGGCCTATCATATTCTCAACAGGGTCAGAAGGGAACATACGGGGGATGAAGAATATGAAGGTAACGCCGATCAGGATTGTGATAGCCCACGAAAAAACTCTCGAAAGTAAAAATTGACGGAATTTCAACAGCTACACTTCCTTACCTCACAAAAGTTGCAGGACTAAGTGAAAACAATTTGGAAAATTATACAGAAAGTATAAGAAAGAGGCGGGAACTACAAATACAGTTCGCCGCCTCCCTCCTAAATTTTCAAAACATGCAATTCAGAAATTTAGCAGCAGCTTATGCTTTTTTAAAAGCTATAGCGTCTAAATTTTAGGCAACAGGGGTGATATAGGGAGTGAAGAACTTGAACACACTCCACCACCACCAGGGGCCGTTGTAGGGATTCTCAGAGGTGGGATACCCAGTCCAGTAAGTCTCGTTGGTGGGGCACAGCTTGACGCCGGAGTGGAAGGGGATGAAGATCATTTCTTCGGTCATGAGCTTGATAAGCTTCATGTTGTCTTCCTTACACTTAGGATCGTCAGGAGACAGGGTAGCAATCTCATGGATAAGGTCGGTAGCTTCCTGGTTGTTCCAGCGGGTGCCCTGGCCGGAGCCGCGCTCGCCCATAGGAACAATCAGATCAGCATCCCAGCCGGAGAACTGAGAGTAGATGTCCTCGGTGATGCCGCCGGTGGGCCAGTAGGTAGCCATCTCATAAGCACCGGTGCTAGCATCGGTATCCCAGCTTGCGCCGGACTTGGACACCAGGTTGATGTTCAGGCCGAACTCAGTCCACTGGTTGAAGGCAGCTTCGCCGCCGCGCTTCTGCTGAGCCTCGTTGTCATCGTTCAGGTAGGTCAGCTCAATAACGAAGGGCTTGCCGTCAAAGTACCAGCCATCGTCCTTCTTCTCCAGGCCAGCCTTGGTCAGCAGCTTCTCAGCAGCCTCGGGATCATGCTTCCACCAGCCTACACCAAACAGGTCGCGGATGGTTTCGGGATCGTCGGGGATGTCATGGCCCTGCTGCCGCATGGTTTCAGCAATGCGGTTAGGCATGTCGGGATCGAAAGGCTCATAGGTCTTGCCGTTGCCGTCACCCAGGTCAAGGCGAAGCTCATCGGTGGCCCACTTAGCCAGATCATCATAGTAGTAGTCGTGCATAGCCAGGGTGCCGGTCAGCACGGAGAAGGCGGACATACGGCCCGTGCCCTGGAACACGTTCTGGGTGATCTTCTCGAAGTCGAGAGCCAGTGCCATGCCCCAGCGGAAGTCGGGGTTGTCATAGGGAGCGCCCTTGCCCATGGAGAAAGCGATGCCCTTGGAGCAGGGGTCATCAGAAGTGGCATAGGGCCAGTCAGGATACCAACCCTTGATCTTATCGTTCTGGGCGATCATGGCTTCCATCATTTCGGGAGTGCACTCGTTCATGATGTCAACTTCGTTGTTAACCATCATCATCTGCTTGGTGTTGGCATCGCCCAGCACCTTGAACAGAACGTACTTGGCAGCAGGCTCTTTGCCTTCAACTGCGCCAACGTCAGTGGCTTCCCAGTCTTCGCGGCGCTCGTACAGCACCCAGTTGCCCAGGGAGTCATAATCCTTCACAGTGTAGGGAGTGAGGGTGACAGGCTCCGGATCCTGGAACTGGCTGATGTCTTCCTGCTGCTCATAGATGTGCTTGGGCACAACGCGCAGGTCGTTGCCGTAAATGGTAACGCCAAACTTCAGAGCAAGGCGGGGGAACGGCTCGTTGGTGACAATCTTCACGGTGGTGGCGTCAACAGCTTCGATGGACTTGAAGATCTGCTGATAGTAGCCAGAGGTGGTGAGGCCGGGGTTATCCTTCATCTGGTTCATGGTGTAAACCACGTCGTCAGCGGTGAAGTCAACGCCGTCAGACCACTTGAGGCCTTCGCGGATGTGGAAGGTGTGCTCGGTGAAGTCCTCGTTGGACTCAGGGAAATCAGCAGCCAGGTCGCAGAACTGCTCGCCCTTGATGGTGTTCATTTCCCACAGGCTGGCCTTGATGAGCTGATGAATGCCGAAGCCAGTGGAGGTGCCCTGCATGAGGGTGTTGAACTGACCGGGAGTCTTAGAAGTGGACTGCACTTCTACGATCAGGGTCTCGTTACGGGGGGTGCCCACGTCGGTCATTTCACCGGAAGGGGCGGGGGTGTCAGCCTTGCTCTCTTCCTTGCTTTCAGCTTTGCTCTCGCCAGCGGAAGAAGCGGGTGTGTCGCCACCCGGTGTGGGTGTGCTGGCGCTGCTGTTGTCTCCGCCGCCGCATGCGCTAAGCATGCAGGTGAGAACCAAAGCCAGCGCCAGCAGAGCGGCTACTGTCCTTTTTTTCATTTGGTAATGCCTCCTTTTGAAATTGCGGCAGCTTGCGGCGGGCCGGCAGTTCTGGCTTTTCCGCGAAAACTTTATTAGGCTGGCAATTAAGGATGATATTTCTATGGAACCCATAGAAATACGCCAAAGGGGATCCCCTTTGCATTCTGCCTGCCGTTTCCGTTTTAAAGCCCTTTCCGATGCCCTCCCCCGGGCTGCCTCCTCTCGTCCGCCTTTCACGGCGGTGTGTAATGGTTGGGCCTGCGTCTAAGGCCGGCACAGGCCCAAAAGCGCGTGTATAACAGCATTTTACTCTCCAGAAGCAAAATCCGTCATACTTCACCAAAAACAGCCAAAGTGCACGCTGCTTTTTGTGCCAACATTATATCACGCTGGGAAAGCCCTTGTCAACATCTGTTCATGGAATTTTCACATACCCGTCACAGAGGAAAAACCTTCCCTTCACACAGGCCTACGCCTTCTGAAAATGGCTCTGCCATGCGGAAAACAGAAGGTTCCGCTTTAGAAGAACCCAGCTTTCCCAGCCTTTTTCCCTGCAAAATTGTTACAAAACTGTTATCAGATTTTGGCGCTGCTTCTGTTTAGATTCCACAACGAGCGTCCAGATGTCCGCTGCCAGCGGACATCCTGCTGTGAAATTTTCCCCCTCCGCCCCCTCAGCCTTGCAATCCCGCCTGAAATGGAGTACAATACGGGCATACCGTATTACATTAGGAAAAGGGGAAAGGGATATGATTCGTCACATTGTCATGTTCAAATTCAAGGATTCTGCCAACGGGAGATCCAAAGAGGAAAACCTGCGGGAAGCCAAGGCCCGTATGCTGGCCCTGGGAGAGGAGATTCCAGAGTTCACCCGCTTTACTGTAAGCTTCGGTGCGGAGGGGCAGGCGCCCGGGAATTATGACTATATATTAGTATCGGAATTTGACTCCCTGGAGCAGCTAACCGCTTACCAGAAGCATCCGGCCCACGTGGCCTTTGGGCAGTTTGTGAAGGAGCTGCGGGAGCCGGAGGGCCGGGCCTGCATCGACTACGAAGTATGACGGCCGGAGAGAGGATTTCCTGCCTGCTTAAGGCAGAAGGCACGCCCCGGATGAGAGACACCATGGGGGCCGTCCTGCTGCTGGCCTGGCCTGCCATTGTAGAGCAGCTTATGATTACCCTGGTGCAATATGTGGATACCGCCATGGTAGGCTCCCTTGGATCTGCCGCCACTGCCGCCGTAGGGCTTACCGCCAGCACCACCTGGCTGTTCGGCGGCATGTTTAATGCCGCTTCCATCGGTTTTTCCGTACAGGTGGCCCAGCACCTGGGAGCCGGCCGGGAAAAGAGCGCCCGGGATGTGGCCTGGCAGGCGCTGGGCTTTGTGGGGATTTTCGGCCTGCTTTTAGGCGGCGTTGCCGTTGCCCTGTCCTTCCCCCTGCCTGCCCTGCTGGGGGCGGAGGCTGCTGTACGGCCCCAGGCCTCGCTGTATTTCCGCATTATTGCCTGCGCCATGCCCTTCACCCTGGGGGCCAACATGTTCAGCGCCATTCTGCGCTGCGCCGGAGACACCAAAACCCCCATGGTGCTGAACCTGATGATAAACGTTTTAAATGTGGTGCTCAACTTCTGCTTGATTTATCCCGCCCGCACCCTCACACTGTTCGGCTTCAGTGTGCCTGTGTGGGGGGCTGGCTGGGGCGTGGCAGGGGCGGCCTTTGCCTCCGGGTGCTCCACCGCTGTTGTTTTCTTTCTATTTTTACTAGTCATGTTCCGCAGGCGATCCCCTGTGCAGTTAAAGTGGAAACAGCGCTGCGGCTTCCAGCGGGAATGCCTGCTGGCAGTTTGGCGGCTGGGGCTTCCCGCCGCTTTGGAACGGGCTACCCTCTGCGTGGCCCAGATTGTGATAACCGCTGTGATTACCGGCATCGGCACTGTGGCGGTGGCGGCAAACCACCTGGCGGTTACGGCGGAGTCTATCAGCTATCTGCCTGCCTCCGGCGTGGCAGTGGCAGGCACCACTTTGGTGGGCCAGACCATGGGCGCGGGCCGCAAGGATTTAGCCAGGCGCTTTGCCCGCATGGTTTCCTGGATGGGCATTGCCATCATGACTTTAGGCGGGGCCGTGCTCTTTGCCTTTGCCCCCCAGCTTATTATGATTTTCTCCAAGGATCCGGAGGTTATCTCCCTGGGCGCCCAGGTGCTGCGCATTGTGGCCTTTGCGGAGCCGCTTTTCGGCGCTTCCATTGTGGCTTCCGGCGCGCTGCGGGGCGCGGGGGACTCCAAAGGCCCCTTTTACATCAGCCTTGCCACCATGTGGGGCGTGCGCATCACCCTGTCCCTGCTGCTGGCGGGACAACTGGGGCTTGTAGGCGTGTGGCTTGCCATGGCGGCAGAGCTTTGCGCCCGGGGGCTTATCTTCATGGTACGGCTGTACCGGGGCAAATGGCTGGAGATTTCCCTTTTCAGGAGCTAAGATCTGGGGGCGCGGTCTTGCCTGCCGCAGGCAGACGCTCACCCCAAACCCCGCAAACCTTTTAAAAAAAGGTTTGATCCCAAAACTGGTTTATAGGAGGTGCGCCCTTGGAATATCATTTGGAACTGGGGCCATGGGGCCAGATTTTCCCTGTGCCCTGCGCCCTGGTGGACAGGCATTTAAAGCTTGCCGGGCGTGAGCAGCTTCAAGTGCTGCTGTGGGCCTTGCGCCATGCCGGGGAGGGCTTTTCCTCCCAGGGGTTGGCCCAGGCCTTGGATTTATCAGCGGAAAGCGCCCAGGAATCTTTGGAATACTGGGCGGACAGAGGGCTTCTGGCGGAAGCCTCCCCCGGGGAGCTGTGCCCTGTCCCCCAGCCGGAGGCCCCTGCCCCCTTTGCCCCCGCGCCGCCCCCGGCCCCGGCACAGCAGGCATCCCCGCCTGTACGCCAAATGCCCTTGCCTGCAGAACAGGCGCAAGCCCAGCCCGCGCCTGCCCTGCCTCCCAGGAAGCGCATGGTAAAGCCCGATACCGTGCAGCTTGCGGTGCGGCTGGAGGAATCGGAAGGGCTGCGGTTTCTTATGCAGGAGGCGGAAAACGTGCTGGGGAAAACCCTTTCCCCAGCTATGACCACCCTGCTGCTTACCATCACCGATGACTACGGCCTGCCTCCCGAGGTAAGCGTTATGCTGCTGCACTATGCCCAGGAGGTGGGGAAAACCGGTACGACTTATCTGGACTCTGTGGCTCGGGACTGGGCGGAAAGCGGGGTGTTCTCCTTAGAGGCTGCCGATGCCAAGCTGCAGGATTTAAGCCAGCGCCGCCTGGCCTGGAATAAAGTGGCGGGGGCGGCGGGCCTGCCCAAGCGCTCCCCCAGCAAAAAGGAAGAAGAAGCCGCCCTGCGCTGGGTGGAGCAGTGGGGCTTTTCCCAGGAAATGCTTTCCGCCGCCTATGAGCGCTGCGTGGACAACACGGGAAAATTCAGCGCCGCCTATATGGACAGGGTGCTGGAAAGCTGGCACACAGCCGGCGTGCGGAACCTGGAGGAGCTTTCTGCTCACGAGGAAAAGAAAAAAGCCGCCCGGCAGGCAGAAAAAACATCTCCCCGACCTTCAAAAGCCGGGGCTGAAGGCGAGAAAAGCTATGATATCGACGAGCTTGCCCGCATGAGCTTTTTCCACCTGCCAAAGGATTTGTAGCGGGCATGGCAAAAACCTGAACGGAGGGCGTTTATGGGATATGGACGAAAGATATATGACGAGGCCTGCAAGAAGCTGGAGCGCTCCCGGCGGGAGGCGGAAAGCGCGGCGGCCCGGAAGGCGGAGGATTTTTACCGCCTGTGCCCCAAAGCCCGGGAAATCAAGGCGCAAATGGGCGCAAATGCCTGCGGGGCCGCCAGGGCTGTCATACAGGGTGGCGACGTGCGCAAGGCCCTGGAAGGCCTGCGGGACAAAGGCCTTGCCCTGCAGCGGGAATATGAGCGCCTGCTTTCCTCTCACGGCCTTTCCCCTGCCGACCTGCAGCCCCCTTATGCCTGTCCCCGCTGCAAGGACACAGGCTTTGCGGACGGGCATATGTGCCAGTGCCTGAAGCAGATGCAGCGGGCCATGGCTTTTGAAGCCCTCAGCATGAACGCTCCTCTGGAGAAAAGCACCTTTGAGCGCTTTTCCCTGGACTACTATAAAAGCGATCCCCGGGCATTCCGGCAGATGGAAAACATCCTCACTGCCTGCAAGGACTATGCCGCCCGTTTCCGGAGCAACTCCTCCAGCCTTTTGTTCCGGGGGCCTACCGGCCTTGGCAAAACCCATCTTTCCCTGGCTATCGCGGGGAAGGCCATTGAAAAGGGATATGGGGTGGTGTATGGCTCTGCCCAAAGCTTTGCTGTGGCCCTGGAGCGGGAACGCTTTGACCGAGGCGGGCCGGACTCCCCCGGGGACACAAACTCCCAGCTTGTGTCCTGCGACCTGCTGATCCTGGACGATCTGGGCACGGAATTCCCCTCCCAGTATGTAAACGCGGCGTTGTATAACATTGTGAACACCAGAATGCTGGCAGGGAAGCCCACCATTATCAGCACGAACCTTTCCATGCAGGAGCTGGAGCAGCGCTACAGCCAGCGCTTTGCCTCCCGGCTGGCAGGGTATTACGGGATGCTGGAGTTTTTAGGTACGGACGTGCGCTTTCTCCGAGCGCAGCAGTATAGTTGACGGTGCATACCGATTTTCAAGCGCGTTTGCTATATCGCTGAGAACTGCAAATTCCTTTTTCTCTCCTCTACTTATTATGAGAACCCCCCTTGCCAGCAGGCAAGGGGGGGTCTCTGTAAAGTATGATGTGCAGCCATCAGGAGTTGGCCCCTTAACCCGCCGCTCTTTTCAAAAGCGCCTTACACCTTGCGCGCCGGGGCAAGCGGTTTTTTAATGATACATACCCCCATTTTCACGAACATCTCTTTCAAAAGGGGCAGCTTTGCCAAAGGGGCCATCCAGGGGCGAAGGGGCGCTTCCCGGTAATAGAATGGCACAACCCCCAGATTCCGGAGGATGCCCTGAAACTTTTTCAGGGTCATCTTGTTGATATACCCGAAATATTCCTCCCCGTTTTCTTTTTGGGAAATGCGCAGGGAGATCCGTTCTTTCTCGTCAGGCATTCCCTTCACCAGTTCTTTATAGGCGTTCACCAGCATCTTTTCCGTAAAAAACAGATGCACCCAAGGCATGTTTATCACATCGCTGAGGTGCGCCCCAGTGGGATGGAAATAGGGCGGGAAGTTGATATAAATGGCCCCCTGTGGGCTTATAAGCCGCAAAGCCTCCTGTAAGGTGCGCTCCGGGTCGGACACATGCTCCATAAAGTCATTCATGATAATCGTGTCAAAGGAGCCGTCTGCAAAGGGCAGGCTGAAAGCGGAGGCCCTAATAAAGGTGAACCTGTCCTTATAGCCCAATTGTTCCGCCAGGGCATTTGCCTCCTCCTCATAGTGCTCCACCACGTCCACCCCTGTGACGTGCTTTGCGCCCAGGGAACAATAATAAAGGCTTTTCCCTGCCGCGCCGCAGCCCATGTCCAGCACCAGCTTGTCCCGGAACATTTCCTCCGCTGTGCAGGCCTCCAGGAAAAATTTTATGGTGTCCCCGCCCTTGCGGTACTGCCACTGGGCATAGGTTTCCCGGCCCTCGTTCTGCAGGTTGAAGGGATGGGGCACCTGGGGGAATATTTTATTGGTAAGCTTGATGATCCGTGTGGCAATGCGCATAGCCTGCTCCTCCTGTCTGCGGCGCTCTCCTGTTCCAGTCTTTACCTTCAGAGGGGGGATTATGCCGTTCCCTTACTGGAACGGCATAAAAGAGGGATCCCTCTTTTGGTATCAGGGCTATTTTACCATTTTTCTCCCGCCTTGTCAAAACAGGCGCTGCTGCTTCTCCCGTTGATCGATAATCTCCCCCGCCGCTTTCTCCAAATCAGGGAGGAAGGCGGCAAGGTTTTGCAGGCGGGAAGCGATATCTTCTTCCCGGGAAATGCCCAGATCCGCCAAAAAAGCCTGGAAGGCCGGCAGGCGCTCCCCGCTTAGGGCAGGGTTGTCCATGTCTAGGATGATGTGGCAGCGGGCAAAGGTGGCAAGCATCCAGAACACCGCGTCTTCCGGATATTCTGTGTCCAGCAGCTCCCGGCTGCCGCCAATAGCCACAGCCGCGCCCTCCTGGGAGATATCCTGGCGGAAGGGGCAGCCTGCCGAGGGGCCTGTGGAGGCGCAGGCCAGGGAGAAGGTTTTTTCCAGCCCGTCCATATGTGCCAGGAGGCGCTCTTTGCCCAAAGGCTCCGGCACCAGCAGGGACAGCAGCCTGGGATAAAAGCCCTCCATGCCATAGGCTTTCAGCACCTGCCGGGCAGCGGGATACCGTTTGCGCACTGTGCAGTTTTCCAGGTTTGCCAGCAGGATGGGGAAACAGGCGATGGCTGTGGTGAAGGCCCAGCCGTTTGCCTTCTGGGCAAAGGACATGCCTTCCGGGCAGTATCCCGCCACAGCCTCCCGGATGCGTTTGTAAAAGCTTTCGCAGCGGGCCTCAACCCATTCCCTTTTGGCATACGCCTCCCGCACCTGCTGGTGCAGGGCAGAGAGGGTTCCCTGGGGATCGTACAGGATTTCCCCGGCCTGGAGGGCATAGGCCAGATAGTGGGTGGAGAGCACATGGGGCAAATCCTGAAACTCTGTTTCCTCTATGGAGGAAACTTCCAGCAGCACGCCCTGCTCCCGCAGCTTCCCAAGCTTTGGGGGGCAGGCGCCTGCCTGCCAGACCAGCATTATATCCACGTCCGAGCTTTCGGGCCACTGGGCATCCTCCGCTGCCGCGAGATAAGAGCCGGAGACATAGGCGCCCGCAAGCCCTGGGGAATTTTCCCAGTATTTCTCCAGCCAGTTTTGGGCCGCTTTCTTAACGTAACTTTTTTTCACACGGATCCCCCTTTTGTTTTCAGTGAATTTTTGTTATACTATAAGAAACGGCGGTTTTCCCCGCCTTTATCTCTCTGCTACTAATTTTAGTATAACATATCAAAGCCTTTGGCGGGAAGCGGTTTTTTGAAATCAGGAAGGAAGATGCTTTATGGTGCAGCCCCGGGCGCTGTCTATTATAAATGAGGTTCGCAAGGCCATTGTGGGAAAGGATACCATTATCTGCAAGGTGCTTATGGCCATGCTGGCAAAGGGCCACATCCTCTTAGAGGACAATCCCGGCGTGGGCAAGACCACCCTGGCCCTCGCTTTTTCCAAGGCCATGGGCCTTTCCTACACCCGGGTGCAGTTTACCCCGGAGGTGATGCCCACAGACGTGGTGGGCTATTCTGTTTTGAACAGCGCCACGGGGGAGCTGGAATACAGGCCCGGGGCGGTGATGGCAAACCTGTTTCTGGCGGATGAAATCAACCGCACCAGTGCCAAAACCCAAAGCGCCCTGCTGGAAGCTATGGAGGAGGGGCAGGTGACAGTGGACGGGGTTACCCGAAAGCTCCCCCAGCCTTATACAGTCATTGCCACCCAAAATCCCCTGGGTTCGGCGGGCACCCAGCCTTTGCCAGAGTCCCAGCTTGACCGCTTCATGCTGCGGCTGTCCATCGGCTATCCCACCCCGGATCAGGAAATCCAGATATTGAAGCAGACCGAGGGCCAGCGCCCGGTAGACTGCCTGCACCGCACTTCCTCCCTGGAAGATCTCCGGAAGATGCAGGAGGAGGCGGCCCAAGTGCATGTGGCAGACGATCTGTACCGCTATGTGCAGAAGCTGTGTACCGCCACCCGGGAGCACCGGCTGGTGCGGCTGGGGGCAAGCCCCCGGGCAGGAGGGGCCTTGGTGCGGGCGTGCCGGGCAAGCGCCTGGATGGCTGGCAGGGACTACGTAATCCCAGCCGACGTGGGCCTGCTCTTTTACAACGTGATGGAGCACCGCCTGGTGCTGGATCCCCAGGCAAGGCTTAATGACCGGGACGCGCACAGCGTGCTGGAGGAGCTCTTCCACGATGTGCCCGCCCCCAAGCTTATCGGATAGGGGGCGCTTTATGCTGATAAACCGGCTAAGCTACCTTATGATCCTTCTGGGCACCGGGCTGTTTTTCATCTGCTTTGACGGGTATATCTCCTACTATGTCTTTCTCTTATCCCTGGCCCTGCCCCTCTGCTCCCTGGTTATCTCCCTGCCAGGGATGCTCACTATGCGGGTGCGGCTTTTCCTCCAGGAGGACGGCTCTATAGCCCGGGCGCGCAAGGGCCAAAGCGTGCCCCTGCGCATAGAGGCGCGATCTCCCTGGCCCCTGCCCAGCGGACAGGTGCGTATGCGGCTGACTGTGGAAAATTCCCTTACAGGCGGGACGCGGCAGGAACACCTTATCCTTACGGTGGGCGGCAGGCCCCTGCTGCTGGAACACGCCCTGCACTCCGCCGCCTGCGGCCTTGTCACCTGCACCATCAGCAAGGTGTCTGCCTGCGACCTGCTGGGGCTTTTTGCCCTGCCCATCTCCCTGCGGGGGAAAAACCGGTGCTCTGCCTTTTTCTTCCCCCTGGTGTACAGCCCCGCCCTTTCCGTCCAGCCCAGCCGCAGCCCGGACAGCGACGGGGATCGATACTCCCAGACAAAGCCCGGGGACGATCTCACCGAGCTTTTCGGCCTGCGGGAATACCGCCAGGGGGACAGGCTTTCCCGGGTTCACTGGAAGCTGTCCCAAAAAACCGGGCGGATGCTGGTGAAGGAGCCAAGCCTGCCTTTGGCAGACTGCCTGCTTTTCCTGCTGGATTTAAACGGCGCCGGGTCTGAAACGGACTTGCTGCTGGACGTGTTTGCCACCCTGTCCTCTTTTCTTTTGCAGCAGGAGGCGGCCCACCGGGTAGGCTACCGGGAGGGGCAGTCCCTGGCCCTTCTGGAGCTGTGTGAGCCGGAGGATGCCCGGCCCGCGTTGGAGGCTGTGCTCAGCGCCGGGGGGCGGGCGTCCCTGCCGCCCCTGCGGCGGGAGGATTTGCCCCGGGGGGTATCCCATGTGCTGTACCTGTGCTGCACCCCGGATACAGAACGTGTCCGCTTCCTCCGGGATCTCTACCCCGCCGCCCGGTTCACAGGCTTCTGTACCGGTATAGATCCGGCGGAAGCCACTCCGGACTTTATCCCTGTCCTGCCGGGGCAGGTGCCGGAAACCCTTAACGGCATGGTGCTGTAGCTAAGAACCTGTATTCACAACCTGTAACTGTCATCTGAGCGGCCTTTTTGAAGCCACTCTGTGTTAAATTTTCTTGCCAGGCGACAGCCTGCCTGCGAACATTTGCCTTGATTGGCTCCAAAAATTCTCGCTCATCTGGCAATTTCGATTATGAATACAGGTTCTAAAAATGAAGCAAGGAGGGTGAAACATGGCGAAAAAAAACGGAGAGAAGCCCCGGGAGGCCCTGGAACAGGATCTGCTTTTAGACAAACCCCGCCTGCAGCTTCCCCGCTCCAACCCGGTTTTCGAGATATTCTTTTACACCCTCCTGGCTTTGCTGGGAGGCTTTGGGGCTTTGTGCTGCTTTTCCACTGCCTTTCACCTGCCCGTCTATCCTGCTCCCCTGCTGGCGGCAGGCACGCTGTGCGCCGTCCTGGGCGTTATGCAGTCCCTGCTGCCCCGGGGGCGGGCTGTGGTGTTTGCCGGGGGCATCCTTCTTTGGGGCGGCGCAATCCTGTACTTCTCTAAAGAGGCTGCCGAGGGTGCGGGCCGGGTTTTAAACCTTATCCTCCAGGCCTACAGCGAAAAGCTCCAGTTCCCCCTGCGGCAGTTTGCTGTGCCGGAAGCAGGGCAGGAACAGGTTTTTTATACTGCCACTGTTTTTACCGCCATGCTGCTGCCCCCCTTCTTCTGGGCCTTGGCCTGGACCCTTGTGCGGCGGAAAAACGGCCTGGGGGCCTTCAGCCTGACAGGGGCTGTGCTCTCCCTTTCCATGGCCCTTTCCATCCTTCCTGCTTTCTGGGCGCTGTGCATGCTGCTTTTGTTCTGGTGCGTGCTGCTGCTCAGCGCTACGGTGCTGGGCAGGCGGCACAGGCTTTTAGACGAGCAGAAGCGCTTCCTGGTTTCCGGGGCGGCTGTGCGCCCGGTGCTGCTGGTGCTGCTGCCCATCACTGCGCTGTGTATGCTGGGGGTATATCTGCTTTTCCCCCAGGAGGATTACGCCCGGCCCCGGTTTGTAAACGATCTGCGCTCCGGCATGGCAAACGGCTTTGGCCTGGAAGCAGTTCTGCAGGGCGGGCAGGGCGCCAACAACAACCGGGTGGCCCTGGACAACCTGCGGGAGCGGGGATATTCAGGGAAAACCGCCCTGCGGGTAAAGTATGACTGGGAAAACGGCGGCGCGGGCCTGCGGGAGGATCAGCAAAAAGGCTACCTCAAAAGCTTTGCAGGCAGCGTGTATACCGGGCATAGCTGGGAGAAGCTTGCCCCGGAGGACATGGCTGCCCTGGAATCTTTCGCCGCCCCCGGGCAGGCCCAGACCATGGAAGCCGCCTTTCAGGCATATCTGCCTGTTTCCTCCTATCCCCTGGAATATGATTACACCCTTTCCGTAGAAAGCGTAAGCGCAAACCCCCGGTGTATCTTCTCCCCTTACGGCCTGTCCTCTGACGAAGAGGATTTATCTTCTTTCCGGGCTGTGTTTGAGGGGGACGGTTTTCTGCGCTCTGAAAACCTGTTTTCCGGCACCCCTGCCTATACCCTGGAGGGCGTAAGCCTGCCCAGCCAGCACCTGAGCTATGGCCTGCGGCTGGCAGAGCACTGGGAAGAAAAGCTGATTGACCATAAGGATGAAGCTTATGAACGGGCCTTTTTCGCGGATCAGCGCAACCAGGATGCCTATGGCAATACCGTAAACAGGGAGGGCCTGCTGTTACAGCTTGCAGGAGGCGATTTGGACAGGGCAACCCAGCGGCTGTTCCAGCCCCTCCAGATAAAAGCCCCGGACTGGGCCAAAGCGCCCTTATCCCTGGAAGGGCAGGGCTTGGTAGACTTCACAGAACAATACAGCCAGTTTGTCTATGAAAAATACCTCCAGCTTCCCGATGGGTGCCGCCCCTTTTTAAGCAGGTTCCGCCAGTCCCATGGCCTTACCTCCCCTCAGGAGGCAGGACAGGACTTGGCAGAATATGCCTACGATTTTTTCCTGGCCCAATTACAGCAGGTGCTGGCGGAAGGGTATACCTATACTTTAAAGCCCCCTGTGATGCCGGAAGGACAGGACTTTGCGGAGTTCTTTTTAAGCGAATCCAAAACAGGCTACTGCGTACATTTTGCCACCGCCGCTGTAGCCCTGTGCCGCTCTGCCGGCATACCCGCCCGGTATGCCGAGGGATATGCCGTCCCCTCCGGCTACAACGGCACCTGGGTGGACGTGCCCGACAAGAACGCACATGCCTGGCTGGAGGTCTACTACAGCGGGATGGGCTGGGTGCCAATAGAGGTCACCCCTGTTTCCCTGGAAGCCCCTGCCACCTACTATAACGCCCAGGCTCCCTCTGCCGGCACAGTGCCCGGGGAAGTTCTGGAGGGAGAGGAGCTGCCGGAAATCAGCGCAAGCCCTTCCCCCACCCCCACGCCTGCGCCCACTGCCTCCCCCTCCGCAGCGCCCTCTCCCAGCGCTGGGCCTGGAGTGAACAGCGGCCCGGCAGAGGAGGAAGAAGAGCCTTTCCCTTCTGTGCTTGCGCTGGTTTTAGGCATTGCCGGGCTTTTGGCCCTTTCCCCTGCAGTCCTGTGGGGCAACCGGTTCCTTCACAGGCACTGGCGGAAAAAGGCCTTCTCCCAGCGGGACAGAAGCAAGGCCGCCCTGGCCCTTTATGCCCACCTGTTAAGGCTTCACGCACTGGAGGCCTCCCTGTATTACGGGGAGCGCAAGCCTCCCCCCCACTGGGAGGAAACAGCCTTGAAAGCCAGGTTCGGGCGGGAGATGCTTTCTTTGGAGGAGCTGCAGGTTCTGGCAGCGGACGCGGCAAACCTGGAGGCCGCCTTAAAAGAAGAATTGTCCGGCGACCGCCGTTTCTATTGGCAATATGTCCGGGGCCTGCTGTGAGGAACTGCTACGCAACGGCCTATAGGCCGCGAGACGCTGTCTCGCGCTCTGCAACCCCTTTTAAAAAAGGGGTTGACCCTAAAACCATTTTTAATATAATTTTTGTATGCCCACAGCGGCAAAGCTGTTTTATTTAATATACACAAGGAGGTAAAACGGTATGAAAAAAGTGAAGCTTGGCATTATCGGCGTGGGGAACATCGGCACTACCCATGTGAAAAACATCACAGAGGGGCGGTGCCCGGAGCTGGAAATCACCGCAGTGGCAGACCGCAGGGAGGAGCGCCGGGAATGGGCCAGAGGCGTCCTGCCCGCCAGCGCCGCCGTGTTCGAGGAGGGCGAGGCCCTGCTGCAAAGCGGCCTGTGCGAGGCTGTGCTTATCGCTGTCCCCCACTACCAGCATCCGGTGCTGGCCCAAGCGGCCTTCCGGCAGGGCCTGCATGTCATGTGCGAAAAGCCTGCCGGGGTGTACACCAAGGCTGTGGCGGAGATGAACGAAGCCGCGGAAAAGAGCGGCCTTACCTTTGGCATGATGTTCAACCAGCGCACCAACTGCCTGTACCGGAAGATGCGGGAAATGGTGCAGGGGGGCGAACTGGGGGATCTGAAACGGGTGAACTGGATTATCACCGACTGGTACCGCACCCAGATCTATTACGACTCCGGGGACTGGCGGGCCACCTGGGCCGGGGAAGGCGGCGGCGTGCTCTTAAACCAGTGCCCCCACCAGCTAGACTTGCTCCAGTGGATCTGCGGCCTGCCTGTGAAGGTGCAGGCTTTCTGCCACGAGGGCAAGTGGCACGACATTGAGGTGGAGGACGATGTGACAGCCTACCTGGAGTTTGCAAACGGCGCTACAGGCGTGTTTGTCACCACCACCGGAGACGCGCCGGGCACCAACCGCTTTGAAGTGACGGGCACAAAAGGCAAGCTGGTGTGCGAAAATGACACACTCTCCTTCTGGAAGCTGCAGGAGGATGAGCGGGAGTTCTGCCGCAGCGCCAAAGAAGGCTTCCAGAAGCCTCCCTGCGAAATGGTGCCTGTGGAGACGGACGGGGAGAATCCCCAGCACGCCGGGGTGCTCAACGCCTTTGCCGCCCGCATCCTCCGGGGCGAACCTTTGGTGGCGGAGGGCAAGGAGGGCATCCGGGGCCTGACCCTTTCCAACGCCATGCACCTGTCCTCCTGGCTGGAGAAGCCTGTGGAAATTCCCTTTGACGAAGAGCTGTTCCTCCAGGAACTGAACAAACGCCGGGCCAGTTCCCGGCGCAAGGAGGGCGGAAACATCACCTTCTCTACAGAGGGAAGTTACTAAACCTTTGCTAAAATCACTAAAATTTAAATTTGCACTGGTTTTTTTCCCGGTACTATGCTATAATAAATTCACATAATATTCTTGCAGGCAGGGGAAATGCCCCGCGCATCCCCCTGCCCGCGTATTTTTTAAAGGCCGGGCTTTCTGTTTTCGGCCGGGAAAGGCTTGATACCTCATGAAACTGATTTTAGCAATTGTGAGCAATGACGACAGCGGCGCCGTGTCCTCCGCTCTCACCCGGGGCGGGTATTCTGTGACAAAGCTTGCCACCACCGGCGGTTTTTTGATGGCGGGCAACACCACCTTTATCTCCGGCGTGGAGGATGACAAGGTGGATGACGTTATCGGCATCATTTCCAAATACAGCAGCCGCCGCACCCAGATTGTCCCCAGCACCTCTACCATGGAGGTGGGTATGTATTCCTCCTTCCCGGTGGAGGTTACAGTGGGAGGCTCCACCATCTTCGTGCTGAACGTAGACCGCTTCGAAAAGGTATAAGAGCCTGTGGATTTTACAGGCTTTCTGGGGAACCCCGGTGTGAAAAGCGCTTTGTCCGACGCTTTTTCCGCCGGGCGTTTTCCTCATGCTCTTATCTTGCAGGGGGAGCCGGGCACCGGGCGGCGCACTCTGGCAAGGCTTATAGCCCAGGCCCTGGTGTGCCGCAGGCGGGGCAAGGCCCCCTGCGGGGAATGCCCCGCCTGCCTGCGGGCCAAGGCAGGCTCCCACCCGGACATCCGCATGGTGGAGGGCAAGGGGGACAGCGGAAGCATTTCCGTAGAGCAGATACAGGAAATGGCTGCGGATGCCCAGCGGATGCCCGACGAGGCAGACTATTCGGTATACATCCTGGTTTTCGGGGAATATATTCTGGACGCGCCCCAGAACAAGCTTTTAAAGCTTTTGGAGGAGCCGCCTGCCGGGGCTGTGTTCCTGCTGGTATGCCGCTCTGCCCGGGCGCTGCTGCCCACCATCCGATCCCGGGCGCAGGTTTTCCAGCTTATGCCGCCCAGCGAGGAAGAAGCCGCCCAGTGGCTGGAAGCCAGCAGGGACATAAGCCCCGGGGAGGCCCGCAGGCTTGCCTCCCTCTGCGGGGGGAATCTGGGCCTGATGCAGGGGGAGCTGGAAAGCGGCACAGCCAAAGAAGCCATGGAGGCTGCCGCTGCCATGGCCCTGGCGTTGCCGGGCCGGGGCGCCCACAATCTGCTCTGCGCCGCCGCCCCCCTTTTAAAAGACAGGGCGCTGTGCAGGCAGGCCCTTGTCCGGCTGGGGCTGATTTTCCGGGACGCCTGTATGCTGCGCTGCGGGGGCAAAACCTTGCTGGGAGGCGCGCCGGAGGCTGCCGACAAGCTGGCGGATCTGCCCCTAAAGCAGCTTGTGCGCCTGCCGGAGCTGGCAGAGGAAGCCCGGCAGAACCTGGAGCGGAACGCCAATACCAGCCTGCTGGTTACCCAGCTTTGCGCGGGCTTGCGGGAAGCCATCGGAAGGACATGAGAAAAGGCGGAAGGGAAAATCCCTTCCGCCTTCGCCTTTTCCTTTTTATCGCCCCTTTGTCTGTACGGTGGCGCTGCACACCGCCCCGGCCTTTGCCGCCGCCAGAAGCTGCTCATAGCTGCGGCCCTTGCCTGTTTCCTCCACGCCGGCAGGCAGGAACTTTTCAAAAATGCACAGGTTTCCCAAAGCCTTAGCCTTTTTATAGTCCTGCTCGGTGCGCAGCGTCCAGCTTACCTCCTGCATCCCGAACAGCCTGCGCACCACAGCCAGGGACAGGATGCCCCGGTATTTAAAATTGTACGCCTCAAAGTGGGGGCGGTTGTACCAGTTTGTCATCAGGTTCCGGGCAAAGAAAGCCCCGCTGGCGGAAAGGCCCTCATCCCCGGCCTTCATCCTGTCCATAAGCTGGCCCCGCACCAGCTCCGGGTGGTGGTCTTTAAACCACCGGACAATCCGGGGGTCAAAGGATTCCACGCAATACAGCCCTTTATACGCCTTTAGCTGCTCCATTGTCAGGGCACACAGCTCATTGGGGTCGTTATAGCCCTTCAGCTCAATAATCAAAGGCGTTTTGCCTCCCACAACCTCCAGCACCTCGGAGAACAGGGGCACCTTTTCCTCTGTGCCGAAAAGCTTATAGCCCCGCAGCTCCTCCAGCGTCATGCTGGAAATGATTTTGTCCACGCCGCAGCTTCTCTTGATGGAGTTGTCGTGGTGCACCACTATCTGCTTGTCTTTTGTAAGCTGCAGGTCAAATTCCATGCCAAAGCCCCCCAGCACTGCCAGGGAAAAAGCGGTGCAGGAATTTTCCGGCACCTTGTTTTCTATGTTGTGCAGGCCCCGGTGGGCATAATCATATTTTTGGAACTCCCGGAAGTCCGCCTTTTTCCCGGAAGGCGCAATGGCCCACAGCCATGCCCCTGCTGTTGCCAACAAAATAAGGACTGCCGCTGCAATTACAACGGCTAAAATGATTCCCGAACCCATACCAAAAACCTCCGGTGTTTTCTCTATTTTTTTTATATTTTGCCCAAACAAGGCTTGCGGCTCCCTGTGCTATAAGCTATAATAACAGTAGCGGGCCAGCTACTATACTATACCGCATCTGGAACCTTTTTTCAACCGCTTTCGCAATGCGCGGGCAAATTAGTTTTTGGAGGGAGCCTTTTTACAAAAAGGCTTCCGGGGTTTGGGGTGAGCGTCTGCCATGTGGCCAAACGTTCGCGCTCCACGCGAGCGTTTACAATCTGCGAACCGACCGAATCGGCAGATGAGAAGAGCCCCAAAGCAAAAGAAGGGAGCCGCCTATGAAATTTACAAAAGGCTACTGGCTGAACCTGCCCGGCGTGGAAAACGCCGACTGCGTGCAGATACGGCAGGTGAAAATCAGCGAAAAAGAAGTGTACCTCTATGCCGTGCCTTATGCCCAGGATCAGCGGGCCATGGGCGGCCCTGTGCTGGAGCTGTTTATCTCCTCGCCTGGAAAGGACATCCTGCGGGTGCAGGCATACCACTTTATAGGCAGCGCCAAAAAGGAGCCGCAGTTTGAGCTGGCCATGGAGGATCTGCCCCTGGACGTGGAGGAAACCAGAAAGGGGCTTATCATCCAAAGCGGCAAAACAAAGCTGACGATCACCTTAAACCCGGCCTCCTTTACCTTCTCTTATGACGGGCGGCTTCTCACCAAAATTGGCGACCGCTTCGGCCACGCCATGATAAGCACCATGAAAACCCCGGAAGGGCCTTTCATGCGGGTGCAGTTCGACCTGTGCGTGGGCGAGCGCATTTACGGCCTGGGGGAACGGTTCACGCCCTTTGTGAAAAACGGGCAGGTGGTGGACATGTGGAACGAGGACGGCGGCACCTCCTCGGAAATTGCCTATAAAAACATTCCCTTCTATATGAGCAACAACGGCTATGGGGTACTGGTAAATTCCAGTGGAAAGGTGTCTTACGAAGTGTGCTCTGAGGCTGTTACCCGGATGCAGTTTTCTGTGCCCGGGGAAAAAATCGACTTCATGTTAATAGGCGGCAGGGAAGGCAAGGAAGTCCTGCAAAACTATACGGCCCTTACCGGCAGGCCCGCCCTGCCTCCCGCCTGGAGCTTCGGCCTGTGGCTGACCACCTCTTTTACCACCAGCTATGACGAAAAGACGGTGCGCAGCTTTGTGGACGGCATGGCAGAGCGGAGAATCCCTTTGCATGTATTCCACTTTGACTGCTACTGGATGAAAGAAAACGAATGGTGCAATTTCCAGTGGGATGAGTCCATGTTTGATGACGCCCCTGCCATGCTCCGCCGGATGAAGGAAGAGCGCGCTTTAAAAATCTGCGTGTGGATAAACCCCTACATCGGGCAGAAATCCCCCCTGTTCAGGGAGGCCATGGAAAAGGGGTATCTCCTCAAGCGGCCTAATGGCGACGTTTGGCAGTGGGATTTATGGCAGGCAGGCATGGGGCTGGTGGATTTCACCAATCCCGGCGCCTGGAAATGGTATCAGGACAAGCTGCGGGCGCTGCTCCAGATGGGTGTGGACTGCTTTAAAACAGACTTTGGGGAGCGAATCCCCACAGATGTGGCGTACTTTGACGGCAGCGATCCGGAGCTGATGCACAACTATTATACATACCTGTATAACAAATGCGTTTTTGAACTGCTGGAAGAATACAAGGGAAAAGGCCAGGCCTGTGTGTTTGCCCGCAGCGCCACTGTGGGCGGGCAGAGGTTCCCTGTACACTGGGGCGGAGACTGCACCTCCAATTACCTTTCCATGTGGGAATCCCTCCGGGCAGGGCTTTCCCTGTGCATGTCCGGCTTCGGCTTCTGGAGCCATGACATCAGCGGCTTTGAAGGTACAGCCCCAGACGGGGTTTACAAGCGCTGGGCCGCCTTCGGGCTTTTGTCCACCCATTCCCGGCTTCATGGCAGCCAGTCCTACCGGGTGCCATGGCTCTTTGGGGAGGAGGCTGTGGACGTGGTGCGCAAGTTTACCAACCTGAAATGCACCCTGATGCCCTATCTCTATTCCAACGCCGTCTATACCCATAAAACCGGCATTCCCTCCATGCGTGCCATGACCCTGGAATTCCCGGCGGATATTCCCTGCTATGATTTAGACCGCCAGTACATGCTGGGGGAAAGCCTGCTGGTGGCCCCGGTGTTCACCGATTCCGGCGACGTGAACTACTATCTGCCGGAGGGCCTGTGGACAAACCTGCTGGACAACCGCACTATAGAAGGGGGCCGCTGGATCCATGAAATACACAGCTTCATGAGCCTGCCCCTGATGGTGCGGGAAAACACCCTGCTGCCTATAGGCGGGGACGATGAACATGTAGAATACGACTACGGCAAGAACTTGACCCTGCACCTGTTCCACCTTACAGGCACTGCCAGCACCAGCGTGAAGGATATGTACGGCAAGGACATGCTGGACGCCCAGGCTGTTAACAAAAACGACCAGGTCACTGTCAGCTTCCAGGGCCGGGCGGAGAACCTTTCCCTGCTGCTGCGAGGCGTGGATCATGTAGAGAATTTGACAGGCGCCAGGGCCGAGGCTACAGAATGGGGCCTGCTGCTGCATGTCAATCCGGAGCTTCCTGATGTGTGCTTCACGTTTATCCAGTAAGCAGGCCACAAAAATGGTGGAAAAAAACAGGGCAGATAACGCTGCCCTGCGCCCCACCGCCTATTGAACTTTTTTAGCCTTTTTGCAAGATGCCCTAGAGTCTGTTTTAAAACCAGAGAAATGCCAGTATTTTTGTTCAGGGCAGGCGGTTTCAAGGCAAAAACCGCAAGAAATACTTTCGTATTTCGAGGATTTTTAACACAGAAACCGTTTGTTACTGGACAAAAAGACGGTTTTTCGGAGTTTTAAGACAGACTCTAATACCCATGCGGCAAAAGGGCCTGGATACACGCCAGGCCCTTTTTACTATTCCGTTTCGCCGGATTGGTCAGGACTTATCCTTGGGCTTTGCCACCAGCGCCGCCAGATAGCCGAAGAATACGGCAGCGGCTGTTCCAGCCGCCCCGGCGGTCAGGCCGCCTGTGAACGCTCCCAGCAGCCCCTTCTCCTGCACAGCCTCCCGGACACCCTCAGACAAGGCCCAGCCAAAGCCGCACAGGGGCACTGTAGCCCCGCAGCCCGCATAGTCCACAATGGAGCCATATATGCCCAAGGCACCCAGCAGCACCCCCGCCGTGACAAACATCACCATAATCCTGGCCGGGGTCAGCTTGGTCAGGTCAATGAGAAGCTGGCCTATCACACAGATAAGCCCGCCCACCCAGAATGCGTTTATATATTCCACACTTGTCCCCTCTTCCTTTTTGGTCGGTTCTGTCTCTAGTCTTTTCCAAAAAGGGGTTCGCTATGCGCTGCCGGAATTATTTGTCTTTGGAAACGTGCTGCTATCTGGTCTATCCAAGTACCTCATAATAAAAAAGGAGAAGCATCTCCAAAAACTTGAAAATGCCCCCTCTGTAAGATGGATAAAAAGTTGTTTTACTGCAGGCAAAAATTCGCGCACTCAGCAATACCAAGTATGCGAACCGGATGCAGCGTTATCCTGCTGGAGCGGACAACGAGGCTCGAACTCGCTACCTCCACCTTGGCAAGGTGGCGCTCTACCAGATGAGCTACGCCCGCACTTGTTTTTACAACGTTATTTATTATACGCCAAAATGTGTCAGTTGTCAAGCTGTTTTTTCCCTGACTGTAAAATCCCCACGCCTGGCCCAAATGTCAAGAGGTTTTTAGAAAAAAGTTTGAGAAGCAGCAAGGTTTGTACGGAGGCGGTGCTGCATTGGTTCGGCGTACAGCAAACAAACCGGAAAAGCCTCTGCTTTTTCGGCTGGCCCAGGCTATTCAGTTTTGGTGGGTCAGGCAGAGGACATGAAAATGGACATCATGTCCTCTGCGGACTTCCAGCCAAGTATCTTCCTGGGGTACTGGTTCATCCAGTCCTGCACCTGCCGGACTGCCTTTTTCGTTACCTTGCTGAAATCTGTGCCCTTGGGAAAGAAACGGCGTATCAGGCCGTTGGCGTTCTCATTGCTGCCCCGCTCGTAAGCGCTGTAAGGGTGGCAGTAGTAGATTTTTGTGCGAGGGCCGCGTCCATAACGGGTGTGCTCCATGCCCTGGCAGTCCGCGAATTCACTGCCGTTGTCGCAGGTGGTGGTCTTGAAGGTGCGCCGGAACTTGCGCCTGCCGTATTTCTTCTCCAAAACATCCAAGGCTTTCACCACGCTGCTGGCTGTCCTGTCTGGCAAAAGGACAATAATCTCATAACGGGTTGTACGCTCTGTCAACACCAGCAAGGTCCCGCGCCCATCCTTCCCGCTGACCACTGTATCCATCTCCCAATGCCCGAAGGTTTTCCGCTCTTTTACCTCCGGCGGGCGCTTTTCAATGCTGTCCCCGGCAGAGGCCCGGGCGGCTTTAGGGTGGCTGGGCCTGCGGTTCCTGCGCCTGCCTTTGTAGCGGAGGTGCTCCTTTTTCAGCTTCAGGAAAACGTCCTCCCGGTAGATGTAATTGTAAATGGTGTTCACACATAACCGGGTGGAAAAACCCCTTTCCTCCTGCATTTTCGCCGCCACAACAGCGGGAGAGCATCTCTTTTCTACTATCATCCGTTCGATGTAATTTGCCGCAGCGAAGTCGTTTCCCAGCTTCAAACCTATGCCGCGTACCGCCAAATGCGCCTGATACCAGCGCTCCGCCGTATCAGCGCAGTAAACCTTTACAAACTCATACTCCGGGGTCATCTGCAGGGTCATGCCGCGATGAATTTCATTGTAAATGCTGGCCCGGCTCACCCCAATATACGCCGCGATTTTCGTTTTGCTTTCCCTGTTTTTCAGCATCCGTTCGATGATCAATCGGTCGCTCCACTTGATATCCTTACAACCGGTTCTTTTCATGTTCTGCTCCTTTTTGGTGCAAAAAAGACAAGCCCCGGCCTTCAGGCCGGGGCTGTCACTCATACCAGCAGCAGGCCCTCATCCTTTGCGGCCTGTGTGTTTACAATATCCTCACCGTTGCGGTAAATCGCTAAAATCCG